>CAIOAK010000024.1 GCA_903855945.1 uncultured Anaeromyxobacter sp.
CGGGTACTACCTCTCCAAGAGCAACTGGGAGATCTTCCCCATCGAGAAGGACGGCCAGAAGCTTCCGGGCGCCGCCTCCGAGCACTACGTGAAGCTGAACACCGCAGCGGCCCTGCTGATCATGCCGGTGCTGGGCGGCCTGATGGTGGTGTTCCTCCCCTTCATCGGTCTCTACCTCGCCGCGAAGACCGCGGTCGGCGGACTGACCGGCGCCTTCAGCCGCTCGGCGCAGGACCTGGCCGCGACCATCACCCCCGGCTGGGCTCCCGGCGCCGCGCACCTCACGGGCAAGGCCACCGAGAAGAAGGCGGAAGAGGCCAAGGCCGAGGACGCGAAGCTCGCCGAGCTGGCCAAGGAAGTGGAAGAGAAGCGGAACGCGTAGCCCGAAGGTCTCCCTTCAGAATGGCTGTGACGAGGGGCGGCGAAAGCCGCCCCAACGCCGAGCAGATCATCCTCCAGGCCGTCGAGAAGTTCGGCACCGGAACCGGCAGCGTCACCATCGGATCGAGCCAGCTCACCGGTACCTCTCCGCCGTCCCGGCCGTGAAGCAGTAGCGCCGACGAGTGTGCGTCCCGGGCGGGTACAACCCGAAAAACCGTACCCATCCTGACGAGCGTCAGGCCTGGCGTGCCACGGACCCGATACGCTCGTCGGACATGAAGACCAAGACCATCGTCGTCGCGCTGGCTGCCTGCGTGATCGGGATCGGACTCGCTTCCTACCTGGGGAAGGTGAGCTTCGAGAATCCCAAGACCTGCTCCTCCTGCCACTTCATCGAGCCCTACTACAAGAAGTGGCAGACCTCGACGCACAAGATGGTCCCCTGCATGAAGTGCCACGTCTACAGCCCGGGGCGCGCGCTGGCCGGCCAGTTCCTCTTCCTCGCGGGCGCGTACAACCCGCGGCCGCTTTCGAACGTCCCCGATCAGAACTGTCTCGCGTCGGACTGCCACGACAAGCGGCTCATCGAGTCCAAGGCCACGATCGCGAAGCGAGGCATCTCCTTCGACCACAAGCCGCACTTCACCGAGATGAAGCGCGGCATGCGCCTGCACTGCCGGAGCTGCCACTCGGACATCGTCCAGGGTGAGCACCTCAAGGTTTCGATGAACGTCTGCTACCTGTGCCACTTCAAGGGCGTTGCCCACGACCAGGCGCAGAACGGCTGCCCCTCCTGCCACGCGGCGCCCACCCGGGAGATCACCTACCAGGGGAAGCCCTTCTCGCACCCGGAGGCGCTGAAGGCCGGACACAAGTGCGCGGAGTGCCACGTGGAGATCACCCGCGGTGACGGCGTGGTCCCGCCGGAGAAGTGCTACTTCTGCCACGTGGATCGGGTGGAGAAGTACAAGGACGTGAAGCTCGTCCACGACAAGCACGTCGGCGACAAGCAGATCGACTGCCTCTACTGCCACACGCGGATCGAGCACGGGAAGATCAAGATGGCCGCGGAGCTCCCGAAGTAGGAAGAGCACGGGGAGTGCGGCGTCGAGCTTCGTCTTCGGACGAAGCTGCTCGGTGCGGTCAACTGCGAGCGGAAGCAGGTCTGGAGCGAGGGGCGGGGAAGGTACGTCTGGCGGGAAGCGTGTGAGTAGGGGGGGGGCGGAACACGTTTTCCGTGCGATATCGTCCCAGCGGAAATGCGAGCGGACCTACCCTTACGGGGCGTGGGTGGTCCCCTGTCCGCCCGAAAAGGTCTGCCCCGACCCATACGAGTCGGTCATACACGGCGTGGTCAGTCGTCTTGCTTAACTGGACGGTACTTTGGGGGGCGGGCAAGTCATGTCCGTCGCGTCTGGTAGGGTTCCCAAGCACAGACACCACTCACCAAGGAGAAGACCATGGGTGAACTGACTTACGAGGAACTGAAGGCCGCCGTGGCTGGTGATGGTGTGGCGTTTCGAGCCGTTGCTGAGCTTCAGCCGGCGGGGGGGTCGGGTGACAAGGTGTTCCCACCAACCTACGAGAAGGGCCAGTACGCGCTGGAAGAGCGAATCATCGACGGCCAGCGCTTGAAGTGCGTCCTGCTCGATTCAGTGCAGTCGCAGGCGAACCGTATCGAACTGGCGCTGCTCGAGGCGTGGCGCAACAAGCAACTCGAGCTTCCCGTCATCAGTGTCAACTTCGAAGCGGCTGTCCCCGGGACCGGGAAGATCACGAGCCTCGAGGCACCGCACCGATTGGCAGACGCCATTCTCCGCGACGCCGTCCAGGGCAGCACCAAGTTCGGCGACACCGAGGCAGGGAAGGTCCTCGCTACGGCGAGAGCGAGCAACGCGACCGGTCTCTTCAAGTGGTGCCCAACTGCACTCGTCTTGGGCGTGTGGGATTCCACCGGCGCCTCCGGAGGAATGGGAACCAAGTTCCAACGCGCGATGGTATCGGAGATTGTTGGAATCGACGTGCAGACGGGCGTGAAGACCAGTTCCCGCATCGACCCCCTCGGAATCCGCGCCGATGCCGGTCCGGCGTATCAGGGGAAGGACGGGGATTGGACCCACGACCCTGCAAGCGCGGCGACCATGAAGGGGAAGCCGATGAAGGTGGGCACGGACGGTCGCCCCTCGGAAGTGAACCACGGCAACATCCCCCCGACGCTGGGCGCTGATGCCGGTGGAGTGACGCTTACGAAGGCGCTTCAGTATCAAGTGCTCTCCCTCCCGGCCCTCCGACGTCTCCAGTTTCCGGTCGATGGCAGGAGTGAGCCGAAGCGGGACGACGCAGGCAGGGTCGCGCTGGCGGCGCTCGCCCTGTGCGGAGCGACACTTGCCAGGGCAAAGGGGCTGGACCTGCGTTCCCGGTGCCTTCTTGTCCCGACATCAAAAGCCACCTGGGAGCTGATAAGTGGCAGCGGTGAAGTTCGCGCGTTCGACATCAAGCCAGCGACCGCCCTGGCGTTGCTCAAGGAGGCAATCAAGGCCGCGCGGGATGCCGGTCTCGAATGGCAGAGCGAAACGCTCGAGTTGGTGCCGTCTGCCAAGCTTGCAGCACTCGTGAAGAAGAGTCGAGAGCAGGACAAGGCCAGCCCGGTCGGGGACTGACATGCTCGCCATTGCCGTCCGGTACCTGACAGGCCGCGTGGTCGCGACCGATGTCAGTAGCCGCGAGCGCGCGGAATGGCCGCCGCACCCGGGACGCTTGTTCATGGCGCTCGTTGCCGCCTGGGGGGCGGGTGGGCGAGCGGACAACGAGCGGCGTGCCCTGGAGTGGCTGGAACGACAGGGACCACCGTCCTTGGCCTTCCCAGACCACTTCGCGGTCGCCGCGCTACAGACATTCGTTCCGGTGAACGATCCGAAGATCGTGTGGCCGCCCGAGTCGCGGGACAGGGTGGGGAAGGCCGGCCGCTACTTCCCGTCGGTGATACCTGCCGGCGACCGTGTTCACTTCATCTGGGCAACGGTTGAGGTACCAGCGGACCTGCTCCCGCCGCTCCAGGCACTGTGCGCGAGGATGACCTACCTCGGTCACTCGAGGACGCTCGTTCACGCATACCTGGAAGATTCTCCACCCGAACCCCGTTTAGTTCCCACGGGGGGCGCCGCGGAAGTGCGGGTCAGAGTGGCGGCCGAGGGGCGTCTCGATCAGCTCGAGGCCGAGTTCCTGGCCGAGCGAAGGCCGTCCGGTGGCGCCTGGCATGGCTACGGGAGGCCCGCGTCGCAGCCACACCCCGCACCCGGCGGTCATTTCCAGGGGGACTTCCTCGTACTGAAGCGCCTTTCGGGTCCGCGGCTCGGACTCGGTTCAACTCTGAAGCTGTGCCTGTCGCTGCGCGCCGCCCTGCAAGCTGTCTCCGAACAGCCAGTGCCGGAGGTATTGAGCGGCCACCGTGCTGACGGGTCGCCGTCAGTCCGCCCACACCTCGCCATCGTTCCGCTCGCCGACGTAGGGCACCAGCACGCAGAGGGTAGTGTTCTTGGGCTTGCGCTGCTCGTCCCGAAGGAAGTGACCGATTCGGAGCGAGCAGTCGTTACCTTGGCAGCTTCACGCGTGGAGACCCTGCACCTTGGACGGACTGGAGTCTGGCGTGTAAGTAGCGCGTCCCCCGATGACGACGAGCGCGTCGCCTTGAGAGCGAGTACGTGGACGAGCAAGGCCAAGCGCTGGGCCACCGTCACGCCCGTAGTGCTCGACCGCTTTCCCAAGGCCGATGGCGATGCCGAAGCCATCATCGCGAATGCGTTGAGGCTCGCTGGTCTCCCTGAGCCCGCCAACGTGGTCGCAAGCAGCGTCTCCATGTTCGAAGGCGCCCCCCACGCCAGAGAGTTCACAGCGCTGGAGTCCAAGACGGGGTCGCGGCGCTGGCACTGCCATGCAGTCATCACGTTCCCGGTCGATGTAGAGGGACCCGTGCTCTGTGGAGCCGGTCGATTTCGGGGGTACGGGTTCTTTCGCCCGCTCAGGAGCGAGGAATGGACGTGACTCCACTGCGCTCCGGGGACTTTGCTGCCTTCTTCAGAGAGGTGAACGGAGTCGACCCGTTTCCGTGGCAGCAACGCCTGGCGGATGGCGTCCTGAACGGTGGGTGGCCAGAGACCATCTCCCTGCCAACGGCCTCTGGCAAGACGGCCTGCATCGACGTTGCTGTCTTCGCGTTGGCCGCCGTCGCGCAGCGGGCGCAGCCGCGCCGAATCTTCTTCGTGGTCGACCGGCGTCTTGTCGTGGACGAGGCATACGTACGCGCCACTCGGTTGGCGCAGAAACTCGCGGAAGCCAAGACCGGTGTTCTATCCAGGGTAGCGGAGCGTCTTCGAGCGCTCGCGGGCGGCACTGACGCGTTGCCTCTCGCTACCGCGATACTGCGCGGAGGTATTTATCGGGATGACCGTTGGGCTCGGTCACCGACCCAGCCCACCGTCGTACTGAGTACCGTCGATCAGGTCGGGTCCAGATTGCTCTTTCGTGGCTACGGGCTATCGGAGAACGCCTGGCCGATACATGCGGGCCTGATTGCCGCTGACTCGCTCATCATCGTCGACGAAGCCCACACTTCGGTCCCATTCGTCCAGACGCTGCGTGCGACGCAACGGTACTGCACCGCGCCTTGGTCACCTGAGGCTCTGGCACCTTCGTTACAGGTAGTGTCGATGTCGGCAACGCCCGTGGAAGGAGCCAGGCAGGCGACGCAATTCACCCTGGATGAGGCCGACAGAGCGAATACCGTGCTCCAGCGCCGACTTCGGGCACACAAGAAGGCTGAGCTTGCTGTCGCGCCCGACAAGGAGCTGGCGTTCGTTGCAGACGTATCGAAGCGTGCCGTCGAACTTGCCCCCGGAGCCAGGGCGGTCGGCGTGGTCGTCAACCGGGTGGCAACGGCCCGGGCGGTCTTCGCCGAGCTGGAGACCCGTCAGAACGCGGCGGGCAAGGCGCGACTTGATGCCGATGTAGTGCTTCTCACGGGTCGGGTACGCCCCCTGGACCGAGACGCACTCGTCGCGTCGATTCGGAGCCGTCTCTTCTCCGACCCCGGGCGAGTGCAGGAGAGTGGGGCACGGTCGCTCATCGTGGTTGCCACGCAGTGCATCGAAGTTGGCGCAGACCTGGACTTTGACGCGCTCGTCACCGAGTGCGCGCCGATTGACGCTCTTCGACAGCGGTTTGGCCGGCTCGACCGCCTCGGACTTCGGGGGAACAGCAAGGCTGTGGTTGTGGTTCGAAAGAACCAGGCCCCTGAAGACGGCTCTGACGTCGAGGACGCCGTCTACGGAGAGGCGCTTACTAGGACCTGGCGCTGGCTTAGTGCATCCACCGCGGCGGGGGCCTTCGACTTTGGGATCGACCACTTCCCGACCGATGGAGTCTCTGAGGACCTGACAACGCCGACCAAATCCGCACCGGTCCTGTTGCCAGCGCACGTCGATTGCTGGGCTCAGACATCCCCACCACCACACGCCGACCCCGACCCTGCTGTATTCCTTCACGGCCCTTCGGATGCGCGCGCCGACGTCCAGGTCGTTTGGCGTGCCGACCTGGACCCTGAGAGGCCGGGGGACTGGGTGGACATTGTATCGCTCTGCTCGCCGTCGTCGCCAGAAGCCATGTCGGTCCCGCTGTTCCAGTTGCGTGCTTGGCTTGCTGGGACTTCCGCTACGGCATCAAGTGACGTCGAGGGACTCGACGAACTCGCCGAGGACGACGAGGAGCCCGCAAAGACCACGCGCCGAATTCTCAGGTGGGCTGGTCCGGACGACGACCGCACCGGAGTAGTCACATCGGATGACCAGATCCGCCCGGGCGACACGTTCGTGATCCCAGCGGCTCTAGGCGGGTGTGACCGGTTTGGATGGAACCCTGCGTCCGTCGATGCCGTAGTTGACCTCGGCGACCAGGCCCAAGCCCTTCGCCGGAACGCGGTTCTCCGGATGTCGCCGGAGACGCTCGGTGGGGGGCAGTGGTCGTCGGTTCCCACGTCACAGGCGCTTGCGCCGTATGCCGCGGCGACTCCAGAGGACGAACTAGACGAGGACGGTCTGCGCCAGGCTCTCTCGACCGTGGCAGTCGACGACGGCGCCCCACCCTGGCTTCGGGATGTAGCTTCTCATCTCGCCAAGAGAGTCTTCCGCACCATCCCGCACCCCTCGGGCCATGGGATCGTAATCACAGCTGTGCAGCGTCTCCCGTCTGGGCTGGCCGGTGTCCTTGGGGAGTTCGCTGACGACGTCACGTCCAGCACGGGCGCCGGCGTTGTACCGCTCAGCGGGCACTCGGAGCGCGTGGCCAGCATGGCAGGGGACTTTGCCCGGTCCCTCGGCTTGAAGGCAGAACTGGTGTCAGATCTTTCCCTTGCCGGAATGCTCCATGACTGGGGCAAGGCCGACCCCCGCTTCCAACTCTGGCTCGCGGGGGGAGACCGAGCTGTTCTTGCATCGGCGGGAGGGCTCATTGCCAAGTCGCCACGGCTACCCAGGTCCTCCGCTGCGCTCCGCAAAGCGCGCGAGAGGTCAGGCTACCCGAGGGGAGGGCGCCACGAGCTTCTCTCTACCCGCCTGGCTGAAGCCGAGAAGATGCTGCTATCAGGGGCCACCGACCGTGACCTCGTACTCCACCTCGTGGAGGCGCACCACGGGCGCTGCCGTCCGCTCGCACCCGACTGCGTAGACCCGGCGCCGCTCAAAGTATCGGTCCCGGCACCAGGTGGAAATGGGGCTGCCACGACTGCTACTCGACTTGAGGCGCTCGACTCAGGCGTCCTCGAGCGCTTCTGGTCCCTTGTCCATCGGTACGGATGGTGGGGACTAGCGTACCTGGAAGGCATCCTGCGACTTGCTGACCAGCGAGTCAGCGAAGTCGAGAGAGAGGGGGCCTGACATGGGGCACGAGGTCCTGCTGAAAGGGCTACCCGCCGACAACCCGCTCGGCTTTCTGGCGGCACTGGGGACGTTGGTCACCGTGACGCGTGCGTGGCCGCGCGTGGACGAACGGAACGGAGTCCGACTTGGCTGGCGGCCGGTAATGGGAGGATGGCGACC
>CAIOAK010000025.1 GCA_903855945.1 uncultured Anaeromyxobacter sp.
AGCACGCGTCCGAGTTCTCCAGCAGGCTCCAGACGAAGAGGCTCAGGTACTTGACGCTTCCGGGCGTGTAGACCACGTTGAATTCGAGACTCGGCACGGCTTTTCTCGTAGCCCTCAGCGGTCGAAGCCCTTGCCCGCGGGGTCGAGGTCCTGACGAGCCCGTTCGGCGATCGCCCGCCGTCCTCTCCCGAGCACCCCGTCCAGCGCACGCCCGGCCCTGTACGTCGCTTCGCGGACCGCTCCGACGCCCCGTTCCAGCACGCGAGGCAAATGGCGACGCCCGCCCGGGGGCGTCTCCGCGACGATCCCATAGTAGCCGCGGGCGTGGTGTCGGCCGGTCCGGCGAACGTCGCCCAGGTGGAGCCCGCACCGTTCGAGGCATCCGGCCAGACAGCTCGTGCCGCACCGGTGCATCCCGAGGTTGAGGACGAACGGCGGGACTTCACCCATGTTCCACGCGTAGCACGAACAGGCCGAGGCCCAAGCCCCTTACCAGGTATCTCGCGTGCGGCAGGGCTTCCGGCCCCGCTGGCTCCCTCGTCGCGGCATCGAATGCCCGCCGGAGCAAGGGGAGGTCCAGGATCTCCCGGACCGCGGCCGCATTTTCGAGTCTGCGGAGGGCAGTTTCGACTTCGTCCCGACTGGCGACCAGGCGCTGCGCGATGTCGGCCGACTGAATGCCCCGCTTCCGATACCAGAGGACGTCGTCCGGCAGACGGCCGGCCATGGCCCTCCGGACCAGCAGGCGATCCTGTCCGTCCCGGGAGTGCTGGTCCTCGGGTAGGCCCATGCAGAATTCGATGACGCGCCGGTCCATGGCAGGCTGGCGGATCTCGATCCCGAAGGCTGATCCAAGCTCGAAGGCCAGGGCGGTGAGCCCGTTACGGAGGTAGTACTGCAACCCAGGGTTTCGAGCCTCAACCGCCGTGCGGTCGCTCGTGGCCCCTGGCCGCCCTCCGGCTGACCCCCTCAGCGCGGACCTCCGAAGGAGCCGCGGCTGTGCGGGGCGGAGCCGCCGAAGGTGCTCCTTCCACATGGGTGGACTCAGCGGCCTGACCAGCTGGCCCGCGAGCGACCGCCAGCCGGGACGCGCTCGTCGCCAGCTGGACAGTTCTCGCGCGTACTCGCCCCAGCGGCAGCCCAGCAGCAGCTCCCGCAGGTACCGCTCCCGGTTTCCGGTCCAGGATATGGTGAGGTTGCCGCCCCAGCCGTCCAGAAGGACGCCGACCTTCTGGCTTCGAGCAGCCGACAGAATCTCGAGAATCCAGATGTGGTTCGCGATTCCGTGCGGTAGTCCATGTACCTCGAGGGCGCGCTCCACGGCGGCCAGCGGGGTCAGTGTCTCTCCCCGCACGACCAGCAGGTCGGTGTTCCCGACCTGCCGGGAGACGGCAGCCGTTTCGGCGCTCTCGTCTCCGTTGCGGCCCTCGGGTGTCGTCCCGGAGACGTCGTAAAGCGGCGCGGAGGTGAAGGCCTTGAGCCGCTGGCCCCGACGCGCAAGCTCCGGGGCCGCGAGGGCGGCGATCGAGCTCGAATCGAGTCCTCCGCTGAGCATCAGCCCCACGTTGCTGGTGCAACGAAGGCGGCATCTCACGGCCTCGCCGTACACGGCCTCGAAGGCCTCGAGGTACTCCCGGTCGGAGCGGCATCGAACGGCTGGGGCATCCAGCGGGCTCCAGTACTGCCAGACGCGGACCATCCCGTCGTGCACGGTCAGTGCCTGGGCTGGTGTCAGACGGAAGATACCGGCGTACGCCGTGGCGGCATCCTCCGGGAACCCCTGGTCCGGCAGGGCGGTCGGATTCAGCCGGCGCGGGACGTCTGGCAAGGCCAGCAGCCCCCGGATCGAGGACGCGAAGGCGAACCGGCGACCGTCCCGATAGTAGTAGAGCCCGGTGGCGCCGAAGTGGTCGCGGGCCAGGAACAGCTGCTTCCGGCTCCCGTCCCAGACGGCGACGGCCCAGTCACCCAGGAGGCGGGGCGGGCAATCCGTCTCCCATTTCCGGTAGGCGGAAAGGAGAAGCGACCCATCGGAGAGCAGGGATCGGTCGCCGGGAAGTTCTAGCTGGGCGGCCAGCTCGTCTCGGTTGTCCAACCGAGCAGCGGCCGTCAGCGCGAGCTGGCGGATCTTGCTCGTCAGCGGAAAGGACTCCTGCTGCGCTTCCGGGGTATTCCGCAGCAGGAGACACCCTAGCCCGACCGGTCCTTCGTGCCAAACCCCGTGGCCGTCCGACTCCCAGCCCGCCATCCCCCGCCGCATCCAGCCAAGGTCCCTGGGATCCACGGGCGCGCC
>CAIOAK010000026.1 GCA_903855945.1 uncultured Anaeromyxobacter sp.
CGGGCGGCGGCGCCATATACTCGAAGTGCACTCACCCCGCGCAGCCGGCGCCCCCCAGCGCCGCGGGCTCCACCCCGGCCCGCCGGCCTCACGGATGGGCGGTCCGTATTTCGGACCACCGGAAAAATGGGTCGTGTGACGGAAAGGCTTGACGCACTCTTGAGCGAATTCGCGTTCCGGTTGCGGGGTCCTCCGGGAACGGCGCTGTCGCCGCGCCGCAGGGGCGTGGAGGCGCCTTATGCGATTCCGGCGGGGTTCGAGATGTCCTCGCCGGAGAACGCGCCAACGGGCCGCTGCGCGCGTTTCCGGAGGCCCGAAACTCGCATGAGAGAGTGGTGACATGAACGACACCACCCTTCCCCAGGCCCTCCGCCTCGACGACCGCATCGCCACCCTCATCCGGCACGAGCAGGGCGCCGTCGTCGATGTCCTTCTCGCTCTGGCCGAGTTCGAGCGGCTTCAGCTCTACCGCCCTCTCGGCCACGCCAGCATGTTCGATTACCTGCACCGGAGGCGGAAGCTCTCCCGCGGGGCCGCTCACTACCGGCGCGTGGCCGCCGGGCTCGTGGACCGTTTCGCGGAGATCATCGAGCCGCTTCGCGATGGGCGCCTCTGCTTCACGACCGTCGTGGTGGTCGCGGGGGTCTTGACGAAGGAGAACGTGCAGGAGGTACTCCCCCGGTTCTTCGGCCTCTCCAAGCAGGAGGCCTTGGAACTGGCTGCGGAGCTCCGCCCCCGGGAACTCGTGCCGGAGAGGACGGTCGTCACGAACCCCGAGGTCCGCGCCGCGGACCCGAAAGTTCACCCAGGCGAACTCGAAACGCCCCGGATGGGGGCTCCGGCGCCGCCGCCTCCGCCACCTCCACGAACCCAGGTCGAGCCGATGACCGCCACCCCGAGCCGGATGCACCTCACCGTCTCCCGGGAGCTCATCGAGCTGCTGAAGAAGGCCAGGGCCGGCCAGTCCCACGTCGAGCCCCACGCCACCGACGAGCAGGTGCTCATCGCCGGCCTCCGTTTGCTCATCGCCCAGCAGGAGAAGCGGAAGGTGTCCGTCCCCGCCAAGGTGAAGCGCGAGGTCCTGTAGAGGGACGAGGCCCGCTGCCAGTGGAGGACCCACGACGGCTCCATCTGCGGCGCCACGGTCCGCCTCGAGATCGACCACATCCAGCCCCGCGGCCGGGGCGGCCCCTCCACGGTCGCCAACTGCAGGATCCTTTGCAAACCCCACAATCTGGAAGCAGCGCGGAATACCTACGGTGACGAGCTGATGGACCGGTACACCGGGAATCCGATCGTCCGCGAGACTTGCGCCGACTACGGCGTAGTCGGCGCTGGGGGCGTCCCCGCCCTCCCGTGCGACAGGCGGCCGGGGTTGCCCCGCCGCGGGCGCACCCGCGGCCGCCGGCCTACGCGACCGGCTCCGCCACCACCGCCGGTTTCACCACGAGTCGAACCTCACCCCCCTCGGCATCGAGGGTGACGTGGCCGCCCTCCTTGAGGTCGCCGAAGAGGATCTTCTCGGCCAGCGGCTCCTTCACCTTCTTCTGGATGAGCCGTCCCATGGGGCGGGCCCCCATGAGCCGGTCGAACCCGTGCTCGGCGAGCCAGGCACGTCCGGCCGGCGTGAGCTCCAGCGTGACGTTCTTGGGGGCGAGCTGCGCGGCCAGCTCCGACACCATCTTGTCCACCACCAGGGCGATCACCTCGGGCGGCAGCGACTCGAAGGAGACCCAGGCGTCGAGCCGGTTGCGGAACTCGGGGCTGAAGGTCTTCTCGATGGCGTTGCGGGCATTTCCCTGCGTGCCCTCGCCGGAGGAGAAGCCGAGCGACCGGCTGGAGAGCTCGTGGGCGCCGGCGTTGGTGGTCATGATGAGGATGATGTGGCGGAAGTCGGCCTTGCGCCCGCTGTTGTCGGTCAGCGTGGCGTGGTCCATCACCTGGAGCAGGATGTTGTAGACGTCCGGGTGGGCCTTCTCGATCTCGTCGAGCAGCAGCACCGCGTAGGGCGTGCGCCGGATGGCGTCGGTGAGCAGCCCCCCCTGGTCGAAGCCCACGTACCCGGGAGGCGCCCCGATGAGCCGGGAGACGGTGTGCTTCTCCTGGTACTCGGTCATGTCGAAGCGCAGGAACTCCACTCCGAGGATGCGGGCGAGCTGCTTGGCAAGCTCGGTCTTCCCGACGCCGGTAGGGCCGGAGAAGAGGAACGCACCGATGGGCTTCTCGGGGGCCCCCAGTCCGGACCGGGAGAGCTTGATGCTCGACGCGATGGCCTCGATGGCCTTGTCCTGGCCGTAGATGACCTTCCGCAGCTCCGGCTCGAGCAGGGCGAGCTGGGCCTGATCGTCGGCCGAGACGGTGCGCTCCGGGATCTTGGCCATGCGGGCCACGACCCGCTCGACGTCTCGCGCCCGGATCCGGTGGCGCCGCTTCTCCTCGGGAAGCATCCGGTCGGCGGCGCCGGCCTCGTCGAGGACGTCGATGGCCTTGTCGGGCAGCCTCCGCTCGTTGATGTGCTTGGCGGAGAGCTCGGCGGCCGCCCGGAGCGCCTTGTCGGAATAGACGACCCCGTGGTGCCCCTCGTAGGCCGGCTTCAGCCCGCGGAGGATCTTCACCGTCTCCTCGACGGTGGGCTCGTGGACCTCGATCTTCTGGAAACGGCGCGCCAGCGCGTTGTCCTTCTCGAAGGTCTGCTTGTAGTCCTCGAAGGTGGTGGAGCCGATGCAGCGCAGCTCGCCCGAGGCGAGCGCCGGCTTGAGCAGGTTGGACGCATCCATGGAGCTGCCGGTGGTGGCGCCCGCGCCGACGATGGTGTGGATCTCGTCGATGAAGAGGATGGCGTGGGGGATCTTCTTGGCCCCGTTGATGACCCCCTTCAGCCGCTGCTCGAACTCGCCCCGGAACTTGGTGCCGGCGAGCAGCGCGCCCATGTCGAGCGACCAGATGGTGGCCTTCTCGAGCACCTGGGGCACCCGCTTCTCGTGGATGGCGAGCGCCAGCCCCTCGGCGATGGCGGTCTTGCCCACGCCCGGGTCGCCCACGAAGACGGGGTTGTTCTTGCGGCGGCGGCAGAGCACCTGGACCGTGCGATGGAGCTCCGGGCGGCGCCCGATGAGGGGGTCGATCTCGCCCCGGGCGGCCTTCTCCACCAGGTTCGTGCAGAAGGCGCGGAACGGGTCCTTCACCGCCTTGGGGGCCGATTCGTCCTGCTGTTCCGGCTGCGACTCCTCCTCCTCGGTGCCCTCCTTCTCCTTGGCCACGCCGTGGGAGATGTAGGACAGGATGTCGAGGCGGCGGACCCCCTGCTTGTCGAGGAGGAAGACGGCGTGGGAGCCGCGCTCCCGGGTGATGGCGACGAGCACGTCCCCGGCGTTGAGCTCGGACCGGCCGGCGCCCTGCACGTGCCAGGCGGCCCGCTGCAAGACCCGCTGGAAGGCGGCGGTCTGCTCGGGTTCGCCGGTTCCGGTGCGGGCCTCCAGCGTCCGGTCGAGGTAGTCCCCGAGCTCCTTCTCCAGCTCGGCCAGGTCGGCGCCGCAGGCCGCCAGGATCTCGGAGGCGATCTTGTCCCGCGCCATCGCGTGGAGCAGGTGCTCCAGCGTCACGTACTCGTGCCGCCGGCGGCGTGCGTCCGCGACGGCGCTCTGGAGGGTGGCCTGCAGTTCCTTCGTGACCGTGACCATCGAGACTCCTGCTACTCGGGTTCGACCGTACAGAGGAGGGGATACTCGGCGGCGCGAGCCAGTTCCATGACCCGGTTCGCCTTCGTCTCGGCGATGTCGTGGGGGTAGACCCCGGCCACCCCCACGCCGCGGTGGTGGATGGCGAGCATCACCTGGATGGCCGCCGGCGGAGGAAGGGAGAAGACCGTCTCGAGCACGCTCACCACGAATTCCATCGTCGTGTAATCGTCATTGTGCAGCAGCACCTTGTAGAGGGGGGGCGGACGCGTCTTCGGCTGCGACCTTGTCCGGGTGACGGTATCGGCACCACCATCCGGGGGACCCCTCTGGGACATGTGGCTATTGTAACGCTCGGGACGGACGGCGCCCTCCCGGGTGGGCGAAAGATCGTAAGGTTCCGGTCCGACGAGCCGGCGGAGGAGCGATGGAGCGGTTGCTGGAAGGACGGGTGGTGCTCGTGACGGGCGCCACGAACGGGATCGGGAAGGTGACCGCGAGGGAACTCGCCCGGGCCGGGGCGCGGACCCTCCTGGTGGCGCGGGACCTCGCGCGCGGGGAGGCGACGGCGCGGGAGATCCGGGAGGCCACCGGCGCGCCGGTCGAGGTGCTGGCGGCCGACCTCTCGGTGCGGGAGCAGGTCAGGAAGCTGGCCGGGGAGGTGCGGGCCCGTACCGGGCGGCTCGACCTCCTCGTGAACAACGCGGGCGCCATCTTCGCGCGCCGCGAGCTGTCCGCCGACGGGGTCGAGATGACCCTCGCGCTGAACCACCTGGCCTACTTCCTCCTCGCCGGGGAGCTCCTCCCCCTCATGGCGGGGCGCCCCGACGCGCGGATCGTGAACGTCTCGTCGATGGCCCACGCGAGCGGAGTCATCGACTTCGACGACCTGCAGGGTGAGCGCAGCTACGGGATGTGGAAGGCCTACGCCCAGTCGAAGCTCGCGAACGTGCTCTTCACCCGGGAGCTGGCCCGCCGCGCCGCGCCGCTCGGGGTGGCATCCAACGCCGTCCACCCGGGTGCCGTGGCGAGCGGCTTCGGGCGGAACCGCCCGGGCTTCTTCCACCGGCTCGTCGCGCTGGGCGCTCCCCTCCTGGCGTCGCCCGAGCGCGGCGCGCGCACGACCCTCCACGTGGCCACCTCGCCCGCCCTCCGCGGCGTGACCGGAAGGTACTTCTCCTCCAGCCGGGAGCGGCAGCCCTCGCGCGCCGCGCGCGACGAGGACACCGCGGTCCGGTTGTGGCAGATCTCCGAAACGATGACCCAGCCCACGACGAGGCTCCCCACGCCATGAAGATCCTCTCCCTCGCGGTCGCCCTCCTCGCCACCCAGACTCCGGACACGGGCATCCCCGGCATGGCCGCCGTCGCGGGGCGCCCCAACTTGCTTCAGGTCGGGGTCGCGCCGGTGCCGGACAGGCTCTGGCAGCGCGCCGAGCAGCTGCTCGAGGCCCGTTCGGCCCGGCTCCTCGACGTGACCGCCGGCGGGGAGTCGGTGCTCATCACCACGCGCTTCGGCCAGACCGCGCAGCTCCACGTGGTCGATCGGGCCATGGGCGCGCGGACCCAGGTCACCTTCGGAAAGGAGCCGGTGACCTCCGGCGCCTTCCAGCCCGGCAACCCGGCCATCGTCTACTTCCGCCGCGACGTGGGCGGATCGGAGAACTGGCAGATCCACCGGCTCGACCGGAGGACCGGCGAGGTGCAGCTGCTCACCGACGGGAAGAGCCGCCACGATGGGTTGATCCTCTCGCCGGACGGGCGCCTCCTCGCCTACGACGGGACGGGGCGCAACGGGAAGGACACCGACGTCTACGTGGCGGAGACCGCGCGCCCGCGCGAGGCCCGTCGCCTCTTCGAGTCCGAGGGCACCTGGCATCCCCTCGACTTCTCCCGCGACGGCGGCCGGATGCTCGTCCGCCGTTTCCGCTCCATCGCCGACTCCGACCTGTTCCTCGTCGACGTGGCCACCGGCACCCGGACGGCGCTCACGCCCTCCATCGGCCCGGCCTCGCTCCACGCCGCCCGGTTCTCCGCCGACGGCAAGTCGGTCTACCTGGTCACCGACCGGTACGGCGACTTCGACGAGCTCTACCAGCTCGACCTCGCGAACCCCGGGGCGTCGCCACGCCCCCTCACCCGCACGATCCGCTGGGACGTGGAGGGGCTGGCGGTCGCGCGGGACGGATCCCGTATTGCACTCACAGTGAACGCGGACGGGGCGAGCAAGCTCTACTTCCTCGAGCCCCGGAATGGCAAGGTGACCCCGGCCGAGCTCCCGCCGGGCGTGGCCGGTGGGCTTCAGTTCCCGGCCGCCCGGCCGACGATGCTCTTCTTCGGCCTGGCCCAGCCCCGGGCCCCCGGCGACGTGTGGCAGGTCGTCCCGGGGAAGCCGGAGCCGGTCCGCTGGACCTGGTCGGAGATGGGCGGCATCGATCCGCTCACGCTGGCCGAGCCCACGCTGGTGAGGTACCCGGCGAAGGACGGTCTCTCCATCCCCGCCTGGCTGTACGTACCGAAGGGGCAGGGGAAGTTCCCGATCGTCGTGGCATGGCACGGCGGGCCGGAGGCGCAGGAGCGCCCCACATTCCAGCCCATCGCGCAGCTGCTCGTCCAGGGCGGGGTGGCGGTGCTCGTCCCCAACGTCCGGGGTTCGGCAGGCTACGGCAAGGCCTACCTGGCCATGGACGACGGGGTGAAGCGGGAGCAGGCGCTCGGCGACATCGGCGCCACCCTCGACTGGATCGCGACCCGGCCCGACCTCGACGCGTCCCGGGTCGGGGTCTACGGAGGGTCGTACGGTGGGTACATGGTGCTCGCCACGGCGGCCTTCTACCCGTCCCGCATCCGCTCGGCGGTGGACGTGGTGGGAATCTCCAGCATCCCCACCTTTCTCCAGTCGACCGCGCCCTACCGGAGGGACCTGCGCCGCGCCGAGTACGGCGACGAGCGGGACCCCGCCGTGCGCGCGGTCCAGGAGCGCATCTCGCCCCTCCACAAGGTGGGGAGCATCACCGCGGCCCTCTACGTCATCCAGGGGAAGAACGACCCGCGCGTCCCCCAGAGCGAGGCCGAGCAGATCGTGGCGGCGGTCCAGGGCAAGGGGAAGGAGGCCTGGTACCTGCTCGCGCTCGACGAGGGGCACGGGTTCCAGAAGAAGGAGAACCGGGACTACCTCATCGTCACCACGGTGGCGTTCCTCGAGCGCACGCTCGCGCAGTAGGATCGCCTTCGGCGTCGCTGCGAGGATCGCCTTCGGCGGCGCGTCCGTGGTGCCGCCGGCGTGGAGGTCGCGCCTCTCCTCGCAGCAGTCCTCGGGCTCGGGTGTGCTCGGCCGTTCTGCGCCGGGGCACACCGTGCCCGAGTCCGCTCACGTCCCGGCGCCCGCTGCGGGCAGCTCGTCGCGTCGCGCCTCCCGCCGGCTGTCGGATGCGGGGCCGAAGGCGACTCGAGCGAGCCTGCTTCGTGGGGGGATCCGGGCGGCGCGGCGTCGCGACCCGATCGCGGACGCACGGACGGCCTCGTCCCCACCCCGCCGGCCCCACGGAGAGGGCCCCGCCACCGAGGCTCACCCGCCGCCGCCCATCGTCCACCGCCCGCCGCGCCCAGCCGTCGCCAGCGCATTCCGCAGCCGCGCCCGGAACTCCGCACGCGTGATCTCCCGCGCCCCGAACCGACGCAGGTGCTCGGTGTCCACCTGGCAGTCGACGAGCTCGACCCCCCAACCCCGCATCCACTCCACCGCCGTCACGAAGGCCGCCTTCGACGCGTCCGGCCGGTCGGCGAACATCGACTCCCCGAAGAAGGCGCCGCCCAGCGCCACGCCGTAGAGCCCCCCCGCGAGCCCCTCCGCGTCCCACGCCTCGAACGAGTGGGCGTGGCCGAGCCGGTGGAGCTCCTCGTAGGCCTCGATCATCTCCCCGGTGATCCACGTTCCGTCCTGCCCCGGCCGCTCCCGGGAGGCGCAGCTCCGGATCACCTCCCCGAAGGCGGAGTCGCTCCGGATCTCGTATCGCCCCGAGCGC
The DNA here is from genome assembly GCA_903855945.1 of uncultured Anaeromyxobacter sp. Lineage (GTDB taxonomy): Bacteria > Myxococcota > Myxococcia > Myxococcales > Anaeromyxobacteraceae > CAIOAK01. Next base: position 7,702 of record CAIOAK010000026.1, read on the forward strand.
AGCGTGCGCCCGAGCGAGCGGGGCACGTGGAGTTCCGCGGGGAGCAGCACCATCCTGGGCTCCGGCGACCACCAGAGGATCGGTGTCTCCTCCGAGTACCAGGGGAAGATCCCCTCGGAGTAGGCGCGCAGCAGCCGCTCCGGCGACAGATCGCCGCCCACGGCGAGCAGCCCGTCGGGCTCGGCCAGGTCCGGGTCGGGAAAGACCTTCTCGCGCGGTAGGCGGAAGACGGCCATCCGCTCAGACGGAACGCTGCAGGAACTGGCGCAGCGCGCGCCGAACCTCGACCTGCACCGGGGTGGGGACCTCGGGCAGGGGGGCACGCGCGCAGGCCGCCAGGGTCCGCTGCAGGGTCGAGCAACGCTCCGTGCAGCGCGGACAGGCGGCGAGATGGCGCTCCATCTGCTCGCACACCGGCGCCGAGATCTCCCCCTCCAGGTGCTGCGAGAAGAGGGTGACCACCTCGGGGCAGGCGTCGGACAGGGGAGCCGCCGGCTCGGACGAGAGGAGCGGTGCCAGCTTCTCCCGGACGATGAGGCGGGCGCGGTGCAGCCGGCTCTTCACCGCCTCGACGCTCGCCCCCACCGCCGCACCGACCTCGGCGGCCGACAGCCCCTCCACGTCGCGGAGCAGGAGCACCTCCCGGTACATCGGCTCGAGACCGGCGATGGCCTGGTCGAGCGCTCCCTCGAGCTGCTTCCCGGCGAGCGCGTCGTCGGGGGCCCGTCCCGGGTCGGCCACGGCGCGAACCTCGCGCCCGGTGAACTCGGCGTCGAGCGACTCCTCCTGCACCGGGGCGAACTTGGAGCGGCGCCGCTGCTTGATGCAGAAGCTGCGCGCGATCGCGTAGAGCCAGGTGGAAGGGGAGGAGGCGCCCCGGAAGTCCTTCACGGTCCGTGCAGCCGCGATGAGCGTCTCCTGGAGCACGTCCTTGGCCGCCTCGGGATCCCGGCACATCCGGAGCCCGAACCGGTAGACCTGCCGCTCGTGACGCTCGAGGAGCCGTTCGAGCGAGGCGCGGTCGCCGGAGCGGGCGCCCTCGATCAGTTCCTCGTCGGTGCGCGGGTCGGAGGTGGCCACGAGCCGGATCCCATAGGTCACGGGGTCGGCCCGGACAAGGAAAGACCGCATTCGTCCGGGGGGCCTGGGATTTCCATCCGGTCGAGTCGGCTCCATACCCATTTGGGATGTAAAAAATACCCAAAAGGGGCGTTTCAATATGTATTGACGGATATCAAAAGGGAATCTCCGATAAGTAGACTTCTCCAATCGATGAGTCCGACCCCAGCAGACCTGGCGACGAGATGACCGTTCACACATCAGGGAGGCCCGTGCCGGCATGAGCGCGATCTTCAAGCCTTCCGCCAACTTCCTCGCCCGATTCTCCCTCGCTGCCGTGGGCATCGTCCTGGGCGGTTCTCTGCTCGTGCTCTGGGGCTACTGGCGAACCCCCTACGCCCAGGGGCTGCAGGAGGAGATCGTACAGCCGGTGTTCTTCGATCACCGGCACCACGTGGTCGACGACCTCGTCGATTGCCGCTACTGCCACTTCAACGCGGAGCGGGGCGCGTCGGCGGGGATCCCGTCCACCGAGATGTGCCTGAACTGCCACTCCCAGATCTGGAACAAGAGCCCGAAGCTCGAGCCGGTCCGGCGCAGCTACTTCACCGGCACCCCCATCGAGTGGAACCGGGTGCACCAGCTCCCCGACTTCGCCTACTTCAACCACTCGATCCACGTGAACAAGGGGATCGGCTGCGTCACCTGCCACGGCCGCATCGACCAGATGGCCGCGGTCACCAAGGTGAATTCCCTGCAGATGAGCTGGTGCCTGGAGTGCCACCGCAACCCGGCCCCCAACCTCCGCCCCCGCGACCAGATCACGAGCATGACCTGGCAGCCCCCCTCCGACCCGGCCGCCGCCAGGCTCCTCGCCGCCGAGCTGACGAAGTCCTACGACGTCCACTCCCGCACGAGCTGCACGACATGCCATCGATGAAATCACTGCCGGTCATCCAGGACCAGGCCGGGTGCGGGATGCCGGGGCAGACGCCGGGGCACCGCCCGCTCTGGCAGAGCATCGAGGAGCTCACGGCGCGCCAGGCCGCGGCCCAGGGGGAGTTCGCCCCCGGCGCGTCCGAGGCCCCGCCGGAGATGTCCCGGCGGTCTTTCATGCAGATCCTGGGTGCCTCCGCGGCGCTCGGCGGCCTCACCGCCTGCCAGCCGCCGCGGGAGAAGATCGTCCCCTTCGTCCACGAGCCTCCCGAGGACCGGCCGGGCAAGAAGTTCCACTACGCGACCGCGCTCGCCCTCGACGGCTACGCCACCGGGCTCCTCGTCGCCAGCGCCGACGGCCGCCCCGTGAAGGTGGAGGGCAATCCCGCCCACCCCACCAGCCAGGGCGCCTCCTCCACCTGGGACCAGGGTGCGCTCCTCGATCTCTACGATCCGGAGCGCGCCAGGGGTTTCTGGCGCGACGGGAACGCGCTCTCCTGGCGCGGGCTCCTCGTCGAGCTCCAGAAGCTCGCCCAGGGGCATGAGGCCGACGGCGGCGCCCGGCTCGCCTTCCTGCTCGGGCCGGACGCCTCTCCCACCGAGGGTGGGCTGCGACGCCGGGTGAAGGCCCGCTTCCCGAAGGCCCGGTTCCTCTCCTGGGCGCCCGTGACCGAGGAGAATGCCGCGGAGGGCGCCCGGATCGCCTTCGGCCGCCCGCTGGACGTCCTCCCCGCCCTGGAGAAGGCGCGCACCATCCTCTCCCTCGACGCCGACTTCCTCTCCGGCCAGGGCGATTCGCTGCGCCTCACCCGCGAGTTCGCGCGCCGTCGCGAGCCCACCGGGGAGATGAACCGGCTCTACGTGGCCGAGCCGGCCATGACGATCACCGGCGCCGCCGCCGACCACCGCTTCCGGATGCGGGGCTCGGAGGTGGCCGGCTTCGCCCGGGCCGTGGCCGCGCACCTGGGCGTGGTCCCCGCCGCCCCCGCGCTGCCGCCCGAGCTGGCCCGCGCCGCCAAGGCGGTGGCCACCGAGCTCGCCGCCAGCCGCGGCCGCTCCATCGTGCTCGCCGGGCCGCGCCAGCCCCCCGCGGTTCACGCGCTCGCCCACGCCATGAACGGGGCCCTCGGCAACGTGGGCGTCACCGTCCGTCACGTCCGCCCGGTGCTCGGCGACGCGATTCCCTCCGCGTCGGCGCTCCCCGCGCTCGCGAAGGAGATCGAGGGCGGGAAGATCGACACGCTGGTCATCACCGCCTGGAACCCGGTCCTGGCCGCGCCGGCCGGGCTCGACCTGGGCGCCGCGCTCGGCCGCGTGAAGAACGCCATCTACCTCTCGCTCCGCGACGACGAGACCTCGCGCCGCTGCAGCTGGCGGATCGCCAGGAGCCATCCCTTCGAGAGCTGGGGCGACGCCCGCTCCCGCGACGGCGTGGCCTCGCTCGTGCAGCCCCTCATCGCCCCGCTCTACGAGAGCACCACCTCCATCGACCTGCTCGCCGCGCTCGTGGATGCCGGTGATCGGGGTGCGCTGCGCCACGTGAAGGCCCACTGGAGCACCGCCACGGGGCTCGACCCGGTCGGCTTCGAGGCCCAGTGGGAGCGCTGGCTCCGCCAGGGCGTGATCCCCGGTACCGCCGAGCTGGAGGAGGCCGCCCCGGTGGACGTGGCCGCGGTCGCGTCCGCGCTGGGTCGGCTTCCGGGAGGGAAGGGGGAGGGGCTCGAGCTCGCCTTCGCCCCGTCCTACGCCCTCTTCGACGGTCGCTTCGGCACCAACGCTTGGCTCCAGGAGTTGCCCGATCCCATCACCAAGGTGACCTGGGACAACGCCGCCTGCATCTCCGACTCCACCGCCAAGCGGCTCGGGGTGGAGACCGGCCAGGTCGTCACCCTGGGTCTCGGCAAGCGGACCGTGCAGGCCCCGGTGATGGTCGTCCCGGGCCACGCCGACGACGCCGTGACCCTCTCGCTGGGCTACGGGCGTACCGACGGGTCGGCGGTCTCGAAGGGAGTGGGCGTGGACGCCTACCCCCTGCGGGACGCGGGCGCCTGGTTCGCCCCCGGCCTCACGCTGACCGCCGGAAAGGCGCGCCACAAGTTCGCCGTCGCCCAGGGCCACTTCGCCATGGAGGGGCGCCCGCTGGCGCTCGACTTCACCGCCAAGCAGTGGGACCAGGGCCACG
>CAIOAK010000027.1 GCA_903855945.1 uncultured Anaeromyxobacter sp.
AAGCCAGCTGCGTCTATAAATCGTTGAGACTCAATGGGTTAGGCCGGTTTCAAAACACCGTCCTGACCCGAAGATGAGACGGCACAGCGATCCCGGCAACGGACCGCCGCCCGTAAGTCACTGCCCGCTCAACGACTTCGCCTCGTCGAGGCCACCTTTAAAGCGCTGGTCCAGTGGCCTGTTCCCGCGTTCGCGCCTTCCCCACGCGATGATCACGCGATGATCCCGACTCATATCAAGTGCAATTCGAGCACCGCGCCCAGCTAACATCAGTCAGGTGTACAACTTACGACCTTGAAAGCGCTGGTTCCGGAGGGCCCCGACGCAATCGGGTGTGCCCATCGATCCGGTCCAGTCTCGTCACCGCCGGGCTGACGTCCCGTGGGCGGTCATCGGCGCCTTTCCGTGGGCCCCGGAGAAGCCAGGCAATGGCGATCCCGATGGCCGCGTTCATAGCCGGGCGCCCCCGGGCGGACGAGGCTGGGCCGAGGTCTCCCTCGACGATCCCTCACCGCGCGGGAACTCCCCTCACGTTCTCCGAGAACCGCCCGGAGAGCACGGCGACGACCTCGTGGGCCCTCACCTGGGCCATGGGTCGCACTCGCTCCCCTTCCCCCGAAGGCTCTGCGAGCGGGGTTCTCCATCGAATGAGCCAGAAGGGCCGGTCCGGGGAAAGGGCAGCCTCAAGGTACCGACTGAGGCACCAATGCCTCCGTTCGCGGACCCTCTGAACTTCTGGCGAGGCTCAGGAATGGCAGAGTTGAAACCCTGGCCTTCGGGCGCCACGACGGACCGCACTTCCCATTGCATCCCTAAACTGCACCGCCTTGGCACCCGAGATCACCGTGAGACGCTCCCGCTCTCCGAGACCGGACCGCCAGCCGCTTCCTTCGCTATCCTGCTCTTTGTAGGCGAAGCATCCCGGCTCCAAGCAATACCAACCCGAATGCCGCCAGCATCCACTCGTTCAAGGTCGGAATTGCCTCGGCAGGCTGCGGCGGAACGCCCGGAGCGCCCGGCCCGCCCTGATCAATGATCGTCCCGTTCGGCCCAAGCGCGAAGTCATCGTCGCCCAGACCTGCATCCGTGATCGAGAAGGTGATGGTCTTGCCGCTGACCAACGCCGGAAGCACATACCAATGGGCTGTCGCGTCGGCTGCATTCGGGCCGAATTTCCAGTACTGCGTGCCCGCGGGGAGGGCTTGCGGATAGGTGATGGTGAAGTTGAGCACGCTGCCTGGCGTACAGCCGGTCACGGTGAAGTTGAAGAGCCCCTGTGGGAACGTTTCGCCAGTCGGGGCGCTGCCGGCCGGCGGCGAAGCAGCGTCGCCGGTAAGCGGGATGAACTGCGCGACGGAGTAACTGCACCCGCCGTTGCTGCTGAAGCTCGCGGTGATGTCGCCGGTACCGGTGGCCGAGGGGGCCGTGTAAGTGGTGGTTGACGTTACCGCACCGACCGTGAACGGTGGACTACTGCCGGCCGTCAAGGTATCGCCGCTGGTGCGCGTGGCTGTGAGGCTCACTCCGGACTCGGCCTTGGAGTAGGTCGCGCCGACGACGGTGCAGGAGCTCGCTCCCGCCGCGATCGTGCACCCGGACGACCCCCCCAGTACGCCGGTACCGGTGTTGAGCGCCAGGACGACCACCGTACTCGCGACCACGTTCTGGGCCGTACTGGTCCCGTCCTGCGCCTGCACGACCACGTTGAACGGCGCAGCCAGGGTCGGGTTGGCTCCTCCGTTGACGCTGGTGATGGCGAGCTTGGTCGGCGGCGGCGGCGTGGCCGCATTGACCGTGAACGGTGCGCTGTTGCCCGCAGCGAGGACATCGCCGCTGGAGCGGGTGGCCGTGATGACCACGCCGGCCTCAGCCTTGGAGTACGTTGCGCCGACGACGGTGCACGAGTTCGTGCCCGCCGCGATCGTGCACCCGGGCGTCCCGCCGAGTGCGCCGGTGCCGGTACCGAGCGTCAGGGCTACCACCGTGCTCGCGACGACATTCTGTGCCGTGCTGGTCGCGTCCTGCGCCTGCACGACCACGTTGAACGGGATAGCCAGGGTCGGGTTGGCTCCTCCGTTGACGCTGGCGATGGCGAGCTTGGTCGGCGGTGGCGGCGTGGCCACATTGACCGTGAACGGTGCGCTGTTGCCCGCAGCGAGGACGTCGCCGCTGGAGCGAGTGGCCGTGATGACCACGCCGGCCTCGGCCTTCGAGTACGTTGCGCCGACGACCGTGCAGGTGTTCGCGCCCGCCGCGATCGTGCACCCGGACGTGCCGCCGAGGGCGCCGGTGCCAGTGCTCAGCGTCAGGGCTACCACCGTGCTCGCGACCACATTCTGTACCACGCCCGTCCCGTCCTGTGCATGCACGACCACGTTGAAGCCAACGCCCGCTGTCGGGCCGGTACCGCCGTTGACGCTGGTGATGGCGAGCTTCGTCGGCGCCTGTGGCGTGCCTGCCACGACCGTGAACGTTGCGCTATTGCCGACCGTCAAAACATCACCGCTGGTCCGCGTGGCACTGAGGCTCACTCCGGACTCGGCCACGGGATAGGTCGCGCCAACAACAGTGCAAGCACCCGACCCCGCTGCCATCGTGCACGTAAGGTTGGGGCCACCAAGAGTGCCAGTGCCGGTGTTGCGCGACAGGCTCACCACCGTACTAGCCAGCACGTTCTGCGCCGCGCTGGCGCCGTCCTGTGCCTGCACGATCACGTTGAAGCCAACGCCCGCTGTCGGGCTGGTACCGCCGTTGACGCTGGTGATGGCCAGCTTCGTCGGCGGCTGTGGCGCCGCAGTGACCGTGAAAGTGGCGCTGGTGCCGACGGCAAGCAGATCGCCGCTGGTGCGCGTGGCGGTGAGGCTCACACCGGTCTCGGCTAACGAGTAGGTCACGCCGGTGACGGTGCAGGAGCTCGAATTTGCGCTGATCGTACAGCCCGGTGCGCCTCCCAGAAGACCCGTGCCCGTATTGCGCGACAAAGAGACGTTCGTGGCCGCATAGTCGCTCTGCGGGGTGCCATTGCCGTCTTGCGCCTGCACGACGACGTTGAACGGGATCCCGGCGACCGGGCTTGCGCCCGCATTGACACTGGTGATGACCAGTTTCGTGGGCGGCATGGGTGGGGCGACGCCGACCGTGAAGGGCGTTGTGCTGCCGGGCGTATACGGAGGCCCGCTCGTACGAGATGCGGTGATGACGACACCAGTCTCGGACTGCGAGTAGGTCACCCCCGAAATCAGGCACCACGTCGAGTTTGCCGGGATGGTACACGTTACGACGCCGCCGAGAATGCCGGTACCACTGTTGAGCGAGAGGGTGATCCCAGTTGCGAGCGATCCTTGTTGAGATGTACCGGTAGCGTCCTCGGTTACTACCTGCACGCTGAAAGGAAAGCCCGCGATTGGAGCGATGCCCAAGAGACTGACACCCAGCTTCGTGGGCAACGGATTGAAAGTCAACGACGCGGAGTTGCCGGGGGTCAGGGTGTCGCCGCTGGTACGCGTTGCGGTGATGACCACGCCGGACTCGGCTTTGTTGTAGGTCGTGCCCGGCGTCGAAACAGGATTTGTACAGTAGCTGGACCCGGCGAGGATCGTGCATCCGAGCGTGCCGCCGAGCGTGCCAGTGCCCGTCTGGATCGACAGCGCGACGACCGTGTCGAGGGTCACGTTCTGCGATACGCCGCCAATGTCTGTCGCCGCGATGAATGGGAAGAAGGGGCTTCCGACGGTCAGGGGCGGGAATAGGAGGATGTGTAGCAGCGTGGGGGTCGCGGCGGGGTGCACGACAAACGTCGAGCTATTGGCAGGCGTCAGTGCGTCGCCGAGGCTCGCGGTGGCAGTAACGGATACTCCGGACTCGGCCATGGAATAGGTCACGCCCGGGAAGCGGCAGTAGTAGCTACCGGCCGGAATGGTGCAGGTGAGCGTGCCGCCGAGGACTCCCGACCCGGAGTGGAGCGACAGCGTGACGAGAGTGCTCAACAGGACGTTCTTGAAGCCGAAGCCTCCGCTCGTCGACTGCGCGACGAGGCCGAAGGGGACGCCGACCACCGGGGTGAACACGGGGACTCCCGGGAATAGCTGGAGCCCCGCTGCCGGAGTCGGAGGGGCCGGGTCGACCGTGAAGGGGGCGCTGTCCCCGGCGCCTAGCGTGCCGTATAGAAATGGACTCGCGTTGATCACCACGCCGGATTCGGCGACCGAATACGTCACGCCGACGACGGTGCACGTACTCGCCCCGGCGCTGATCGTACACGTCCCGCCGCCCAGCACGCCGGTGCCGGCCTTGACCATCAGCTGCACGCCTCGGTCGGCCGGGACATTCCACGTCGACCCCGTGGCGTCTTGCACCTCGATGACGACGTTGAAGGGAGCGCCCACGGTCGGATGGGTCCCTCCGTTGACGCTCGTAACGACGAGGCGTTGCGGGGGCGATGCCAGCGGGTTGACGGTGAACGGCGCGCTCGTGCCGGCCGCAAGCGACAGCCCGCCGCTCGTCTGGGTCGCGGTGACCTTGACCCCGGCCTCGGCCTTCGAATAGGTGATCCCCGTCACCGTGCAAGAGCTCGTTCCTGCAGGGATCGTGCAGCTCGGCGTGCCACCACCCAGAGTGCCGCTCCCCGCAGCGAGCGTCAGGGCGACAGTCGTGGCGCTGGGGACGGCCGTGAGCGTACCGTCGGCGCCCTGCGCCTGTACGACGACGTCAAAGGGAATTCCGATGGCCGGGTTCTGACCGCCATTGACGCTCGTCACCGCGAGTTTCGGTGCCACCGGCCAGATCGTCGTCGGCGCGCTGGGGCCAGGAGGAATGGCGTCGCCGGCCGTGCGCGTGGCCGTGAGGACGACGCCGGTCTCGGCCACGGAATAGACCACGCTGGCAAGTGAACAGGAGCTCGAGCCCGCCGGGATCGTGCAGCTCAACGTAGCGCTCAGGCCACCCGTACCGGCCGTACGCGAAAGCGAGACGTCGGTGGCCAAGGTGACCATTTGCGGCGCGCTCGTGGCGTCCTGCGCCTGGATGACCACGTTGAAGGGGATCCCCGCCGTGGGCATCGGCCCGATGTACACGCCGAACCTGGTCGGCAGGGCTACGGCAGCCGGGCCCGGAACGATGAATTGGCCAAAGGCGTGAGGTTCCACTCCCACCGGAATGGCCAGGCCCACCGTGGCGCGGGTCGCCTCTGCAATCACCGAGACCGTGTTGTCAGCGCTGTTGGCGACATAGATGAGGTTGCCGCCGGGGCTGACCGAGATACCGTACGGATGCGTCCCGACGCCAATCGGCGAGCCCACGACGATGTTCGTCGTCGTGTTGATGACGGAGACGGTGTTGTCGTTGTAGTTTGCCACGTAGGCGAACGTTCCTGCCGGGTTGATCGCGACGCCGTAGGGTAGGGCGCCCACGGGAATCGTCGCGCTGACGGTATTGGTCGCGGTGTTGATCACGGAGACCGTGTTGTAATAGGGGCTGCTCACGTACGCGAAGCCGGTGGGACTCATGGCGATGCCATAAGCGCCGCCATAAGCGCTCCCCAAGGAAATCGGCAGCCCGGGGCCGGTCACCACCGTCTTCGTGGTGGTATCCACCACGTAGACGGCACCGGCAGCGACATAGGCGAAGGTGCCCGCCGGGTTGAAGGCGACGCCGCCGGCGGCCGGGATGGAGATGGGCGTCACGGCCAGCGTCGACGTCTGAACCGCGTCGAGCATCGGTGGCGTCGTCGTGATGAAGCCCATGTTGTCGTAGTTGGAGGTGCCAGCGACAGAGACATAGGCGAAGGTGCCCGCGGGATGGACGGCCATGCCGGCCGGGGGGCCTTGAGTGCCTGCGCCGCTGACCACGGCCCTGGTCGTCGCGTCGATCTTCAGGACCGATCCGGGACCGTTTCCGCACGGGTAGTTTCCGCCAGGGCAGATGGGCGGACCCATGGCGCCCACCCAGACGGACGTACCGGCCGGATTCACGGCAACGGACGAGGGATAGTTGGCAGGCGCGCTGATCGGGATGGTCGCGACGACGGTATTGGTCGCGATATCGATGACCGAGACGGTATTGCTCCCGGCGTTCGGGATGTAGGCGAACGGCCCGGCGGCGTCGGCGGCCCCCGCCCAGAGCGCGAGAACGCACCCGGCGAGGATGCGATGCAAGACGGTGGCTCGACGGTGCCGTGTTTCCCGGGAATTCATTTATCTCTCCTTCGCGCCGGCTCGGGGTACTCGGTCTCGGTCGCGCCTAAGGGAAGGAAGCCTGAACGTCGCAACGGCCAGGTGTTTCGAATCCCCTTCCCGCTTTCCGATGAAGGAATACCGTCTTAGACGCGAAAAAGAGGGCCGGACCGGAACATTTCCAGGGCGTGATATTCCCGATTTGCCAGAAAGATAGGGTCCTGGCCCTCCTGGAACCCTTGGAGCCGAGTCGCGGCCGCTTTCGCTTCCTGGCGGCAATTCGCGAGGGCCTCCCATAGAATCGCCTAGCCCGTGCCCGAAAGACCGCCCTCGGCCGCCCCGAAACCCGGGGAGGTCACCTCCCTTCTCCTCGAGTGGAACCGCGGCCGTGGGGAGGCTCTCGATGAGCTGATGCCGCTGGTCTACGAGGAGCTCCTGCGGGTCGCGAAGGCGCACCTCGGGCGCGAGCGGCCAGACCACACGCTTGCGCCGGCCGACCTTGTCCACGAGGCGTATCTCAAGCTCGTCGACCAGCGGCATGCCGACTGGAAGAACCGTGCACAGTTCTTCGCCGTGGCCGCGCGCCTCATGCGCCGCGTCCTCGTCGACCACGCGCGGGCGCGCCTCGCCCGGAAGCGCGGCGGCGGTGCCGTCCATGTCGCCTTCGACGAGACGATTCCGCTGGGGACCGACGCGTCCGATGTCATGCTCCTGGCTCTTGACGACGCGCTCACGGAGCTCGGCACGCGCGACGCGCGGCAGGCCCGAACAGTCGAGCTGCGCTATTTCGCGGGTTTGACGGTCGACGAGGCCGCCGAGGCGCTCGGCGTCTCGGGGATGACCGTCAAGCGGGACTGGACCGTCGCGAAGGCGTGGCTCAGGTTGCGGCTCGACGGGTCCTCGTCCGCGCCATGACCCCCGAGACCTGGCGGCGTATCACCGACCTCTTTCACGAGGCGCTCGACCTGCCACCTGAGCTGCGAGCCAGCCACCTCGCCGCGCTCTCGCCCGATGACGAACCTCACCGTGCCGCCGTCGAGGCGCTCCTCGCGGCGAACGACTCGAACGACGCCTTCCTCGAGACGCCCGCCGCGCACCTCGGCTCACCCCAGGACGTCCTGCCGCCTCCACCGCGACTGGGTCCGTGGAGCGTCGAGAAGGAGATCGGCCGTGGAGGGATGGGGGCCGTCTATCTCGTCTCGCGGGCGGACGCGGCGTACGAGCAGCGCGCGGCCCTCAAGCTCGTTCGCGCGGACGCCCTCACGTGGGATGCCCGGCGCCGGTTCGTGACGGAGCGCCAGATCCTCGCCCGCCTCTCGCACCCGCACATCGCCCACCTTCTCGATGGAGGAACGTCCCCGGACGGACGTCCCTTCCTCGTCTTGGAGTACGTCGATGGCCTGCCGATCACCGAGTACGCCGACCGGCGGGGCATCTCCGTCGAGATGCGGCTCCGCCTCTTCCTCGAGGTGGCGGCCGCCATCGCCTATGCCCATCGCAACCTCGTCGTCCACAGCGACATCAAGCCCAGCAACATTCTCGTGACCGCGGATGGGTCGCCAAAGCTCCTCGACTTCGGGATCGCGAAGCTCCTGAGCGCGGATCTCGCGGGCGACGTCACCACGACCGTCGCGGCACTCCGCGTCCTGACGCCCGAGTACGCGAGTCCCGAGCAGGTTCGCGGGGAGCCGGTCACGACCCTTTCGGACGTCTACTCCCTTGGCGTCGTCCTCTTCGAGCTCCTCACGGGGCAGCGCCCCCTCCGCGTCACGAGCGGCTCGCTGCGCGAGATCGAGCGCATCGTCGGAGAGGAGCAGCCGCCTCTCCCGAGCGCGGTCAAGCCAGGGCTCTCGAGGGACCTCGATGCGATCGTCCTCATGGCGATCCGCAAGGAGCCGGAACGCCGCTACGTTTCCGTCGAGCGGCTCGCCGAGGATGTTGCGAATCATCTCGATGGCCGGCCGGTCCTCGCGCGCTCGTCGACCGCGAGCTACCGCCTCCGCCGTTTCGTCACGCGCCACAAGGCCGGCGCCGCAGCGGTTCTTCTTGTCTTCCTCTCGATCGCGGCCGGTGGCGTCGCGACCATTCGCGAGGCGCGCATCGCCGAAGCGCAGCGGGCGCGCGCCGAGAAGCGGGTGATCGACCTTCACAAGCTCTCGAACGCTCTCCTGTTCGACATCTACGGGACCGTCGAGAGCTTACCCGGCTCCCTTCCGGCCCGCGAGGCGCTCGTGAAGAAGGCGCTGGAGTACCTCGGAACCCTCGCGAAGGAGTCGGCCGGGAGCCCCGGGCTATCGCGCGACCTCGCAAGCGCCTACCAGAAGGTGGGCGAGATTCAGGGCGACCCGTTCTTCGCGAACCTCGGGGACACCGCCGGGTGCCTTGCCAGCCTCCGAACGGCTCTCGAGATAAGGGAGGAGCTCCTCCTCGGCGATCCGGATAACGTCGACCTCGAGCGCGAGCGTAACGCGGGCCTCGACAACATCGGGGCCGTTCTTTCCTGGACGGGCGATGTCGCCGGCGGTCTCGCCACCCTTCGGCGGACGCAGGAATCCCGCCGCCGACTCGCCGGTCGCTTCCCTGATGACCGGAAGATCCAGCGGGAACTGGCCTTCAGCGCCTCGAACGTGGGCGACGCCCTCTGGAGGAGCGGGGACCGGCCCGCGGCTCTCGCGAGCCTGACCGCCGCCCGGACGATCCTGGAACCGCTGGCCCGCGAGCAGCCGGACGACCGGCGCACGTTCCGCAGCGTTGTCATTGCCCAAGGAAAGGTCGCGACCCTCTTGAGCGAGAACGGCGACCTGAAGGGAGCAATCGCCGCCCTGGAGGCATCCGTTGCCGACCTGAGGACGTGGCTCGGGCGGCAACCTCACGACGCCGAGGTACAGCGCGACCTCGCGATTACCCTCAACAAGATTGGAGGCTGCCGGCTCGAAGCGGGGGCGACGGGACCTTCCGTCGCAGCTTACCGGGAAGCCCTCGTGATGGTCGAGTCCCTCGCGGCCGCAGATCCCAAGGACGTTCGCGGGCGGAGCGACCTCGCCTACACACGCGTGCGCCTCGGCGTCGCTCTCGTCGCGGACGGGGACGCCAGCGGGGCGGAGAGGAGCTTCGGCGGGGCCGTCGCCGATGCCGAGACCTTCCTGGCGACGAGCCCGAAGGACCTGTTCGTTCGGGATGTGCTAGGCAACAGCTTGTCCGAATGGGGCGCACTACTCGCCCGGCGCGGGGACCGAGCCGGCGCCCGGGCGAAGCTGGAGCGCGCCCTCTCGATCTCCGAGATTCTCGTCGTCGAGGACTCGAAGACCACCTACTACAAAGAGCTGGGAGAGAAGACAAGGACCCGGATCGCCGCACTTGGGAACATCCGGAACGCGGACCGCTGACGAGGCTCCGCTTCGGACCGACGAGACATGAAGAAGCGACCCCGCTCGAGCGGTGACCTCCTGATAGAAACCGGAGGCCGCTATGGCCGGCACGCGGCGAGTCGTTCCGTTGAACATCGTCGGAGGGGATCCTGGGAAGGCGTATGAGGAGTTCGGTGCGTTGCCGGGATCCCCGAATGCAACGTGACAATGCAGATCTCGGGGATCGACCGGATGGACCTCAACGCCTTCGTTCCCCGGTTGCAGAGGACCGTCGGGGTCGACGCGTTCTTGGTCGATCATCGTGGGAACCGACTCGCCTCGTCGGTGCCGATGGATCCCAGCAGCGAGGCGTTCACTGGACAGCTCGAGTCCTTCGCCCGGGACCGGGATCTGGATACCGACTCCTTCGAGAAAGGGCAGAGGAAGGACGATCTGGCTGCAGGGTATCGGGGGCGCTTCGTCGGCCGAGAAGGGGCCCTGAAACGCCCGCCCTCGGACCGCCCAAAGGGGTCATTTGATCTGGTGATCCTCGTCCTGGCATGAACCGGTAACCGTTCAACAGCAGGAGACCGCCGTCTCCGGCGGTCTCGAAGCTCCTCGAAGTGAATGTTGGAGCTGAACGGGATCGAACCGTCGGCCTCTTGCATGCCATGGGGATTCTGAGCGATTCGCGCCCCCGGGAGCCTCCCGAAAACGGAGGGCTTCTCAGGGCGACAGAGGATTGCGAAGCAGCTCCAGGAAAGCACCTGACCGACGTATCTCCGACTGAACTCTCGGTGTCTACCGGAGCCCTCAGGAAACCGGTGGGTCCTCGACCGTGGTCGTTTTCGTGGCCATCCTCGCGATCGGCTAGACTCGAAAGCGATGATTGCTGCACATCGCAGACTCCGGGGTACTTCGGCGTTCGTCGCCCGTTGGGTCGTGGTCGCCAGCATCGTGATGGGGCTATTCCAGCCGCGCGATCTCGTCTGGTGCCAATCGGGTTCCGGACATTCCGCGCTCGAGGACCCGGGCGCCGCTTGCTGCCATGCTCCGGGTAGAGAGACGTCCTGCGCCCAGGATCTTTTCGCACCCCGCTCCCCTGACCTCGACGGCGAACAGGGAACGGACGGCGACGACTGTACCGACGTCCTCGTCGAGGCTCCCACGCGCCTTCCGCTGGGGAAGCGCTTCTCTTCGCAGCAGGCGACACCCCTCCTTCTCGCCTCGGTGGACCGGCGCTTTCCCCTTCAGGCCGGCTGCCCTTCGAGGAAGCGCGGCGATGCGTTCCCTGCGGCGACCCGCGCCCTCACCCCATCCAGCGTCCTGAGAATCTGATCCCCCCTCGTCGCTGACGGAGGACCGGTCTGCACGGAAGGCCGTGTGGACGACGTCGCACGAGGAGGACAGGGCAGCGTCGAGAAAATTGACGGTGGACTTCAAGCCCGTTCGGGAAGAGATTTGACGGCCGGCAGGGTCCTCGACCCGGACTCTTGAGGCTGCTGGGGGGATGACAGGACGGAACTCCAGCCCGTGAGCCGCGGGGG
>CAIOAK010000028.1 GCA_903855945.1 uncultured Anaeromyxobacter sp.
CCCGCCTTTGCTCCCGAGAAGGGAGCCAGGCTGAGATCAGGATTTGGCCTCACGCGGTCGATCCCGCACACCGTGAGAGGTGCGCTCGCTGTTCGCACGGGGCGAAGGGGTCATTGTGGCTGGCGCTGGCGGGCTTCGGCGAGATGGGCGGCCTTCACTTCCGGAACCTATCCCTCGACATGAAGCCCCTGGGGCGCATCGTGGTCGCGCGCTCCTACAACAAGCGGGGCACGAAGACCAAGGTCGTGCGCTGGATGCCGATCCACCCGGTTCTCGGCCAGTTCCTGGGCGAGTGGAGGCGAGGGGATTCGAGGCCACGATGGGCCGGCCCCCCGTGCCCGACGACCTCGTCGTGCCCACGCCCCCGGAGCCGAAGGGCAAGGGGCGCTTCTCGCCTCCCTGGCGCATGCGGGACAAGAACTACACGCGGAAGTACTTCCTCGGCGACCTCCGGACGCTCGGCATCGGTCACCGTCGCGTGCACGACCTCCGGCGGACGTTCATCTCGCTCGCCCGCGAGGACGGTGCGGACAAGGACATGCTCCGGCGGGGGACCCACCAGCCGCCGAAGGACATGATGGAGCTCTACACGACGGTCGAGTGGAAGAAGCTGTGCGAGGAGGTCGGAAAGCTCAGGGTGACGCTGCCGGAGGGCGCCCCCCAGAAGGAGGCAGCGCCCGTCCAGCCCGTCGAGAACCTTGGTGCACCCCTTGGTGCAGTCGACGATGAAGTCGAGCAGCATCAAGTCGTTGAACAGTGGAGGCGCGGGGAATCGAACCCCGGTCCGAAAGACTTGTTGCGAGTGGCCCTACGCGCGTGTCCCGGAGAATTTACGTGACCGGCAACCTCCGGGCCTGCAACCGATCACGTCCTCGCCCTCACTTCTCGACCTGAGGCTAGGCGGCTCGCTTCCCGCTCAGGTCCAACCGGAGCTGACATCTGACCCCGTTACCCGGTGCTCACGGGGGGATGCGCGGCACTTAGGCCGCGAGAGCCATGGGCTCGTTCGCGTTTCTGCGTGGTCGCCTTTTTACGTGGCCTGGTGACCAACCACGGCGCGCGCCATGCGCCTTCCGTCCTCCGTCGAATCCAGTTCGCCCCCGATTGAACGAACCGAGGGGAATATAGGCCCCGGACGGACATGGTCAAGGGGCAGCCGCCAGCCCCTGCCGCGCCTCCGCATCCGCCGGGTCGATGGCGAGCGCCGCCCGGAACGCCGCCCGCGCCTCGTCCGGCCGGCCGAGCCGGGCCAGGAACTGCCCCTGCATCGTCGCGAGCCGGGCCTGTTCCGGCGCGACCCGGCGCGCCTCGGCGAGGGTCTGCACGCCGCCCGCGAGGTCCCCCTGCGAGCCCTGGAACCGGGCCAGGAAGTAGAGCGGGTCGGCCAGGCCGGGCGCCATCCGAACCGCCGCCTGGTAGGCGTCGCGCGCGCGGTCCATGTGCCCGAGCCCCTGCTCGGCGATGGCCAGGTTCACGTGGGCGCGCCAGTAGCCCGGGTGGACCTGGATGGCGGTCTGCAGCACCGGGACGGCCTTCGCGTACTGCCCCCGGGCCGAGTAGGCCACCGCCAGGTTGTTGTTCACCACCACGTCGCGCGGCGCCTTCGTCACCTCCGACTCCCAGAGCGCGAGGTCGCTGCTCCAGTCGGCGGCCCGGACGGTCGAGCGGATTCCCAGCACCGTCACGAGCGCGAAGACCGCGCCCACGACGAGCGGCGTCCGGTGCAGCGAGCCGATGAGCGCCGCGGCGGCGATGCAGAAGCCGGCCGAGGAGAGGTAGGTGAGCCGCTCCGCCATGAGCACGCCGATGGGGAGGATGTGGAGCACGGGGAGCAGCGCGCCGAAGGTCCAGAGCATTCCCGCCGACGGGAGCGGGAAGCGGCGCAGCATCGCGAGCGACCCCGCCACGAGCGGGACCCACACCAGCATCGAGAGGAAGAGCACGGGGCCCGGCTGCGGGATGAGCTGCACCCGCGCCGCGTAGGCGAAGTCGGTCCCGAGGAACCCGGGGAAGGCGAGCATCCGGACGTACTCGGCCAGGATGCGGCTCGTCGTGTAGGTGACCGTGGAGCGCGGGACCCCGGCCAGCCACTGGGCCTCGAGCGGCACGCCGCGCGGCATCCCGCGGAGCAGCAGGTAGGGCACGAGGGAGAGGCCGAGCAGGGCCGAGACGGTCACCGCCCGGAGGAGCGCCCGGCGCCCCTTCGCGTCGATGCCCGCTGCGCCCGGGACCGCCACCGCCACGATCCCGTAGAGGAGCGGGAGGACCGCCGCCCCCTCGTTGGAGAGCACGCCCAGCGCGCCCAGCCCCACGGTCCCGGCGAGCCGCCCCAGGCTGCGCGCCGCGCCGCGCCCCGAGAAGGCGACCAGCAGTGCACCCAGAGTGAATACGGTGGAGAGCAGCTCCTTGCGCCCCACGATGGGGGCCACCGCCTCGACGTGGACCGGGTGGACCGCGAAGAGGAGCCCGGCCACGAGTGCCACCCAGGGCGCCCGGTCGGGCATGGTGGCCTCGGCGAGCCGCCGGGCGAGCGAGAGCACGAGCAGCGAGGCCGCCACGTGGAGCAGCAGGTTGACGAGGTGGTAGCCGAAGGGCGAGCGGGCGTGGATCTCGTAGTTCACCGCGTAGGTGAGCGTCGTCACCGGCCGGAAGAGGCCGCCCGTGGTCCCGGGCCCGCCGTAGTTGTAGGGCGAGGTGAGGATCCGGACGGCGTTCCGCAGGCCGCCCTGGACGAGCGGGTTCTCCACCACCGCCCAGCCGTCGTCGAGGACGGGTGGGTTCCCGATGGTCTGGACGAAGGGGAGGAGCGCCGCCAGGACCACCGGGATCCAGGCGCGCCGCAGGAGCCCGGTCATCTCCAGAACCCCGGCCGCGCGTACACCTGCACCAGCGGGACCTCGTCCAGGTAGGCGCCCGCCACGGGGCGTGCGGTTCGAAGCTCGGTCCACGTGCGAAACTCCCTGTCCCGGAACTCCTGGTGATATTGCCAGATCGAGATGTCGGCGTCCTCCGGCCCGGCGGCCACGAGGAGGTCGCCGCGGAGCCTCCCGTCCCGCTGGTACTGCCGCGCCGCCAGCGCGGGCGTCTCCTGGAACCAGATCCGGCTGCGGGGAGCCGCGTGGACGTTCAGCGCGGGCAGGACGGCCACGGTCGAGTCACCCCAGAACTGGCGCTGCATCCCCATCGTCGCGGCGCCCGCCGCCCCGCCGGCGAGCTCGTTCCACGCGGCGGTGCCGAAGGGGTGGGCGTGCGCCACCTGCCAGGCGGCCGGAGCGAACGCCAGCGCGGCGAGCGCGCCGATCACGGCGCCCGGTCGCCGGGGCCAGAGCAGCCGCCCGGTCCGCACGAGCGCCCGCGCTCCCAGGAGCGCCAGGAAGGGCATGGCGGGCATCCAGTGCTTCACGCCGCCGAAGTGGGGCACGGTGGGCCAGGCGACGAGGGCGATCGGGAAGAGCGCGGAGAGGAGCAGGAGCCACTCGGTGGGGATGGAGACCTGCGGCGCCCGGCCGCGGACCGCCGCCACGATGCGGGCGACCGACTGCACGACCCCGCCCAGCATGGCCACGAGGATGGCCGCCGGGACCGTGAGCGCGGTGACGACGAAGGGGTAGGAGATCGGGAAGGGCGGTTCCCGCATCAGCGAGCCGAAGTACATCCAGGGGTAGTTCTCGTGGCGAAGGTGGAATCCGAGCCAGGCCTGGATGCGAGGGACGGTGTGGTGCCAGAGCCACGGCCAGGTGGCGACCAGCACGGCCGGGCCGAGCAGCGCCATGGCGACGAGCGCCCAGGGGAAGCGGTGCCCCCGCACCGTGCCGATGGCCCCCTCCGACGCCGGGCCGTGGCTCTCCTGCCTCCCGCGGAAGGAGCCGAGGAGCCAGGCGGCGAAGAGCAGCGGGGGCAGGAAGAACGCGTTGTGCTTCGTGCCCAGCGCGGCGCCCAGGAGGAGCCCCGAGGCCACCGCCCAGCCCGCGGTGGAGAGTCGGCCGCGCGACGCGCTCGTGCTGCGCCAGAAGGCGTAGGTGGTCGCCAGCATGAGGGAGGTGACCGGCAGGTCGAGCGCCGCCGGGTGGGCGTGCCAGGCGTTGCGCGGGACCAGGAAGAAGAGCGCCGGCGCGAGCCCGCCGCCCCATGGCCCGGCCAGCTCGAAGCCCCAGAGGGCGAGCAGCATGGCCAGGAACGCCGCGAGGAGCCAGGCGCCGGCCCGGGCGCCCTGCACCTCGCCGGTGAGACCGAGGGCGCGAGAGAGGACCGTCCGGGTGACGGCGAAGAGCCCCTTCGCGAAGCCCGGGTGCTCGTGGTTGGGGCCGTAGAAGCGGTCCGCAGCGGCGAGCGCGCCGGCCGGATTGCGCAGCGCCTCCGGCCAGAAGCGTGCGTAGGAGCCGGCCGCCTCGACGTAGACCCCCTCGTCCCGGGAGATGCCCACCGCGGGCGACGTGACCGCGGCTGCGACGAGCACGAGAAGCCCCCAGGAGAGCGCGATGGCCCGGGCCGGTCTCACGGCAGTGCCACCAGCTCCACGCAGACTCCGCGTGAAAGGATGCCGTCCGGCACGATCTCGACCGTCACCTCGCGCGCCGCGGGAGGCAGGCGGGTGGCGTCGAAGGTGGAGGGCGCCCAGGAGACGCGACCGGGGGCGGCGTCGGCGCGCGCCACCTCCAGGCCGTCCACCCGGAGCCGGGCGGAGGCCGACCCGCCTCCGGTGGAGGTGTCACCCACGAGGACCGCGCGCAGCCGGAGCGAGGAGCCGACCGGACCAGGGGGAAGCCGGATCACGGCCGGCCCGCTCACCGGCCCGGGCCATCGTGCCAGCACGCAGGTCCGCGGCAGGAACGCCACCTCCCGGACCTCCCGCGCGACGGTGGCCCCGCCGGCGTCCACCTCCGACTCGGCGAGCCGGTCGGTCAGCGACCAGAGGGGAAGGGCTGGCGCCGCCAGGTCGTGGCGGGTCAACTCCAGCTCGCCCAGCCGGAGCGGCCGCTCGATCGACGCGGAACGCGCCGCGAGCTGCGCCGGGAACCGGCCGACGCCGCCCGGCGCGTCGGGCAGAGAGAGGAGCCAGACACGGCGGATCCCCGTCAGGTCCTCGATGTCCGGAAGGAAGGGCAGCCGTCCCGGGAACGCTTCCCGCGCCCGCTCCGCCCAGGCGGGCGCCAGCATGACCGCGTCGCCCGGGCGCGCCTCGCGCGACAGCACGGAGGCGGCGGCCTTCCAGTCGGTCGGGGAGGGGAGCCGCCCGGGGAGCGCGGCCTGGAACCAGAGGCCGTGGATCCCTGCCGCGGCCACCGCGATGGCGAGGAGCGCGGCCCAGGCCACGTCGCGGGGAGGCCAGAGCGATCCCCGGGTGCGGAGACGCATGTTCACGGATAGTGAATCAGGTCTTGGCCAGGCGGATGCGACGCTCGCTCTTCTCGCGGCAGAAGGTGTCGAGATCGAACTCGGGGTCGTCCGGGAGGGAGGGCGACCAGGACGGGTGCATGGCGCAGCGGGCGTCGTAGCAGTGGTGGAGGTCCCACACGTGGCCGAGGTGGTGGATCGACTCGCGGGCCAGCCGGCGCCGGTAGATCTCGATGGAGGCCTCGGTCACGCCGCGGGGCTTGAAGCGGAAGGTGGAGACGAGCGCCCGGTCCCCGCCCTGCAGGGCATGACCCCAGGCCGGCGGCTCCCCGAGCGGTCCCTTGGGATTGGCGAGCTCCACGTCGCAGATGTAGAGCACCTTGTCGTCGGCGTAGGCGCGGACCGCGGGCGCGTCGGCGAGCAGCTTCAGCGCGTCGAAGCGTCCGTCCGGGCGCTCCGCCTTCCGCGGGAGCGCGCGTTCACCCTGGTGCTCCGTGCCCACCCCGAAGGAGCGGTAGAGGGTCTTCGAGAGGAAGGTGATGTCCCCCGCGTCGAACGGGGCCAGCGTGACGATGCGGATCACTTCTTCTTCCCCTTGGCCGGCTTGCCCGGCTTGGCGGCCTTGCGGGCGGGAGCCGCCTTCTTCGCGGCGGCCTTCTTCGGCGGTGCCTTGGCGGGTGCTTTGGCGGGTGCGGTCTTCGCGCGCTTCGCGGCCTTCCGCTTCGCGGGAGCGGCCTTCGAGGGCTTCTTCTTCGGCGCCGGGGCCTTCGCAGCGACGGGCGCGACGACGACGGCCACCGGGACCTCCTCCTCCTCCGACTGCTCCTCCCCCTTCGACTCCCCCTCCTCGGCCTCGTCGGCGGTCCCCAGGCCAACCCCCTCGAGGGCGCCCAGGTCGATCCCGAGATCGCCGAGCCCGAGGTCATCCTCTTCCTCGGAGGCCACCGGCTTCTTGCGCTTCCAGGGAGGTCCCTTCAGTTCCACCGGCGTCGGCGGGGGCTTGAGCGGCAGCTTCACCCCCGCAGGCGGCATGAGGGCGAAGTCGATGTAGTCCTCGGCGATCACGTCGGGGACGCCCAGCGACACCGAGATCTCGTTCACGAGCAGGTGGCGCGAGCTGTCGTACAGCTCCCGCTCCTTCGTGGGCAGCGGCCGCAGCCGCGACAGGGAGTGAAGCCCCTTCACCACCTCGGCCACGCCGAGCACGCCTCCGGCGATGAGCCGCTCCACGTTGTCCCGGTGACGCACCTTCCAGTCCAGCTCCGGGTCGTCGTAGGAGGCGCCCAGGTAGTGGAAGACCCCCTCGATGTCGGTGGCCGAGGCGACCCGGCGCAGGCCGATGCTCGTCACCTTGTTGAGCGGGACGAGGACCGACGCGCCGTCCTCCTCGCGCGTCATCCGAACGAACTCGAGCCGCTGGCCGGCGATGTCCTTCTGCTCGAGCCCGGTGACCGCGTACACGCCCTGCTTGGGGTAGACCACGCGGTCGCCCGCCGCGAGGTCGGCCGAGGAGGAGATGGCTCCCGCGCCGGACGGGACCTCTTCGTCCCCCTTCTTCCTGTCGGTGCGCTCGCGCTTTCCTGGGGTTCTCACGGCGCTCACCGTTACCATGCGGCCCGGGGGGCGGCAAACCCTGGAATCCCTCAGGGATCCCCGCGAGGAGGCAGGGGGAGGAATGCGCTCGTCCGCCGGATGTAGGCGGCGTACCCGGGGCGGCGCTCGGCGATGTCCCTCTCGAGCAGCGACACCCCCGAGACCCGCACCAGGAGGAAGGTCATGAGGGCAGGCCCGACGAGGCACCACCAGGCTCCGGTGGCGGCGCCGACGAGCCCCAGCCCCCACCAGACCAGCGCGTCGCCGAAGTAGTTGGGGTGGCGTGTGTAGCGCCAGAGCCCCGCTTCCATCACCTTCCGGCGGCTGGAGGAACCGGAGAGGAACCGGGCGAGCTGCGCGTCCCCCACCGCCTCGAAGGCGAGACCCACCGCGAACACCAGCACGCCGAGGGCGTCGAGCGGGCCGACCGGCCGGGTGGCACCGAGCGCGGCGCCCGCCTGCAGCGGGAGCGACACGATCCAGAGCAGCGCGCCCTGGAGCAGGAAGACCGTCAACAGGCTCACGAGCGGGAAGCGGCCGCCCCATCGGTCGCGCATCGCCCGGTAGCGCCGGTCCTCCACCTTCTTCTTCCTCCAGCGCCTGCCGATGTGGACGGCGAGCCGCAGCCCCCACAGGGAGGTCAGGAGGACGAGAAGCGTGGCGCGGGTCGAGGCGGGGGACATCCCGGCCGCGACGACCGACGTGAACGCGAACCCCGGGCCCCAGAAGATGTCCGCGATGGATGCGTCCCGCAGCGGCAACGAGACGATCCAGACCATCCCCATGTAGGCGGCGATGGCCGCCGCCGTCGCGAAGAGCATCTGTGTCACGGCCGCGTGCTCCCGCTGCGCCACAATCGCAGGCTCGACCAGAGGACGAAGAGGAGCCAGAGGGGGCCTGCGACGCCGAGCAGCCGCGCCGCGCTCTCCGAGAAGGGCTGGCCCGCCACCGGGATGGAGGCCAGGCCGGCCACGAGCCCCAGCGCGCCCAGCGCGCGGGACCCGCCGCGCCACAGCGAGGGGGCGATGCTGAGGAGCCCCAGCCCGAGCAGGAGGTTGAAGAGGGCGTCGAGCGTCAGCGTCGTGCCGAGCAGCGCACGGGCGGTCGGCGCGCAGGCGGCGAGGTCGCGGCAGCCGGGCAGGACGTGGGACACCAGCACGATGGGCGTGATGCAGCCGGCGGCGTTCATGAGGGCGCCCACGGCGATGGTGGATGCGCCCACGTGGGCCGCCGGCGTGCCGACCTGCCGCCCCAGCGCGGCGGCCCAGCCGGCCAGGGCGACGAGCCCGAGGATGAATGCTGCTGCGCTCGCCACCGTGGCCCCGGGCTGGGCCATGGAGAGCGCGGCCCAGCGGTCGATGTCGGTGGGCCGGTAGGCGACCGGGACGTCGAGGAGGAAGACGACGCCGAGGACGTTGCCGACGACAGCGGCGACGCCGAGCAGCGCCGCCATCCGGTCAAGAACCGGCTGGTTCGATGCAGGAATAGGCAACCTCACGCCCTCCCGTGCGGCCGGGCGAAGAGCATCTGGGCGTCGCCCAGGTAGCCCTCGGCGAATCCGGCCTCACAGTAGCAGAGGTAGAAGTGCCAGATGCGGCGGAAGCGATCGTCGGTGAGCTTCGCCACCGCATCGGCGTTCCGGGCCAGGTTGTCGCGCCAGGCGGCGAGCGTGGTGGCGTACTGGGGGCCGATGTCGTCGAGGCGGCGCAGGGTCAGGTCGGAGGAGCGGGTGGCCGCCTGCAGGAGCGCCGTGATCGACGGGATGTTCGAGCCCGGGAAGACGTAGCGCTTGATGAAATCGACCCCGCGTACGTGCTGCTCGTAGCGAGCGTCGGCGATGGTGATGACCTGGAGCGCCAGGAGACCGTCCTCGGCGAGCAGCGAGGCGCACTTGCCGAAGAAGGTGCCGTAGTACTCGGCCCCCACGGCTTCCAGCATCTCCACCGAGACCAGCTTGTCGAAGCGTCCGGTGAGGTCCCGGTAGTCCTGCTGCACGACCTTCACCCGGTCGGAGAGCCCCGCCTCGGCCACCCGGCGGCGCGCCCGGGAGAGCTGGTTGAAGGAGAGGGTCGTGGTGGTGACCCGGCAGCCGTACCGGGAGGCGGCGTGGAGGGCGAAAGCGCCCCAGCCGGTTCCGATCTCGAGAAGGTGGTCGTCGGGGCCGAGCCGGAGCATCCGGCAGAGGCGGTCGATCTTGGCGATGCTGGCATCCTCCAGCGTCGTCTCGGGCCGGTCGAAGATCCCGCACGAGTAGGTCATCGTCGGGTCGAGCATGAGCGCGAAGAAGTCGTCGCCGAGGTCGTAGTGCTCGGTGATGTTGCGGCGGCTGCCGGATCGGGTGTTGCGCCGGAGTGCGTGGCGGACGGCGTCGAACGGGCGGCGCAGGGCGGCCAGTCCCCCCTCCATTCCGTCCATGGCGGTCACGTTGCGGGTGATGAGCCGGACCAGCGCCGTGAGGTCCGGCGTGTCCCACTCGCCCCGGGCGTACGACTCGGCGGCCCCGAGGGTCCCGCCGGTGGCGAGCTGCCTCCAGAAGCCCGGCTCCCGCACCATCACCTCGGCCGCCAGTCCGTCCCGGGTCGGGTTGCCGAACGTGGTGGAGGCGCCCCCTTCACGCAGCGTGAGCTGCCCGTCGGCGATGGCGCCGAGGCGGGAGAGGACGAGACCGCGCAAGGAGAGCGGGGAGGGGACTGCGATTCCGGCGTGGACCTGGGTCGTCATGGCGTGCTCCGGGGTGCGGCGGCGGCGGCGGTGCGCTTCGCGGGGTGGAGGTGGAACGGCGTTCCCTTCACCCAGAGGCGAAGGGCCTGCCAGTAGATGGCGGCGTGGACCTTCCAGGCCATGAGCGGCTGAAGCCAGGAGGCGCGCCGGAGCGCGGCGGGCGAGTAGGCGCGGCGGCGCAGCCCGAGGCGGACCCGGAAGACCTCGCTCCCCTTCTCCCGGTTCACCATCTCCACCGAGAGCGCCTCGCCAGGCTCGGGGAGCTGCCAGTCGTAGGACTGCTCCAGGGGGAAGAAGGGGGAGACGTGGAAGGCCTTCTGGAAGGAGGCCTCCACCCCGTGCTCCCCGGCCGGGAGCACGTAGGCGTGCCGCTCGCCCCAGGGGGTGTTGGTGATCTCGGCCACGACGGCCCGGAGCGGCCCGTCCGCGTCGAAGCAGTAGTAGAAGCTCACCGGGTTGAAGACGTAGCCGAGGGAGCGCACGTGGGTGAGCAGCCGGACCGATCCGGAGGGGCGAAAGCCCAGCGCGCCCTCGACCCGGTCCTTCACCTCCGTGGAGAGGTCGCGCGACGGATCGCCCAGGTAGTCCTCCCGCCGGAAGGAGCGCAGGCCGAGGCGCGGAAGCTCGTCCAGGTCCAGGTAGAGCATGTGGAGACGGTAGGTGAAGGCGTGCGGGCGGGGCACGCGGCGCGCGTGGGACACGGTGCCCTCGTAGATGGCGCTCGCCAGCCCGATCACAGGGTCTCCCCGAAGTGGTGGCACACCGAGAGTGCGCTCACCACGCCGTCCTCGTGGAAGCCGTTTCGCCAGTAGGCGCCGCAGTAGCTCGTGTCCCGGTGGCCGATGAGCTCGCCGTGGCGCCGCTGGGCGGCGACTCCCGCCGGGGAGAAGATCGGGTGGTCGTAGGTGACGTCGAGGATCGTCCGGTCGTCCCGGATGTCGGCGTTCCGGTTGAGCGTGACGAAGTAATCGCGGCGCGTGTCGGGCCGCTGCAACCGGTTCATCCAGTAGGTGACGGTCGCACCGCTCTGCCGGGTGTCGTCGAGCTGGTAGTTCCAGGAGGCCCAGGCCGCCCGGCGGTGGGGCATGACCCGCTCGTCGGTGTGGAGGCGCACCGGGTTGGGTCGGTAGGGGAAGCGGCCCAGCAGCTCCGTCTCCAGAGGGGAAGGATCGGCGAGCATCCGCAGCGCCTGGTCGGCGTGGACCGCGAGCACCACGTGGTCGAAGCGCTCGGGAGCCTGGCCGACGCCCTTCACCGTCACGCCGTCGCCACGGGAGACGCGCTCCACCGGCGAGCCGGTGCGCACCTCGCCCCGGAAGCCGCCCAGGATGGCGCGCACGTACTCCCGGGAGCCTCCCTCGATGGTGAGCCACGGGAAGGCCTTCTTCACCTCCAGGAAACCGTGGTTCTCGAAGAAGCGGGCCAGGAAGCGGGCCGGGAAGTCGCGCGCGCCGTCGCGGGAGGAGGACCAGACGGAGCCCACCAGCGGGAGGAGGTGATCCTCGATGAAGCCCTTCGAGTAGCCGCGGGCCTCGAGCCAGGCGACCAGCGGCAGCTCACTGCCCTCGTCGAGCAGCTCCTTCGCCTCGCGGTAGAAGCGGGGCACGTCCACGAGCATCCGGAGGAAGCGCGGGGAGAGCAGGTTCCGCTTCTGGGCGAGGATCGCGCCCAGCGCCGGCGCGCCGTACTCGAAGTCGCGCCGGTCGCTCCGCACCGAGAAGCTCATGTCGCTCTCCTTCCAGGAGACGCCGAGCTGCCGGAGGAGGGCGAGGAAGCTGGGGTAGGTCCGTTCGTTGAAGACGATGAACCCGGTGTCCACCGGAACGGTCCGGCCGCCCTCGTCCACGTCGAAGGTGTGGGTGTGGCCGCCCACGCGGGTGTCGGCCTCGAGGAGCACCACGTCGTGCCGGCGCGAGAGGAGGTGCGCCGAGACGAGGCCGGAGATGCCGGAGCCGACGACCGCGATCCTCACCGGGAGCCTTCCTTCGCGAGCCGGTAATGGGACACGTGCCACTCCCGGCCGCCGTCGAAGCCGAAGAGCTCCGCGCAGGCCAGGAAGAACATCTGCCAGCGGCGGACCTGCACGCGCGCCTCGGCGGAGGAGAGGGGGCCGGTGAGGGAGGCCACCGCCGCATCGCCGTTCGCGAGGAGCTTCTCGTGCCAGGCCTCGGAGGTGCGGGCGTAGTGGGTGCCGGGGACCATCCAGTGCTCCTCCAGCGTGAGCGGGGCCGCCAGCCGGGGGAGGAGATCGTGGGAGGGCATCATCCCGCCCGTGAAGAAGTGGCGCCCCATCCAGTCGTCGTCGGCGTCGGTCTCGAAGAGGTAGGCGAAGCGGGCGCTCGCGAAGACGTGGATGAAGAGCTTCCCGCCGGGCGTGAGCCAGGTGGTGATGCGCCGCAGCAGCTCCGGCCAGTTGCGCATGTGCTCGAACATCTCGACCGACACCACCCGGTCGAACTCGCCGGGGGCCTCGAAGCGGTTCATGTCGCAGGTGAGGATCTCGACGTTCGGGAGTCCGCGCCGGGCCGCCTCTGCGAGGATGAACTCCCGCTGGCTGGCCGAGTTGGAGACCCCGACCACCTTCGACGCGGGGAAGTGCTCCGCCGCCCAGAGGGAGAAGCTGCCCCAGCCGCAACCCAGCTCGAGGATGCGGTGGCCGTCCTCGATCCCGGCCCGCTCGGCGGTGAGCCGGAGCATCGCCTCCTCGGAAGCGTCGAGCGTCTCCACGCCGGCCGGCCAGAAGCCGCTCGAGTACTTCATCCGGGCGCCGAGCGCGGTCCGGTAGAACGCGGCGGGGACCTCGTAGTGCTGCTGGTTCGCGAGCGCCGGGACCGGAGCCACCTCGGCACCCTCCATCGCGGCGATGAAGCGGGCGAGGGCGGCCTCCCGGTCGGCGTGGCGCCTCTCCTCGTCGCGGATGCGGCTCTTCAGCAGCCGGCGGATCCCCATCCGGACGACGGGGGTGGGGACGAATCCTCTCTCGGCCAGCTCGATTCCCAGGCTCATGAAGACATTCTAATACGCCTAAATCGTCTCCGCAACGGATCCTAATGTTGCCATTCAGGAAGCATTCGAATAAGAACCATGATCGAAAGAGGCGAAATGGACGATTTACTCTCCACGATCGAGGTCGGAAAGCTCGCCGGGGTCGGCCCCACCGCGGTGAAGCGCTGGACCGACCAGGGGCTCCTCCCCTGCGTGAAGACGGCCGGGGGGCACCGCAGGTTCGAGCGGTCCGAGGTCCGGCGCTTCCTGGACGGCCTCCGGGGAGCGGGGGTTTCGTCCCTCGTGGACCTCATGCTCCACACCGACGGTCTGGGCATGGAGGCGCGCCTCCTCACGGAGCGCTCCCGGCTCGGCTCCTGGCTCGCCGTGACCGAGATGCTCGGGAGGGCCCTCGCCGAGATGGGGGAGCGATGGAGGGCGGGAACGGTCTCCATCGTCCAGGAGCACGTCGCCTCCGAGCGGCTCCACCGTGCGCTCGCCCGGATCTCCGAGGCGCTGCCCCTCGCGCCCGGCGCTCCCCGCTGCCTGCTCGCCTGCGCGGAGGGGGACCGTCACTCGCTGGGGCTCTCCCTCGTCGAGCTGGCGCTGCGCGAGGCCGGCTGGAGCACGCTCTGGGCCGGGCAGGACACGCCGGCGGAGGATCTCGCCGAGGTCGCGCGGCAAAGGGCAGCCGAGGTGATCGCCGTGACCGCATCGGCCGCCAACGTGGACGAGGTGGGGCTGGCCCGGCAGGCCGACGTGCTCGGGAAGGCCTGCGCCGGCGCCGGGGTGGAGCTGGCGCTGGGCGGCAGCGGCGCCTGGCCGGAATCTCCGGCGTTCGGAAATCGCTTCCGGGGGATCGCGCCCTTCGTGGCGCGCGCGCGGGAGCTCGCCGGCGAGGGTTGAAGCCCGGAGCTACCCGGCCCGGGCCTCGGCGCCCGGCGGAGCTTCCACCGCGCGGATGCGTCGGGCAGCCAGGTCGAGGTAGGCCGGGTCCATCTCCACGCCGAGGAACCTGCGCCCCGCCATCACGGCGGCGACCCCGGTGGTGCCCGAACCGGCGAACGGGTCGAGCACCAGGTCGCCGGGGTTCGAGCTCGCGGCGATGACCCGCTCGAGCAGCGCGAGCGGCTTCTGGGTGGGGTGGCGTCCGTGCAGCTTCTCCCGCGGACCCGGGGTGGGCACGAGCCAGAGGTCCCGCATCTGCTTCCCGCCGTTCCGCTGCTTCATCTCCCGGTAATTGAACCGGTGGGCGAGCGGCTTCGTGCGCATGGGCGCGGCCCAGAGCAGGATCTCGGTGGAGTGCGTGAACATGCGGCAGGCCAGGTTGGGCGCCGCGTTGGGCTTGAACCAGGTCACCGTGTTGAGCAGGTGGAACCCCAGTTCCTGCATCGCGTAGCCGACCGAGAAGATGACGTGCTGGGTGCCCGAGACCCAGAGGGTGCCCGACGGCTTCAGCACCCGGCGGCAGGCCTGCAGCCAGCCGAGCTGGAAGGAGTGGTCGGCGAGGAGGCCGTTCGACTGGTCCCAGTCCCCCTTGTCCACCCGCACGCGCCGGCCGCTCTGGCAGGTGGTGCCACCGTTCGACAGATGGTAGGGAGGGTCGGCGAAGACGAGGTCCACCGAGCGGGGAGGCAGCTTCTCCAGGACCTCGATGCTGTTCCCGAGGGCCACGGCCCAGCCGTCGCCGCGCTCCTCGGTGCTCGGAAGGTCGTTCCAGTCGTGCAGTTCGAGCCGTCGCGCCATTGAAACGCATGGTATGGGCGATATCGATCCTGTCCATTTTCCGTCCCGAGGGAGCATCAAGAAATGTCCCAGGAAAGCCGTCCCGAGCCGAGCCCGTTCGAGGGGCTCATCCGCCCCTGGTTCTTCCCGTCGCTGGGGCTCACCGTCGTAGTCGGCATCGCGGTCTTCTGGTGGGCCGGGCTCATCGGCGACTCGGCCGTGGGTGCGCTCATCGCGATCGTCGTGCCGCTCGCGCTCGCGGTGGCGGTGCTCCGCCCCGCCATCGAGGGGAGCGTCGATCCCCTGACTCGCGTCCTCCTCGGCCTGGCGGCGGTGCTCACCTTCGCCGTCCCTGCCATCCCCTCCTACCAGGCCGTCCGCCCCGGCGAGCCCCACGTGGTTGCGGAGTTCGGACGCGCCGGTGACGTGCAGTCGGTACCGCAGGGGACGAACGGCGAGGTGCTGCTCCTCGTCTCGACCCGGCTGGGCGGTGGGGCCGAGCCGCTCGTCTCCTTCCGCCTGGGCGGGTTCGACGAGCCGGTCCTCGGCGAGCTGCGCCGCACCACCGGCTTCGCCCGGGTCGGCCGCGGTGGCAGCACCCGGGTCACCCACGACCACGACGCCGACTGGTTCGAGGCGAAGCTCCCCGCAGGGGCGAAGGAGATCAAGCTGGAGCGCGTCCAGGGGCTCTCCACCGCCCCGCTCCGCGTGGAGATGTTCCGGGACTGGCTGCCCCACAAGGTGGCCTGGGTTCTGTCGCTCCTCGTGCTCCTCCTCGCCGCTGCGGGCGAGGTCCGGAGTCGGCGCGACACGGGGGCCGCCATCGCCGCCGGCGCGGCGCTCGGGTTCGGCCTGGTGGTGAGCTACAACGTCACGCCGGCGCGCCCGGTCGTCCCGGAGATCTGGGCCATCCTCCTCGGCGCCATCATCGGCGCACCCGTGGCGGTGCTGGTCCGCATGGCCTTCCGCCGGATCCTGCCGGCGCCACCCGCGAAGGGCTAGTCACGTCGGTCCCCCTCGACAGCGCCTTCGTGAAGGAGGCGGCCCGCGCCGCCGGGTTCCGGGAGGTCGGGATCGCGAGGGCGGAGCCGCTCGACCCCGGGCCGCTCGACCGGATGCTCTCCCGCGGGGCCGAGGCCGACATGGCCTGGCTCCGTACCCAGCGTGAAGTGAGGCTCGACCCCGCGCGGCTCCTTCCGGGCGCGCGCAGCGTCCTCGCACTCGCCGTGCCCCATGCGGCCGACCCGGGCGATCCGGGGCAGGGGAGGGCGGCCGTGGCCCGCTACGCGCGGGGGCGCGATTACCACACCGTCCTGAAGCGGAAGCTGAAGGTGCTGCTCGAGGCGCTGCGCAGCCGCGATCCGGCACTCCGGACCTTCTCCTCGGTGGACGCCGGGCCGGTGATGGAGAAGGCCTGGGCCCAGCGGGCGGGGATCGGCTGGGTGGGGAAGAACGGGTGCCTCATCACGCCCTCGTGGGGGAGCTGGGTGCTGCTCGCCGCCGTCCTCCTCGACCGCGAGCTCGAGCGCGACGCACCTCACCCCGACCGCTGCGGCGACTGCTCGGCCTGCATGCCCGCCTGCCCCACCGGGGCCATCCCCGAGCCGGGGCTCGTGGACGCCCGGCGCTGCATCTCCTTCCAGACCATCGAGCGACGAGGCTCCGTGCCGCCGGACGTGGCAGACCGGATCGGAAGCTGGGGCTTCGGCTGCGACGACTGCCAGACCGCCTGCCCGTGGAACCGGGGCAAGGGAGCCGAGAGCGACCCGGAGCTGCGACCGGTGCGCCACGCGTCGCTCGATCTCCAGGAGCTCCTCCACCTCTCCCCCGACGACTACCGGGCCCGCTTCTACGGGACGGCGCTCGCGCGGGCGGGGCACGCCGGGCTCGTCCGGAACGGCGTGCTCGTGGCCGGGTCGCGGCGCGACGCCTCGCTCGAAGCCGACCTGCGACGTCTCCGGGGGAGCGACCTGCCCGGCGTCGCCGAGGCGGCGGCCTGGGCCCTCTCCCGGCTGGACGGGGGCGATCGTTGATCGACCTCGTCATGCTCCTCCACTCGGTCCTGTCGGCCGGGACCTACCTGGCCGCCAAGCGGGCGCTGGGGGAGCTCTCCCCGTTCGAGCTGGCGCTCGCCCGCTTCGCCCTCGCCGGGCTCGTCTACGGCGGGCTCATGCTGCTGCGCCCCCGGAAGATCGACCGGCGCGACCTCCTGCCTCTGGCCGTACTGGGATTCATCGCCATCCCGCTCAACCAGGGGTTCTTCCTCTTCGGCCTCTCCCTCACCTCTCCGGGCCACGCGGCGCTCCTCTACGCGATGTCGCCGGTCTTCGTCTTCCTGCTGGCGCTGCTCCGGCGCGAGGAGCGGTCGAGCCCCTGGAAGTCGTTCGGCATCGCCCTGGCCTTCGTCGGTGCGGCGGTCGTGCTGGGCGCGCGCGGCCAGCTCTCCGGCGGCGCGGGCGGCCCACGGGCGCTGCTCGGCGACCTGCTCATCCTGATCGCGGTGATCGCCTGGGCCGTCTACGTGGTGTGGGGGAAGCCCTACGCCTTGCGGTACGGGGTGATCACGACCACCGGCGCCACCATCGTGGCGGGGAGCCTCCTCTACCTGCCGGTGGGGCTCTGGCTCTCCCGCGCGCAGAGCTTCCGTGCGCTCTCCCCCGTCGGATGGGGCGCCGTCGCCTACCTGATCGTGCTGACGAGCGTCGTCTCCTACCTCCTCTACTACTGGGCGCTCGCCCGCGAGGACGCGAGCCGGGTGGCCATCTGGTCCAACACCCAGCCGGTGCTCACCGCGATCCTCGCCTGGGCCCTCTACGGCGACGCGCTCACCCCGTCGTTCGTGGCCGGTGGCGTGCTCGTCATCCTGGGCGTGGCGATGACGCAGCGGGGCTGACGGCGCCCCGCTAACCTTCCGTCATGATGCTCGTCGAGAGACTCGCAGCCGCACGTGGCGGCGCCGCAGTCGGACCCGTGGAGGAGCGCGGCATCCTGCGCCTCGCCGGGAAGGGGGCGCGCGACTTCCTCCACCGCATGTCCACACAGCACCTCTCCGCGCTGCCGGCGGACGGGAGCGCCTACGCCGCCTTCCTCGAGCCGAAGGGGCACATCCTCGGCGAGGGGCTCGTCGTGGCCCGTCCGGACGACCTGCTGCTCCTCACGGAGCCCGGGGAGGTGCCGGTGCTCCTGCCGCACCTGCGCAAGTACCTCCTCGCCGCCCCGGTGAAGATCGACGACGTCTCGGGGGAGATCTGCGCCATGGCGGTGCTCGGGCCGTTGGGCGTCGAGCAGGCGACCGGCGTCGAGGGGGCGACGGTCGCCGCCACTCCGCGACGCGGGGTGAAGGGGGTGGAGGTGATCGGTCCCTCGGGCGTGCTCTCCGCCCTGCGGGAGCGGCTCCTCGCTGGGGGCGCATCCGACCTCTCGGCGGCCGACCTGGAGGTGCTGCGGATCGAGGAGGGGGTGGCCCGCTTCGGCGTGGACATGGATGGAGCGCGCCTGCCGATGGAGGCGGGTCTCACCCGCGACGCCATCCACTTCCAGAAGGGCTGCTACCCGGGGCAGGAGGTGGTCGCCCGCGCCACCTTCCGCGGTCATATCCAGCGGGGGCTCGTTCAGCTCGAACTCCCGGCCGGCGCCGGGCCGGGCACGCCGCTGTCGTCCGGCGGCGTCGAGGTCGGGCAGGTGGCGAGCGCCGCGGACACCACGCAGGGAAGGCTCGGCCTCGGCTACCTGCGCCGCGCCCTCTGGCGCGAGGGGGAGAGGCTCACCACCCCGGCTGGCGATGCGATCGTACGCAGGGTGCTGGTGAGCGAGCCGGGGTAGGGCGCGGTCAGTGCTTCCCGATGGGGCACGCCGCCACCGCCGTGGACGGATCGATGGCGTCGCCGCCGGTGACGATCTCCTTCACCAGCCCGTCCTGGCCGATCACGTAGGTGGCGCGGTTGGCGAGGCCGAGGATCGGGATCTTGCCCGGGTACTTCTCGGCGACATCCCCCTTCTCGTCCGACAGGAGCAGGAAGGGGAGGTGGAACTCGGACTTGAACTTCGCGAGCTTCTCGATGGAGTCGGTGGAAACTCCCACTACCTCTGCGCCCTTCTTTTCCACCTCGGCATACCGGTCCCGGTACGCTTGGTTTTCCTTGTTTCAACCAGGGGTGAACGCCTTGGGGAAGAAGGCCAGGAGGACCGGACCCTTCGCGAGCAGCTTCGAGAGGGTGACCGGCTTTCCGTCGGTGCCGGGCAGTGTGAAGTCCGGCGCCTTGTCCCCCACCTTCAACGTCGCCGAGGCTCCGAGGAGCGCCGCCAGGATCGAGATGGGCATGGGCTCTGGATAGCCGGGGGGGATGCCCCGCGCTACGTGAACCGCATCCCGCCGCGCATCTCCCGGAGCCGCTTCACCCGCTCCTCGATGGGGGGGTGGGTGGAGAGCATGCTGGCGATGGCGCCGCCGTGGAGCGGGTTCACGATGTAGAGGTGGGCCGTGGAGGGCGCGGCCCGCTCCATGGGCTGCTGCGTGTTGGCGCTCTCGAGCGCCAGAAGCGCCTGGGCGAGCGGCTCGGGGTCGCCGACCATGCGGGCCCCGGTGGCGTCGGCCGCGTACTCCCGCGAGCGGGAGACGGCGAGCTGGATGAGCATGGCCATGATGGGCGCCAGGATGGCCCAGGCGAGCGCGCCGAAGACGTTGGTGTCGTGCCCCTCGCTGTCGCGGGAGCCGAGGCTGCCGAACATGCCGGCCCACTGGATCATGTGGCCGAGCGACCCGATGAGCCCGGCCACGCCGGCGGCCACCGTGGCGATGAGGATGTCCCGGTTCTTCACGTGGGAGAGCTCGTGGGCGAGCACCCCCTCGAGCTGCCTCCGGTCGAGGATGCGCAGGATGCCCTCGGTGACCGCGAGGGCGGCGTGCTCCGGGTTGCGCCCGGTGGCGAAGGCGTTGGGCGTCTCCGAGGGGATGAGGAAGATGCGCGGCATCGGCATCCCCTCCTTCCGGGTGAGACGCTCCACGATCTCGTAGACCTCGGGCAGCTGCTCGCGGGTCACCGGCTTGGCCCCGTTCATCGCCAGCGCGATGCGGTCGGAGAACCAGTACATGACGAAGTTCATCACCAGCCCGAGGCCGCCGAAGAGCAGCATCCCCTGGGCGCCGCCGAGCATGTTCCCGCCGATGGCGAGAAGGGCGATGAGCCCCGCCATGAGGGCGAAGGTCTTGAGGTAGCCGCTCGTCCCCGAGATCTTGGGGGCGGCGCCGCCGCGGGTCGGGGTGGGTTCGTTCCAGGCCATGGCGTTCAATGTAACCACCGGCCCACCCCCGTCAATCCCGACCGGGAGGGGAGGGGAGGGAATTCCCGAAGGGCGGCGAAGAGTTAGCGCCGGAAGCCGGTCCGTGGTACAGCCGGAACCGGTCGATATCGGAGGCGGGCATGGCGGCGAAGGCGGGGAAGGCGGCGAGGTCGGACCGGGCGTCGGGGCAGCTGGAGCTCGTATCCGTGGAGGCGCCGTCCGCGCGCCCCGTCGGGAGGAAGGCGCCTGTCCGGCGTGCGGTGACCCGCGAGCCCGAGCCGGCACTTCCTCTCCCGGAGCCCCCCGAACCCGCCCCGGAGCCGGAGGCGCGCAAGCCCAAGCGGCGCTCCACCGCCGAGGAGATGGCCACCCGCCAGCGGGAGATCTCCATCTCCGAGTTCTTCACCAAGAACCGGCACCTGCTCGGCTTCGACAACCCCTCCAAGGCGCTCCTCACCACCATCAAGGAGGCGGTGGACAATTCGCTCGACGCCTGCGAGGAGGCCGGCATCCTCCCCGAGATCACCATCGAGGTGCGCGACCTGGGCTTCGAGGGCTCGGGCGAGCTCACCAAGGGGGAGGGGCGCTTCGTGGTGGCCGTGGAGGACAACGGCCCCGGCATCGTGAAGGCCCAGGCCCCCAAGATCTTCGGCAAGCTGCTCTACGGTTCCAAGTTCCACCGGCTGAAGCAGTCGCGCGGACAGCAGGGCATCGGCATCAGCGCCGCCGCCATGTACGGCCAGCTCACCACCGGACAGCCCATCCGCGTGGTGTCGCGCACCGGAAAGGGCAAGCCGGCCCACTCCTTCGACATCCAGATCGACACCCGGAAGAACAGCCCGGTGGTCACCCGCGACGAGACGCTCGAGGAGTGGGCGCCGGAGCACGGTACGCGGGTCGATCTGGAGATCGTCGCCAACTGGCAGGCCGGCCAGAAGTTCGTGAACCGCTACGTGGAGCACACCGCGCTCGCGAATCCCCACTGCACGGTCCACTACGTCCGGCCCAAGCAGGAGCGGCTCTCCTTCCCGCGGGCCACCAGCGAGCTTCCCAAGGAGGCGCTCGAGATCCGCCCCCACCCGCACGGCGTCGAGCTGGGCGCGCTCATGACCATGGCGGGGGATTCGAAGTCGCGCGACGTCCGCGGATTCCTCCAGTCGTCCTTCAGCCGGGTCTCCTCGCAGGTGTCGGGCGAGATCGTGAAGAACGCGGGGATGAAGGAGCGGGTGCGCCCCCGGGAGATCGCCGCCGACCGGGATCTCGCCGAGAAGCTCCACAAGGGCATCCAGGCCACGCGGATCATGGCGCCGCCCACCAACTGCCTCTCCCCCATCGGGGACGCGCTGATGCGGCAGGGGCTCGTCTCCTTCCTCTCCGTCATCGAGACCGACGGGCCGGAGGGGGAGGACGGCCAGCTCGACCTCGACCAGGCCGTCAAGCGGAAGGGCAAGGGGAAGGGCAAGGCGAAGGCCCCCGAACCCACGCCCGATCCGGCCGCCGAGGCCGAGGAGGGGGTCGAGAAGATCAAGGGGCACGAGTACTTCATCGCCACCGTCACCCGGCCCCCCCGGGTCTACCGCGGCAACCCCTTCCAGGTGGAGGTGGGCCTGGCCCACGGCGGAAGCTGGCCGGCCGACAAGCCGGTGGAGCTCTTCCGCTTCGCCAACCGGGTGCCGCTCCTCTTCCAGCGGAGCGCCTGCGGCATCACCGAGGCGGTGGTGAAGACCGACTGGCGGAACTACCTGCTCAGCCAGCCCAAGGGCTCGCTGCCGGTGGGCCCCATGGCGCTCCTCGTCCACATCGCGTCGGTCTGGGTTCCCTTCACGAGCGAGTCGAAGGAGGCGGTGGCCCACTACCCGGAGATCATCCGGGAGATCCAGCTGGCGGCCCAGGAGTGCGGGCGCAAGCTGGCCGCCCACATCCGCAAGCGGCAGCACGCCGACTACCAGGCGCAGCGCCGATCCATCTTCGAGCTCTACATCGAGGAGGTGGCCCTGGCCATCGGCCGGATCGTGGAGCGCAGCCCCGACCCCATCCGGCGGGAGTTCATGAAGGTGGCCGAGAAGGTGACCGAGGCCGACCTCGAGAGCCAGGACGCGAAGCTCGAGGAGGCAGCCGAGAAGACGTCGAAGCGCCCGCGGCGCTCCGAGGAGGACGAGTAGCCCATGGCGCGCAGGGATCCGGTCGCGAAGAGGACGGTGGCGAAGATCGAGAAGCTCGCCGAGTCGGTGCTCCGCAGCGTGAAGGGGGGCGGCAACCCCTTCGTGGAGATCCCGGTGCGCAGCCTCGCCAACGTGAGGTTCAACGAGAAGAAGCGGGTGGTGGAGCTCGGGGGGCAGCGGCAGAAGCGCTACTTCTTCAACGTGTCGATGGCCAAGAAGTTCATGCAGACCTTCCTGGTCTCCGACGCCTGCAAGGAGCTGGTCGAGTCCGGGAAGACCACCAGCATCCGCGACCTCTACTACATCACCAAGCACTCCATCGGCGACACGAAGCAGAACACCTTCGAGGAGCAGGACGAGTCGGATCCCATCATCGAGGACCTGGAGGTCGCGCTCGACACGCTCCGGGAGGAGCTGCACCTCTTCGCCTCGCGCAAGGGGACCATGGTCGGCCCCATCACCATCCGCGACTCGGGCGACACCATCGACCTGAGGCGCATGGGTTCGGGCGGCTGGGGAGTCCCCTCCATCGTGGAGGAGAACGTCATCCAGTTCGTTCGCCACGAGGCGAAGTACGTGCTGCTCGTGGAGAAGGACGCGGTCTGGAGCCGCTTCAACGAGGACAAGTTCTGGAAGCGGCAGAACGCCATCATCATCCACGGGGGAGGGCAGCCGCCCCGCGGGGTGCGGCGGCTCGTGCAGCGCCTCCACCGGGAACTTTCACTGCCAGTGTACGTCCTGGTGGACAACGACCCCTGGGGCTTCTACATCTACTCCGTGGTGAAGCAGGGCTCCATCAACCTGGCCTTCGAGTCGATGCGCATGGCCGTGCCCGACGCCCGATTCATCGGCCTCTCGTCCTTCGACAAGATGACCTACAAGCTCCCCTCCAACGTGGCCATCAGGATGGACGACGGCGACGTGGCCCGGGCCAGGCAGATGCTCGCCTACCCGTGGTTCCAGGCCAAGCAGTGGCAGGCCGAGATCCAGGAGATGGTGCGGTCGGGCGTGAAGTACGAGCTCGAGGCGCTCTCCCGGCGCGGCATCTCCTTCATCACCGAGGAGTACCTCCCCACCAAGCTGCGGGAGAAGGACTGGATCGCCTGAAAATGGACGGGCGGCCGGGTCGGACTACACTGCCCTGCACCGGAGGAGGAACGAAAATGGCCAACCTGTCGAACAAGCTGGGCACGTCGAACCGTACCAAGCGCAAGGTGAAGAACCGCAGCAAGGTGAAGCGCGTCGCCGCGAAGCGGGCCGCCGTCCGCTCCACCAAGCGGAAGCGCCGCGCCAAGAAGTCGCCTCGCTAGGCGACGCCCCGCAGCACCGGCGTCAGCCGCTCCATCCAGCCCTCGAGCAGCCGCGCCTCGGCCGCGGGAAGGCCCCGTTGCGCGATGGCGGGCAGGTCCTCGCGGACCGAGGCCACGCTGGCCTCGTAGCCCGGGCGCGTGAGGCTTCCCTCCACCAGGCGGTAGCGCAGGAAGAGCAGCCAGGTCTGGACCACGTCGGTCATGCAGTAGGCCGCGATGCGATCGAGTCCGCCGGCGGCGTAGAGCGCCTGCACGTCCGGGCCGGCCACTCCCTCCTTGCCGGGGAGGCCGATCAGCTTGGCGTAGAGGTCGAGCGGCGCGGCCGGCGCGGCGCGGCCGTTGGAGAGCAGGTCGATGAGGTCGAGGTGCTCCTCGGTCCCCTCGGCCCGGCCGCCCTGGAACCAGCGCGGGGCGGGAACCCCCAGCTTGAGCGACCGGAGCTCCAGCACCGGCAGGTCGAATCCGCGCCCGTGGAATGAGACCACGGTGTGCCCGGAGATGCGCTGCCAGGTGCGGCGCAGGAAGGCGGCCTCGTCGTCGGCGCGGTCGGTCCAGGCGGTGGCGTCCACCACCCGGACGACCCCGTCCCGCTCCTCGGCCTCGAGGGTGCAGGCGGCGACGGGCCGGTGGTAGGGGATGGGGAGGAAGTCGGTGCGGCCGCCGCTGCGGGAGCGCCGCTCGTCGAGCAGGCGCCGGAGCGCCTCCGGATAGGGGCGGTCCGGCTCCCCGTCCACCGCGGCCACCAGCCCCTCGTCGGGGACGGTCTCGAGGTCGAGGGTGAGGAATCGGCGCGGCGTCACGGGAGGGACGATACGGGGGCGGTCTGACAGCCCTGCCCATCCCCCCAACGGGTTCGTTCACTCCGTGTGACCCATGAGGGGTCTTTCGGCCGCCGCCGGGCAGGCGCATGAGGAAGGAGGAGGAAAAACGTCATGACCATGGTGGACTCGCGCGCGGCGGTGGCCGGCGAGCTGAAGAAGGCGTGGGGCTGGCTCCTGGCCTGGGGGATCATGCTCATCCTCCTGGGCGTGATCGGGCTCGGCTACGAGTTCGCCGTGTCGGTGGTGACCACGGTCTTCGTCGGCGGGCTGATGGTGGCCTACGGCGTGATGGAGGTGGTCCACGCCTTCCGTCACAAGCTCTGGTCCGGGTTCTTCCTGTTCCTCTTCGGGGGCTGCCTCTCCATCGTCGCCGGCGGGGTGATCTGGGCGCGTCCGCTCGCGGGGATGGAGGTGCTGACGCTGCTCGTGGCCGCCTACTTCCTCGTGCTGGGCGTCTTCCGCGTGGTGGGCACGGTGAGCAGCCGCCACCCGGGCTGGGGCTGGGGCCTCTTCAACGGCGCCATCTCGGTGCTGCTCGGGCTGCTCATCTGGAACGGCTGGCCGGCCTCGTCCCTCTACATCATCGGCATGTTCGTCGCGATCGACATGATCTTCCAGGGCTGGAACTACGTGATGCTGTCGGTGGTCGCGCGGCGGGGCGCGGCGATCGTCGCGCCGGCGGGGGCCTGACATGCAATTCGTCCTTCGGATCCTCCTGAACGCCGCCGCCCTCTGGGCCGCGGTCCGCATGGTCCCGGGCATCACCTACGAAGGGGGCTGGGGCGGCTTCCTCGGCGTGGCGCTGGTCTTCGGCATCGTGAACGCGGTGGTGAAGCCGGTGCTCACCTTCTTCTCCTTCCCGTTCATCCTGCTCACCCTGGGACTCTTCCTCTTCGTGGTGAACGGGCTCGCCCTCTACGCCACCTCGGGGCTCTCCCGGACGCTCGGCCTGGGCTTCCGGGTGAGCGACTTCACCTCCGCCTTCCTGGGCGCGCTGGTCGTCTCCGCCGTGAACCTGGTGCTCTCCTGGTTCCTGGGGCGCCCGGGCTAGAGCCTCGCCCCGGCGTCAGCGCGGGAAAGTGCCCGGCGGCACGTCCTGGAAGCCCTCGCCGTCGAGCGCACCCAGGAACGCCACGAGAGCGTCCACCTGGTCCGCCGTGAGGTGGAGCGGCTTCACCTCGGCGGAGAGCCAGGGATTGGCAACGCCGCCCCGGTCGTAGAGCAGCACCACGTCCCGCAGCGTGGCCACCGACCCGTCGTGCATGTACGGCGCGCGCCGGGACACGTCCCGGAGCGTCGGGGTCTTGAAGGCGCCCGTGTCGGCCGGGTTGCCGGTCACCTTCGCACGGCCCGGATCGGCGAAGCCACGAGAAGGGTCGGCGCCCGGCGGCGGCTTGCGCCAGCCCACCCCCAGGTTGTGGAACCGGCTGTCGGTGAAGTTGGCGCCGAGGTGGCACTCGTTGCACGCCGCCTTGCCGAAGAAGAGCCGGCGTCCCAGCTGCTGCTTCTCGTCGAGCGCCCCCGCGCCGCCCGCGTCCCAGCGGTCGTAGGCCGAGTTGCCCGACAGACGCGTGGCCTCGTAGGCGACGATGGCCTCGGCCACCCGGTCCACGTCGATCCGCTCGTCGCCGAAGGCCTCGGCGAAGTAGCGCCCGTAACCGGAGATGGACCGCAGGGTCGCCTCGATGCCGGCGTGGGTCATCCCCATCTCCAGGGGGTTCTGCATGGGGCCCTTGGCCTGCTCCTCCAGCGACGAGGCGCGGCCGTCCCAGAACCAGACCGGGTAGATGGGGAAGGCGGCGTTGAGCACGGGCGGCGCCTTGCGGTTGCCCTTCTTGCCATCGACGCCGGTGGATACCGGCTCGGTCTCGCTGAAGCCGGCCGACGGCTTGTGGCAGGAGGCGCAGGAGACCTTGCCGTCCGAGGAGAGGCGCGGGTCGTAGAAGAGCCACCGGCCGAGCCGGACCTTGGCGGGGGTGACCCGGGCGCCCAGATCGGACAGCTCGGCGGTCACGCCCAGGGGCGGAGTGGGGAGCGGCCGGACAGGGTTTTCCAGCTCCCAGGCCGGTGGGCCCGAGGGCGTGCCTGCGGGGACGGCCCCTTTCCCGGGCGCTGAACAGGCGGCGAGGAGGAGGAACGGGAGCGTGGCGGAGAGGGAGGGTCGCAAGGCGGGTCCGGCATCCGGCGCGCCGTGGAATCCTTCCCGGGCGCCGGGGCTCCAACCTCCGTATCATCGATGGGGCAGGCCCGGAAGCCTCGAATCGGGTCGGCCCGGAGAGGACGTACATGGCGAGCGAAGGCAGGTGGAGGAAGCTCTGGGGATCCCCCTGGCGCGCGGCGGTCTTCGCGGCCGCGGGCGGGCTCGTGGGGGTGGCCTACTACGAACTCGTCGGCTGCCGCGCCGGAGGCACCTGCGCCATCACCTCGTCGGTGTGGCGCAGCGCGGCCTACTTCTCGCTGGTCGCTGCCGTGGTGGGATGGCCGGGGCGTTCGGCCACCACTTCCGGGTCACGGGATTCGCGAGGCAGTTGATGGCGCAGGCTGCTCTTCCCTGCGCCTCCGCTGCTCCCTCCTCGGGCGCCCGCCTCGCGTCGGTCTCGGCTCACCAGGCATAGCTGGAGTGGTTCTGCCCGTGGCAGGTGCCGTTGCAGCGCCGCGTGGCGGCCGTGTAGGTGATGGCGTTCGCCGGCGCGATGACCACGTTCTTCACCCCGTTCACGTGGAGTGCCGGGCCGACGATGGCGGCGTTGCTCGCGCCGGTCCCGGTGGCGATCCCGCTGTGGCAGTCGGAGCAGTTGAACGAGCCGCCCCCGTGGGTGGAGTGGTGGCCCGTGGAGGTGTTGGGCATGCTGTGGCAGGAGTTGCACGCCAGCGTGCCGGAGGAGGGGACGTTCCACACGGGTACGCTGGTCGCCTTCCCGCTGGTGAAGTTGCCGTGGCAGTAGGTGGCCGCGCAGCCCAGGGTGGTGGCGTTGTAGGTGGGCGTCACGTTTCCGGTGAGGGCGAGGAGGCCGAAGGGCAGCGGCGCCCGGGCGCCGTCCACGTGGGCCACGTCGGTGGGAAGGCTCGACTCGTGGCAGTTCGCACAGGCGAAGGCGCTCGACAGCGTCGGTGACAGCACGTGCTTCGCGTGGGCGCCCACGCGCGGCGAGGTGGTGGCCGAGTTGCCGGCCGAGTCCACCGGCGGGGTGGCGGCGATGAGCGGGTTCAGCGCGGTGGGGGTGCGCCCGGCCGTTCCGTGGCAGAAGGTGCACTCGGTCTGCCAACTCGGGTGCAGGGCCGACGCGTGGCAGGTGTTGCACGAGCTCGAGGCCAGGCCGCCCGCTGCGCCGAAGCCCACGTGGCAGCTCGTGCAGTTCTGGAGCCCCTGCTGGTTCGCCGAGTAGCCGTGCTGGGTCTTGTCCGCCCAGCCGGCCGGGTGGCCGCCGGTGTACTCGGCCAGGCCGTTCATGTGCTTGCCGCCCGCCAGGTCGATGGTCCCGTCGGCCTTCACGGTTGCGGAGTGGCACCCGTTGCAGGTGGCCGGCGTGACCGGAGCGGTGAGCGCCTGGTGGCCGGTGGGGGGCATGCCGTGGCAGCCCGTGCAGGCGAGCGACGGCGTGACGTTCCAGGCCGCCGTGGGGGTCGCGTTGCCCTTCACGGAACCGAACGTGAAGTTGCCGTGGCAGTAGGTGGCCGAGCAGGAGAGGCTGGTCGGGACGTACGACGGCGCCACGTTCTGGGTGGTGGCGAGGGTGCCCGGGCTGAAGACCACCACCGGCGGCAGCGTCACCGAGTGGTCCGGGTTGGTCGGCACCACGTGGCACTCGTTGCAGGAGATGGCGGACCGGATGGCGCTGTCGGTGAGGTGGAGGAGGTGGGTGCCGACCACCGAGGCGGGCTTGCCGGGGGGAGCCACCGGCGGCGCCGCGGCGAGCAGCGCGTTGGGGTTTCCCGCCGGGACGGTGCGCGCCGGATCGCCGTGGCACGAGGTGCAGGAGGCGCCGGCGACATCCGCCTTCCCGTTCACGTGCGCACCGCCGGTCGGACCGGTGTTGATGGTGCCGTCCGGGTTCACCGTGGACGGGTGGCACTGGCTGCAGGTGGAGGCGGTGACCGTCCCGGCGAGCGCCGGGTGGCCCGTCGGGGGCAGCCCGTGGCAGTTCAGGCACTTCCCCGCGTTCGTGCCGGTCCAGGCTTCGCTCCAGAGGGGCGTCGCCGCCGCTCCGCGGATCCCGGCGTAGCTGAAGGTTCCGTGGCAGTAGGTCGCCGAGCACCCGAGGGTGGCTCCATTCCAGGTGGGGGAGGCGCCCTGGGTCTGGGCCAGGGTGCCGAAGGCGACCGGACTCGCCGGCGGGGTGTTCGCGTGGGCCGAGTCCTGCGGCACCACGTGGCACTCGCCGCAGAGGAGCGGCGTCCGGAGCCCGCCCGAGGTGGGTGGGTTCACGTGGGCCTGGTGCGCACCGGTGGCCGCGGGGGAGGTCACCGCGACCGGCGGTGAAGCCGCGAGCTGCGGGTCGGTGCCGGGAAGGAAGCCGGTCCTACCCGCGGTCCCGTGGCAGGAGGTGCAGTTGGCGTTCAGGTCGGCCTGCCCGTTCAGGTGGGCCCCCGCGGCGAGGTTGATGCTCCCGTCGGGGTTCACCGAGGAGGGATGGCACTGGTTGCAGGTGGATGGGCTGACCGTCCCGGAGATCGGAGGGTGTCCGGTGGGCGGCATCCCGTGGCAGGAGGTGCAGCCCAGGCCGGTTGCCGTCCAGACCGGCGCGGCGCTCGCGCCGGAGACCCCGTTGAAGCTGAAGCTGCCGTGGCAGTAGGTGGCGGAGCAGCCCAGGGTCGCCGGGACGTAGGAGGGCGTGGCGCCCCGGTTCGAGGCGAGGGTGCCGAAGACCACCCTCTGGGCCGGCGGGTTCACGGCGTGTGCGGAGGAGGCCGGAACGACGTGGCACTCGGCGCAGGCCACCGGCCCGCGGAACGAGCCCGAGGCCGGGGGATTCAGGTGGGACAGGTGGGCGCCCACCGCGGTGGCGGGGATGCCGGTCGGCACCACCGGGGGAGCGGCGGCGAGCTGCGGGTCGGTGCCGGGCAGGATGCCGGTGCGCCCCGCGGTGCCGTGGCACCCCGTGCAGTCGAGGAGCACGTCGGCCTTGCCGTTCAGG
Source organism: uncultured Anaeromyxobacter sp. (assembly GCA_903855945.1). Lineage (GTDB taxonomy): Bacteria > Myxococcota > Myxococcia > Myxococcales > Anaeromyxobacteraceae > CAIOAK01. The sequence goes on from CAIOAK010000028.1 coordinate 29,067, forward strand.
TGGGCGCCGCCGGTCAGGTTGATCGAGCCATCCGGGCTCACCGTGGAGGGGTGGCAGGCGGAGCAGGTGGCCGGCGTGACCGGAGCGGTGAGCGCCTGGTGGCCGGTGGGGGGCATGCCGTGGCAGGAGCCGCACGCGAGGGGGGCGCCGGTCCAGAGCGGGGTGGCGGCGAGGCCGGTCACCCCGTTGAAGGTGAAGTTGCCGTGGCAGTACGTGGCCGCGCAGCCGGTGGTCGTGGACGTCCAGGTGGGGGAGGCTCCCTGCGTCCGGGCGAGCGCTCCGAACACCACCTTCTGCGGCGGCGGGTTGGCCGCGTGGTCGGGAGTGTTCGGGACCACGTGGCATTCGGCGCAGACGATCGGGGCGCCCATCGATCCGGTGAGCGGCGGGTTCAGGTGGGCCTGGTGCGCTCCCACCGCGTAGGCCGGTGCACCCGCGGGAGCCGCCGGGGGTGCGGACGAGAGCTGCACGTCGGTGCCCTGCTGGAAGCCGATCCGCCCGGCCGTGCCGTGGCATGCGGTGCAACTGTACGCGACGTCGGCCTGGCCGTTGATGTGCGCCCCCGAGGCGACGTTGATGCCGCCGTCGGGGTTCACGGTGCCCGGGTGGCACTGGCTGCAGGTGGACGGGGTGACGGTTCCCGGGAGCGGGGGATGTCCGGTCGGCGGGAGGTCGTGGCAGGCGCCGCAGCCCACGACGCCCCCGGTCCAGGTCACGGTCGCCGTCTTTCCCTTCACCCCACCGAAGTCGAAATTCCCGTGGCAGTAGACCGCGGAGCACCCGAGCGAGAGCGGCTCGTAGGTGGGCGAGGCGCCGCGGGCCTGGGCCAGCGTGCCGAACTGCACCGGGCTGGCAGGTGGGTTGGTGGCGTGGGAGAGGCCGGTCGGGACGACGTGGCACTCGTTGCAAGCGATCGGAGCGCGCAGCGGTCCGTTCACCGGCGGATTCAGGTGAACCAGGTGCGCTCCCACCATCGAGGCAGGTCTTCCCGTCGGCAGCAAGGGCGGTGCCGAGGCGAGGAGCGGGTCGGTGCCGGGGAGGTTCCCGACACGCCCGGCGGTACCGTGGCACATGGAGCAGGTCGCCGGGTCGGGAACAGGGGAGGCGGAGGCAGCCGTGCGGGGACTGGAGCAGCCCTGGAAGAGGATGGCCAAGAACGCCGTGACGGCCACCTGCTGGACCCTCGTCACCGTCATGCCTACCTCCCGGTCAGAGAATATCGACTTATGAACTCCATATTCCCGGTCTGCTGTACCGTAGATCAGGGACTCAGTTCAAGCCGCCTGGGGCGCCCGGAGCTACCAGCTGTTGGTCGTGGTGGCGGCGAGGGGGTGTTTGGCCGTGCAGCCGGCGCCGCAGGAGGTGGACTCGCTTGTTCCACCGGCGTAGGCCCGTAGCTGTGCCGCGGTCCCGGTATCGGCATACGGCGCAGGCGTGTTGGTCGTACGCATGAGCCGCTTCACCTTGCCGCCGTGCGGGATGACCAGGTGGCAACCCGTGCAGGCCAAGGTCTTGTGGGCTCCGTCCGTGGAATGGACGCCCGAGAGCGCCGGGTGGCAGTTCCGGCAGAAGAGCCCCGCCGCCGTTCCGACCCCGGTGGTCGAGTTATTGAACGTCCAGCGCGTCACCCCGTCGGCCTGGAAAGGCCAGCGGGTGTTGGGACCCTTGAGGATGAACTTCACCGCCGACGCGTGCGGTCCCTGGGTGGCGGCGGAGCCGGGGTCGTCGTTTCCGTGGCAGTCGGAGCAGGCCATCGTGTCGCCCGGCTTCCAGCCGCTCGTGACCTGAGCGGTGGTGACCTGGGTGTTGCCGAATCCGGTCGCCGCGTAGGCCGCCGCGGGAGCGAGGACCGGGTGGTAGGACTGGTTTCGCGGGTTGAACGCCTGGGCCATGTCGGTCCAGGAGGAGTTCCAGGTCGCGAGCGAAGTGTTGGCCGCCGAGTGGCACTTGAAGCAGACCTGCCACTCCGCGGTCGCGTCGGGGAGCGGGGTGGTGCTTCCCGCCGCCGGAGTGAAGGTCCTCGCCTCGCCCCACGCCGTGACCGTCCCGCCGCTCCAGGATACCGCGCTCACGCCGCTCGAGCCGAGCATGACGTTCGGCAGCTTGGAGATGACGTAGCGGCTCGTCGTGGTGGGGATCGTGGCCCAGGCGCTGGCGATGGTGAGCACGTTGCCTGTGTTGCTGGCGATCCCCATGGTCTGCCCTGCCCCGGTGCCGAGGACGATGGAGACATACCAGCCGGCGAAGGCGTTCGCGGACCAGGCCTTGAGCCCACCGACCGCCGACTGGGAGTCGGTGAGCGTGTTTGCCGTGGCCGATGAGACTGCGCCGCCGTTGGCGCGCATCGAGATCCGGTAGGCGTTGCCCACCACCGGGGCCAGGGCCGTGGTCGTGGCGAGCGTCAACTGGGTGGCCGTGTTCCCGGTGATCTGGGCCCGTGCGATGTTCGCGCCCGAGGACGCGGTGTAGGTGTCGACGTAGAAGCCCTTCCAGGCGTTCGTGACCCAGTTCTGGCTCGTGTCGCAGAGCGAGGTGGTCGTGTTGGTGCAGGCTGCGGCCGCGGCCGTCACCGTCCCGCTCTCCGACACGTTGCCCCGCCTCGCCAGGTGCGAGTCGTGGCAGTCGGCGCAATCGACGTGCTTGTTGGCCGAGATGAAGGAGAGGGTCTCCTCCGCCGGGTTGGGTCGGTGCTTGGCCGTGTAGCTGGCGACGAGATGGCCGGACCCGCTCGTGACCTTCTGCATCTGCGCGAACACTCCGGTGGACTGGGCCGGCATGGTGGTGACCGCGCCGTACCAGTCGTTGGCGTTGACCGCCTTCTTCGTGCCCCCGATCGCGTCGGCTGCGTTGGAGTGGCACCGGTAGCAGAAGCCCTCCGAGTCGTCGTCGGTGATGGTGGCGCGACCCATCGGCGCCCGGAGGCGACGGTCGGTGCTGTTGTGGATCGAGAACTGGTAGGTGCCCGACTGCCATTCGTTTGCGGCGTCGGAGTTGTGGCACTTCACGCAGTCCACCTGGAACGCGTTGCCTCCGAAGGAGCCGGCCACGAAGTAGTCGTGTGACGAGCCGGCGAAGGAGGTCGCATCGAGCCGCGCCGTGGCCAGCGTGCCGTCGTTCTTCTGCCGGGTCACGTCCTTGTTCATCGTGCCCTGGTTGTGGCACCCGAGGCAGAGCCCCTTGTCGGTCGCCACCGCGTTGTAGTCCACCGTCGCGCCGGTCGGGGAAGCGATGTTGACGGTGTCGCGCACGTTGGTGGCCGGGTTCGTGAACTCGTGCTTCATGTGGCAGATGTTGCAGTTTCGGGAACCTTCGGCGAGCGTCGGGCCGCCGTAGGTGGGGTAGCTCGCCCCGGGATCGCCCGCCATCACGTGGTGGTAGGAGGTGTTCTGGTTCATCCCTGCCGCGAAGGAACTGTGGCAGGTGGAGCAGGCGGTGCGGTCGGAGTCGATCACCCCGTTCAGGTGGGCGATCGGGTTGACGCTGCCGGACGTGTAGCCGGGGTGGCAGGAGCCGCAGTCGGACGCCGGGGCGGGGTGGGTCCCTCCCGGTGGTACGCCGTGGCAGGAGCCACAGGCCTGGCCCGCGGCGCCGCCAAGCCAGGATGGCGCATCCAGCGCGCCGTTCCTGAAGTTGCCGTGACAGTAGGTGTTGGAGCAGGTGCCGGACCCCGCGCCGCCGGTGCCGGTGCTGCTGCCCGAGTAGGTGGCGGTGACGATGCCGCCGGTCCTGGCGAGCGTGCCGAAGGTGAGCGTGGCGCGTGCGCCGCCCGTGCCCGAACCCGTGGCGTGTGCGACGTCGCCGTTGATCGGAACCACGTGGCACTCGTTGCAGGTGATGGCGGTACTCCGGAGGTGGGTGCCGTTCAGGTGGGCGGCGTGAGCGCCCACCGGGGCGAAGGTGGCCAGGACCGCGCCGGTCGTGTCGGCGGAGTTCGCGTTGTATCCGGGGGCCGAAGCGGGGGAGGTACTCAGCACACCGGTCTGGGTCAGGTCGCCGTGGCAGAGGGAGCACCCGCTCCGGCTCAGCGTCACGGCGCCGTCGACGTGGGTTGCCGCGGCGACGGTGGACGAGGAGAAGCCCGTCCCGTGGCAGGCGACGCAGTTGGTGTTGGCCGGGTGGTGGGAGGTGCTGGTGAGCGAGGGCGGGTTGCCGTGGCAGGCGGTGCAGGTGAGCTTGCCCGAGGTGGACCACGAGATGGCGGATGCGCTCTGGTTCCCGCCCGGGAAGTTGCCGTGGCAGTAAGTGTTGGAGCAGGTGTGGTTCGTCAGGTCGTACGCCGAGGGAGTGGCGCCCCGGGCCACCGACAGGCTGGCGTAGGTCACCTCGATGACGCCGTTCGAGTGGGTATTGATCGCCGGGACGGTGTGGCAGTTCACGCAGGCGAACGGCGCCGAGAGCTGGGCGCCGGTGCTGCCCTGGTTCACGTGGGCGAGGTGCACGCCGGCGATGCCCGTCGCCGATGCCACCGCGGGCGGTGCCGAGGCCTGGCTGGCATCCGCTCCGGCGACGCTGGTGCGCCCCGGCGTGCCGTGGCAGGAGGTGCAGGACTGGGCAGCGACGAGGGTGATGAGACCGTCGATGTGGGTGTTGAGCGCGGCGCCCGAAATGCTGCCGGTGGTGGCCGTCAGGTACGTGTAGCCCGTGCCGTGGCAGGAGGCGCAGGCGTTGCTCAGGGGGTGACCGTTCCCGGCCGGCGGGTTGCCGTGGCAGGAGGTGCAGTTCACCGTCGCGCTGGTGTTCCAGGCGATGGTGGAGGCCGTGGCGCCGCTCAGGGCCGAATTGCCGCCGTGGCACCAGTTGGCCGAGCAGCTGAGGGTGGTCCCGACGACGGAGGTGGTCGGCGAGGATCCGAGCGTGGAGGCGAGGGAACCCCAGGAGATCGCGACCGAGCCGTTTGCGTGGGTGATGTCACCCGCCGCCGGCAGCGTGCCGTGGCACTCGGTGCAGGCGATGGAGCCGGTGCGAAGGGTGGGCGTCAGGTGCTTGGCATGCGCGCCCACGCCGCGGGAGGTGACGGCCGAGCTTCCGGAGGCGTTGACGCCCGTGCCACCGTACCCCGGAGCCGAGGTGGGGCTGTTGTTGGCGACGGCCGAGCCGGACTGCCCGGCGAGCACGCCGTGGCAGGCGGTGCAGCCATTCGCAGGCTTCTGGACGACCCCGTCTACGTGGCTGGAGGCCGTGACGGTCGAGGAGGTGGTGCCGGTGTGGCAGGAGCCGCAGCTCGAGTTGGCGGGATGGTGTGTGGTCGCGGTAGCAGGTGGGTTGCCGTGGCAGCCTGTGCAGGCGAGCTTGCCCGCGGTGGACCAGGAGATGGCCGAGGCGCTCTGGTTTCCGCCGGGGAAGTTGCCGTGGCAGTAGGTGTTGGAGCAGGTGTGGTTCGTGAGGTTGTAGGCCGAGGGGGCGGCGCCCTGGGCGACCGACAGGCTCCCGTAGGTCACGCCGATGATGCCGTCGGAGTGGTCGTTGGTCGCCGGCATGGAGTGGCAGTTCACGCACTTGAAAGCGCTCGAGAGCGGGGCGCCGGTGCTGCCCTGGTTCACGTGGGCCAGGTGCACGCCGGCGACACCGGTGGAGCCCGGCGAGACGATCGGGGGAGAGCTCTTCACGTTCGAGTCGGCGGTGGAGACCACGACGCGCGCGGCATCGCCGTGGCAGGCGGTGCAGGACATCTTGGACAGGTCCACGGAGCCGTCGACGTGGCCGGCGGGGTCGATGATGGACTGGGTGGCGTTGTCGTAGTTGCCGTGGCAGTTGCCGCAGGTGAGGAGCGTGGAGCCCGGCGGGTGGGTGCCTCCCGGAGGATTGGCGTGGCAGCTGCCGCAGGCGGCGGTGCCGGTCCAGCTGATGGCGTTCGTGCCCGCGCCGTTCATGAAGTTGCCGTGGCAGTAGGTGTTGGAGCACGTGCCGCTCGCGTAGGACGGAGCCGGGTAGGTGCCGCCGGTGCCCTGGGTGCCGAGCGTGCCGAAGGCGACGTTGGGCTGCCCGTCGGCGTGGAGCTGCGTGACGGGGATGGCGTTCTTGTGGCACTCGGCGCAGGCCACCTGCTTCGAATAGGCGGGACCACCGGTGCCGCCGGTGAGCAGGTGCTTCAGGTGGGCGCCGACCTTGGCGCCGGACGACAGGTTGGAGGAATCGACCGGTGGGGCGGACGAGAAGGCCACGAGGTCGGCGTCGGACCCGGTGCGTACCGGATCACCGTGGCAGGAGGTGCAGGTCTGGGTGACGTACTCGACGGCCCCGTTCACGTGGGAGGCTGCGTTGACGGTGGTCGAGGTGTACCCGGCGTGACAGGTGCCGCAGTCGGCCCGGTTGGGGTGGTAGCCGCCGGTGGAGGTCTGGGCGGGCGGCATTCCGTGGCACGAGTTGCAGACCAGGGTTCCGGCCGTGGTCCAGCCTGGGGAGACCTTTCCGGCTCCGATGCCCCCGCCGAGGGTTCCGTGGCAGTAGGTGTTGGAGCAGGTTCCGCCCGGTCCGGGGTAGGTCGGGGAGGCGCCACCCGTGGTGGCGAGGTAGGCGAAGAGGACGGTTCCGGCCGTGGCGACGCCGGTCTTGTGGACCTGGGTTCCCGGGACCGCATGGCACGCGCTGCAGAGCACCGGCTTCGAGCGGGCGCCGAGGATGTGCGAGGCGTGGGTGCCGACTCCAGCGGTGGCGACGGCGACGTTCCCGTAGGTGTCGGGCGCGCCGGCGCCGGTGGGGGCCGCTGCGGCGTTCGGGTCCTGGCTTCCGGACGCGACGAAAGACGGGTTGCCGTGGCAGGTGGTGCAGGTGAGGTTCGGGTAGTCGACGGCGCCGTTCAGGTGCTTGCCGCCGGCGACGAGGACGGCGCCCGCGGCGTCGACGGTGGTCGAGTGGCACTTGTTGCAGGTGGTGATGGCCGCGGCGTTGTGGTGGTTGGCGGTGCCCGGGGGGGACTTGTGGCAGCCTCCGCAGTCGGTCGCCGCGCCGTTCCACGCCCAGCTGGCCACGCTGCCCTTCGTCGTCGTCGGGTTCAGCGAAGACCCGTGACAGTAGGTGGCGCAGGTGGTGGGCGTGCTCGTGCCGTTACCCTGGGTGAATGTCGCCGTGAAGCCGCCGAGGTTGGCCGCGGTCGCGGTGGCGAACGTCAGGTCCTCCACGAAGTTGGCGTGGCTCGTGTTCCCCGAGTTGTCCGGGTGGCATTCCGTGCAGGCGACCGGCTTGTAGACGGCGCTCGCCGCCACCGGGTTCGAGTGGGCCAGGTGCGTGCCGACGAGGACGCTCGTGCCGAGGCCTCTGCTGTCGGCCGGCGGGGCCGATGCCTGGTTCGGGTCATAGGTCAGGGCGAGGTCGCCGTTGGCACGGCTGGCGGTGCCGTGACACGCGGTGCAGGTCAGGTTGACGACGTCGATCACCCCGTTCATGTGCTTCGTGGGGTGAACGCTGGAGATGGTGTACCCGTCGTGGCAGTCGGCGCAGTTCGTGCCCATGGGGTGAGCCCCGCCGGGCGGGAGATCATGGCAGGATCCGCACGCTGCGGCTGCGGCGCCCCCCAGCCAGGACGGGGAATTGTTCGCGGGTCCGTTCCGCATGTTGCCGTGGCAGTAGGTGTTGGAGCAGGTGCCCGCCGCGTTGCCACCGGAGGCCGTGTTGCTGCCGGAGTAGGTGGCAGTCACGATGCCGCCGGTCCGGGCCAGCGCGCCGAAGGCGATGGTCGCCCGGGCGCCGCCCGAGCCGCTGCCCGTGGCGTGGCTGGTGTCGAGGTTCGCCGGAACCGTGTGGCACTCGGAGCAGGCCATGGGGGTGCTGCGCCACCGCGTCCCGGTGAGGTGCGCCCCGTGGGCGCCCACGGCCGCGAACGTGGCAGCCGTGTTGCCCGCCGTGTCAACGGCCGAGGCGCTGAAGCCCGGGGCCGAGGCGAGGCTGGTGTTGTCGACGGCGGCGCCGGACTGGCCGGCGAGCACGCCGTGGCAGGCGGTGCAGCCGGCGGCGGGCTTCTGGACGATGCCGTCGACGTGGGTCGAGGCCGTGACGGTGGAGGAGGTGGTGCCGGTGTGGCAGGAGCCGCAGCTCGTGTTGACCGGGTGGTGCGTCGTCGCGGTCGCCGGCGGGTTGCCGTGGCAGCCCGTGCAGGTGAGCTTGGCAGGGGAGCCAGGGTTCCACGAGACGGCCGAGGCGCTCAGGTTTCCGCCCGGGAAGTTGCCGTGGCAGTAGGTGTTGGAGCAGGTGTGGTTCGTGAGGTTGTAGGCCGAGGGAGCCGCGCCCTGGGCCACCGACAGGCTCGAGTAGGCCACGCCGATGACGCCATCGGAATGGTCGTTGGTCGCCGGCATGGTGTGGCAATTCACGCAGGCGAGCGCGTTCGAGAGCGGGGTGCCGGTGCTGCCCTGGTTCACGTGGGCCATGTGAACGCCGGCGACTCCGGTCGCCGAGGCGACGAGCGGAGGTGAGATCTGGACGTTCGCATCGGCGGTGGACACGGCCATCCGTGTCGGGTCGCCGTGGCAGGAGGAGCAGGACAGGTTGGAGAGATCGACCGACCCGTCGACGTGGCCGGCAGGATCGACGATCGACTGCGTGGCGTTGTCGTAGTTGCCGTGGCACTTGCCGCAGGTGGAGAGGGTGGAGCCCTGCGGGTGGGTGCCGCCCGGCGGGTTTCCGTGGCAGCTGCCGCAGGCGGCGGTTCCGGACCAGCTGATGGCGTTCGTGCCCGCGCCGTTCTTGAAGTTGCCGTGGCAGTAGGTGTTGGAGCAGTTGCCGCTCGTGTAGGACGGAGCCGGGTAGGTGCCGCCGGTGCCCTGGGTGCCGAGCGTGCCGAAGGCGACGTTGGGCTGCCCGTCGGCGTGGAGCTGCGTGACGGGGATGGCGTTCTTGTGGCACTCGGAGCAGGCCACCTGCTTCGAATAGGCCGGGCCACCGTCGGCGCCGAGGAGCAGGTGCTTCAGGTGGGCGCCGACCCTGGCGCCGGACGACAGGTTGGAGGAATCGACCGGCGGGGCGGACGAGAAGGCGACCAGATCGGTGTCGGACCCGGTGCGTGCCGGATCGCCGTGGCAGGAGGTGCAGGTCTGGGCGACGTACTCGACGGCCCCGTTCACGTGGGTGGATGCGTTGACGGTGGTCGAGGTGTACCCGGAGTGACAGGTGCCGCAGTCGGTTCGGCTGGGGTGGTAGCCGCCGGTGGACGTCAGGGCGGGCGGCATGCCGTGGCACGAGTTGCAGGCCAGCGTGCCGGCCGTGGTCCAGCTGGGGGACACGGTGGCCGAGCCGATGCCGCCGCCCAGGTTGCCGTGGCAGTAGGTGCTGGCGCAGGAACCGCCCGCTCCGACGTAGCTGGCGCTGGCGATGGAGCCCGTGGTGGCGAGGTTGCCGAGGACGACGGCGCCGGCCGTGGCGACGCCGGTCTTGTGGACCTGGGTTCCCGGGACCGCATGGCAGGCGTTGCAGAGCACCGGACGGGAGCGTGTGCCGAGGACGTGCGAGGCGTGGGTGCCGACGCCGGCGTTCGTCGCCGTCGTGTGGCCGTAGGTGTCGGGCGCCCCCGTGCCGGTGGGGGCGGAGGCGACGTTCGGATCCTGGTTTCCAGACGCGACGAGCGACGGATTTCCGTGGCAGGTGAAGCAGGAAAGGTTGGCGGTATCGACCAGGCCGTTCACGTGCTTTCCGCCCGCGACGAGCACGGCGCCGGTGGCGTCAACGGTGCTCGAGTGGCAACTGCTGCAGGTGGTGAGGGCCGCGGCGTTGTGGTGGTTGGCGGTGGTGGGCGGAGACTTGTGGCAGCTCCCGCAGTCGGCTGTGGCGCCGTTCCACGACCAGGTCGCCACCGTGCCCTTCGTCGTCGTCGAATCGAGCGAGGCGCCGTGGCAGTAGGTGGCGCAGGTGGTGGGCGTGCTCGTCCCGTTGCCCTGGACGAACGTGGGGGCGAAGGCGGCCAGGTTCGCTCCGGTGGCCTTGGCGAACGTGACGTTCACGGTACCGTCGGAATGCGAGACGTTTCCGGTCTGGTCCGGATGGCACTCGGTGCAGGCGATGGGCTTGTAGGTGGCACCCGACACGGCCGGGTTCGAGTGGGAAACGTGGGTTCCGACCAGGACGCCGGTGGTGGCCCCCAGGAAGTCTACCGGAGGCGCGGAGGCCTGGTTCAGGTCGGCACCCGCCACGCTGGCACGCGACGCGGTGCCGTGGCAGGAGGTGCAGGTCATGTTGGCCACTTCCACGATGCCGTTCAGGTGGAGGGTCGGGTTGACCGTGGTCGCCGTGTAGCCGGTGTGGCAGTCCGCGCAGACGTCGCCCCGGGGGTGGGTTCCGCCGGGCGGCATGCCGTGGCAGGAACCGCAGTCGGCGGCGACCGCGCCGCCCAGCCAGGACGGGGCGAAGGCCGTCGCGCCGTTCTTGAAGTTGCCGTGGCAGTAGGTGTTGGAGCACGTGCCGGCTGCGTTCCCGCCGGCCGCAGTGGTGCTGCCCGCGTAGGCTGCGGTCAGGATGCCGCCGGTCCGGGAGAGCGTCCCGAAGGCGACGGTGGCGCGCGCGCCGCCGGAACCGGAGCCGGTCGAGTGGCTCGTGTCGCCGGAGGCTGGGACGACGTGGCACTCGCTGCAGGCGATGGGCGAGCTCCTCCACCGGGTGCCCGTGAGGTGGGCCGCGTGGGCGCCCACGCTGGCGAAGGTGGCGGCCACGTTGCCGAGGGTGTCCACGGCCGTGGCGCCGTATCCGGGAGCCGAGGTGGGACTGGTGTTGGCGACCGCCGCCCCACCCTGGCCAGAGAGGACGCCGTGGCAGGCGGTGCAGCCGTTCGCGGGCTTCTGGAAGAGGCCGTCTACGTGGCCGGCAACCGGCACGCTGTTGCTCGTGTAGCCGGTGTGGCAGGAGCCGCAGGACGCGTTGGCCGGGTGGCGCGTGGTCGCGGTCGGGGGAGGGTTGCCGTGGCAGCCGGTGCAGGTGAGCTTGCCCTCGGTGGCCCACGAGAGCGCCGCCGCACTGACGTTTCCGCCCGCGAAGTTTCCGTGGCAGTAGGTGTTGGAGCAGGTGTGGCTGGTCTGGTTGTAGGCAGTCGGGACCGCGCCCTGGGCCACCGACAGGCTCGAGTAGATCACGCCGACGATGCCGTCCCCATGGTCGTTGTTCGTGGGGACGGTGTGGCAGTTGACGCAGGCGAGCGGGGTGGAGAGCGGCGCGCCCGTGCTTCCCTGGTTCACGTGGGCGAGGTGCACGCCCGCGACGCCGGTGGCCGACGCCGCCGACGGCGGGGAGGAGGCCTGGTTCAGGTCCGCCCCGGCGACGCTCGCGCGGGCGGGCTTGCCGTGGCACGTGGTGCAGGTCTCGGGGGCGAGCAGCGTGTTCTTGCCGTCGAGGTGGGTGACGAGCGCCGCGCCGGTGATGGAGCCGGTGGTGGCGGTCAGGTACGTGTAGCCGGTGCCGTGGCAACTCGCGCAATCGGTGTTGGAGGGGTGCCCGTGGGCCGTGGCCGTGGGGGGGTTGCCGTGGCAGGAGGTGCAGTCCACCTTCGTGTCGGAGTTCCAGGCGATCGTCGAGGCCGTGGCGCCGATCAGGGCCAGGTTTCCGCCGTGGCACCAGGTGGAGGAGCAGTTGAGCGCCGGTCCGGAGACGGAGGTGGTCGGCGACGAGCCGTTCGCGGAGGCCAGCGCGCCCCATGCGATCGCGACCGTGCCGTCCGAGTGGGTGGTGTCGCCGTCGGCCGGGAGCGTGCCGTGGCACTCGCTGCAGGCGATCGTCTTCGACATGAGCGTGGGGGTCAGGTGCTTCTCGTGGGCTCCGACGCCGCGGGAGGTGGTCGCCGAGTTGCCGGAGGCGTCCACCGAACCGGCACCGGATCCCGGGGCCGAGTAGAGGCTGGTGTTGTTCGCGGCCACGCCCGTCGGCCCGGCCAGGACGCCGTGGCAGGCGGTGCAGCCGTTCGCCGGCTTCTGCACCGTGCCGTCCACGTGCGTGGACGCGGTGACGGTGTCCTTCGTGTACCCGGTGTGGCAGGAACCGCAGCTCGCGTTGGCCGGGTGACGGGTGGTGGCCGTCGCGGGCGGATTGCCGTGGCAGCCGGTGCAGGTGAGCTTCCCGGCGGCCGACCAGGACAGCGCCGCCGTGGCCCGGTTCCCGCCCGGGAAGTTGCCGTGGCAGTAGGTGTTCGAGCAGGTGTGGTTCGTGAGGTCGTAGGACGACGGGGCGGCGCCCGCGGCCAGGGCGATCCCCGTGTAGACGACATCCACGACGCCGCTCGGGTGAGTGGTGCCGGTGACCGACGGGTGGCAGGCGGAGCACGCCGTGGGGTTCGCGAGGGGGGCGCCGGTGCTGCCCTGGTTCACGTGGGCGAGGTGCACGCCCGCGACGCCGGTCGGGTTCGCGGTGACGGGTGGCGCCGCCGCCTGGTTCGCATCGGCGCCGGCGACGGCCGCGCGACCCTCCGTTCCGTGGCAGGAGGTACAGGTCCCGCCGCTGACGTCGGCCTTCCCGTTCAGGTGGGCGCCGGAGGTGAGGTTGATCGTGCCGTCCTTGTTCAAGGTATCGGGGTGACACGACACGCAGGAACTGGGAGCGGGTGCCTTCGCGACCGCCGGGTGGTTGCTGGGCGGCATTCCGTGGCAGGACGAGCAATCGAGCGGCGTCGTGTCGGTCCAGGCAGGCTTCGCGCTGGTTCCGGACACCGCACCAAAGGTGAAGCTGCCGTGGCAGGAGACGTTGCTGCACGTCTTCGTGGCCGGGTCGAAACGAGCACCGGCGGACAGCAACGGAACGTTCTGCGAGAAGTCGACCGCGAATCCGGAGGCGGAATGGCAGGCGGCGCAGGTCACCGGCGCAGCGAACGTGCTGCCCGCGAGGTGAGCGCGGTGGACGGGCCCGGCTGGTGCGATATCGGAACTGGTCGAGGACTTCGAGCAGCCCTGCACGAGCAGGGCAAGCAGTCCGACCGCCACAACATGCTGGAGCTTCTTGAATGCCATGCGAGGCCTTCGAGCCGGGACGGAAATGTGGACCAAGACAATCGAATAAGAGCCGGACCCCATTATCTTGGATCCGTATCGCGCGTCTATACGACACTAGCTTACATCTACTTACATCCTTGATAAGCAAGGAGGAATATCCCCCTATTTTACGCCAACGTGACCGCAGACACGGCCCGATCCCACTGCCCACCGATTTAATCATCGACCCGGTGATGGCAAACCAATGGGGGAGCCCCTATCGGGGGGGGATCGCCGCCGGTTTCGCCGAAACCGTCGAGACGGCGTCCACTTTCCACCGCCCCCCATCGCGCACCAGGGCGTAGCGCATCCGCATGTCGGAGTCGAAGTCGGGCCCATCGGGTCGCCCCGGAGCCAGGGAGCGGTCGTGGTATCGCCACCGCTCCGTCGTCTCGACGACGGCCCCGTCTCCCGACGCCTTCGCCGAGGCGACCTCGAACGACTCCAGGCGAGCCTCCAGGGCCAGCTTCGCGCCCGCCTTGAGGTCGACGAGGACCTGCACGCGGGCCTGCTCCTTCGGCGTCGCCAGGCCTGCGAGCAGCGCCGCGTCGTTCCGCCCGTAGGCCCGGACGAGCGCATCGTCGTACTCGCGGACCGCCCTGGAGGCCTCGGCCTCCGCCCCGAGGCACGCGGGCAGGAGGAGGGCCGCCAGGAACCCGGCGCGGCAGTTCATCCACCCACCATGTACGAGTTGTGGACGGTCGGGACCATGATGGCGACCACGAAGAGGGTCACGACCGCGAACCCGAGGGCGACGAAGGTGAGCCACGCCATCCGTTTCCCGGTCCAGCGGTGGAGCACCCGGAAGTGCAGGACGAGGCCGAAGACGATCCAGGTCACGAGCGCGCTCGTCTCGATCGGGTCCCAGCCCCAGTACCGTCCCCAGGACTGGTGGGCCCAGAGCGCGCCGGCCACGATCATGACCCCGAGGAAGAGGAAGGAGATGATCGTGAACTGGTGGGCGTAAAGGTCGAGCTTCTCGGCGGACGGGAGCTTCCGGAGGGCCTGCGGTCGCCGGTCCTTCACGAGCCAGGCGGCCGCGCAGGCGGCGGCGAGCAGGATGGAGGCGAAGAAGAGCTTGGCAAATCCGATGTGGAGGAAGAGCCACCACGACTTGAAGATGATCGGGACCTCTCGCTTGAGATCGAAGGTGCTCACCGACCAGCCCATGAGCAGGAAGGCCGCGGGCGCCACGAAGACGCCGAGGCCTGCGATCCCCCGCGCGAACAGGGTCGCCGCGAGCCAGACCGCGACGAGGATGAAGGTGTCTGCCGAGATCACCTCGTAGCGGGTGTTGTACGGTCCGTGACCCACCTCCACCCATCGCATCGCGAGCGATGCCGCGTGGGGGACGAGTCCGAACGCGAGGAGGGCGCGGCCGGCCGTGGATGCGGAGGCCTTGCCCGTGGCCGCCCATGCGAACCAGGCCACGGTCGCGAGCGCGTACAGGCTGACTGCGGACCAGAAGAGGATGCTCTGCACGGTCACTCCCTAGAGGTCGGCGATCCGACCCGTTCCCAGTCCGCGGCGATCGCCGAGCCGCCGCGGGTGACGAAGAGGACGGCCGACCGATTTCCGCCGCCATTCTCCACTCGGACGACCCCGGCGGGGAAGGAGAGAAGGAGGCTCCCGAGCAGGACCACGACGAGCCCTCCGACGACGAGGGCGAAGCCCGGGGTGTGGGTGTAGGTGAAGCGTCCCCAGCGGCTGACGGCCGTCATCCTTGCCGTCCCGGTTCCGAACGGGAACGGGGCTCCCGGAGCGACCAGGCTCCGGCCATCCGGCCCCTCGATCCACACCAGCATGCGCCCCTCGCCTCCGGGGCGGTCGATCTCGTTCTGGGCATCGACGATGAAGCGGACCCGCGTCCCCGACGGGGTGGTGACCTCGGCGGAGGCGCGCCGCGCGGACTCGGGCTGGAGCTTCACGGCGCGAAGCCCCAACCCCTGGACGTCGATCGTCAGCGAGAGCCCGGTGGGGATGGCCTGGAAGATCTCGATGTCGCCGGCCCGGATCCCGGCGGCCCGGTCCATGGTCTCCGTCCGGACCGGCTGGCCCGGGACGAAGACGTCGAGCTCGGAGAGCCGGTCCTGGGAGTACCCGTGCTGGTGGAGGAAGGGGTCGAAGCGGGCGAGCGCGACCTCCACGTCGGGCAGGGCCTCCCGGGCGAGCGGCCCCCGCTCCCGGCCGAAGACGGTCCCGTGGGCGGCGAGGGACGCCCGCTCGCTCACCGAGAGATCGAACGTCCCCGAGTCGTGGAGCGAGAACTGGACGAGGGCGGCCGCAATGAGGACCAGGAGCCCCACGTGGAAGACCCATCCCCCCCAGAGCGCGAACGCGAACCGGGTCCGGATGACCCCATTGCCCCGGAACCCCTCGGACGAGAGGAACGCGTCCAGGTCCGCTTTTCGGGGGAGGAGCCGGACCGCCGACCCGGGCATTTCCCCGCGCCGGATGGCGACGACGCGCGCCCGCTTCCCCCAGGTGCAGGCGAGCGTCGCCGCGAACAGGAGCGCGATCCCGGCCAGGAACGGGAGGGAGGTGAAGGGATGGGAAAGGCCGGTGGCCACGGCCCAGGCGGGGGCGGCCGGACCCTGCGGCTGCATCCAGGGCGCCCAGGCCCCCACGCCGGTCCAGACGGCCAGGAAGCCGATGACGCCGAGGGCGAGGCGCGGGGAGCGCAGAAAGCGGAGCACGCCGTTCACGGTTGGGTCACAGACAACAGGGGATTGCCCTGGCAGGCTGGGTCAATGGCTCGTGCCGTTGCAGCCGCAGTTCGACTGAGCCCAGGCCGTCGTGTTGTTTCCCGGATACGTCTTGATGTAGAGCCGGTTCGACGTCGTGCCTTGCCAGTAGGGAGCCGCAGTGTCCCAGCCCGCGACAGGCGTGGCCGCGCCCCCCCCGGCGACGAGCATACCCGGGCGCGGACCGCCGTGCGGTACCGCCGCATGGCAGTTGAAGCAGGCGATGTTGTGCTTCGAGTAGGTGTGGTCCGGGAACCGGGAGCCCGCGAAGTCGGGCCGGTGGCAGTTGGCGCAGAAGGTCCCGGCAGGCATCCCTGCCGACGAGTTCATCACGGCACTCGACCAGGTGGTGTTGGGCCCCTTCAGGATGAACTTCGCGGCGGAGCCGTGGGGGCCATTCGGGTCGGTGGAGGCGTCGGAGTCGTGGCAGTCGGTGCACTGCATGAGCGACGTCCGGGAGTAGGGTGGCAGGATGTTGCCGGTCGCGCCCAGGTTGCCCGAAGCGGTGGCCAGCACGGGGTGGAAGGAGACGTTCGTCGGGTTGAACTCCTTCGCCACGTCGCTCTCCGCCTGCTGGATGGTGTAGGCACCCGACCATGCGCCCGTGGCGGCCGGGCTGATCGTGATGGCGGTGGCGCTCGTGAAGGCGGTGATCTTGTGCCAGATCCCGAGCGTGTTGTTCTTGATGTTCGCGCCCACGTGGGCGGCCGTCCAGGTGGTTCCCGCGCCGGTCACCGCGGTTCCGCCGCTCGCGGCCGTGGCCGTGCCCGTGATGTAGGTGAAGCCGGACCGCGCGACCGGTGGCGTCCCGGTGCCCCAGTAGTAGCCGGAATGGCACTTGAAGCAGAGCGTCGCCTCGAGGTCGGTGCCGGAGGCGATGACCTTCTTCGTGAAGTTCGCGGTCGTGGGGGCCGTGAAGGCGGCCGGGTTCGAGGTGAGCTGCGCGCCCCACGCGCCCTGGATCGCCGGGGCGGCGACGTTCGTGGCCCGGTAGTAGGGGCGCAACGTGTAGGCCGATCCTGCGGCGACGGCGGTAACCGCCGACGTGCTCGGGTAGACCATGAGCGACGTCGCGCTGGTGTACTGGACGACCGTGAACCAGGCCGTGCCCACCCAGAGCTTCCAGCCCACCATGCCGCTCGTCCAGGCGGTTGCCGCGCCGGTGGCGGTGCGGCAGTTGCTCCCGGAGCCCATGGTGGCGGGGCAGGCTGTGGTCGCGGTCGGGATGGTGACCGTCCCTGCCGTCACGGCGGCCGCATCGGCCGCCTTCGCGGCCTCGTGCGGGTCGTGGCAGTCGAGGCAGGCCGCGTGGCGCTGGCCGGTGCCCGCAGCGACGCCGAGGGAGTTGCCGAAGGCGGCGTTCGTGTACTCGGTGCTGGAGTTGTGGACGGTGTCGGAGTCGGACGGGTGGCCCGACTGGCCTGCGGTGGTGGCGTGCAGGATCGGGGACTGGATGTCCTTGCCCGAGCGGTTGCCCTGGGCGCCCGCCGCCGGCGAGGCCGCGGAGCCGTGGCAGTTGTAGCAGACGAAGTTGGCGGCGCTTCCCGCCGGGACCTTCGTTCCGGCGAGCAGGCTCGGGTCGGTCGAGTTGTAGTGCACGGCGTCGGTCGTCGTCGCCGTCGGGGTCTTGCCCTCCGTGCGGCTGGCGTGGCACTTCGTGCAGTTGCGCGCGAAGGTGCTGCCGTCGTGGATCGGGAACGTCCAGGTGTAGATGCTCGCACCCACGGTGTTCGAGGCGTAGTCGTGAGCCGATGCACCGAAGGAGGCCGCCGTCACCGTGGTGCGGTTCGTGGCGATGGGCTTCTGGTGGCAGCCCGCGCAGAGGCCGACGTTGGCCGCCGAGTCGAAATCGGTCGAGGCCCGGTTCGCGCTGGTGCGGGTTGCGGACCCGTTGCCGCGGGACGCCTGGGTCGTGGGGTCGAGATAGACGTTGTTCTGGTGCGTGGAGACGACCGGGCTCGTGAGGTCGTGGGTGTGGTCGCCGTGGCACATCGACGTGCAGGTCTTGCTGGACGCGCCCACCAGGTCGAGCGTGGCGCCGGTCCAGACCGCCCCGGTGTCGGTCGGCAAGTCGCTGCCCAGGCTGTGGCGCGACACGAACGACCCGGAAACGGCGGTCATCGTGTTGGTGAAGGTCGCGTGGCAGCTGCCGCAGCTCGATCCGCCGGCGGGCTCGCCGCCGCCGTCCATGAGGCCGTTCATGTGCTTGCCGCCGGCGATGTTGATGGTTCCGTCGGGGTTGACCGTGCCGCCGTGGCAGGTCGCGCAGGCGCTCGCGCTGGTGGCGACGGGGTGTGGCGCGGGGGGCGGGAACCCGTGGCAGGTGCTGCAGGTGGCTGCCGCGCCGTTCCAGGCGTTGGTCGTGTTGTACGCCGCGCCGCTCGGGAGCTTGGCCCCGTGGCAGTAGGTCGAGCAGGTGGTGGCGGTCGAGGCCCCATTGCCCTGGACGAAGCTGGGCGAGAAGGAGTTCAGGCCGGCGGCCCCGCCAGCGGGGAGGACGAGGTCGACGGCGCCGTTTCCGTGGGTCAGGCTCGTGTTGTTCGGGTGGCACTCGATGCAGGTCATGGGGCGGAAGACGCCGCCCGTGGGCTGGGTCGGTCCCGCCACCGACGGGGTCGGGTTCGAGTGGGCGAGGTGGACGCCCACGAGGACGCCCGTGGAGGACCCCTTCGAATCGTTCGGGGGAGCCGCCGCCTGGTTCGCGTCGTAGGCGACGCCTGCGATGCCGCCGCTCGCGCGCCCGCTCACGCCGTGGCAGGAGGTGCAGGACTCCGCGGCGACGAGGTTCACCGCACCGTCGACGTGGGTGGCCAGCGCCGCGCCCGTGATCGAACCGGTGGTGGCGGTGAGGTAGCTGTAGCCAGCCCCGTGGCAGGAGGTGCAGTTGGTATTCTGCGGGTGGCCGTTCGAGGCCGGCGGGTTGCCGTGGCAGGAGGTGCAGTTGAGGGTGACGCCCGCGTTCCAGGAGACGGCGCCTGCGCCCGCGCCGCCGCTGAAGTTGCCGTGGCAGTAGGTGGCCGAGCAGGAGAAGGTGGGAGCGGAGAACCCGGTCGTCGGGGAGACGCCACCGTGCGTGGCGGTCGTGCCCCAGGAGATGGCGACCACTCCGTTCGCGTGGCTCGTGTCGCCCGCGATGGGCGCCGGCCCGTGGCACTCGGTGCAGGCGATGGCCGCGCCGACCGTCGGCGCGATGTGCTTCTGGTGTGCGCCGACGCCGCGGGCCGTCGTGAGGACGTTTCCGGAGGCATCCACGCCCGTGCCGCCGTAGCCCGGCGCCGCGGTGGGGCTCGTGTTGGCGACGACGGCGCCGCCCACGCCGGAGAGCTGGCCGTGGCAGGCGGTGCAGCCGTTCTGGGGCTTCTCCACCGTCCCGTTCACGTGAGAGGCGGCGACCACGGTGGCGTTGTCGTACCCCACGCCGTGGCAGGAGCCGCAGCTCGCGCTGGGCGGGTGGCGCGTCGCCGCGGTGGCGGGCGGATTGCCGTGGCAGGCGCTGCAGGCGAGGGTGCTCGCGGTCTTCCAGGTGGGCGTGGTGTTCGTGCCGGCGCCTCCGGGGAAGTTACCGTGGCAGTAGGTGTTGGAGCAGGTCCCGCCGTTGCCGGCGTAGGTGGCGCTCGCGATCGCGCCGGTCGTGGAGAGGTTGGCGAGCGCGACGGTACCGGCCGTGACGGCACCCGTCTTGTGGACGTTCTGCGACGGAACCGTGTGGCAGGCGTCGCAGAGCACGGGCCTCGACCGGTTGCCGAGAACGTGGGCGCCGTGGACGCCCACGCCGCTGGCCGTGGCCACCGTGGTATTGCCGAAGGTGTCGGGAGCGCCCGCACCGGTCGGGGCAGCGGCGACGTTCGTGTCTTGCGCGCCCGAGGCGGTGAGCGACGGGTTGCCGTGGCAGGTGGTGCAGGTCAGGTTCGCCGTGTCCACCGTGCCGTTCACGTGCTTGCCACCTGCGACGAGGACCGCCCCGAAGGTGTCCACCGTGCCGGAGTGGCACTTGTTGCAGGAGCCGAGGCCGACCGCGTTGTGGTGGTTGCCGGTGGTGGGAGGTGACAGGTGGCAACTGCCGCAGGTCGCCGCGGCGCCGTTCCACGACCAGGTGGCGACGGTACCGCGGGTGGTGCCGACGTCGAAGGTCGCTCCGTGGCAGTAGGTCGCGCAGGTGGTCTGGGTGGCGGATCCGTCACCCTGAGTGTATCCAGCGGCGTAGCCGCCCAGCTTCGCGCCCGTGGCCGCCGCGAAGGTGACCTCGACGATCCCGTCCAGGTGGCCCGTGTTTCCGGCGTTGTTCGGGTGGCACTCGGTGCAGGCGATGGGCTTGTAGACCGCGCCGGACGCCGCGGGGTTCACGTGGGAGACGTGGGTGCCGACGCGCACGCCGGTGGAGACCCGCAGGGTGTCGAGCGGCGGAGCAGCAGACTGGTTCGGATCGGCGCTGGCGACGCTGGCGCGGGTGCCGTCACCGTGGCAGGAGGTGCAGGACATCCTGGACAGGTCGATGGAGCCGTCGACGTGTCCGGACGGGTCGCTGATCGATTGCGTGGCGTTGTTGTAGTTGCCGTGGCAGTTGCCGCAGGTGGCGAGCGTCGAGCCCGCCGGATGGGTTCCGCCCGGAGGCAGGCCGTGGCAACTGCCGCAGGCGGCGGTGCCTGTCCAGGTGATGGGGTTCGCCCCCACACCGTTCTTGAAGTTGCCGTGGCAGTAGGTGTTGGAGCAGGTGCTGGTGGCGTCCGAATAGGTGGGGTGGGCGACGGCGCCCGTGCCCTTCGTGGCGAGCGCCCCGAAGCTCACGTTGGCCTGGCCGTTGGCATGGAGCGGATCGGCCGGGATGGCGCCGTTGTGGCACTCGGCGCAGGCGATCTGCTTCGAATAGGTGGGGCCGCCGTTGGCGCCGGTGAGCAGGTGCTTCACGTGGGCGCCGACCTTGGCGCCGGTGGCCGAGTTGGACGAGTCCACCGGGGGCGCAGCCGAGAAGGCGACGAGGTCGAGGTCGGTATCCGGGCGGGCCGGGTCGCCGTGGCAGGTCGTGCAGCTCAGGGTGTCGTACTCGACCGTGCCGTTCACGTGGCTGGTGGCGCTCACGGTGGTCGAGGTGTACCCGGAGTGGCAGGTGCCGCAGTCGGTCCGGGGCGGGTGGAAGCCGCCCGTGGAGGTCTGCGCGGGCGGCACGCCGTGGCAGGAGTTGCAGACGAGCGTGCCGGCCGTGACCCAGTTCGGGGAGGCGCTGGCCGAGCCGATGCCGCCGCCCAGGTTGCCGTGGCAGTACGTGGCCGCGCAGGAACCGCCGGCCCCGACGTAGCTCGCGGTGGCGATGCTGCCGGTGGTCGCGAGATTTCCGAAGAGCACCGTTCCGGCCGAGGCGGCGCCGGTCTTGTGGACGTCGTTCACGGGGACGGCGTGACAGGCGTTGCAGAGCACCGGCTTCGAGCGCGCGCCGAGCACGTGCGAGGCGTGGACGCCGACGCCGGCGGAAGCGGTGGCGACGTGGCCGAAGGTGTCCGGAGCGCCGGCGCCCGTGGGGGCGGCGGCGAGGCGCGGGTCCTGCGTCCCGGAGGGGACGATGGAGGGATTGCCGTGGCAGGTGGTGCAGGTGAGGTTGGCCGTGTCGACGGTGCCGTTCAGGTGCTTGCCGCCGGTGACGAGGACAGCGCCCGAGGCGTCGACGGTGCCCGAGTGGCACCTGATGCAGGTCGTGATGGCGGCGGCGTCGTGGTGGTTGGCCGTTCCGGGGGGGGCCTTGTGGCAGCTTCCGCAATCGGCAGCCGTCGCGCTGTCCCAGGACCAGGTGGCCACGCTGCCCTTCGTCGTCGTCGCGTCCAGCGACGAGCCGTGGCAGTAGGTGGCGCAGGTGGTGGCGGTGCTCGTGCCGTCACCCTGGGTGAATGTCGGGGCGAACCCGCCCAGGTTCGCACCGGTGGCTGTCGTGAAGGTGACGCCCACCGTGCCGTTCGAGTGGCTGAAGTTCCCGGAGTTGTCGGGGTGGCACTCGATGCATGCGATGGGCTTGAAGACCCCCGTCGCCGCCGACGGGTTGACGTGGGAGAGGTGCGTGCCGACCAGGACGCCCGTGCCCTGTCCGTGCGCGTCGCGCGGGGGCGCAGCTGCCTGGTTCGGGTCGTACGTCAGGGCGAGGTCGCCGTTCGTCCGGATCGCCGTGCCGTGGCACGACGTGCAGGTCATGTTGATGACGTCGACCGTGCCATTCATGTGCAGGGCCGCGTTGACCGTCGAGCTCGTGTACCCGTCGTGGCAGCTGGCGCAGTCGGTGGCTGGCGCCGGGTGTGTTCCCCCCGGAGGCAGGCCATGGCAGGTGCTGCAACTGGCTGCAGCGGCGCCGCCCAGCCACGACGGCGCGTTGGCGGCTGCGCCGTTCCGGATGTTGCCGTGACAGTAGGTGTTGGAGCAGGTGCCCGCGGCGTTGCCGCCCGAGGCGGTGC
>CAIOAK010000029.1 GCA_903855945.1 uncultured Anaeromyxobacter sp.
ATCGCCTCGCCGACCCCCCTGAGCTCCTCCGGCACCTCTATAACGAGCTTGGCCATGCAACCGCCTCCCGTCAGAGCCTGATCTCTCAGACTCTTTTACCAAATCTGGAGGCTTTTGTCCAGGATGAGGGCCAGACCCGGTGCCGGGAGGGTCGGCCGTACCGAGGGACATCGAGGCTGACCGCAGCCTTCTCCGAAGCGCCCCATTCGGGGCCCGCCAAGGTCCAACCGTCGGCCCCTCCCCCGCCGTTGTCGGGGCCCTCCCGCCCTGGATCGTGTTCCTTCGGCAAGCGAGCGCGAAAGGCAGGGGGTGTTGTTCTAGGCTCGTGGGCGGCGGTAGGGTACCGAGGAGGGCGGCTCATGGGACTGAAGACAGGCGGCAAACAACTGGCCCCGGGTGCTAGAGAGGCGAAGGCGGATCGCCCCTCTCGGCTATGCAGGGTTACCGAATGGAAACGCTGGCGGAACGGGCCGCGGCCACAGACTTTCTGGCGTGGCTCGAGCGATTTTCTGACAAACTCCGTCCCCTTCGGTGCACATGAAGTTCCTGAACCGACGACGCCCTCCCGGGGGTTCCTGGAACGGGTCAGAGTGCTGGAACTCGGTCCGTTTGATTTCCAGAGTCCTACCGTCCCGGATTATGCACCGTCGATCGCAGCCCGTCCTCCAGGGACGTCTTCGGCTCGTACCCGAGCAGGGCTCGGGACCGGGAGTGATCGGCGAAGGAATGGGGAATGTCCCGTGGCGGGCCGGGGAGGGGTGGTCAGGAACGCGATGGCGAGCGTGAGGAGAAGGGCCTATGTTGGGCGGGCCCTTGGAGCCGAAGGGGGCGATTCGCCCCTGGCGCGGAGCTTCAGCCATGCCACCGAGTAGCGCGCCACCCGGAGGACGAGGTGGAACGGTCTCAGGACCTGCCGGACCGGGTAGACCCAGTCATGCTTCGGACGGCCGTAGACGGCGTCTACCTCCCCCCGGTTCAGAAAGGTGCGGTGCCAGGAGTTCACAAGGAACGTCCTGCGCCGGCTGTGGCCCGTGCCGCCGAGGAGCTGGAACTGGCGGAGCCAAAGCGCCTCGCGATAGAGGGGATCCCCTTCGCTCCTGGTGACGTGGTCGAGCAATCGGGACTCCGGAGTGGGGGGGAGGTCGGCCGCGACGTTCTCGCCGCGGGCCAGCCGGCGACCGAGGCGGAGAATCGTCAGGATCTCCTCTCGCGAGAGGCCCCGTTTCATCCAGCGCCCCGAGCCTGCCAGGAACTCGTCGTCCGTCATCTCCAGGACGCCGAGGGCCGCGAGATCGTCGAAGACCCGATGCCGCTGATAGCAGATCACGGCCGATTCGTGATGGAAGAAGCCGTGGGCGACGGCGTGGGCCGCCAGGAACTCCCGCGTCGGGACGAAGACCGCGGATCCGGCTGCCGGAAACGGCTCGGCGCCCCCCCCGTTCACGAGGTCCGCAAACCCGACCCAGAACACGCCGTCGCGGCTGACCCCACTCAGCTGGTCGTGGAGCTCCAGAGCCGGCCAGAAGGGGTGCTTCAGCATCGGAAGGTGATCCTCGTTCCGACAGCTCCCCGTCGCCTCCCAGCCCTGACTCACCAGGGTGTCGTTCAGGCGGGCGGCATCCGAAGGCGAGAGGAGGATGTCGAGGTCGCACATCGGGCGCGCGTTGGCCTTGACGAAACTCAGGGCGTGGAGCGCCGCTCCCTTGAGGACGACGAAACGGACGCCGATCCCCTCGGCGACGGAGCCCAGATGGCGGACGAGGCCGGCCGTCTTGAGCGCCTGCGCGGTGTTCGGCGAGAGGCTCCTCGGCGGCTTCGACATCGGGAGAGGATGCATTCGCCCCCCTCGTTCGTCAACGGGCCTATGCCG
>CAIOAK010000030.1 GCA_903855945.1 uncultured Anaeromyxobacter sp.
CAAGGCCCCTGCGACGACCATGCTGTGACTTACCGGGCGTGTGGACCTGGAAACGCCGCACGGCTACCCTCACGTTCACTCGGAGGGCACCATGCTGGAGCGCATCGGGATCTCGCTGGAACATGACCTGCTCAAGCAGTTCGACCGACTCATCGCGGAGAAGGGATACGTGAATCGGTCGGAAGCGGTGCGAGACCTGATCCGGGAGTCACTGGTACAGCGCGAATGGGCTGAGGACGCCGGCCGCGCCGAGAAGGTGGCGGTGGTGGCAGTTGGCGGGGTCGGCCGGACGGCCGCTTCCCGTCTAGCCCCGGAGCTGTGGTGCATTCCGACGCCGGCGGTCCGGGAAGGCCCACGCTCGCCTTCGTCCTTCTTGAACAGGCCGATCGGAGGTGATCTTCGTGACGGATATCGAGTCGCGCAGCCCGCTGGAGCAGTCCGGAAGGTGCGTTACGCTCTCGACGGGGATGGGCCGGACAGCTGAGCGATAGGCGAGGCCCCTGAAATATCTACGCTTCCGAGGACCCCCGACTCCTTGGCTCCGGGCCAAGGGGTCGCAGGTCCCGCCAACGGGCACGACTCATCACACCCAATGTTCAAGAGGGTTCTAGAATGGCCCCCGTCCCGCAGCCACGGGCGCTCCCGCGATGGTTTGGTGCATTAGTGGTGCGGAGTGCATTCCGCCCGAAAAGAGAGACGCCCCGGAACCCCCGCTTTCGCTAGGAACTCCGAGGCGTTAGATGGTCGGGGAGACAGGATTTGAACCTGCGACCCCTTGGTCCCGAACCAAGTGCTCTACCAGGCTGAGCCACTCCCCGACGGAAGCTTTTTGAACTGGCGCGCCCGGGAGGCGCATCCGTGGAACCGGGCGGATCTACTGGACTCCCCGGGGGGAGTCAAGGACCATCGGCCGCGCCGCGGACGTCGGCGGCGACCACGTACCACTGCCCCTTCGCGCCCTGCTCGCGACGGAGCAAGCCCTCCTTCTCCATGGCCTCGAGGAGCCGGTTGAAGGAGGAGAAACCGTGGTCCCGCTCGTCGAAATCGGGCTCCTTGCGCACGATGGCGGCCTTGATGGCCGACGGGTTGAGGGGGGCCGTGGCCTTGGCGAGGAGCGCCGCGGCGGCCTCGCGGGCCACATCGGGGATGACCTTCTCCCGGGGCTTCTCCTTCTCGCGCGCCACCTCCCGGCGCCGGTGCCCCGGGCCGCGCAGGTACATGAACTCGTCGCAGGCCTTCACGAAGAGTGGACTGGTGGCCTCCTTCACCGCCATCCCGATCACCGTCCGGTCGTTCTCCCGGAGCTTGTGGGCGAGGGGGCAGAAGTCGGAGTCGCCCGAGGCGATCACGAAGGTGTCGATGTGCTCGCGCAGGTAGCAGAGCTCGAGCGCGTCGATGACGAGCCGCACGTCGGCGCCGTTCTTGCCGGCCCGCGTGGACGGCGGGACGTCGATGAGCTCCACCCCCAGGTCGTGGAGGTGGCTGGCGGCCGCCTCGAAGCGGGCCCAGTCGGCGTAGGCCCTCCGGAAGACCACCTTCCCCTTCTCCAGCAGCGTGTCGATGGCCGGCTGGAGGTCGAAGGCCTCCTGCGCGATGCCCGTTCGCGTGACCAGGTTCTCGAAGTCCACGAACAGCGCGATGCGCTGCCCGTCCGTCTCTCGTTTCGTCATTCACTCACCGTGTACAGCACAGTTCCACCTCGTCGGGTTTCCTTGGAATGGCCGCCGTCAGGACCTCGTGTCCCTCGGGCGTGACGAGGACGTCGTCCTCGATCCGGATGCCGAGCCCCCGCAGCTCCTCCGGTGCCGTCGAATCGTCCGCCGCCACGTAGAGGCCGGGTTCCACCGTGAGCACGTTGCCGGCCACCAGCCGCCGCGACACGCCCTCCTCGTGATACCCGCCCACGTCGTGCACGTCCATGCCCAGCCAGTGGCTGGTGCGGTGCATGTAGTACCTCTTGTACGACCCGTCGGCGATGCGCTCCCCGGGCGTGCCCGCGAGGAGGCCGAGCGCGATCATGCCCTCGACGAGCTTCCAGACCACCAGGTCGTGGATGGCGTCCACCGTGACCCCGGGGCGGACCGCGGCCATCCCCGCCTCCTCGGCGGCGAGCACCACCTCGTAGGCCCGCCGCTGCGCCTTCGTGAACTCGCCGGAGACCGGGAAGGTCCGGGTGACGTCGGCGGTGTAGAGCCCCACCTCGCCGCCCGCGTCCACCAGGCACAGCTCGCCGGCCTTGAGCTCCGCGTCGCCGGCCCGGTAGTGGAGGACGGTGGCGTTCTTCCCGGTGGCCACGATGGTCCCGTACCCCGGCCCGGAGCCGCCGCGGCGCCGGAAGGCGTACTCGATCTCCGACTGCACCTGGTACTCGCGCGCCCCCGGCCGCCCGTCGCGCATGGCGGCGAGGTGGGCCTCGGCGGTGATCTCGGCGGCGCGGCGCAGCCGCTCCACCTCCTCGGGCGACTTCACGAGCCGGAGCTCGTGCAGGATGGACCCGGGATTGCGCACCGGGTCGGGCGCGTGGACGCCCTGTCGAATCCGCGCGCGCAGCCTCTGGAGAACGGCCACCACCCGCTCGTCCCATTCGCGCGAGAACCCGAGCCGGTACCAGAGCGTTCCGCCGCGCACCAGGTACTCCTCCAGCTTCGCGTCCATGTCGGCCACCGGGTGGGCCGCGTCGGCGCCGAAGCCCGACACCGCCCCCTCCACGCCGGCCCGGTACCCGTCCCAGATCTCCCGCTCCCGGTCCTTGGGGCGCACGAACATCACGAGCCCCGACTTGCCCTCGGCGGGGTCGGCGAGGAGCAGCGCCGCACCCTCCGGCTCGTCGAACCCGGTCACCCAGGCGAAGTCGGAGTCCTGCCGGAAGAGGTGGTGGTTGTCGGCGTTGCGCGCCTTCTCGGTCGCCGCCGGGAGCAGCATGGCGCCCCCGCCCTCGAGGCGCATGGCGGCCTGGACCGCGGCACGCCGGGCCGCGTGGGTCTGGATGTCGAACATGGCGGGAAGGTTATAGCCGGTCCGTCAGGGGAGCGCCGCGCCGGTCCACGCCTGGAACGCCGCCTCCTGGGCCGGCGACGGGTCGGCCACGGGCTCGAACCACGCCGTGTCGGCGGGCGGCTGACCCAGGAGGACCTCCACCGTCCGGAGCTCGTCGCGCCTGAAAACCGTGAGGCGCAGGACCCCGCCCGGCCCGAGGGCCCGCATCCGGTCCCAGAGCGCCCCGCGGTCCACCCGGAAGCCCGACTCGGCCAGGATCTCGTCGTCGGCGTAGAGCCCCGCCCGGTGGGCCGGGCTCCCCTCCCGCACCGCCCGGACCAGGAGCTTCGCCCCGGCCGCGATCTCGGCCCCCAGCCAGCCCGGGCGCTCCTCCTCCCCGCTCCGGCGCGGCGGCGTGCCGCCCCGATCGTCGAGGGACGCGGACGGACGGAAGAGCAGCGAGAGACCCGCCGCGTCGAGCCTGGGCTCGAGCGGCGCCGTTCCCCGGACGTACCGGTCGAAGAACCTCCGGGCCGGCTCCTCGCCCACGACGGCCGCCACCGACGTCTCGACGCCGTCCTCGGGCAGCCCGGTGGACGCGTACTTCGCGTGAAGCCCGCGGAGCAGCTCGTCGAGCGATCCGCCGGCGCGCCGGAGCTCCAGGTCGAGGCAGAGCGCCACGAGCTCTCCCTTGAGGTAGTAGGAGACGGCGCTGTTCCCGCTGTTCTCGTCGGGCCGGTAGTACTTCACCCAGGCGGTGAGGCTCGCCTCCTCCAGGCTCATCTTCCCGGCGCCGGGCTGGCGCAGGAGCGACGTCCACTGCTCCCCCAGGTGCTGCAGCCAGGCGCGCGCCGACGACAGCCCCGTGCGCACCAGGGTGAGCCGGTCGTAGTAGCTCGTCACCCCCTCGAACCACCAGAGGAGCCGGGTGTACTGCTCCCGGGAGTAGTCGTAGGGCAAGAGCGCCGCGGGGCGCAGCCGCTTCACGTTCCACAGGTGCAGGAACTCGTGGGCCGCGAGCGCGAGCGTCTCCTCGTAGGCCTCGCGGGGGAAGAAGGCGGTGCGCGCCACGTCGAGGGTGGTGCTCCGCTCGTGCTCCAGGCCGCCGCGCCGCCGGTCGGAGAGGTGAACGAGGAAGAGATAGCGCTCGTAGGGGAGGCCGCCCATGAGCCCTCCCAGGTGCTCGACGAGGGTCCGGAGATCGCGGACGAACCGGTCGAGGTCGAGGTGGCCGCGGCCGGAGACGGCGACCTCGTGGCGCCGGCCGAGCGCCTCGAAGGTGGCGAGCGCGTGGGTTCCCACCTCCACCGGGGAATCGCACAGTTCGTGATAATCACTGGCAGTGAAATCGGCCGGACCGCCGTCCAGGGCGGTGGAGACCTTCCAGCCCGGCGGAGGCACCACCTGGAGCTCGACCCGCTCCCCCACCCTCCCCTCCGCGTACAGGAAGAGGTTGGCGCCGTTGAAGTACCCGTGCCCGTCGTCCAGGTGCGAGGTGCGAACGGTGGGATCGTTCGCGTAGACCCGGTAACGGACCCGGACCCGGGGGGCGCCGGCCGCCTCCACCCGGAAGCGGTTCTTGTCGAGCCGGACGAGCGGGAGCCTCCGCCCGGCGCCGTCGTCGGCCTCCGGCCCCTCCAGGTGGCGGGCGAACTCGCGGACGAGGTAGCTCCCCGGAGTCCACACCGGCAGGGCCAGCACCGGCGCGGCACCCGGATCGTCGAGGGTGGCCTCCACCTCGAAGAGGTGGGAATGGGGTTCCGGCATCGAGACCCGATAGCGCATGTGGTCCCGAATCTAGCCCGGATTCCCCTTCCGATCATCCGCCCGGTCCGGCCCGGGGGCTGCTACCCTGCACGGTGCGTGGACCCCTACGGATTGCGACGCGTCATCTCCCCTCCGGGCGTGCTCCCCCAGCGCGCCGACCGGCTGGACCCCGATCTGCCGCTCGGGGACGACGAGCTCTCCGTGGACGCGGAGGCGCTCAACATCGACTCCGCCAGCTTCCGTCAGATCGCCGAGACGGTGGGGCGCGACCCGGCGCGCGTGGCCGAGGAGGTGCTCCGCATCGTCCGGGAGCGGGGCAAGATGCACAACCCGGTCACCGGTTCGGGCGGGATGCTCATCGGGCGCGTGCGCGAGGTGGGGCCGCGCCACCCGGCGGCCGACGACCTCGCGGTGGGCGACCGGATCGCCACGCTGGTCTCCCTCACCCTCACGCCGCTGCGGATCGACGAGCTCCGGGGCGTGCACCCCGACGTGGAGCGGATCGACGTGCGCGGGACCGCCATCCTCTTCGCCACCGGCCTGTGGGCCCGGCTGCCCGGCGATCTGCCCGACGAGCTGTCGCTGGCCGCGCTCGACGTCTGCGGCGCGCCGGCGCTGGTGGCCCGCCACGCGCGCCCCGGGGCACGGGTGCTCGTCATCGGGGCCGGCAAGTCGGGGGCGCTCGTCTGCGCCCAGGCCAAGGAGAGCCTGGCCGGCTCGGGCGAGGTGGTGGCGGCCGACCTGTCGGAGCCGGCGCTCGCGGGGCTGCGGGCCATCGGCGTGGTGGACCGGACCCTCTCGCTCGACGCGACGCGCGGGGTGGATGCGCTGCACCGGGTCGAGTCGGCCGGCGGCCTCTTCGACCTCGTGGTGAACTGCGCCAACGTGCCCAACACCGAGCTCTCCTCCGTGCTCCTCGTGCGGGACGGCGGGACGGTGATCTACTTCTCCATGGCGACGAGCTTCACCGCCGCGGCCCTGGGAGCCGAGGGGGTGGGCAAGGACGCGACCCTCATCATCGGGAACGGGTACGTGCCCGGCCACGCCGATCTGGCGCTGGGGCTCCTGCGCAGGAACCCGCGTCTGCGGGCCCATTTCGAGGCCCGCTTCGTGCGGTAGCCTGGCCGCTACGGTCTCGCGAACTCGTAGAGATCGACCGTGGTGATGAGCTCCGGGACAGGAGCGTAGGCCGTGAGCGCCACGAACTGCCCGTCGCCGAAGTAGGTGAACTCCACGTAGGAGATGTAGTTCACCGCGGCGAAGCTCCCCACGGCGGAGAGGACCCCCGAGAAGGGATCCACCGGCGTGGCCGAGAGGACGGGCTTCCCGAGCGTTCGGTCGAAGGCGAGGAGCGTGGGGGTAGTGCCCCCGGTGGAGACGAGACCGGCGCCGCTCAGCGGTTCGAGGATGCGCGCCATCTCGGGAGCGACCGCCCAGTAGGCACCGGAATCGTAGCTCCACCAGATGCGGCTGCCGGTGACCGTGCCCGTCGCGGGGAGGGTCTCGAGCGCGGCGATCTTCGCGCAGGTGGGGTCGCAGATCACCGCGGCGAAGCGGTGACCGGCGGCGTGCTGGGTGAAGGTGGAACCGCTGTTGTTAGACACCCAGATGCCGTCCGCAGCGGACATGGCGAGAACGGAACCGATGTTGGAGACGGCGACCCCGGTCCAGCTCTGCAGCGTGGGAGATGGGGTGAAAGGGGTGCAGGCTGCTGTGGCGTTCACGCACCGGTAGAGACTTTCCGTGAACCCTGAATTATCGACCGCCGCGGAGTAGGTGCTGTCCGCCGACATCGCCACCGCCGCCCAGTTCCTCGACGTCCCGGGAACGGCCGTCGCCGTCAGCGTGGGCGTCGTCCCGACCCCGGCCGGCGCGCTGGAGATCCAGAGCTGCCCTCCCGTCTCCGCCGCCACGTACCGCTTCGACGCGTCTCCCGTCCCGGCCCCCATCGCCACCGCGGCCCAGGAGGTCTGGGCGTCCGCGGCCGGCTGCTGCGACCAGGTCGTCCCGTTGAAGAAGTTCACCTTCGCCCACGCCTGCGAACCGGCGTTGCCCTCGGCGGCCACCCGGTAGGTTCCGTCACC
>CAIOAK010000031.1 GCA_903855945.1 uncultured Anaeromyxobacter sp.
CGCAGATGCGCCCCGCGCCGGGGCCACCCCGTCCCGCCTGGCGGAAGACCGCGCGACGACGCGCTCACCCGGATCCCCCCTCGAAGCAGGCGCGCTCGAATCGCCTTCGGCCCCGCATCCGCCAGCCGGCGGGGGGCGCGACGCGACGAGCTGCCCGCAGGGGCGCCGGGACAAGAGCGGGTTCGGGCATCGGTGTTCCCCGGCGCAGGACGGCCAATGCAGCGCCCGAACCCGAGGACGTGCTGCTCGGAGGGGCGCGCCCATCCCGCCGGCGGCCCCACGGACGCGGCGCCGAAGGCGACCCTCGATGCGACGCCGCGCTGCCGAAGGCGACCCGGGAGACGCGACGACGCGACGCCGCGACGCCGGGGCTTGCCACGCGCCTCCGTCCCGTGGGATGAGCCGGGGACGGAATGAACGGTCCGTCCCTCCTGCTGTCGGCGTTCGCCCCCGAGCTCTCCGGGCTGGATCGGGACCCGCCTGCGGGCTGGGAGGTCGCCGTCGCCGGGATCGGCGCCCTGGCGGCCGCCCTCGGGACCGCGCGGCTTCTCCGGGAGCACCGGCCGCGCCGCGTCCTCTTCGTGGGCACCTGTGGCGCCTACGACGCGAGGCTGGCCGTGGGCGACGTGGTGGCGGCGGCGACCGCCATCGCCACGTCGGTCGAGGAGGCCGAAGGGCGCGCCTACCGCCCCGCAGCCGAGACCACCCGCTGGCCCGCAACCTGGAAGCTCGAGCTGCCCGCCCACGACGTGGCGGTCACGCCGGCCATCACCCTCTCCGAGGCCGGCGCCGCGGCCCTGGCGCGCGTCGCGGCGGTGGAGCACCTGGAGCTCTCCGGCGTATTCGCCGCCTGCGCAGCGGTCGCGGTCCCGGTGGCGGCAGTGCTCGGGGTGGCCAATCGCGTCGGCCCCGGCGCGCACACGGAGTGGAGGCGGGAGAACGCACGCGTGAGCGCCCGGGTGATCGAGGCGATCCGGTCGGTCACGGGGTAGGGCATGGAAGGCGAGGCGCCCATCCCACTCCGGACCGGGGCCACCGTCGAGGTGGAGGTGGTGCGCGTCGACGGCGGGCGGGTCGATCGGCGGACCGACGTCGTGGCCGTCGAGGAGCCGCTGGAGATCCGGGTCGACGGCGAGACCGTGGCCGTCACGATGCGCACTCCCGGTTCCGACGGCGACCTGGCGCTCGGGTTCCTCTTCGCGGAGGGGATGATCGCGGGCGTCCGGGACGTCGGCTCGGTGGCCCACTGCGGCCGCCCCGGCGAGGAGGGCTGGGGGAACGTCATCGACGTCCACTCGGCCGGCGGGCATCGGATCGATCCCGAGCGCGTGCTGGAGGGGCGTCGCTGGACCACCACCACCTCGGCCTGCGGTGTCTGCGGCCGGCGCGGGATCGAGGGGCTCCTGTCGCGCTGCGCGCCGGTCGGCGACGCGCAGCCCATCCCGGCCGCCGAGGTGCTGACCTGCATCGCGCGGCTCGGTTCCCTGCAGCCGGTCTTCGCGCGAACCGGCGGTCTTCACGGCGCGGCCACCTTCGCGGATGGAGGCTCGCTCCTCGCGTCGGCCGAGGACGTGGGTCGGCACAATGCGGTGGACAAGGTGGTGGGTGCGCTCCTGCGCCGGGGAGGCGGCGCCCCGCCCGGCCTGGCGGGAGCCCGCCTGCTCGCCGTCAGCGGCCGCACGAGCTTCGAGATCGTCCAGAAGGCGGCCGCCGCGGGCATCGCCGTGGTCGCGGGCGTCTCGGCCCCCAGTTCGCTCGCGGTGGAGCTGGCCCGCGACGCCGGCATCGCGCTCGTCGGCTTCGCCCGCGGAGACCGGCTGAACGTCTACGCGCACCCGGAGCGGATCATGATGGGGCCGTGACTCCGCGGAACGGCGACCGTCAGAGCCCGAGCTGGAACCCGAGCGAGGGCAGGAGGGCCCAGAGCCCGGGACTTCCGAAGGCGGGCGGGTACCATGCCCCCATGAGCTGGATGCGGAGGAACCCGGCGATGGCGGCCGCAGCCCCGGCCTCCACCACCGGGCGCGTGCACGCGGCGATGGTGACCCGATCCTGCCCCTCGCAGGAGGAGCCGCCGAACGAGTCGTTCGGTGACAGGACGTAGCCCCCACGAACCAGGAAGGACGGCTGGAAAATCGGGGAGCCGATCTGTCGCGGGAGCGCGCCGAGCCCGATCGTCGGGATGAAGGCCACCGGGGGAGGGTTGGACCCGAAGACCGTGACCAGGTTTGGCACCTCGAGCGCTCCGGTGAGGCGCAACCAGGAGAGCTCCTCCACCGCCCAGTCGCCGCCCAGCTCCAGGGCGCGCCCCATCGTGACCCAGATCGACGCACGCGGCGGGACGTAGAAGAAGAGGTCGACCCCCATGCGGCCGACCGCGCCCACCGCGACCTTCTCGCCGAACGAGGGCTGCGCCTGCGCCAGGTGTGCGGTCACGGCCGCGAGCCGGTTCCGCAGGGCCGCGAGAACCTGCTCCTCGCTCGCCCCGCGTGGCACCGGAAGATCGGACCACTCGTACCCGTACGTGGCGAGAAGCCTCGTCGTCTGGGTCGATTCCGACTCGTTCGGTGCGCGGCGCCAATCGGGCGTGCCGGTGACCCCGGGGACCCGGGGCGGGGGTTCGCCGCGCTGGGCGGGGATGCAGGCGGTGAAGCCGGCGGCGGGTGGATCCCACCGCGCGCCCGGTGCGCAGCGGTCCCAGAGCCGGTCGAAGGAAACCTGCGCGAGGATGCGCAGCCCCCGGAGATCGTCCCCCGCGCAGAGTTCCTCCGCGCCGGGCGAGTGGTCGAACAGGGCGCGCAGGCAGGCGAGCGGAGCCCAGGACGCCGACGCAGCGCGCGCTCCGGGTTGGTCCTCGGGGAACACGAACCGGGCTCGCGTCTCCGCCGGGAGCCGGGGCAGCGTGAACCCGGTGAGCTGGCGACGCGCCTCGTACATGCCCAGTTCGAAGTCGAAGGCGCGGAAGCCACGATCGAAGAAGCCGTAGAAGGCGTACATCGGCGAGCTGGCGGCCGGGAAGTGGCGCCGTGGGAAGATCAGGTTGTCCGCAGTCTCCGGGAAGTCCTCCACGAGGAGGTAGAGCTCCCGGGACCGGGCGCTGTTCACGAAGCCACCCATCTCGCGGAGGAGGAGCGGGAGCAGCGACTTGTCGCCTCCCGAGTCCGATTCGGACTGGTCGGGGAAGGCGGCCGCATCGGCCGAGAGGAAGGCGAAGGCCACGTCGGAGGGTGGCCCGTGGGACACCGAGAGGCGGGGCCCCGGGCTCCAGGTCAGCTCCTGTCCGCGCACCCGGGAAAGCCCGCCCGCGGCGTAGGTGGCGGCCAGACGGAGCGGGGAGTTGTCGAAGACCCCGCCGTCTACGAACAGGGTGGTGGTCGCCGACGCCTGCGGGCAGAACGGGGCCGTCCGGCCTCGCGTGCGCACCACGCAGTGGGCCACCGGGCGAGGGGGAAAGGCCACCGGGAATGAGGTGGAGGCGATGACCGCGTCGAGCAGCGCGGCGAAGGGGACGCTCCCGTCCGCCGCCTCGGGGAGGAGCACCTGCTCCTCCGCCAGGTCCGGGTCGACGTAGTTGGTGATGAGCGGCATCCGGTCGCTGCCGCGCCCCCGGATCCGCACCACGAACTTCTCCTCGGTGACCGGAACCTTGAGCCTTCCGCCGGCGGCCTCGAGCAGGCGGGGGGAGAGGCGCGAGGCCACCACGCCCAGCACCACGTCACAGTCCTTCGGGAGCCCTTTCGCGAGTTCCTGCTCGACCATCCCCCCCACGTCCTGGAAGTTCTTCTGGGAGAACGCCGCGACGGGGCTCGCCGAGTCGGGGCGGAACAGCTGCGAGAGCCCCATCGGGACCCAGACGCGGTGGAAGAGGCTCCGCCGGGGCTCGAGCTCCGGCGCGGCGCAGGAGGCCTGGAGCGAGAGGAGGGCGTTCACGCTGCCCGCCGACGCGCCCGTGCCCAGGATCAGGCGCGAGAGCCCGGGGTTCACCCGCTGTGCCGCGAGCGAGTAGTAGAGGTAGCCCGCCTCGTAGGCGCCCAGCGACACGCCGCCGCTGACGGTGAGGGAGGCGGGGATCGCCCGCGCCCCGATGGGTTCCGCGGTGAGCAGCAGGGCGATGAGGATCGACGAGGTCATGGTCCATTTCCTCTCAGACGCGGGCCAGCCGATCGCACGCCCGGTGAAGCGTCTCGTCCGACTTGGCGAAGCAGAAGCGGAGCACCCGGTCCTGCCGCCCGTCGGCGTGGAAGGCCGAGACCGGGATGCACGCCACCCCCGCCTCGCGCGTGAGCCGCTCGGCGAGCACCACGTCGGGCTCGTCGGAGAGGCGCGCGTAGCTCGCCAGCTGGAAGTAGGTGCCCGCGCAGGGAAGCGGGTCGAGGCGGGAGGTGCGCAGCCCCTGCCGGAAGAGGTCCCGCTTTCGCTGGTAGAAGGCGCCGAGCCCGAGCCAGTGGGTCGGATCCGCCAGGAACTCGGCCAGGGCGAGCTGCACCGGGGTATTCACGGTGAAGACCACGAACTGGTGGACCTTGCGGAATTCGGCCATGAGCTCGCGCGGCGCGAGCGCCCATCCCACCTTCCAGCCGGTCACGTGGAAGGTCTTCCCGAAGGAGCCCACCACGAAGGATCGGTCGGCGAGTTCCGGGTGGCGCGACACGCTCTCGTGCCGGACCCCGTCGAAGACGATGTGCTCGTACACCTCGTCCGAGACGATCACGATCCCCGTTCCGCGGACCAGGTCGGCGAGCGCATCCAGGTCCGGGCGATCGAGGACCGAACCGGTGGGGTTGTGCGGGCTGTTCAGCAGGATCATCCGCGTTCGAGGCGTGACGAGCGTGCGGATGGCCGCCCAGTCGGGTCGGTATCCCCGCGGGGAGAGGGAGGCCCGGACCGCCCGCCCCCCGGCCAGCTCGACGGCCGGGACGTAGGAGTCGTAGACCGGCTCGAGCACGATCACCTCGTCGCCCGGCCGGACCAGGGCGGTGACCGCCGTGAAGATGGCCTGCGTACCCCCGGCGGTGATCGTGACCTCGTGCTCCGGGTCGTAGCGGGTGCCGTACAGCCCTTCCGACTTGGCGGCGATGGCCTCGCGCAGGGCGGCCGTGCCCGCCATCGGGGCGTAC
The DNA here is from genome assembly GCA_903855945.1 of uncultured Anaeromyxobacter sp. GTDB lineage: Bacteria > Myxococcota > Myxococcia > Myxococcales > Anaeromyxobacteraceae > CAIOAK01. Next base: position 5,118 of record CAIOAK010000031.1, read on the forward strand.
TGGTTCTCGCCGGCACGCATGTGGCGGGAGACGAGCTCGAAAAGCCTGGGGTCGGCGGAGAAATCGGGGAAGCCCTGGGACAGGTTGATGGCACCGCACTCCGCGGCGAGCCGGGACATGACCGTGAAGATGGTCGTGCCGACGCCCGGGAGGCGGCTCTGGACGGGGGTGGGAAAGCGCGGCATGGCGTGAATCTAAGCGATCCGACCCAGCTGGCGTAACCTCGGAGCGCGCCAGGCCACCAGCCCCACCGTGACGAGGGTCATCGTCCCTCCGAACACGACGGACGGGATCGTCCCGAGCAGCTTCGCCGCCACTCCGCTCTCGAAGGCCCCGAGCTCGTTGGAGGAGCCGATGAAGAGGCTGTTCACCGCCGAGACGCGCCCCATCATCTCCTGCGGGGTGAAGGTCTGGACGAGCGTGCTCCGCAGCACCACCGACACCGCGTCGAGCGACCCGCCCAGGACCAGGATGGCCGCCGAGAGCCAGTAATTCCGGGAGAGCGCGAAGGCGATCCAGGAAACGCCGAAGAGCGCCACGCAGACGAGCAGCGCCCGGCCGGCCCGGCGGAAGTTGCCCAGGTGGGCGAGCAGGAGCGACGTGATCACGGAGCCGACGGCGGGAGCGGCCCGCAGGATCCCGAATCCCACCTCTCCGACCCGGAGGACGTCCCGGGCGAAGATGGGGAGGAGCGCGGTGGCGCCTCCGAACAGAACCGCGAAGAGGTCGAGGCTGAGCGGTCCGAGGAGCAGGGGCTCCCGGAAGACGAACCGGACGCCGTCGGCGATCTCGGTCACCGGATGACGGCGCACCACCGGCGCACGGGGTCGAGGGGCGACCGCGAGAAGCGCCGCCAGCCCCACTCCGAGCAGCCCCATCTCCGCGGCGTAGGCGAGGCGGGGCCCACCCAGCGCGATGAGCGCGCCCCCCACCGCCGGGCCGACGATCATGGAGGTGTGGAAGATGGAGGAGCGCCAGGTGGCTGCGTTCTGGTACTGCTCGCGCGGTACGAGCTCCGTCCCCAGCGACGCCGAGGCGGGTCGGAAGAAGGCGCGCCCGAGCCCTGCCAGCGCCTGGGCGCCGTAGAGCGGAAGGGGCGAGGTTCCCGGGTGGAGGCTCACCGTGAGGAGCCAGGCGCCGCTCGCCGCGATGACGGCGAGGCTGGCGACGGCGATGATGCGCCGGTCGATCCGGTCGGCGGCCCAGCCGCCCACGAGCGCGAGCGTCAGGAACGGGGCGGCCTCGGCGAGCCCCACGAACCCCAGCGAGAGCGGGTCCCCCGTCATCTCGTAGACCTGCCAGCCCAGCACCGCGGTCTGGATCTGGGTGGCCACGAATACCGTCGCCATCGCGCCCAGGAAGGCGCGGTACTCGGCGAAACGGAGCGAGGAGAAGGGATCGGAAGCCAAGGGGCGACAGTCTATACCCGGGCGAATCGGCGTGGCTCGGGCGCCGCGCCTTCGTTAGATGGGAAAACCGTGCATGCCATACGAATCGCAGTCGCAGCCGCGCTGGGGCTCGCCGTGACCGCCGCCCGCGCCGAGGTCGTCACCCGCACCGTCGAGTACCGGCAGGGGGACACGGTTCTCGAGGGGGTCGTCGCCTACGACACCGCCGGTCCCGCGAAGCGGCCCGGCGTGCTGGTCGTCCACGACTGGATGGGGGTGTCGGCCGACACCCGGAAGCGGCTCGACCAGCTCGCCCGGATGGGTTACGTGGCCTTCGCCGCCGACATCTACGGCAAGGGCGTTCGTCCCACGAGCCCGAAGGAGGCCGGCGCGCAGGCCGGCAAGTTCAAGGGGGACCGGCAGCTGCTCCGGGCCCGGGTACGGGCGGCCTTCGAGGAGCTCGCCCGGCAGCCCAACGTCGACCCCGCGCGCATCGCCGCCATCGGATTCTGCTTCGGGGGCACCGCGGCCCTCGACCTGGCGCGGACCGGGGCACCGCTCGTGGGCACCGTCTGCTTCCACGGCGGCCTCGACAGCCCCACGCCGGCCGACGCGAAGAAGATCCAGGGGAAGGTGCTCGTGCTGAACGGCGGAGACGATCCGTTCGTGCCCGCCGCCGAGATCGCCGCCTTCGAGCAGGAGATGCGCTCGGCCGGTGTCGACTGGACGCTCGTGCTCTACGGCGGCGCCGTTCACGCCTTCACCGTCGCGGGAGCCGGGAACGACCCCTCGAAGGGGGCTGCCTACGATGCACGGGCCGAGAAGCGGGCTTTCCGCGCCCTCGAGGAGTTCTTCGCCGAGATCTTCGCGAAGCGCTAGGATACGCCCGCCCCGGCCACGGCCGGGACCCGTCCCCGTGCGACGCATCGCCCTCATCCCGGCGCGCCTCGGCGCCACCCGCTTCCCGCGAAAGCTCCTGGCCCCGCTGGGCGGGAAGACCGTGATCCGCCGCACCTACGAGGCGGTCCGCGACACGGCCCTCTTCGACGACGTGCTGGTGGTCACCGACTCGGACGAGATCCGGGGCGAGGTGGAGCGCGCCGGTGGCCAGGCCCGGATGTCGCTCCGGGCGCACGAGAGCGGGACCGATCGCATCGCCGAGGTGGTCGAGGGCGAGGCCGCCGACCTGGTGCTCAACGTCCAGGGGGACGAGCCATTCACTCGCCGTGAACCTCTGGAGCGGCTGCTGGCCGCCTTCGACGGCCCCGCGGGAGCCGGCGTGGGGGTGGCCTCGCTCATGCAGGAGCTGCACGACCCCGCGCTGGTCCGGGATCCCAACTACGTGAAGGTGGCGGTGGACCAGGAGGGGAATGCCCTCTTCTTCTCCCGCTCCCCCGTCCCGTTCGTGCGCGACCCGGCGGCGCGCCCGGTCTTCTGGGAGCACATCGGCGTCTACGCCTTCCGGCGCGACGCCCTGCTCCGCTTCGCCCGGCTCCCGGCCGGCCCGCTGGAGCGGGCCGAGAAGGTCGAGTGCCTGCGCTTCCTGGAGCACGGGATCCGGATGCGGATGGTCGCCACCGACTACATGGGCGTCGAGATCGACACCCCCGAGGATCTCGTCCGGGCCGAGCGGCTGCTCGCCGGCGGAGCCGCCTGAAGGAGAAGAACGTGCACAAGAACCTGAAGCAGGTCGGGCAGATGATCTTCGGCCGGGGAGCCTTCTCCCAGCTCGACGCCATCCTGGCGGACAACCGGCAGGGCACGGCGCCCATGGTGTTCCTCGTGGACCACGCCTTCCAGGCGCGCCCCGAGTTCGTGGCCCGCATCCCGGTGCGCGGGCGAGACCGGATCATCTTCGTGGACACCTCGAACGAGCCCAAGACCGGGGACGTCGATTCGCTGCGCGACCGGATCCGGGCCGAGCTCGGGAAGGTGTCGGGCCTGGTAGGTGTCGGCGGTGGGTCCACGATGGACCTCGCCAAGGCCGTGGCGCTCATGCTCACCAACCCGGGCTCCTCGCAGGACTACCAGGGGTGGGACCTCGTGCAGGTTCCCGGCGTATTCAAGGCCGGCGTCCCGACGCTGTCCGGGACGGGGGCCGAGGTGTCGCGCACCGCCGTCCTCATCGGCCCCACGAAGAAGCTGGGGCTCAACTCCGACTACACCCCGTTCGATCAGGTGCTGCTCGATCCCGACCTCATCGCCGGGGCTCCGGAGCGGCAGCGCTTCTTCACCGGGATGGACTGCTACATCCACAACGTGGAGTCGCTGCAGGGGAGGGCGATGAACTCCTTCGCCCGGGCCCACGCCGAGAAGTCCCTCGACCTGTGCCGCGAGGTGTTCCTCCTGCGGGACCACTGGGACGGGGAGAGCGACGAGAAGCTCATGATGGCCTCCTGGATGGGAGGGATGTCGATCGCCTACTCTCAGGTCGGCGCGGCCCACGCCCTCTCCTACGGCCTGGGGTACGTGCTCGGCACCCACCACGGCGAGGGGAACGCCATCGCCATGACGGTGCTGGAGGAGTTCTATCCGGAGGGCGTGCGCGACTTCCGGCGCATGGTCGAGAAGGCCGGCGTGGAGATCCCGCAGGGCGTCGCCGCCGGACTCCCGCCGCAGAAGCTCGACAAGATGGTCGAGGTGTCGCTGGGCATGGCGCCGCTCTGGCACAACGTCCTCGGCGACGACTGGAAGCGCGTCATGACCCCCGCGCGCGTGCGCGCGCTCTACGAGCGGATGTAGGAGGCGGGATGCCCGGCTACGAGATGTGGGGCGCCGAGGAGCGGCGCGAGGTGGAGGATGTGCTCGAGACCGGCATCCTGATGCGCTACGGCTTCGACGGCCCGCGCAAGGGGCGCTGGAAGGCCCGCGAGCTGGAGGAGGCGCTCTGCCGCCGCACCGGCGCGGCCCGTGCGCAGGTGGTCTCGAGCGGGACGGCGGCGCTCACCACCGCGCTGGCCGCGCTCGGGGTGGGGGCCGGGCACGAGGTGATCATGCCCACCTTCACCTTCGTGGCCAGCTTCGAGGCGGTGCTCTCGGTCGGGGCCACGCCGGTGCTGGTGGACGTCGACGACACGCTCACCCTCTCCCCCGCAGCGGTCCGCGCCGCGGTCACGCCGAGCACGCGGGTCGTCATGCCGGTGCACATGTGCGGCTCGATGGCCGACCTGGGCGCGCTCACCGCGATCTGCAAGGAGAAGGGGCTCCTGCTCCTCGAGGACGCCTGCCAGGCCCCGGGCGGCAGCTGGCAGGGCCGGGCGCTCGGCACGGTGGGCGACGCGGGCTGCTACTCCTTCGACTTCGTGAAGACCATCACCTGCGGCGAGGGAGGGGCGGTCGTGACCTCCAGCCCCGAGGTGGCCCGCCGCTGCGACCAGTACGCCGACCACGGGCACGACCACACGGGGGTCGACCGCGGCGCCGACCTGCACCCCGCGCTGGGCTACAACTTCCGCATCTCCGAGCTCCACGCCGCGGTGGGGCTCGCACAGCTCCGCAAGCTGGACGGCTTCCTCGAGATCCAGCGCCGCAACAAGCGGGCGCTCCGGGAGACGCTCGAGCGGGTGCCGGGCGTGACCTTCCGCCGCATCCCCGACCCCGCCGGGGACAGCGCGTCGTTCCTCTCCTTCTTCCTCCCCGACGAGGCGAGGGCGCGCGCCGCGGCGAAGGCGATGCAGGCTGCCGGGATCGGCGCGATGTACTGGTACGACAACAACTGGCACTACGTCCGGCGCTGGGACCACCTCAAGTCGGCGGCCTCCCCGTACCCGGTCCCGGCTCCGCTCCGCGAGGCCCTCACGGTGCTCGCGGCCCGCCCGTTCCCGGCGTCGGACGCCGTGATGTCCCGTGCGATCTCCACCCCCATCGCGCTCGGATGGACGTCGGAGCAGCTCGGGGAGCGGGCGGCGAAGCTCGCCGCCGCGGTCGGATCGGTCGGATAGCGGTCCGGGCCGAGGGGCTACGCCCCGCCCAGGATGGCGCGCGCCGTTGCGATGACGGCCGGGGCTTCCAGGTCGGCCATGCAGCGGTGGTGACCCTCCGGGCAGCGCTCGCCGCCGTGGTTCTGGCAGGGGGAGCACGATAGGTCGAGCCGCACGACCCGCCCGGGCGCAGGAGGACCCCAGCGCTCGGGGGAGGTGGGGCCGAAGACCGCGAGCGCCGGGGTGCCCACCGCGCCGGCCAGGTGTACCGGGCCCGAATCGCAGGCCACGAGCAGGTCCACCGAGGCGAACCCCGCCGCGAGCCCCTCGACCGGCAGGTGGGTGAGGTCCGCCGCGATCGGGGCACGCAGCACGGCCCGGAACCGCGCCAGCGCCTCGGCGTCGGCAGGCCCGCCCGCGAGGACCACCTGTGCCCCGTCCGCCGCCAGCGCGTCGGCAACCTCCGCGAAGCGTTCCGGGCTCCAGCGCTTGGTGAAGGCGCTCGCCCCGGGCGCCACGGCCACGCGCGGGTGGGGGACCCCCGCGAGCGCCTGCGCCGCCGCGTCGCGCGCCGCTGCCGGGAGGGCGACGTGCGTCCGCCCGGGGGCGGTGATGCCGAGCGGCCGCAGGATGTCGGCGTAGAGCTGGGTCGCGTGAGGGCCACGCATGGGCCGGTCCGCCCCCAGGAGCGCCAGCGCCGCCTGCCGCCGCGTCCGGCGCCGGAAGACGAGCTGCCGGCGACCGGCAGCCCGGGCCACCACCGCGCTCTTCACCTTGTTCTGCAGGTCCACCGCCAGGTCGAAGCGGCCCCGGAGCTTCATCGCCAGGTCGAGCGCCTCCCGGATGCCGCCGCGCCCGATCCGGTGGACCCGCGCCAGCTCCGGGACCCCCTCCAGGAGCGGGGCGTAGGCCGGCGAGGTCACCCACTCGATCCGGGCGTCGGGGAAGCGCGCCCGGAGCGGCTCGAGCACCGACGTGGCGAGGACGACGTCCCCGAGGGCGCTGTACCGGATGACGAGGACGGAGCGCAACGGAGGTCTTGTACCGGCCTCGCGCCGTCCCCGGCAAGGAGTGGGAGTGATAGGCTGGGCCTATCATGCGGTCCAGCCCCCACGTCTTCACCCTCCGGCAGCTCCAGTACGCGGCGGCGGTCGGCGACGTCCGATCCTTCCGGCGGGCTGCCGAGCGGTGCCACGTGTCGCAACCCTCCCTCTCCGCCCAGGTGATCCAGCTGGAGGAGCAGCTCGGGGTCCAGCTCTTCGAGCGGGGTTCACGCAAGGTGATCGTCACCACCGCGGGGGAGGTCGTGCTGACCCGCATCCGGCGGCTCCTGCTCGAGGCCGACGATCTCGCCGACAGCGTTCGCCAGCTCGGCGACCCGCTCGCCGGAACGCTGCGCCTCGGCGTCATCCCGACCGTCTCGCCCTACCTCCTGCCCGAGGTGGTCCCGGAACTGCGGATGCGCTACCCGGAGCTGTCGGCGGTCTGGGTGGAGGACAAGACCGGGACGCTGATGGATGCCCTCGCGGAGGGGCGCATCGACGGTGCGCTGCTCGCGCTCGAGGCCCCGCTCGGTGAGGTGGAGCACGAGGTGGTCTGCGAGGATCCATTCGTGCTGGCGGCCCCTCCCGGCCACCCCCTCGCCCAGTCGACGAGGCCGGCCACGGCCCAGGAGCTCCGGGGCGCCGACTTCCTGCTGCTCGACGACGGCCACTGCTTCCGGGACCAGGCCCTCGCCTACTGTGCCTCGGCGCGTGGCCGGGAGCTCGACTTCCGCGCCACGAGCCTCTCCACCCTCACCCAGATGGTCGCTGGAGGGGCCGGGGTCACGCTGCTCCCGCGCATCTCGCTGCCGGTCGAGAACCGGCGTTCCGAGCTCGCGATCCGGCGCCTGGAGAGCCCCGAGCCCCACCGCACCCTGGCCCTCGTCTGGCGCCCGCGATCCCCGCTGGGCCCGTCGCTCCGGATGCTGGCCCAGACGATCCGGGAGAAGTACGAGGCCGCGCGGCTGCGGCTGGGCGACGCCCTGCCGGCGGCCCGAAAGGGGGCGCCGTGAGCCTCGCCTGGATCCCCGTCGTCCTGAACTGGGCGGTCCGACTCTGGGCCATCTGGGCGGTTCCGCGCCGCCGGTCGCCCAACGCCGCGCGCGCCTGGCTCCTGCTCATCCTGGTGCAGCCGCTCGTGGGGGTCGCCCTGTACGCGGTATTCGGGAGGGCCTACCTGCCCGGAAGGCGGAAGGAGCGGCAGGAACTCGCCACCCGGTTCATCGAGAAGGCGCGGGCCGATGCCGGCGTCCGCACCGTCGCCGACGTCGGCGAGCCGCGCCAGGCCACCGCGGTGCTGGCGGCCCGCCTGGGCGCCTTCCCCGTCGTCCCGGGGAACCGCGTCGAGCTGATCGACGACTACGGGGGCGTGATCGACCGGCTCGTGGCGGACATCGACGCCGCCCGGGAGAGCGTGCACCTGCTCTTCTACATCTTCGAGCCGGACGCCACGGGCCAGCGGGTCGCCGATGCGGTGCGACGGGCCGCCGCCCGCGGGGTCAGCTGCCGGGTCGCCATGGATGGGATGGCTTCCGCGCCCGGCCTGCGCAAGCTCGCCCCGGGCCTCCGCGCCGCCGGCGTGGAGGTGATCTCGCTCCTCAGCCCGGGCGCGCGCCGCACGCGCCGCGACCTGCGCAACCACCGCAAGATCGCGGTGCTGGACGGGCGCGTCGGCTACACCGGCTCGCAGAACCTCGTCGAACCCTTCGACTACAAGGGTCGGGGGCTCACGAACGAGGAGCTCATGGTGCGGATCGAGGGGCCGGTGGTCCGCCAGCTCCAGGCCATCTTCCTCACCGACCGCTACCTGGAGACCGGGAACGTCCTCGAGACGGAGACCTCGTTCCCCCCGCTGGCGGACGTCGGCACGGTGATGGCCCAGGCGCTTCCCAGCGGGCCCACCTACGAGGTGGAGAACAACGAGCGCACCTTCGTGCAGATGCTCTATGGAGCCCGCCGGCGGGTCGTCGTGACGACTCCCTACTTCGTCCCCGATCGTCCGTTCGTGGACGCGATGCAGGCCGCTGCGACGCGTGGCCTGGACGTGCACCTCATCACGCCGTTCCAGGCCGACCAGTGGCTCGTCCGGCTCGCGCAGGAGTCCTACTACGGCGAGCTCCTGTCCGCGGGCGTGAAGATCCACCTCTACCGACGCCGCTTCCTGCACGCCAAGCACGTATCGGTGGACGACGACCTGTGCGCCATCGGCTCCTCCAACATCGACATGCGCTCCTTCACGCTGAACGAGGAGGACATGGTCTTCTTCTACGACCGGGAGGTGGTCGCCGACCTCACCCGGATCCAGGAACGGACCATGGGCGACTCGGAGCTCCTCGACGCGGAGGCCTGGCAGCGGCGCCCGGCGTTCCGGCGCTTCCTGCAGCGGCTCGCCCGGCTCGTCGACTCGCTCCTGTAGCGCCGGAGGTTGCCTTCGGGGCCCTTCCCGGCGGTACAATCGAGACGGGAGCGTTTCCCACGGAGGCTGCCATGGCGACCAAGGCCGAGTGGTTCCGCTACAACACCGAGCGAGCGGGGCCGAAGAAGGCTGCGGCCCCGAAGAAGGCCAAGCCCGGCCCCAAGCCCCACAACCTGGCCGGGAAGGACAGCAAGGCCCTCTACGCCTTCGAGGACGTCGCGCCCGGTGCGCGCCCGTCGCGGAAGTCCACCCGCAAGGCCTCCAACCGGCAGAAGACCGACGCCAAGTTCCGGCTCACTCGGGCCGCTTCCGAGTCGAAGCCCCGCACGCCGACGCGCGCCCGGCCGTCCGGCGGCCGTCGCTAGCCGTGGGGGGGCGAATGGCGGGTTCGCTCCTGAGGTCGGCCGCCCGCCTCGGCTGGCTGGTCGCGCTGGTCGCGGCCGGAGTGGCGGCGAGCTGCACCAGCAACTCCACCATGTCCTGCCCCACCGGCCAGTCCTCCTGCGCCCAGGGCTGCACGGACACGCGGACCGATCCGCTCCACTGCGGAGCCTGCGGGATCACCTGCAACGCGGGCTCGGCCTGCGTCGCCGGGATCTGCACCTGCCCGTCCCCCTCCGACATCTCCTGCTTCGGCGTGTGCGTGGATTCGCGGACCGACGCGGCCAACTGCGGTGGCTGCGGCAACACCTGCGGCCAGGGTTGGTGCGGCGGCGGAGCGTGCACCTGCAACTCCTCGCCGCCCACGGTGCAGTTCTGTCCGAACGACCCCCACACCCCCACCTGCGTGGACATCGCAACCAACCCGTACAACTGCAACGGGTGCGGACTCGCCTGCGGAACCGGATATGCCTGCGCCCCGTGCGCAGCGGGCTGCGCGGGGCAGTGCGTCTGCAATCCGCCCAGGCAGGTGTGCCCGTCCGGCGCGAAGACCGTCTGTACCGACACCTCGAGCGATCCATCGAACTGCGGGATCTGCGGCAACGTCTGCCCCGCGGGGCAGACGTGCAGCGCCGGCACCTGCCAGCAGACCTGCGCCACCGGCCTCACCCTCTGCAGCGGCGCCTGCGTCGACGTGAAGACCGACCCGGCCAACTGTGGCTCGTGCGGCCACGCCTGCGGCACGGGTCAGAACTGCTCCGCGGGAACCTGCCAGTCCCAGTGCACCACGCTCACCTGCAACGGGGCCTGCTGCCAGGCCCCGCTGGGGAACACCTGCTGCCCGTCGGCAGGGGCCTGCCCCAGCCAGCACAAGAACTTCCCGGGAACCTCGATGGAGCAGGCCTACTACGACTGCACCTTGCCGGCCACGTACAACGCGACGACCGCGCAGGTCGCGGCCCAGGCCTGGACCCCGGCATCGGCGTACGGAAAGCTCATCAACCTGGCCCAGATGTGCCCGGGAAGCACGATCGCCTCGCGCTGCCTGGCCTGGCAGCGGGATCCGCCGCTCAGCTCCGCCGAACGGGCCTGCGCCGTCTTCTGCTACGACGAGAGTCTCCAGGGTGCCGTGACGGTGACCCTGGGCAACAACTGCGAGTGCCCTACCGTGTTGTCGCACCTCGACTGGTATTGATCGGCGCAGGTGGCTCGAGCCCCAGTCGCCGGAGGTCCTCCGGCGTGTTGGCGTTCTCGAACGAGCGGCCGCCCGGGTCGACGACGCGCCACTCCACCGCGGGGACGATCCGCGCGCCCACCGCTGTCGCGATGGCCCGCAGGGAGGGATCGCCTTCCCGGAGCATCCGCTCCACGGTCGGAAGGATCCCCCTCGACCAGAAGGCGTGGAGCCCCTCCGGGCCACGCTCCCCCTCGACGAGCACCGCCGGTGCGTCGCCCC
>CAIOAK010000032.1 GCA_903855945.1 uncultured Anaeromyxobacter sp.
CCTGAGCGCCATGGCGCCCGCCTCTTCTCCCCCTCAAACACCACCACCAAGAAGCATGGGCGCTCCATGGGGAGATGGCAACAGGTGCATTCGCATCCCCCGGCCCAGGGACACACTCCCGGTGTTGTCGATGATCGTGACCGGCGCGGTCGAGGTTGTGGCGGGCTTAGACTGGTCTCTCTTGCGCATCGCCGTTGGACGAGACCGTTCCAGGTACTACGTTGAAGCCGAACCCTCAGGACGCGAGCGGCGTGTCCATACGGAGAGACACCGTCTGGAGGGCCTGCGCCATGTACGGCACTGCGCAGGTCACGGACGGCGGAAGCGTGGACGCGCGGGCCGCTCGCAGCCCGCCCTATGCGAGGCTCGCGCTCTGGGGGGGTTGCTGGCCTACAGCAACTCCGCCGCCGCCCGTAACGCGCGAGGGGGTTTCTCACGACGCCTGCTTCGGCGGTGCCGCGTCCGCGGGAGGACGGAGATGATCGCGGCGCAGGAGGCGCGACTCCCGGAGTAGGGTGCCCCGGTTTCGGCCTTGTCGACCTGCGCCTTCACCAGCCCTGCGAGCGCCTTCTCGATGCGCTTCCATCCCTCCTCGGTGCGCAGGTCCACGCCGAAGTAGGCGTCTGCGGTCTTGGAGCGGAGCACCAGATAGGTGAGGCCGGCGTGCAGGATGGCGCCGGCGGCCTGGACGTCGAGATCCCCGGGTGCGCCCGGCAGGGCCGGCGCGATGACGTTTCCCTGGGCCTCGCGAGCCTCGGCGAGATCCTTTGTGAGAGCGTTTCGCTCGGTGAGCTCCCAGCGCATGATCTCCTGTGTGAGCGGGCGGCGGCGCAGTTCGCGCAGGTGCCCCTGAAGGACGACCGTCGCCATCTCGGCCATCGTCATCTCATCCATCCGGGCGGCGTCCGGGCCGATGAGCTCGGTCACGTCGGGCCAGAAGGCGCTCCGGGAGGCGAACTCGTGCAAGAGCGACCGGATCCCGCCGAAGTAGCGGTAGACGAGCATCCTCGCCACGCCCGCCTCTCGGGCGATGTCGGCGATGCGGACGCTCGCGAACCCGCGCTTCGCGAGCACCTTGCCAACGGCGTCGAGGATGGCCTTGCGGGTCCTACGTCACGAAGGACGGCAGCGCCCGTCTCGGGCTCACCGGGTCGGGGTAGTCGTCCACGTAGCCCACCCGGAGCACGAACGTGGGGATGCCGGGTAGCCCAAGTTCCTTCACGAGCTGCCTCTTCCAGGGCTCCTCCTCCATCGTCTGGGACATCGGGGGCGCGGCCAGCTTCCGTTCCCGGAGGCCTATCGCCACCCGGGCGAAGCGACGACCGGCGTCCAGGAGGGCCGGGACCGACTCATCGGGAGCCGTGACCACGAGCCACCCTCCGCAGCTCGCCACCTGCCTCGACGCGGAAGCTATCCCCTTCTCCCGGAAGCTCTTTCCCATCACGCTCCCCGCATCCATGAAGTGGGCGGCGAACCAGCCCGCGAGGCCACCCACCTGCATGGAGGCGAGCGTAAGGCCGTCCCGGTGCTTTTCCACGTCGGCCTCCGAGAAGCGGAACCAGCGGGAGAGCTCCTTCTGGGCATCGTCGCGCCAGGTCTGCTGGGTGAAGGCAGCGAGTTCCGAATCGACGAGCCACCTCGCCTCGCGGGAGCCGGAAGGGAAGAAGACGGAGTGGACGCCGGACGTCGCGAGGAGTGCCGCCACGTCGGCGGACCGGATCGGGTCTGGGCGGAGGCCGTCCCGGATCGTGCGACGGGTGCGGATGCGCTCCAGGTCGGCCGAATTCCCCGGGCGGGACGGCGTGAGGTTCACGGCCACCATCCCGGAACCCGTCCGCGCGGTCCCGACGACCTCGACGTCCGTGGCGATGCCGAGCGCGTTAGCAGCGGTGACCAGGCTCTCGAGGAAGGCGCCGACCGAGAGGACCAGCTCGCGCGCCTCCGGGTCCACCGCCGTGAGCTGGCGCAAGGGGTCGGGACCGACGATCCAGCGCGTCGGCGACTCGACGTGGACGCGCCACGGTTGGGTGTTGTGGCTGCTCGGGGCCAGGGCGGCGTGGGCGAGCAGTGCGTCCCGCAGCGGGGCACCGTCCAGTGGGTGGTCGAGCAGGGTGTCGGGGCGCAACACGGTGGACGTGGGGCCGCAGGCCGGGAGGGACGCGCCCGCCGCGATGGCTGCGGACGACGCGAGCTTCGTGAATTCACGGCGGGTCATGGGGTCTCCTTGGGCGAGAGGATGGGACGTCACCCACCAGGAGTGCGCCCGACCTGAACTGACCGATGCAAGACTTTCAAATGCATCCTCCTGAACGCGGGACACACTGTGGGTGTTGCCGGCCATGGCGACTCGCGTGGTCGATGTCGAGGGATGGGCTCGGCCCCGTCCCGACAGGGACGGGGCTATTCGCCTCCGATGCAACGCGGCTCGATGTTCACTGGTCGTACAATGTCGCAAAACGGGACGCGTTTCCGGATGTCCGGGACGTCACCGACGAGGCCTTTCACGGTGTCGTCGAAGTACAGAATGCCGGTTTGGGATTCAGCGCGTTGCCAAAGTCGGTGCAGTAGAACGGGACGTAGTTCTGGATGTCGGGGACGTCACCGACGAGGAGGGCGACCGACCTGAACTGATTCAGGTCGTACGGGCTGAACACCCCCTGGTCGATGGTTCCCTGGCCACAGGTGCCAAAGGTCCAGCTGTCGACAGGCCCTGTCTGCTCGACCCGGGCCTGGTCCAGGGATGCCCCCTGGCCGTTGCCGAACGACGCGGGCAGTTGCCATTGATAGAATGTGACGCCACCTGAATTCGGACATGCGCCGTCCCAGCCCTCCATGTTCGATGCCCCGCCCCAACTGCCACCGCCCAGACTGGAAAGGCGCTGGAAGTTGATGAAAGCCGTGGCCAAGTAGTCGGGAGAGGTAGTGTCCGAGCAGCTCCAGCCGAACAGCCCGTGGCCGTAATCACCGTAGGACCCCCAGTTCATTGGATCCGGGACACAATTGATCATGAGAGTTCCGGTCGCCACCGGGCGGTCGGCGACTCCGTCCAGGACCCCTCCACCGTATTTCACGAGCCACTTTTCGATATCGGAACCCTGCTGTGCGCTGTTCTGGGCGATCGTCACCAAAGTCTGCAGATCATCGGTGATCGGACGCTGCCAGTAGATGGAGCCGATGGCCGTCGCGCTCGTCGGGTCGCGCTTCCACGACGTCGAGTCCCATCCCTGGAAATCGTCCGTGGACGGCCAGACGCCGCAGAAGAGCCCACCCGGGCAACCATAGTTCCGGGGTGCTCGCTTCATGAACCACTGGGACCCGTTGCCCGTCCATTTGCTTGGAAGCCACGCGATGACGCCCCTCGTCGGGCAGTCGCTCGGCGAACCCGTGTCCAGGGTCTGCCCGGGGGGTGGTGGCAGGTCCGGAGCAGGGCTGTCAAAGCAGGCGGAGTCCCACGCCTTCCCGTTCGTGATGTCTAG
>CAIOAK010000033.1 GCA_903855945.1 uncultured Anaeromyxobacter sp.
TCCGCCGAGAAGCCTCGCGGCCAGTGCGGGCTCGAGAAGCGCCGGGTTGAGCCCCAGCAACAGATCCCCTGCCGCCAGCCCCGCCGCGGCGCCGACGAGGAAGTTGTGGAGGTGGCGGGGCGGCTCGCTCATAATCCCCGGCCATGCTCTCTAAGTGCTTCTCTGCTTCGAGATAGTACCCGAAAGCGGGCCATTCTTGGCATCTGAGGTGGCGACCGTTTGGCGCCGGATCGACTTTTCCACAGCTTCGACGACATCGAACGTCTTCCGGAGGGCCGTCAGGTCGAGGTGCGAGTACCTCGCCGTCATGGCGATGTTCGAATGGCCGAGGGCATCCCGGAGGTGAATCGCGTCTTCCCCGGCGGCAGCGGCCCACGACGCAAACGTGTGTCGGAGCGAATGCGGACTCAGGCAGGCGCGGATACCGGCCAACTTCGCCAGAGCCTTGAAGTGGTGCCCGAGGACGTGAGGCGCCCACGGCTTGCCGCTCGGCTGCGTGAAGACGAGGGCGGCAGGCGTGCCACGAGGACGGGCCTCCACGATGGAGCGAAGGTCGGGGCGAAGCGGGATCACCTTCGGACGCCGAACCTTTGGCATCGGGATAGTGACCGCCCCATTCTCCAGGTCGAGGTTCTCCCAGCGGAGAGCGCATACCTCCCCGGCCCGTGAGGCGGAGAGGAGGAGGAACCGGAAGACGGGCATGGAGGCGACGAGGTCCTTCCGGTACCTCACGGGGTCAGTGTTACGCGGGGAGTTCGCCACGAGACGGGCATAGGCTTCCCAGCGGAGCGGGTCGTCTAGCACCGTCTGGAACTTCTCCCACTCCTCCGGGGAGAGGAAGGTGGTCCTGCCTCCCTGGGTCGGTCGGGGGCGAACGGAGCCGGTCGGGAGAGGGTCCCGGTCGATCCAGCCCCAAACGATTGCACGCCGGATGATGGCCCTGAGGAGCGCAACCGTCATGTTGACCGAGGCGGGAGCGGCTCCCCCCTCCGCTCGTTTAGCGGCCCATATCTCCACGTCGGTTGACCGGATCGTGTCGAGGCGGCGTGTCCCGAACGCCGGGATGAGGTGCATCCGGAGTTGCATCTCGACACTCTTCAGCGTGGCGATTGACGCTCCCCGCGTCTTGAGTTCGGCCTGATAGTCGATCCCCGCGTCCGCGAGGGTCCATCCGCGAGGGATCGGGCGCCCGGCTCGGGCCGCTGCTTTCGCCTGTTCGGACCGGTAGCGCGCGAGGGCTTGGGCGGGGGAGAAGGACTTCGGGAGCGTGAAGAGCTTTCGCCGTCCCGCCTTGTGCCCGTCAATGTAGAGGCGGAATCGCCACTTCCCGTCTGCGAGCCGCTTCAAACCCTTCGCGTTCGTGGGCATAGGAGAGAGCCTACTTCTCGGCGCGGAGCTTGGCGGCGACTTTGTCCATGGTCTTCAGGGTTTCGGATTCCTCCAGGAGCATCCCGATCGTCTCCCCGAGACTGAGCCGCTTGCCGGCCTTCACGGCGAGGAGAGAGGCGGCTTCCTCGAGGCGGCGCTTCGTGCCGGCGCTCAGGCCGACGGACACCCGCTCGTAACCGTCCTCGAACTTGACTGGTCTGGCCATGCCGTTCTCCTTCTCTGGTATCGTAAGGCGGTAACAGCGCCCGTGTCAAGTGTGCGAAAGTTGGAGAGCGTAAGTCCCGGGTGTCGGAGGGGAAACCACTTACGGGCATCGCTGAATTGATGGTATAGTGTGCGGCGGTATCAAGAAAGTACGATATTACGTCCGATAAGGGATTCTATGTTAAATATCAAGCGCCGTGCCATGTCTGGATTCGGCCGGTAGGCTCGGGCACCATCTGACGGTGACGGGGAGGTAGGGCGTCCCGTCCAGGTGGACGCCCCCGGCGTCTCCACGGCGGCGGCGAACTTACCGGCGCGGAGGACCGTGGTCATGCCGACCCCGTGTTCCTTTGCCAGCGCCACACGCGTGCGTCCGTCAGCACGATCGACGTTGCCATTTTGGTTACGTCGATTGGCCCGCTCGCTTCGGTGATCTCCTCCCGTTGATCCTACCGGCTTCTTCGCCCGGTTGTACCGGCGCCCGATGGCCGCCTCGATCGACCGGGCCGAGATGTTGACGGCAGCGGCAGCATCGTCGGACGCCTTGCGGGATGGCTCGGAACCCTCGCGCAAATTTGCGCTAGGGTCGGCTGCCTTCCCGGCAAGCATCCGCTCCCGCGCCATCGCCGCGAACTGCGGCTTGATCTCGGCGCCTCTCGAATCCCGGCCATACCACGGGCAGGGCCTCCTCCTCCGCGGGCTTCCTGGGGCATCCTGGCGCAAGAAATCTTGAGACGAGAGAGCAGGAGCGGGGTTTCGGCCCCAGCGGGCCGTGATTCCCCCCTCCTCGCGCACGGCCTCGGGCATGGCGCCGATCTGGACTTCTTCCTGAATGACACGCTGCGACATTCCCGTCTTGGCGTGTGTGTCCTCAGTGAA
>CAIOAK010000034.1 GCA_903855945.1 uncultured Anaeromyxobacter sp.
CGCCGAAGCCCGCCAGCGCCAGCCACAATGACCCCTTCGCCCCGTGCGAACAGCGAGCGCACCTCTCACGGTGTGCGGGATCGACCGCGTGAGGCCAAATCCTGATCTCAGCCTGGCTCCCTTCTCGGGAGCAAAGGCGGGTCAGTTCCCGTGAGCGGCGAAGCGCGTCCGTGGACCACGGCGCCCTGGCGCGCCAGGCCGTGATTTGCGCCCTCGGGATCACGTTTCGGCCTCAACCTTCTCGTTCACGAGGACCCGAAAACGACTATCCCTCGTGGCGCGACGCAAGGTTCGATCGACTCGGAGCGCCACGTAGCGCGGCCTCCGCTCGGCGATCCAGTCCGCGAGGGCTCCCGCGAGCTCGGTGGCGCCTATCTGGTCCAGGACATGGCCCAGCCTCTGGACGTTCGAGAGCTGTCCCTCGACCCTGGCCGCCTCGACGAGCCGTCGAGGGTCCATCCTCTCGGCGAGCTCAGCCAGCACGGTAGCGACGTGGCCGAGGTGGCCCGCGCCCTTCAAGTAGCGGAACAGGTCCAGGCTCGTCGCTTCTGGAGTCGCGACCCGCATCGTTCCGGTCTCGGTCTTCATGTCGGCGGTCGACGTGTGCTCGAGGTCCGTCTTCTGGAAGAATCGGATGCGCGCTCGTCCGGCAATGGCTGGCCGGAGCTGGGCGCTCGTCACCACCTGGAATTCCTGCGGCTGCTGGTGCGCGGCTCCGTGCAGCGCGGCGGCGCTGAGGATGCCGACGTAGTACGGCTGGCCGTGGAACTTCATCAAGTCGTCGATGAACCAGCTCGGCGGCGGCGAGCCGGCATCTCGGTACTCCACGGGCACGATGACGTAGAAGCTGCGGCTTGGGACTGCGAGTCGACGCTTGGTCACCAGGCGCCGGACCGCCTTCTTGAGCGCCTCTCCTGAGACGCCCAGTGCCTGCATGGCCTGTTCGCGGGTCAGGACGTAGCGGCCACTCGCCTGATACGAGTCCACCACTTCCGAGAGCGTCTGCTTGGCGATGTGCCTGTTCGCATGCATGACGGGACATCCTGCGGCCCTTTTCGCGTCCAGGACCGTTGAGTCAGTATGCCCGCTCGGCCCGCGTCGTGCAACGGATATGCATAAGGGGACACTATTCGTCCCTTTGCGCGTTTGGCGCGCCCGCTCGGGTGGTTCCCTCAGGGCCGTACCTGAGGGCCGCCTCGTGGAGGGTCCGCCTGTCGAGCGCTCCCCTCGCCAGTGCCCTCGCCAGCGCGTCGCCCAGAATTGGCAACGCATGACTTACAAGTCCAACGCGCTTTCGCATCAGGGAACAGCTTCCGGCGAGAATCCAGGCCGCCCGCGAGGAGGGAGACCTCGAGTTCGCGCTATACGCGACGGCCGTCTTTACGGGCATGCGTCAGGGAGAGCTGGCCGGGCTGTACTCGAAGAACGTGGACTTCGAGACCCGGCTCACTCGCAGACGAGCTCGTCATGGACGTGGAACACGGGCCACGGTCCCGCGCTGAGCTTCGCCCATCGCGAGGACTTCATCGAGAATCTTCTCGGAAGGAAGGCGTTTCCAGCAGGGAATGAACGAATCCCGGGCTTCCCGCGAGTCCCCCGCGACACTTCGCCGCACCCTCTGGAGCGGCAGGCCGTCACGGTTCACTCGATGTGACCATCCGGTACGGATGCGTGTACCAGACGGTACGTTGCCTGCCCCGGCAGGAAGGCCAAGTGCCCGGATTCCGACGATCCGGACGCTGGCACCGGAGTTGCTCTCTCGTTGGGTCATGGGAGGAACGAACCTCCCCCCCACCCGGAGATCGACCATGTTCCTGAAGACCTCACTCGCTGTCGCCGCCATCCTCCTCGCCAGCCCGACGCTCGCCGAAGACCAGGCCCGCAAGCAGACCCGGGACCCGGCCACCCACGTCGACGGCGCCACCCCGACCCAGCAGCGCGACCGCATCAACGACGCCACGAAGGACGCCACCAAGGACGCCGCCCGTGAGGGCAGCCGCTCCATGAACGGTGGCGGCGCAGGCAATGCCGCGGGCGCGGGCGCCGGCGGTGGCGCGGGCGCCGGAGGGAGCGGGTCCAGCGGTTACCGCGGCGGCAAGTAGCCCGGCATCCCGGTGCCGAAATGTTAGCACTTTGCCTCGCGCTGGCGCTTCTCGCAACCGATGGCGACGGACTCCGCTTCGAGGGGTCCGTCGCCGCCGGTGGCGGTTACGACGCGAATCTCCTCATCGCGCCAGGGAGCGATGCTGCCGGCTCTGCCGTCGCCTCGGTCTCGGCGTCGGGCGGTGCGACCATCGGCCTCTCCGATTCTGCTTTCCTGTACGTGGGCGCTGCCCTCGACGGATCGAAGTTTCCCACCCTTCCGGAACTCGACCGGACGTCCGCGGGAGCTTCCGCGAGCCTGCTCGTGGAACTCGTCGGCCCCCTGGCGCTCGTCCTCGGGACATCCGGCGGCTTCGGGTGGTACGCCGATCCGGCGCGCAGCGGCGCGTCCTTCACGGCGCGCGCCACCCTCCGTTACCGGCCCATGAGCTGGTTCACGACCCGGCTCGGCTACGCCCACACCCTGCGAACCGCATCCGATCCGGTCTACGGGTCGAACGTGGACCGCATCTTCGCCGAGGTGGAGTTTCGCGCGGCCCGCTCGACGTGGTTCTCGATCGTGGCCTTCGGTGAGCGGGGCGACCAGACGTTCTACCAGGCGATCCTTCCAGCCTCGGAGTTGGGCACGACCGCCGCAACCGTCACGATCTTCGAGCCGTACCGGGCGACGGCCACGACCCTGGGTGTGGGGGTAGGGTTCGAGCAGGGGCTCGGAGGCGGCTTCTCCGTCGACCTGGGTGCAACCTGGCGGCGGACGGATACGCCCGACGGCGCGTACTCCGGCCCTTCCGCCTCTGCGACCGTCGTCTGGCGATGGGACTGACGATGAGGCCGCGGCGTGCCCCCAGACGTCGCGCACGATGACCTCGATGAGGAGGTCGCCCGTGGCGGGCTGCATCCGCAGCCGAGGCATGTAGGCGGAGGCGAGCACGACCGGCTTGCCCAAGACCTCCAGGGCACCGACCCAGCGCATGACTGTGCCTCCTTCCCGTGCGTGGTGACGAGCCGATCCACGTCGGCCCGGGCCTGGGCGAGCGCGCGCCCAACTTCCTCCCGCTCCGGCCCGAGCAGTCGAGCGAGCAGCACCGCAGCCGGGCCGGCCTCGGCCGGGTCGGGAGGGCCCCGTGCCTGCGCCCGAGCCCGCAGGAAGAGGCGCGGGTCCTCGACGAGGAGCTGCCGCGTCGCCTCGCTTCCCGAG
>CAIOAK010000035.1 GCA_903855945.1 uncultured Anaeromyxobacter sp.
CTCGACGGCGAAGTGCCGTGAAGAGACAAGAATGCCTGGTTCGACCGCCCCGGATTATGCCGCGTCCTGCGTGCTCATCCCGTTGCACACCAGCAGATCCGCTGGACAACGCGGGATAATTCCCCAGTCGGAATAATGCAAATTATGCCGCGCGCGGCATAATTTGCAAAGGACCCGAAGGTTCGCGGGTAGGGACGAACCGCCCCGACCGCGCGGCTGGATGTGGTCGATCTCGAGGCGCACCGTGGCGCCGCAGATGCCACCGTCGTGGGTGGGCCATCGGCAGCGGGCCTCGTCCCGGGCCATCACGGCGCGCTTCACCCTGGCGGGGACGCTGGCCTTCCGCTTCTCCTGCTGGGCGAGGAGGAGCTGGAGGCCGGCGATGATCACCTGCTCGTCGGTGGCGTCGGGCTGGACGTGGGACTGGCCGGCCCTGGCCTTCTTCAACAGTTCGATGAGCTCCCGCGAGACGGTGATGTGCATCCGGCTCAGGGTGGCCGTCATCGGCTCCACCTGGGTTCGCGGTGGTGGTGGCGGAGGCGGCGGCGCCGGCGCCAGAGTCCCCATCGGGGGCGCTTCCGATTCACCTGGGTGAACTTTCGGGTCCGCGGCGCGGACCTCGGGGTTCGTGACGACCGTTCTCTCCGGCACGAGTTCCCGGGGGCGGAGCTCCGCGGCCAGTTCCAGGGCTTCCTGCTTGGAGAGGCCGAAGAACCGGGGCAGGACCTCCTGCACGTTCTCCTTCGTCAGGACCCCCGCGACCACCACGACGGTCGTGAAGCAGAGACGCCCATCGCGAAGCGGCTCGACGACCTCGGGGAAGCGGTCCACCAGTCCGGCGGCCACGCGCCGGTAGTGGGCGGCCCCGCGGGAGAGCTTCCGCCTCCGGTGCAGGTAATCGAACATGCTGGCGTGGCCGAGAGGGCGATAGAGCTTCAGGCGGTCGAACTCGGCGAGCGCGAGGAGAACATCCACGACGGCGCCCTGCTCGTGCCGGATGAGTGTGGCGATGCGGTCGTCGAGGCGAAGCGCATGGGGAAGGATGGTGTCGTTCATGCCACCACTCTCTCATGCGATTTTCGGGCCTCCGGAAACGCACCCAGCGGCCCGCTGGCGCGTTCTTCGGCGCGGATGTCTCGACCCTCGCCAGGCACGCCGCGCGCCCCTCCACGGCCGCGCCAGGCAGCGAGAAGGCGCATTTTGCTGCACCGCCGTCCGTGACCGCGAAACCGCCCAGGAAGGTGTCAAGCACTCCGAGTGGAAGCGACCCAAATGGCCGAAGGCCGTTTCACGGACCGTCCGCGCGGCGGACCTGCCAGGGGGGCGGGCGCATGGCGGGCGGCATGTCCTACGAGCGCCGCAGGGGCGACCCGGTCCTACGCGGTAGCGCGCTCGTCCTCCCGAATGCCCAAGGCAAGGCGCCTCTCGCCCGGAGTCCCTCGGCGAGAATCGTGCCGGCGCTTCACGGCGCGGAACTTGCGGTGTTTCTTGGGCCCAGCGAACTGCTGCGGGAGATCGAGGCATCGCAGACCAGGCGCGAGGCGTGGGCGACGCTGTTCAGCGAGTCGACGCGCGCGGGACACTCCAGGGGGGCGTCGCCGCGAACATTCACGTAAAGTGAATACGTCACCCCCCGTCAGCCCCCCGTGGTACCCGGTGGCGTGGCCGAAGAGACGCGTCGATGGGTGGAGCCGGAGGGGAACGGGGAGGGGGAGGGGGCCGCACGCGACCTCGCCGTCGCGCTCCGCGTCCATCCGGTCGCCGCCCGCGTCCTCGTCCGGCGCGGCATCGCCGACGTCGCCGCCGCCACCCGCTTCCTCTCCCCCCGCCTCGAGGACCTTCCCGACCCGGCCACCATGAAGGGCATGGACGCAGCGGTCGCCCGGATCGTCCAGGCCGTCGAGAAGGGCGAGCGCATCGCCTGCTACGGCGACTACGACGTGGACGGCGTCACCTCCACGGTGCTCCTCTCCGGCTTCCTGCGCGCCGCCGGGGCCGAGGTCGAGACCTACATTCCCCACCGGCTCGTCGAGGGCTACGGCCTCAACTCCGGCGCCGTGGGGCGCCTCGCGGCCTCCGGCGTCCGCCTCCTCGTCACACTGGACTGCGGCATCACCAGCGTGGCCGAGGTGGCCCACGCGGCCAGCCTGGGCGTGGACGTGGTGGTGGTAGACCACCACACGGTTCCCGTCGAGCTCCCCGCGGCCCGCGCCATCCTGAACCCCCACCAGCCCGGCTGCGGCTACCCCTCGAAGCACCTCGCCGCCGTGGGCGTCACCTTCAACCTCGCCCTGGCGCTGCGCCGCCGGCTCCGGGAACGCGGCCGCTTCGGCCCCTCCCGCCCCGAGCCGAACATGAAGGAGGCGCTCGACCTGGTCGCGCTCGGGACCATCGCCGACGTGGTCCCGCTCGTGGAGGTGAACCGCACCCTGGTCCTCTTCGGCCTCGCCGAGCTGGGCAAGGCGCGGCGCCCCGGAGTCCGCGCGCTGCTGCGCGTGGCCGGCGTCCCCACCGGCGAGATCACCGCCTCGCAGGTCGGATTCCGGCTCGCACCCCGGGTGAATGCCGCGGGGCGGCTCGACGACGCCGGCCGCGGCGTCCGCCTCCTCTCCACCACCGACCTCGCCATCGCGGAATCCCTCGCCGAGGAGCTCGACGGGGAGAACCGCGCCCGCCAGGAGATCGAGCGGCGCATGCTGGCGGAAGCCCTCGAGGACGCTGCCGAGCGGGTCGCCGCCGGCGCGCGCGGCCTCGTCCTCTCCCGGCCCGGCTGGCATCCGGGCGTGGTGGGCATCGTCGCCTCCCGCATCGTGGAGCGGTTCCACCGCCCGACCGTCCTGGTGGGTGTGGCCGACGGCACGGGGAAGGGGAGCGGGCGCTCCATCCCCGCCTTCCACCTGCACGAGGCGCTCGCCGCCTGTTCCGTCCACCTGGAGCGTTTCGGCGGCCACAAGCACGCCGCCGGGGTCACCATCCACCCCGACGCCATCCCCGCCTTCCGCGAGGCCTTCGAGCGGCACGCCGCCGCAGTCCTGAAGGACGACGATCTCGTTCCCCGCGTCCGGCTGGAAGGCTGGGCCGACCTCTCCGAGCTCGACGACCGCGCCGCCACCGATCTGGAGCGGCTCGCCCCTTTCGGCGCCGGAAACCCCGAGCCGGTCTTCGGCGTCCGGGGACGCCCCTCGCGCGCCCGGCAGGTCGGCGCCGGGGGCGTCCACCTGAAGCTCGTCCTGGCGGATCGGGACGCCATCGCCTTCCAGATGGGGGACCGGTTGCCCCTCTGCTCGGGGCCGGTGGAGGCGGCGGTGTCGTTGGGCTTCGACGACTGGGACGGCATGAAGCGGGTCCAGCTCCGGGTGCGCGACCTGCGAAGCGCCCCCGCCCGCCCGTGATTCGCGCCTTGACGCGCCGCGTTCGGCGATGCTACCCATCAATCTTCCTCAGGAATCTGCCGGGAGGCGCGCGTGCCCCGTTTCATCACCGAGCTCAAGCGAACCCATAGCTGCGGCCAGCTCACGAAGGACGACATCGGCAAGGAGGTCGTCCTCTTCGGCTGGGTCAACAATCGCCGCGATCACGGGGGCGCCGTGTTCATCGACCTGCGCGACCGCGGCGGCGTGACCCAGGTGGTGTTCGAGGAGGACGTCCGGCCCGAGGTCCACGAGGTGGCCGAGAAGCTCCGGCTCGAGTACTGCGTCGGCATCCGCGGCAAGGTGGTCTCGCGCGGCTCCAACGTGAACGCGCGGCTCCAGACCGGCGAGATCGAGGTCCACGGCACCGACGCGGAGATCTTCAACCGCTGCGAGTCCACGCCGTTCCCCATCGAGGACCAGATCGACACGGCCGAGGAGAAGCGGCTGCAGTACCGCTACCTCGACCTGCGCCGCGCCCCGCTGCAGAAGACCCTCATGACCCGGGCGCGGGTGAACCATCTCACCCGGACCTACTTCACGGAGGGAGGGTTCCTCGAGCTCGAGACCCCCTTCATGGTGAAGTACACGCCGGGAGGGGCGCGCAACTTCCTCGTCCCCAGCCGACTCAACCCCGGCAAGTTCTACGCGCTGGCCGAGAGCCCCCAGCTCTTCAAGCAGCTCTACATGATCGCCGGATTCGACCGGTACTTCCAGATCGTCCGCTGCTTCCGCGACGAGGACCTGCGGCTCGACCGGCAGCCCGAGTTCACCCAGATCGACGTGGAGATGAGCTTCGTCGAGCAGAACGACGTCTTCGACGCCATCGAGGGTCTGGTGGTGAAGCTCTGGAAGGAGGTGCTCGGCGTGGAGATCCCGCGCCCCTTCCGGCGCATGCCCTTCGACGAGTCGATGGCGAAGTACGGCAACGACAAGCCCGACCTGCGCTTCGGCATGGAGCACGTGCTCCTCACCGACCTGGTCCGGCAGCACGGCGGCGGCGGCGTGCCGCTCCTCGCCGAGGCGGTGGCCGGAAACGGCATCGTGAAGGCCATGAAGGTCCCGGCCTCGGCCAGCTTCTCCCGCACCGAGATCGACAAGCTGGAGGAGTACGTACGGGGCATGGGCTCGAAGGGGCTCGCCCGGGCCAAGGTGGGGGAGGCCGGCGAGTGGACCCAGTCCCCCTTCGCGAAGAGCATCACCCCCGAGATGCGACTCGCCGTGAACGCCGCCACCGGCGCCCAGCCCGGCGACCTGCTCCTCTTCCAGTTCGGCAAGCCCTCCATCGTCCACACCGTCATGGCCAACCTGCGCGTCCACCTGGCCAAGCGGATGGGGCTCGTCCCCGAGTACGGCTCGGGCGGCAACTGGAACTTCCTCTGGGTGGTCGATCCGCCCCTCTTCGAGTTCGACGAGGAGGCCGGAACCTGGGCCGCGGCCCACCACGCCTTCACCCGCCCGCGCGACCAGGACCTGCCCTTCCTCGAATCCGACCCGGGCAGGGTCTACTGCTGGCGGTACGACCTCGTGCTGAACGGCTTCGAGATCGGTGGAGGCTCGATCCGTCTCCACGACCCGGAGGTCCAGGCTCGCGTCTTCCGCGCCATGGGCATCTCCGACCAGGACGCCCGCAGCAAGTTCGGCTTCCTGCTCGACGCCCTGAAGATGGGCGCGCCCCCGCACGGCGGCATCGCGCTCGGCATGGACCGGCTCGTCATGCTCCTCACCGGCGCCGAGTCGCTGCGCGACGTGGTGGCCTGGCCCAAGACCCAGAAGGGCACCGACCTCATGACCGGCGCCCCGGGGGACGCGGACGCGAAGCAGCTCCGTGAACTGTCGGTGAAGAGCACGGTCGAGCCGTCGAAGTAGCCGCCTCGGCCCATGACCGGATCGGCTCTCGACCGGACCTTCGACGTCGTCGTCCTGGGGGGCGGCGTGAACGGCGCCGGCGTGGCGCGCGACTGTGCCATGCGCGGCCTGTCGGTGCTGCTCCTCGAGAAGCAGGACCTCGCCTGCGGTGCGTCGGGCGCCAGCTCCGGGATGATCCACGGCGGCATCCGCTACATGACGAGCGACCGGAACGTGACCGCGCTCGCCTCGCGGGACGCCGGCTACATCCGGCACATCGCCCCGCACCTCACCTTCCGCATCCCCTTCCTGCTCCCCTTCGCCACCCACAAGGAGGGATCGCGCCTGGTGGAGCGGGTGGCCTGGTACGCCACCGAGGTCTACGTCGGCACCTACGACCTCTTCCAGCCGCTCAAGGGGGGGAAGCCCTCCACCCGCCTCACCCCCGACGAGCTCTACCGGATCGAGCCGTCCCTGCGCCCGGGGCTGCACGGCGCGGTGACGCTCGACGAGTGGGGCATCGACGGCCAGCGGCTCTGCCTGCTCAACGCGCTCTCGGCCGCGGCCCACGGCGCCGAGATCCGCACCTGGACCGAGGCCACCGGGATCGTCCGCGAGCGGGGGCGGGTCGTGGCGGTGCGCTTCCGCGATTCCCTGACCGGCGAGCACGGGGAGGCGCGCGCCGGGGTGGTGGTGAACGCCACCGGCGGCTGGTCCCCGCGCTTCGGGCGCGCCAACGGATTCCAGGTTCGCATGCGGCCGGGGAAGGGGGTCCACCTCTCGCTCGACCGGCGCCAGTCCAACTACGGCGTCATCTGCACCGCCGTGGACGGCCGGCAGATGTTCCTCATGCCGCACGAGAACGAATCGATCATCGGGACCACCGACGACGACTTCTTCGGCGACCCCGACGACCTCGAGGCCACCGCCGACGAGGTGGACTACCTGATCGACGGCGCGGCATCCCTCGTCCCCTCGGTGCGCCGGGCCCGGATCACGCGCGCCTGGTGGGGGGTGCGCACCACGCTCTTCGAGTACGGCGCCCAGGAGGACGACCTCTCCCGCGACCACCGGATCTACGACCACGCCGCGGAGGGATCGGCGGGGCTCCTCTCCTTCGTGGGGGGCAAGCTCGCGAGCTACCGGGCGCAGTCGGAGGAGCTCGCCGACCGGGTGGTGGGCATGCTCGGCCGGGGCACGCTGCCGTGCCGCACGCACGAGGAGGTGCTGCCGGGGGGTGACGAGGTTCCGTCCGCGGCGGAGCTGGCCTCGCGCCACGGGATCGCCGAGGTCGTGGCTGCCCGGCTCGTCTTCCGGCACGGATCGCGGGCCCGCGAGGTGCTCCGGGTCGCCGACGACGACCCCCGGATGAAGCTGCTCCTCTGCCGCGACGAGGGGATCCTGGCCGCCGAGGTGGCCTGGATCTGCCGGAACGAGAAGGTGCGCCGGCTCCAGGACCTGCGGCGCCGCTGCCGGCTCGCGCTGGGGGGCTGCGGCGGGCTCGACTGCGCCCGGCCCGCGGCCCAGGTGGCCGCGCGCGAGCTGGGATGGGATGCCGAGAGGACCCGCGCCGAGCTCGCCGACCTGCTCGAGCTGGGATGGCGCGAGCGGCGTCCGATCCTCGACGGGTGGCAGCTCGCCGGCGAGGAGCTCCTGCGCGCCGTGCACCGTGGACTGGGGGGGCTATGATGCCCGCCTCCGTCCGACTCGAGTGCGACGTGCTCGTGGTGGGAGGCGGCATGGCCGGCGCCACGGCGGCGCTCGCCGCTCGGGAGGCCGGCGCCCGCGTGGTGCTCGTCAAGAGCGCCGGCGGGAGCACCAGCCTCTCCGGCGGCGCGGTCTCGGTGGCGCAGGACCCGACCTGCGCGCCCGACTCCCCGTTCGCGGCCCGCGCCGGCGTCGTCGAGTCGGCGCGCCGCATCGCCGCCCTGCGCCCCGGCCACCCGTACCGGCTGCTCCGCGACCGGCTCGACCGGCTCTGGAACGCGGTCGAGTTCGCCACCGGCCAGCTCTCCTCGGTGCTCGCCCCGCCCGGCGGGCGGAACCGCTGGCTCCTCACCCCCTTCGGTCACGCCCACGCCGCCACCACCTGCCAGGCCACGATGGCCGCGGGGGACCTGGCCGAGGTCCGGGGCACGCTCGTGGTCTGCGGCTTCGAGGGGAACCTGGGCTGGGACCCCTCGCTCGTCGCCTCCGGGGCGGCGCGGGTGCGCCCGCTGGGTGGGCCCGAGTCCCGGGCCACATGGCTCGACCTCTTCCGCTGGGAGGAGGGGGCGCTCGCCCGTCCGTTCGAACTCGCCCGCCTGCTGGAGGCGCCCGGTGCGGCGGAGGAGGCGGGGCGGGTTCTGCGGCGGGTGCTCGTCCGGGGCGACGCCGTGGCGGTGCTGCCGCCGGTGCTCGGGATCGACCCGGAGGGGCGGGTTGCCGATCGCATCGCCGCCGAGGCCGGCATCCCGGTGGCCGAGTTCCTCTCCGACATCCCCAGCGTACCGGGGCTCCGGCTCACCCGTGCCATCGACGCGCGGCTCGCGGAGGCCGGCGTCGAGACCTTGCGAGGCGAGATCCGCTCCGCAGCCGGGCCCGACCTCCCGGCGTCCGTCGGTGGCCGCGAGGTGGTGGCCCGATCCTGGGTCCTCGCGAGCGGCCGCTTCGTGGGGGGCGGCATCGAGCGGCGCGGAGAGCTCCGGGAGAGCGTTCTCGGCCTGCCGGTGCTGGCGTCGGAGGGGCCCTTCGCCGACCCGGGCATCCGCTTCGCCTCCCGCCCGCCGGCGACCCTGACCCAGCGGGACAGCCATGCGCCCCAGCCTCTCCTCGCGGCCGGGCTGCGCGTGGACGCCGAGCTCCACCCGCTCGACGCCGAGGACCGGCCCCTCCACCCGCGGGTCTTCGCCGCCGGAGCCGTGGTGGGCGGGCACGACCCGGCCTCCGACGGAACGGGCATGGGGGTGGCGATGCTCACCGGCTGGCTGGCGGGGCGTGCCGCGGCGGGGAGGGGAGCATGAGCAAGGTGAAGAGCTACGCCTGGCTCGCCTGGCGCGCCGTCGTCCCCCATCCGCTCCGGGCGCTCGGGCGCGCGGGGACGGGGGAGGAGCGCTTCCTCGCCGCCTACGCCACCGAGGGGCTCTGCCCCACGAGCCTCGCGGATCTGGCCGACGCCGAGGCCGCGAGCGCCTGCATCGGCTGCGGTCTCTGCGAGGCGGCCTGCCCGCTGCGGAACGCCATCCCGGCCATCCGCCACCTGGGGCTTCCCGCCGCCTTCCGGCTCTGCGGGAAGAGCGACGAGATGCTGGCCTCGTCCGCGGCCGCGCTGGCCGCCTGCTCGGGGTGCACCGGCTGCGAGCCGCTCTGCCCCACCGGGGTCCCCGTCACCCGGCTGGTGCGCGCCCTCGCCGCCCGGGCGGCCCTTCTCGACGCGGCGCGTAGGGCGGAATCCGCCGCGCCCCGGTAGACTCCCGCCGGGAGGCTGCCGTGCGACCTTTTCTCATCGTGAACCCCGCCAGCGGCGGTGGCAGGACCGGGCGCTCCTTCGACCGTATTTCACGCGCAGTGAAAGAGGCGCAGGGCGACTTCCAGGCGGTCTTCACCACCCGGCAGGGCGAGGCGGTGGACATCGCCCGGAAGGCCGCGCGGGACGGCGAGCGGCTGGTGGTGGCGGTGGGCGGCGACGGAACGGCCAGCGAGGTGGTGGACGGCCTCGCCGGCGCAGGATCGGTGGTGGACCCCGAGGTGCTCTTCGGCTGCATCCCCCACGGAACCGGCGGGGACCTGCGCCGCTCGCTCGGCTGGGCGGGGACGCCGGAGGAGGCGGCGCGCACGCTGGCCGTGGGGATCACCGTCACCTGCGACGTGGGACGGGTGGAGTACACGGCCACCGACGGCACCTCCCGGACGCGCCACTTCGTGAACGTCTCCAGCTTCGGGGTGTCGGGATGTGTGGTCCGGGAACTGGCGCGGGGAGGGCGGCTCGGAGGCGGCAAGCTCACCTACACGCTGGCGAGCGCGAAGGCGCTCCTCGGCTACCGGGACCAGCCGGTGCGCTGGCGCGCCGACGGCGGGGCCTGGGTCGAGGAACGGGTGACCGCGCTCGCGGTCTGCAACGGGCGCTACTTCGGGGCCGGCATGATGGTGGCGCCGACGGCCCGGCTCGACGACGGATGGCTCGACGTCACGGTCTGGAAGGGGCTCGGTTTCACCGACTTCCTCACCAAGCGGAAGATGCTCTACGACGGGACCCACGTGAGGCTCCCCAACACCTTCTGCCTGCGGGGGCGGGTGGTGGAGGCCGAGCCGCTCGAGGGGGCCGAGGTGCTGCTCGACGTGGACGGCGAGCAGCCGGGGAGGTTGCCCGCGCGATGGACCCTGCTCCCCGGCGCGCTCCGGGTTCGCGTGCCGCTGCCCCGGACCTGAACCGCTTCAGGCGCGCCGCGCCCGCCGGGCGATCCCCTCGTCCCGGTAGGCGCGCTCCGCCGAGACGTCGCGGACGCGGACCGGCTCGAGCCAGTCCGGGAGCGGTGCGCCCTCCGGCCCCACCGCCAGCACGAGCGACCGGTCCAGGTACGCGTCCACCCGGAAGCCCGAGCCGGAGGGATCGGTCCGCCGGACGCGGTGGAGGCGCCGTCCCTCGGTGAGGGGCCAGTAGGCCTCGAAGGTGGCGGCGTCGGTAGGTTCCCGGACGATGCTGCGGCGCTTGCCCGAACCGGTGGCCACCTCGCGGAGGTGCCGTTCGCCGCCCGGTCCGCGCAGCAACCGGTACCCTTCGCCGCCGGCCGGGTCGGGGAGCCAGCCCGCCTCCTCCTCCACCGGGTCGGGCCAGTCACGGGCCCCCTCCGGAAGTGCGTCGAGCAGGTGGCGAACCTCCGCCGGCGTGCCCTCGTGGCGGCTCGCCCGGGCCTCCAGGGCGGCGGCGACGGCGAGCGCCGGCGCGAGTGCGCCGGCTCCGCGGGTGGGCAGGACCTCCTCCCGGACGCGGGCGAAGAGCGCGGCGGCGCTGCGGGACGCGGCGAGCTCCAGGGCGAGGAGGCCAGGGCGAAGTCCGGGTCCGTCGCCGGGGACCCCGTGGCGCACTCGCTCCGCCTCCGCCTCTCCGCGCGAGGCGCTCAGGAACTCGACGGTCACGTGGGCATCGTGCAGCTCGCCGAGCAGGTCCTGGAGCACCCGAAGCTCCCGGACGGCCTCCTTCGCCCCGAGGCCGGGGAGGCTGCGAAGCGGCTCGAGCAGGTACCGGAGCCGCTTGCCTCCGATCCGGGCCCGGTGGGCCGACGGTTCGTCGGCGGGGATCTCCACCCGGGCGAGCCAGCCCTCCACCGCCGAGGCGTGGTCCCGGATCCGGCCGGCGATGGCCAGGTCGAAGGAGGACTCGTCCCGGTCCGAGCGGCCGTGCTTCAGCCTCCGGGCGAGCGGCTCGAGCGCCGCCACGAGACGCTCCACCACGGCGGAGAGGTCCCCCGTGCGGCAGCGCGCCTCGAGCTTCTCGCGCAGCCACGCGGCGGCCGGACGGTGCGCCTCCGGCAGCTCCCCCGCGACCTTCTCGAGCCAGGCGAGCAGCACCTCGGCGTCGCGTGCCTCGCCGGTGGCCCGTGCCAC
The DNA here is from genome assembly GCA_903855945.1 of uncultured Anaeromyxobacter sp. Lineage (GTDB taxonomy): Bacteria > Myxococcota > Myxococcia > Myxococcales > Anaeromyxobacteraceae > CAIOAK01. Next base: position 10,842 of record CAIOAK010000035.1, read on the forward strand.
CTTCCGGAGGCGCCGCAGGTCCTTGTCCCGGGCGGCGGTCCCGAGCGTGTCGCGCCAGGCGCGCAGCGTGGAGCGGAGCCGGCGGATCGAGACCCGGAAGTCGTGGAGGGCCTCCCCGGCGCCGCCCCCGGCCATCCGGCCCGCCTCCTCCCGCGCGTCGGCGAGGAGCGCCAGGGCGACGGCGCGCGCGCCCTCGCCGGCGGGCCTGTCGAGCATCTCGGCGTGGAGGGCCATGGCCGGCCCGATCGTATCAGGCGCAGCGCCACCAGGCGGTGGCAATCAGCCGGCGCTTGACGCGCACCTCGGCGCGCCGGGCCAGGTCGGCGAGGGCGCGGTCCTTCTCGCCGTAGCGCTGCAGTTCGGCCGCGCGGAGCTGGTCGATCCGGCGGCGGGCCTCCCGCTCGGCCCGGACGAGCAGCGCGCGACGTTCGGCGGGCGAGAGGGTGGAGGGGGGTGTCGTCCTCGCCACGCGCCAGGCCTCCATCGCCCCGGCGGCGGCGCGGCGGGGGGCCTCGAGCGCGTCCTCCGCGCTCCGGTCCCACCGCTCACGGGCCGCGTCGAGCGCGGCGAGCGACCGCGACTCCACCTCCGACCGGACCGAGCCGGACAGGCGCGTGAGGGCGTCGTCGGCCGCCGACCCGAGCGGGAACGCCCCGCCCGGTGCACCGCTTCCCGGCCGGGCCGGGAGGGTGGCGAGGAGGTCGCCGTCGGCGAGGTCGAGGACGCGCCAGACGTTCCCCTCCCTCCAGAGGACGAGGTGGGCGACCCGCTCCTCCGGGGTGAGCCCGTCGAGGTCGAGGCGCCAGGCGAACCACCAGCCCTCCCGCCCGGCGAGCCGCCCCAGGCGGGCGGGCAGGGAGGCCGTCTGGAGCTCGATCCGGTGGACGGGCTGCGCGGGGCGGGAGCGCACCACGTCGGCCGCGGCCCTCGCCATCCGATCGCGCCGCCTCCCCTCGGGTAGCCCCGGCTCCGCGGTCCCTTGTCCCAGGTCCCCGCCGTCGGCCAGCACCGATCGTACGAGCGCCTCCTCGGCATCCGCGCGGTTCCGGACGGCCTCGTCCGCCTCGCGCCGGGTCACGCGCAGGCGCGCCCGGACGTCGCCGTCGAATCGCTCGAGGAGCAGCGAGCGGGCGGCCGTGAGCCGGGCCTCGATGCGCCCGTCCATGTCGTTCCGGAGCAGCGCGAAGGCCCGATCCACCTCGTCGGCGGTGCGGCACGACTGGTAGATGTCGAGGACCCGCCGCTCGAAGTCCACGCCGCTGCCCAGGGCGCCCAGGATCTCGTCGGAGGAGCCGAAGACGCCGTCGAAGAGCGCCAGCTTCTCCCCCAGGAGCTCGTAGAGGCGCGCGTCGGCGGCGTTGCTCCGGTTGAGGAAATTCACTACCAGTACGTCTCGCGACTGTCCGTAGCGGTGGCAGCGTCCGATGCGCTGCTCGATCCGCTGGGGATTCCAGGGCAGGTCGTAGTTCACCACCAGGTTGCAGAACTGGAGGTTGAGCCCCTCGGCGCCGGCCTCGGTCATGAGGAGGATCTGGGTCCGGTCGCGGAACTCCTCGACGAGCGCCTGGCGCCGGTCGGCCGAGCCGGCATCCCCGGAGAGGCAGGTCACCGAGAGTCCGTGGGCCTCGAGCAGGGAGCGGAGGTGGTCCTGGGTGCGCCGGAACTCGGTGAAGACCACGGCCTTCTCCGGCCAGCCGCAGGCCCGCGCCACGGTGAAGGCCCGGTCGATGCCGCGGCGGAGGGCCTCCCCCTTGGCGTCCACCTGGATGGCCCGGGCCGCGCGGGCGAAGTCGCGCAGCTCGGCGAGCTCCTGGTCCATGCGGCGGCGCAGCGACGGCGTGCGCGGTCGGCTCTCGCCGTCCGGACCGTCCCACTCCTCCCTCTCCTCGTCGAAGGCCTCCAGCTCCGGCAGGAGCGGAGCGGCGGCGACGCCGGCGATCTGCGCCTCCAGGGAGGCCGCCAGCCGGTCGAGCGTGCTCGCCAGCGCGACCGAGGAGGAGGCCAGGATCTTCCGGTACACGAGCACGAGCAGCGCGCGCCGCGCCGGCGGGATGGCGATGGCGTCCTCGCGCCGCAGGTAGTCGCTCACCCGGTCGTAGAGGCACTGCTCCGCGGGGGAGGGGGTGAAGTCCTCCACCATGGAGCGGCGGGCCGTGAAGCGGACGTACTCCTTCACCTGCCGCCGGAGCGTGCGGAACACCACCGGTGCGAGGCGCGCCTGGAGCTCGGCGGTCCGCTCGGCGTCCAGGTCGCCGCTCCCGAAGCGCAGCCGGAAGGCCTCCTCGTCGCCCAGGATCGACTCGTCGAGGAAGGCGGCGAGCCCGAGCAGTTCCAGGAGGTCGTTCTGCAGCGGGGTGGCGGTGAGGAGCAGCTTGGGCGTGCGGCGCAACGCCCGGAGCAGCGCCTGCCCGGTGCGGTGGTCCTTGCGCCAGGCGTTTCGCATCCGGTGGGCCTCGTCCAGCACCGCCACGTCCCACGGGATGCGCGCGAGCTCGTCGGCCCGGATCGCGCCGAGGTTGGTGCTGGCGATGACCACGCCGGGCCGGTCGAAGGGATTGCCGGCGACCGCCCGGGCCCGCTCCCCGTCCACCACGGTGGCGGAGAGTCCGAACCGGGACACCAGCTCGTCGCGCCACTGGTTGCGGAGCGATGCCGGGACGAGCACGAGCGCCCGATCGCGCCCCTCCGACGCGAGCTGGGCCAGCACCAGGCCGGCCTCGATGGTCTTGCCGAGCCCCACCTCGTCGGCCAGCACCGCGCCGCCCGAGGGGAGGGCGGCGAGCGCGAACGCGGCCGCCTCCACCTGGTGCGGGTTCAGGTCCACCGACGCGTGGGCCAGCGCAGGCGCGAGCCGGGCAGGCCCGACGGCGCCGCGCGCCGAGAGGGTCTCGGCGGAGAGCAGCTGGTGGAACGGCGTCAGCGGCGTGCGACGGGGCGATGGCCCCTCGGCTGCGCGTACACGTTCCTCGACCTGGACACCCGCCGCCACCCGACCCACCCGTGCCTCCCGGAACGACTGTAGCATCGAAGGAGATGCGCCGGGAGCGCCGGGGGGAAACGAGCCGATTGCCTTCCCCGCGCCCCCGCTGTAGATCGCCCTCGATGCAGATCTCCATCAACGGCGAGATTCGCGAGGTGGCCGACGGCACCACCGTGACCGGGCTGCTCGCGCTGCTCGGGGTGAAGGCGCCGCGCGTGGCCGTCGAGGTGAACGAGACCGTCGTCACCCGCGACCGGCACGAGGAGCACGTGCTCCGGGGCGGGGATGCGGTGGAGATCGTGGCCTTCGTGGGAGGAGGGTGACCGTGGAGCCGAGCACCGTGGACAGCTGGTCGCTGGGGAGCCACGTCTTCTCGAGCCGGCTGCTCGTCGGCACGGGGAAGTACAAGGACTTCCCCACCATGAAGCGGGCGCTCGAGGTCTCCGGCGCCGAGGTGGTCACGGTCGCCGTCCGGCGGCTCGACCTCTCGAAGCAGGGGGAGGAGTCGCTCCTCGCCTGGATCCCGAAGGGCATGACGCTGCTGCCCAACACCGCCGCCTGCTTCACCGCCGACGAGGCCGTGCGCACGGCGCGTCTCGGGCGTGAGCTGGGCATGGGGGACCTCGTGAAGGTCGAGGTGATCGGCGACCGGCGAACCCTCTTCCCGGACGTGGTCGGGCTGGTGGAGGCCTCCCGCATCCTGGCCAAGGAGGGCTTCATCGTCCTGCCCTACACGAACGACGACCCGGTGACGGCCAGGCGGCTCGAGGACGTCGGCTGCGCTGCGGTGATGCCGCTCGGCGCGCCCATCGGTTCCGGGCTCGGGATCCGCAACCCCTACAACTTGAAGATCGTCATGGAGACGGTGAAGGTGCCGGTGCTCGTGGACGCCGGCGTGGGCACCGCCAGCGACGCCGCGGTGGCCATGGAGCTCGGGGCGGTGGCGGTGCTCATGAACACGGCCATCGCCGAGGCGGGCGACCCGGTGCTCATGGCCGAGGCGATGCGGGACGGGGTGCGCGCCGGGAGGAAGGCCTTCCTGGCCGGGCGGATGCCGATGCGGCTGCACGCGGCCGCGTCGAGCCCGATGACCGGGCTGGTGGGATCGCCGCGGTAGGGCGGGCCCGGAGCTATCCCCGGAACGGGGCCAGCGGCTCGAAGCGATCGGCGACGAAGCGGAAGACCCGCGACGGGCGTCCCCAGTTGCCGGCGGCGAAGCCCTGGCAGACCCGGTCGTAGGCCTCCGGGTGCTGGTGGGGCGCGAACTCCTCGACGGTCCCCTGGATCGCCCAGCCCTCGAACGTGTCGAGGTCAACGAGCACGCGGGTCTCCTGCCGGTTGTGCTTCAGGTTCATGTAGGTCTTGAGGGCCAGCCCGTCGCCGTGGAAGAGGTGCAGTCGGTCGAGCTTCATCTCGTGGTGGAACACGAAGCGGGGCGAGATGTTGGCGTTCTCGCCGACCCCCACGAAGGCGTACTTCACGCTCCCCACCGTCTGCTCGACCTCCGCGAAGGGGATCTGCTCGAAGAACCGCATCGTGTAGGGGCTGTGGTGGACCGTGTAGATCTGCCGCCCTTCCACCAGGAGATCGTCGCCGGAGGCGGAGAAGAGCTGCGCCTCGGAGCCCGTGGAGGTGAGCGGCCGGGTCTTGATCTGGTAGCCCTGATACTGCTCCAGCCTGTCCACGTGCACGGTGACGAGCTCGTTGCGGGCCAGCTCGCGCGGCAGCTTCCCGCGCAGGTGAACCCGCATCTCCGAAGGGGTGGCACCGGCCTCCAGCCGCTGCACGGGGAGGACCGCGACCGCCGCGTGGGTGCCGGGCACGCTGGTGGTCCCCATGAAGCTCAGCACCTTGTCGAACTTGACCGTGGGGAAGTGGGAAGCCTGCTTCACCCTCTGGGCGTCGAGGAATTCGAGGAGGGTGCCGACGTCGCTGTTCAAGGGGGTGACCTCTCGGGCATGCTCGGGATGAAAGCGACCGGATGATGCCTCCGAGCCCCCCGCGTGTCTACCTCGTCACCGACCCCTCCGCGTGGGATGCGATCCCGCGCCAGGCGACGGCGGCCCTCGAAGGTCTGCCCCCGGGACGGGTGGCCGTGCAGCTCCGGGCGCGCGGGGTCCCCGCGCGCGACATCCTCGCGATGGCCCGATCGCTCCGCGCGCTCACGTCGGCGGCCGGGCAATGGCTCGTGGTGAACGATCGACTGGACGTGGCGCTCGCCGTGGACGCCGACGGGGTGCACCTGCCCGCGGCGGGCATCCCTCCGCGGGAGGCACGCCGGCTCCTCGGCCCCGCGAGGCTCGTGGCCGTCTCCTGCCATTCCGCGGAGGACGTGGCCGCGGCCCGGGATGGGGGCGCCGACTTCGCCACGTTCGGCCCGATCTTCGCGACCCCCTCCAAGCTGGGCCACGGTCCGCCGGTGGGGCTGGACCGGCTCCGCGAGGCCTCGGTCCTCGGGCTCCCGCTGGTGGGGCTGGGCGGTGTGGACGCAGGCAACGGCGCGACGGTGGCGGCAGCCGGGGCCTGGGGCCTGGCCGCCATCCGGGCCTGGCTGGGCGCAGCCGATCCCGGTGCGGTGGTGAGGCGCATGCTCGCGGCGGTCGAGCGAGGGAAGGGGTGACACGGCAGGCGCGCCGCGCCGGTCAGGGCGCGGCGGCCGGGTCGGGCTCCCGCCGCGCGGGGCGCGCCGGGGAGGGGGGCGAGGACGCAGCGACCCCCAGCGCCAGCGCGAGCAGCACGAGGTCGCGCAGCACGGTCCACCAGGTGGCCTGATCGCTCCCGCCGAAGCAGCCGCAGGCGAGGTCGATGCCGCGGGCCAGCGCGCTCGTGAGACCGATAGTGAAAACGGCCAGCAGGAGGGCGAGCAGGAGCGCCGCCGACCGGGCCCAGGGCCGGACGAGCAGGGCCAGCGCGGCGACCGATTCCACACCCACGAGCAGCGCGGCGATGGTGGGGACGAGCACGGCGGGGACGATCCGGTAGTTGGCCACGCTCTCGGCGTAGGCCGCCATGTCCGGGACCTTGGTCCCGGCGGCCCACAGGAAGAGCCCGGCGAGGGCGATCCGGGCGGCGAGGGCGAGCCGCCTCATCGCGAGAAGGGCTCCAGGTTGCAGACCCCGCACACACCGGCCTGGGAGGGGCCCCGGGCCGAGACCCAGGCTGGCCAGGCGCCCTGCAGCACCCGGACGTCCTTCAGTCCCGCGCGCCGGAGCCGCCGGGCTACGTCGTCCGCCACCGCGCAGCTGTAGTCGCCGTCGTAGACGATGACGAGCGAGTAGGTCCGGAGCTGCGCCACCACGGCGGCCTCGTCCGGGTGGCCGGCCGGGGGCAGGTGGACCGCGTTCTCGATGTGGCCGTGGGCGTACTCGTGGGCGCCGCGGGCGTCGACGAATCCGGCCAGGCAGGCGGTGCAGAGCCCCTTCGCCTCCTCCACCCCGATCCGGGCGGGTGTCCACGGGGCGGGGGCGGGGGCGGTCGAAGGGGCCGCGCAGGAGCCACCCCCGGCCTCGGCCGGGGAGAGGATCGCCTGGGCGAGCACCGCGGGGTGCGGGGAGAGGGCGTTCGCGGCGAGCCCCAGGGCGCTCCCTGCTGCTGCCAGCACCACCATCTGGGCGAGCGTGGTCATCCCGGCAGAATCTATCCTGGAAACCCCCGGAGACGACGCTATATTGCGCGCCGTCATGGGCGTGCCCGTCTACGAGATCTCGAAGGACTTCCTGTTCAGCGCAGCGCACCAGATCCGGCTCCACCCGGGCAAGTGCGAGCGGCTGCACGGCCACAACTGGCGGATCCGCCTGCACGCCCGGGCCTCGAGCCTCAATCACCTCAGCATGGTCATCGACTTCGCCGACCTGCAGCGCATCGTCGCCGAGATCGGCGCGCGCTTCGACCACCGGAACGTGAACGAGATCCCTCCGTTCGACCAGCTCAACACCACCGCCGAGAACATCGCCCGGTTCTTCTTCGACGAGGGGAACCGGAAGCTCTCGGAGACCGAGGGAGACCGGGTCCGGGTCTCCCAGGTCGAGGTCTGGGAGAACGAGGGGTCGCTGGCGGTGTACCGGGAGGAGTGAACAGCGCCGTCGTACCCGCGACGTATCCTCCACGTCGGTGTCCTCCCTCATCCTCGTCCCCACCGCGCTCCGGAAGTCCCGGGCGGAGCGGCGCCTCTGCGACGCGCAGGAGGGGCTGCTCCTCGGCCCCCGTGTCTCGACCCTCGCCCACCTCGTCCCCGGCCTCCTCGCAGGCGCGGGGGAGCGGCGCGCGCTGCTCACGCCCCTCGCCGAGCGGCTCCTCTCCCTCGACGCGGTCCGGGAGGCCGGCCTGCTGGGGGAGGCGGGGGCCACGGGCGGCGCGGCACGCGCGGCGGCGCACCTCCTCTCGGAGCTTCGCTCAGCCGAGGTGACGCCGGCGGAGCTGCGAGGGGCCGCGGCAGGAGCGCCGCGGAGGGTGGCGGAGCGGCTCGAGGCCGCGGCAGGCGCGCTCTCGGCCTACGAGGCGCGGCTCGAGGGATGCCAGGCGCTCGACTCGGCCGGGGCGCTCCGGTGTGCGGCGACGGCGGCCGAGCGCGGTTCCCGGTCCGAGGAGACCGCCGACCTCGAACTGCTCGTCCTCGAGGGGCTCCTGCCCTCCTCCCGCGCCGCGCTCGACCTGGGGACGGCGCTCACGACCCGGGCCCGCCATGTCGTGGCGCGAATCCCCTTCCTGCCCGAGGAGGCTGCGCGCGCCTCGCCCGCCGAACCCTGGCTCCGCCGGATCGAGTCGCTCCACGAGCTCGCGGCACGGCGGGACGTGGAGGTGAGCTTCCCCCGGGACGGGATCCCTCCGGGGCGCCGGGTGGTCCGGGTGCCGGCCCAGGACGACGTGTCCCAGTGCGATGCGGCGGCGCGCCTCTCCGCGTCGCTCCTGGACGACGGCTTCGCGGCAGCCGAGGTGGCGGTGATCGCGCCGCGCCGGCTGCTCGAGCTGCTCCCGGCCGCCTTCGCCCGGCTGGGCGTGCCGCTGGCGGTGGCGCTCTCCCGCCCGCTCGCCTCCGTCCCGCTCGTCCGCGACATCCGTGCGGCGCTGGGAGCTGCGTCGGGGCTCGACCGCACCGGCCTGCTCGCCCTGCTCGGTTCCCCCTACCTGGGCCCCGCGGAGCCCTTGCCCGGTCTCCGCTTCCACCTCGACCGGGCTGGTGTCCTGGACGGCCGGGGAGACCCGGAGGAGCGGCTTCGGGCCCGTGCGGCGGCGCTCACCGGCGAGGAGCGGGCTGGGCGGGAGCGGTCGGGCCTGCTGCGCGCGGCGGGCGCGGCGCGGGCGTTCGATCGGGCGCTCGCGATGCTGCGCTCCCCCGCCACCCCGGCTGCCTGGGCCGCGCGGATCCGCTCCTTCCTCGAGGGGTCGGGTGTCCGGCGCAGCGCCGCCCAGGGTGACCCGGCCGTGGCTCGCCGCGATCTCGCCGCGGTGGCCCGACTCGAGGAGCTGGTGGACGAGCTCGCGGCGGCGCTCCGCCTCGCCGGGTCCGGGTCGGAGCGGCTCTCCCGCGAGGCCTGGACGGGCCTCCTCGACGTGGCGCTGTCCCGGGTCGAGCTCCCCGTCGGCCAGGGTCCCGCGGCCGGCGCGGTGGAGGCCTGGCCCGTGGAGGAGGCCCCGGGTCTCGCGAGCCGCGCGACCCTCGTGCTCGGGGCGGAGCGAGGAAGCTGGCCGGGCGAATCGGGGGCCGATCCGATCCTGGGGAACGCGGGGCGGGAACTTCTCCAGGCCCACCTGGGTCGGCGCGCCCTCGCCACCGGGTACCACCGCCGCGCCGAGGCCGAGTTCCGCGGGCTGTGGGCCCTCTGCTCGGCGAGCGAGATGCTCGCGGTGGGGTGGACCCGTGCCGAGGAGGAGGGGCCGGCGCCGCTCGCGGCGCAGGTGCTCGACATGGCCGATGCGCCCGAGCTGCCCCTCGCCGCCGACCCGCCCCTCGGGGCCTCGCGCGGCGAGGGGGAGGCGCTCCGGGCGGCCGCGCGCCTCGCCCGGGACGGGGAGGGGGATCGTGCCGCCCGCGCCCTCGCGCCCTTGCCAGAACTCGCGGCCCGGGCCGGGGAGGCCGGCGAGGTCGGTCGGCAGGAGCGGGAACGGCGCGACGCCTGGGCCACGGGTCGCGCCACGCAGGACGCCGGCCAGGTTCCACCCGGGCTCCCCGCCTGGCGGGACGCGCTCCCCGACGAGTGGAGCGCCACCGAGCTCGAGCTCGCGGCCCGCTGCCCGTTCCGATTCCTCTTGAAGAAGGCGGGGATCCGGGAGCCCCGCTCGGGCGACCTCGACATGGAACCGCGCGACGAGGGGTCTCTCGTGCACGCGGTCCTGGAGTCGTTCGTGCGGGAGCGCCGCGACCGGGGGGCCTGGCCGCCTCGGGACTCGGAGGCCGACAGGGAGGACGCACGGGCGGTGGCGGTCCGCGTCTTCGCGAGGTTCGAGGCGGACGGGTCGGTCGGGGATCCGGCCACCTGGGCTGCGCGGCGGGAGGCCGTCCTCCGGCGGGTGGACCGCTTCGTCGCCGACGAGGCGGGCGGGGATCCCGGACTTCGCCCGGTGCTCCTCGAATGGGATTTCGGGGGGCTGTCGGGGCGTCCGCCGCTCGTCATCCCGGATCCCGGCGGCGACGTCCGGGTGAAGGGGCGCATCGACCGGGTGGACGCGGATGCCGACCGGCTCCGGGTCATCGACTACAAGAACTCCCGGTCCCTCTCCGTCCGCGACCGGCTCGATCCGGCCGCACTCGGGGTGACGAGCTTCCAGGCGCCGCTCTACCTGCTCGCCGCGCAGCGCGAGCTGCCCGGGCGGACGAGCCTCGAGGCCTCCTTCGTTCTGCTCCGCTCGGGCGAGCGGCCGAGTTCGTGGAGCACGACCCCCGGCGATCCGGCCCTGGCGCTCGATCCGGAGGGGCGCGCCGCCGCACGTGCGGCGGGGGTCGTGACGGTCGCCGACGGCGTGGTCGCCGCCGTCGCCCGGATCCGGGCCGGTGAGCTGCCCGTCGCCTCCGAGGACTGCACCGGCTGCCCGTTCGGCGCGGTCTGCCGCTTTCCGCGCGCGGGGGAAGCGTGAGCCCGCTGCCCGCCGGAGCCCGCTGGAGCGACGCCGCGCTGCGCCTCTTCGAGGCCACCGGCGAGACGGCGGTCTCGGCCGGAGCCGGGTCGGGGAAGACCACCGCGCTCCTCGAGCTGCTCACGCGGCGCCTCGCCGGCATCGGTCCGGCCGAGCCCATCGCGCCGGGCGAGGTGGTGGCCATCACATTCACTGAGCGTGCGGGTGCGGAACTGATGGATCGGCTCGGCGAGGAGCTGGCCCACGGCATCCGGGAACTCCGGGCCGGCGGGGACGCGGTGCGGGCCGACCGGCTCGTCCAGGCGCTCCGGGAGCTCCCCTCCATGTCGGTGGGGACGATCCACGGCTACGCGGCGAAGCTGCTCCGGCTCCACCCGCTCGAGGCGGGGGTCGATCCCGACTTCGCCGTGCTGGAGGAGGAGGGGGCGCAGGAACTGCTCTCGGCCGCGGCCCTGGGGGGCGCGGTCGCCGCGCTCGACCGGGAGGACGCCGGGTGCCGCCGGCTGGCCGCGGCCATGGGCGGGGTGCGGCCGCTCGCCGGATCGGCGGCGGCGCTCGTCCGGGAGCGGTCCACCCGGGGTGCGGCGGGGTCTCCGCTGGGCGTCCGGGGGGATCCCGAGGCGGTGGAGCGGGCGAGGGGGGAGCTGCTCGACGCGGCGTCGGAGATGGCCGCCATGGCCGGGGCCGCCACCACCGCGACCGGGAGGCAGGCGCTCGCCGATCTCGGGGCGCGGCTCGTGGGGGTGCAGGGCGCGGAGCGGCTCCGGTCCCCCTGGGACGAGGCGGCGCGACTCGCGGTGCTGCCCGGCGCGCTCCGCGGATGGCGGGTGGGGAAGCGGGATCCCCCGGAGCTCACCGCCGCGCGTGGGAGGCTCACGGAGGCGGGGCGGGCGCTGCCTCCGCTCGCCGCCGAGCTGGCCGCGGCGCCCGAGGCGGCGTCGCTCGCGGCGCTCGTCGGGGAGGTGGAGCGGCGCTACGCGGAGGCCAAGTCCCGCGCCGCCGCCCTCGACTTCGACGACCTGCTCCTGCGCGCCCGGGATCTCCTTCTCGACGTCCCCTCGGTCCGCGACGAGGTCCGCTCGCGGCTGCGCGCGCTCCTCGTGGACGAGTACCAGGACGTGAACGGGCTGCAGGCCACACTCTTCGACGAGCTCGCCCCGCCGCTCCGCGTCGCCGTGGGAGATGCCCGGCAGTCCATCTACCGTTTCCGCGGAGCCGACGTGAAGGTCTTCGCCTCGCTCATCGAGCGATTGCGGTCGGACGGGGGGCTCGTCGTGCATCTGCGGGAGAACCACCGGTCCACCGCCGGCGTGGTGGGGCTCGTCAACGCGGTGCTGGACGCCGACCCCGGTGCACTGGGCGTCCCCTCCGGGCCGGAGGATCGGCTGCTGGCGATGAACGCCGGAGGAGACTCCCCCGCGGCCGAGCTGCTCGAGGATGGCGCCGGCGGCGACGGCGAGGAGCGGCGGGACCGGGAAGCCCGCGCGGTGGCGGCACGCGCGGCCGAGTTCGTGGCGCAGGGGCGGAAGCCCGGGGAGCTGGCGGTCCTCTTCCGGCGGCTCACCCATGTCGGCGTCTTCGAGCGGGCGCTCCGCCGGGCCGGACTCCCGGTGCGGGTGGCCCGCGGCGGCGGCTTCTTCCAGGCCCCCGAGGTGCGCGACCTGGGGGAGCTGTGCGCGTCGATCGAGGAGCCGGGCGACGAGGTGGCCTGGGCCTCGCTCCTCCGCTCCCCGCTCTGCGGTCTCTCCGACGGCTCGCTCGTGGCGCTCGCCCGCCGGGGGCTCTCGCGCCTCGCCGGGATCGCCCCCGGGGCGGCCACGTCGGAGCTCGCCGAGGCGCGGGGAGGCGCGCCGCCGGAGGGGGAGGGCGCGCGGCTGGAACGCTTCCTCCACGCCTGGCGACAGGCGCGCCAGGGGCGGCGCAGGCTCGACGTCGGAGAGCTGCTCGAGCGCGCGGCCCGCCACCTCGATCTGGAGGCGGCGCTCCTCGCCGGGCCCGACGGCGAACGACGCGCCGGCAACCTCCGCAAGGCGCTCGCGCTGTCCCGGCGAGAGGGGGCGCGCGGCGCCACCCCGGCCGACCTGGCCGAGCGGCTGCGCCGGATGGCGCTCCGCCCACCGCGGGAGCCCGAGGCCGACGTCGCCGAGGGGGACGCCGTCTCGGTGCTCACCGTGCACCAGGCGAAGGGGCTCGAATGGCCGGTGGTCTTCGTTCCCGAGCTCTCCGCGCGCCCTCCCTCCGCGACGAAGCGCCCGGCCCTCGACGAGCAGGGGCGTGTGGCGGTTCCGCTCTACCTCGAGGAGGGGGACGGGGCGGAGGAGACCGCCACGACGGCGCGCCTCCGAGCGGCGACGGCAGCGGCCGAGGCGGCCGAGTCCCGGCGCCTGCTCTACGTCGCGCTCACCAGGGCCAAGGAACGGCTCGTCCTCTCGGGCGCCGAGGGGCGCTCCACGGCCGGAACCTGGGCCGACGCCATCTCCGGCATACCCGAGACCTGGCTCGTGCGGACATCGGCGCCGCCGATCGTTCCACCGCCCGCCGCGCCGCACGGGCTCGAGCCCGCGGGGGAGATCTCCACTCCCGCGCTCCGCGCGCCGCCGCCGCCCCAGCCGCTGCGCGTCTCCGTCACGGCGCTGGCGGAGTTCGCCCGCTGCCCGCTGCGCCACTGGCTCGCGAACCGGATGAAGCTCCCCGAGCCACGTCCCGACCTGGACGGAGGGGACGATCCGGACCGGGCCACCGTCCGGGGCACGCTCGCCCACGCGCTCCTCGCCGAGGTCGATCTCGCGGCGCCGTCCACCGGATGGCCTGTGCTCCTCGAGGCGGCCGCAGCCCGCCGGGGGGAGGACCCGCGCCGCCCGCCGGTCCGCGACATCGTCCTGGACCTGGAGCGCTTCCTCGCGACGTCCGTCGGGGAGCGGCTCGCCGCGGCGGCCCGCGCCGGACGGCTTCGCCGGGAGCTGCCCTTCCTGCTCCGGCTCGACGGAGAGCCCACCTGCTACCTCGACGGTGCCATCGACGCGCTCGTGGTCGGGCCGGGGGAGGTCGAGATCCTCGACTTCAAGTACGCACGCCACCATCCGGGCGGCGAGGAGCGGTACCGGTTGCAGCTCGCCGCCTACGCGCTCGCCGCGGGCCGGGCCTTCCCGGGGAGGGCGGTCCGGGCCGTCCTCCACTACCTGCGCCCCCACGCCGAGGTGGACGTGACCCCTTCCCCGGAGGCGCTCGCGCAACTCGCAACTTCCGCACCGGAGCTCGCCCTCGGCGCCGTCCGGGGCGACGGCCGCGACCTCTCCCCGGCCGCCCTGGGACGCGACGAGGCGCGTTGCCGGGGCGAGGGGTGCGGCTACACGGCCCGCTGCTTCGGAACTGCCGGGCCGGGTCCGGCGTGATATAACCCAAAAGCCGGGCCCCTCCGGGGGCCCGTGTCCACATTCCCCCTACCCCCCTCGAGGCCGACGATGAAGATCACACCGCGCGTGAAGGAAATCCTCTCCTGGTACTCCTCCGACAGCCCCGGGACGCTCACCAACCTGGCGCGGCTCCTCGGCACCGGCAAGCTCGGCGGCACCGGCAAGTTCGTCATCCTCCCGGTGGACCAGGGCTTCGAGCACGGCCCGGCCCGCTCCTTCGCACCGAACCCCGCCGGCTACGACCCCGACTACCACTTCCAGCTCGCCATCGACGCGGGCTGCAACGCCTACGCCGCGCCGCTCGGGTTCCTCGAGGCCGGCGCCGCCAAGTTCGCCGGCCAGATCCCGCTCATCCTCAAGCTCAACAACTCCGACAGCCTCGCCAAGATGGACCAGCCCATCTCCGCCATCACCGGCTCGGTCGACGAGGCGCTGCGGCTCGGGTGCGCCGCCATCGGCTACACCATCTACCCCGGCTCCGGCGCCCGGAATCGCCAGTACGAGGACCTGCGGGCCCTCACCGAGGAGGCGAAGCGCAAGGGTCTCGCCGTGGTGGTCTGGAGCTACCCGCGTGGGGCCGGCGTTTCCAAGGACGGCGAGACGGCGGTGGACATCGCCGCCTACGCCGCCCAGATCGCCGCCCAGCTCGGCGCCCATGTCATCAAGGTGAAGCCCCCGAAGGACCTGGTCGAGGGGGCCGAGGCCAAGAAGGTCTTCGAGAAGTATGCCATCCCCACGAAGACTCTGGCGGATCGGGTGCGCCACGTCATCCAGAGCGCCTTCAACGGCAAGCGCATCGTCATCTTCTCGGGCGGCGAGGCGAAGGGGACCGAGGAGGTCCTGGCCGAGATCCGCGGCCTGAAGGAGGGTGGCTCCTTCGGCTCGATCATGGGTCGAAATGCCTTCCAGCGCCCCCGCGCCGACGCCCTGAAGCTCCTCGACGAGGTGATGAAGATCTACGCCTCCTGAGCCGGCGCCCGCGCCGTCCAGAAAAAAGGGGTCCCGACCCGAGACGGGCGTGCGACCCCTTTTTCCTTGCCCTGGAAGGGCACCGGAGTCTATAGGGAAAGCCCTTGTAGATCCTTGACTTCACGTGGCTCGGGCGCGGTAGACCCGCGCCGCGAGGAAAGACGAAAATGCGCCTTTATCCGAAGGTCATCCCCACCATCGCCCGCGAGGTCGTCCAGACCCTGATGCAGGACGGCGACGTCGAGGTGGAGACCATGCGGATCGCCGACGCCGAGATGGACATGGCCTCGGTCATGAAGGAATACCTGGCCGCCGAGGAGCGGGTGAACGCCGCTACCCGGGAGGCCCTCGAGCGTCGCGGTTACGACCAGTCCCGATTCAACCAGGTGAAGCGGGAGATGGCCGACGTCCGCGGCTTCAAGATGGGCGACGAGGGCATCGAGTACGCCATCGGCCAGATGATGGAGCAACTGCTCGTCTCCCGGAACGTCGAGGAGGTCTTCTCCGACGATCAGGCGCTGCGGAAGAAGATCTTCGGGATCTTCAAGCGCCACCTCGACGTCGACGACGAGATCGACCGCGAGGCCCGGGCCCGGCTGAAGCACCTCCAGGAGGGCACCACCGCCTGGGACATCGAGTTCGGGAAGACCATCGAGCTCCTGCGCCGCTCCCGCGGCCTCATCTAGCGCCGGGCCTCCCGAGCCGCGTCACGGCGGCTTCGACAGGAGCGCCGACGCCGGACCCAGCTCGATCTCGCTGACCGCCCCCACCAGGATCCGGTGGGGGTCGGTGGAGATCCAGACGTAGAGCGGCCGCTTCGTGCCGGGCTTGTCCATCCTCTCGATGGTTCCCTCGACCCGCAGCGTGTCGAAGAGCCCTCCGGGGCAGTCCACCCGCTCCGGCTTCGCCGACACCTTGCCCCGGAACGTCCAGAACCGGCGCAGCCCCACCACCTCGAAGCAGAGCTCCTGGCCGGGCTTCAGGTCGGCGGCGCGCAGGTAGTAGGCGGCCGAGAGGGCGTCGAGCGCGTCGCCGTGCCGCTCGTAGCGGGTCGAGCCCTTCTGCCCGCCGAAGTCGGTCTCGATGACGAGCGCGCCCGGTTCGGCCCGCATCCGCGCGTCGCTCGTCTTCTTCACGCCGTCCTCGAGCACGTCGTCGCGCGCTCGCTCGGGGAGCAGCGTCTTCGCGTCCACCCAGGAGAAGGCCGTTCCCACGATTCGCCGGATCTTGGCGAAGACCGAGGTGTTGCGGACCTTGGCCTTGAGCGGGATCTGGGTGCCGTCGAACATCGGGCGCCCCGCCTCGAAGGAGAGCACCCCCGCCTTCACCATCCCCATCACCTCGAGGTCGTAGTGGAGGACCTCGCCGGACTTCCAGGGCGGGGGGCCCGGGCGCAGGGCGGGCGGGACGCACGGTTCGGCGGTGACGAGGAGCGATGCGAGTGCGGCGACGACGATCACGCGGACCTCCGCGCCACAGGATAGCGGGGAAGCCGGATCGTTGCGCGCCAGTTGCCCGCCGGGGCGGGGAATGGCTACGCTCTCCCCGTGACCTACGACCCGCACGGCGTGGACGACGACCCGATCGGCGCTGCCGAGAAGGCCGGACGGAGGCGGACCTTCGGCGACTTCGACTGCCCGTCCTGCAGCGCCAACAACCCGTACGACGACCCCTTCGGCGATGGAGCCGAGGTCCTCTGCTACTACTGCGGAGCGGAATTCAGGGTGTCGGTGAGCGACGAGGGGAGGCTGCGGCTCCGGGAGGTGTGACTCGGCTCAGGCCCGGCGGATCCGCTCGCCGAAGATGGCGGTCCCCACCCGCACGAGCGTCGCGCCCTCCTCGATCGCCACGGGATAGTCGCTGCTCATCCCCATGGAGAGCTCCCGGAGCCCGAGCCCTTCGCGCATCGCCCGCAACGCCCGGAAGTGGGGGCGCGGGTCGTCGTCGGGAGGAGGGATGCAGGTGAGCCCGACGACGTCGAGGGACGGGAGCCCCCGGAGGAGCTCCACGAGCGCCGGCGCGGCCGCAGGGTCGCAGCCCCCCTTCGAGAGCTCGCCCCCGACGTTCACCTCCACGAGTATCGGTGCCCGCGCGCCGGCCCGCTCCCAGCGCCGGGCGATCTCCCGCCCCAGCTCCTCCCGGTCCACCGTGTGGACCATCGCGACCCGGCCCGCGAGGTACTTCACCTTGTTGGTCTGGAGGGAGCCGATGAAGTGCCAGCGGAGCCCGTCCAGGTCGGCGAGCGCCTCGGCCTTCTCCCGCCACTCCTGGACGTAGTTCTCGCCGAAGTCCCGCTGCCCGGCGGCGTGGGCCTCGCGGATGGCGTCGGCCGGCTGCGACTTGGAGACGGCCACGAGCGTCACGCCGGCTGGCACGGTGCGCCGGATCGCCTCCAGCCGCGTGGCGATGGTTCCCTCGCTCACCGGGTCACCCAGGGAAGGGCGAGGCCGAGCCGACCCAGGAGCGAGAGGGTCTCCGCGAGCGGCAGTCCGACCACGTTGGTGACGCTGCCGGCCACGCCGCGGACCAGCGACCCTCCGATCCCCTGCACCGCGTAGGCCCCCGCCTTGTCGAGCGGCTCCCCGGTGGCCACGTACCAGGCGATCCGATCCTCCGAGAGGGTGGCGAAGCGCACCGCGGACGAGACGTCGAGGGTCTCCTCCGCCGGTCCCTCCCCGCCGCGCTCCGCCCGGCCGTGGACGCCCGTCGCGACCACGTGGGTCCGGCCCGAGAGCGCCCGGAGCATCCGTCGGGCATCCTCCTCGTCGCGGGGCTTCCCCAGGATCTCGGTGCCCAGCACCACCGCCGTGTCGGCCGCCAGAACGAGCTCGCCGGCGGAGCTCCGCACCGCGCCCCCCTTCTCCCGGGCCAGGCGGCGGACGTAGGCCACGGCCGCCTCCCCCCGCCGGACCGTCTCGTCCACCGGGGCGACCCGCACCTCGGGGACGAGCCCGACGGAGGTGAGCAGTTCCCGACGGCGCGGGCTCTGGGAGGCGAGGACGAGGCGCATTTGACGCAGGACCGATCGTATTGCTACCACGATCCTCGACCATGGAGCCCCCCGACCTGCTGGCCGAGCTGGAGCGAAAGGTGCAGCAGCTCCAGGCCTTCAACGACATCGGTCGGACGCTCGCCGGGACCCTCGACATCGACGAGGTGCTCTCGCTCATCATGCAGAAGGTGAGCGAGGTGCTGCGCCCGGGTCACTGGTCGCTGCTCCTCGTCGACGAGGAACGCCAGGAGCTCCGCTTCCAGATCGCGGTCGGGGAGGGAGCCGACCGGCTGAAGGATCTGCGCCTGCCCGTGGGGGAGGGGGTGGCCGGCAGCGTGGCCGCAACCGGTGAGCCGCTGCTCGTTCCCGACGTGAGGGCCGACCCGCGCTTCGCCGCCCGTTTCGACGACGCCTCGGGCATCGTGACCGGCAGCCTGCTCGCCGTGCCGCTGCGGTCGAAGGGGCGTGTGCTCGGGGTGGTGGAACTCGTGAACCCCCGCGGCGGCCATCCCTTCGACCCGTCCGACCAGCGCACGCTGGAGGCCCTCGCCGACTACGCGGCCATCGCCATCGACAACGCGCGGGCCTACGAGCGGATCCGGGAGCTCACGCTGCGCGACGAGCACACGGGCCTCTTCAACTCGCGCCACATGTGGCATCAGCTCGAGCAGGAGGTGGAGCGAACCTCCCGCACGCGACGCCCCTTCTCGATCATCTTCATCGACCTCGACCACTTCAAGCGGGTGAACGACACCTGGGGACACCAGGCCGGCAGCCAGGTGCTGCTCGAGGTGGGGCAGTTGCTTCGATCCGCCATCCGGACCATCGACGTGCCGGTGCGCTACGGCGGCGACGAGTTCGTGGTGCTGCTCCCCGAGACCGACCAGGGCGTCGCGCGCGCGGCGGCGGAGCGCATCCGGGCCAGGCTGGCCGAGACCCGGTTCCTCGCCTCGTCCCCCCCGGGCCTCGGCGTCACGGCGAGCTTCGGGGTCGCGACCTGCCCGGACGACGGCGACTCCGCCGGGGAGGTGGTCCAGGCAGCCGACGCGGCCATGTACCGGGTCAAGGCGACGACGCGGAACGCGGTGGCACAGGCCGGGGACGACGGGCGTTCCCCGCCGGTCCCGGCCTGACGGGCCTCCGGGCTACTGCGCGGGTGCCGCCGAGGCGGTCCGCAAGAGGGCGTCGTTCACCTTGACCTTGGCTGCGTCGCGCAAGGTCTTCAGCCAGGCGGTCTCCACCTCGGTCTGCCGACGGGAGCCGAGCCGCGACGCGATCTCCTCGCGCTGGCTGGCGTACTTCGCAGGGTCGGGGCGCTGCCGCTCCTTCACCTGGGCCACCACGGGGCCTGAGGGGGTCGGGTAGACGGCGGGCAGCACCTGACCGGCCGCGGTGGCGGCGCCGGCCGCGGCGAGGAGCGCGGGGACGTCGCCGATGCCCGGGGCGGTGTTGCCGGTGGGGCTGAACGGGCCGGTGTCGCGGGCCACGAGCGGCTCGCCGCCCAGGGTGGCGGCGGGCTTCGCGCCGGCCTTCGGTGCGGGGAAGAGCACCTCGAGCTTCTTGCCGCTCTTCGCCTGGGCGAGCGCCTCGCGGGCGCGCCGGTCGACGATCTTCTCGGCCCCCTCGATCTCCAGGATCTCGCGGGCCAGCTCCTTCTCGACCTCGGCGAGCGGGACCACGCGCGCCTCCTGCACGCCCTCCACGAGGATCACGTGCCAGCCGAAGCGGGTGCGGACCGGAGCGGAGACCTCGCCGGGCTTGAGCGCGAAGGCAGCGTCCTCGAAGGGCTTCGCCATGAGCCCGGGGCCGAACGTGCCCAGGTCGCCGCCCTTTTCGCGGGTGGCGGTGTCCTCGGAGACTTGGCGAGCCACGTCGGCGAAGGGCTCCTTCTTCACCCGTTCCGCGTACCCGGCCGCCTTCTGCTTGGCCTCGTCGTCCTGGGCGGCGGGGGCGCCCTCGGGGACGCGAACCAGGATGTGGCGCGCCTTCACCTGCTTCTTCCGGTCGTAGCGGGCGGAGCTGGCCGCGTAGGCCTTCTGGACCCGGGCCGCGTCCTTCTGGAGGAGGGCCGACACCTCGGCGTCGGTGACCTTGACCTCCTTGCGCGCCGCCGCGACCGGGAAGCGGATGTACTCGAGATCGACCCGGTCGTTGTCGGTGGACCAGGCGGCCCGGACCTCCTCGTCGGAGACGAGGGCGCTCTCCCGGAGCAGCGCCAGCATCTTCGTGAAGAGCAGGTCCTCGACCACCTTCTCCTCGAAGCGACCCTCCGAGCCGTAGGCCTGGCGGACGGCCCGGCGGTAGGTGTCGATGTTGAACTTGCCGTCGGGGTCCTGGAAGCCCGGGATCGCCCAGACGACCTTGTTCACCTCGTCCGGACCCACCACGAGCCCGCGCCGCCGCGCCTCCTGGACCACCAGCACCCGGTCGACGAGCTGGTTCATGGCGACGTTGCGCAGCCCGAGCTGGTCGGCCAGTTCGCGGGTGAAGGTCTGGCCCATCCGGGCCTGGTAGGTGCGGAAGAGGTTCCCGTAGGCCTCGTCGTAATCGGCCGGGGTCACGACGTACCCGTCGACCTCTACGGCGGAATGGGCCGAGAGCCCCTCCACCTGGCATCCCTGGGAGCCCGGGCCGAAGCTGACCACGAAGACCACGATGATGATTCCAAAGAGCACGTAGGTGAGGACGCTGCGGCTCTTCGAGCGGAGGATGTCCAGCATGAGGTAGAACGCTCCCGGAAATGGATCGAGGCCGCCGCAGGCGGCCTCGGCGGGGTTGAACAAGTAGGTCGACAGGCGCTAAAATGCAAGGGTTTTCGGGCGCTGACGGGTGGCGGCGGGGCAGGAGCCGATTTGTTCTCATTACTCAGGCGATATCGGGAAGTCATCGTCGTGGCGGTGCTCGTCGTGGTCCCCCTGGGCGTGTTCCTCGCCCATGCGCGCCACCCGGGTGACCGGACCGCGCTCGACCGCTTCGTTCTGGTGGCCACCTGGCCCATCGAGAAGGGCGTGGACTGGGCCGTGACCGGCGTCCTCGAGGGCTGGCAGCGGTACGTCTGGCTCCGCGGCGTCGAGAACAGCGCGCGGGACCTTTCACGCACAGTGAATGAGCTCCGGGCCGAGAACGCCGAGCTGTCCCAGCTCCAGGCGGAGAACGAGCGGCTCTCGCAGCTTCTCCTCTTCGTGAAGTCCCGCCCCGACGTGCGGGCGGTGGGGGCCAAGGTCATCGGCACCCGCATGGATCCCAAGGGGCTGCAGCTCGTCACCATCGACCGGGGGAGCGAGGACGGCATTCGCAAGATGATGCCGGTGGTCACCGCCGCGGGCGTCCTCGGGCGGGTGCACACCCTCACGCCCCACGCCGCCGACGTCCTCCTGCTCTCCGACCGGAACAGCTCCATCGCCGTCCGCGTCGAGCGTTCCCGCGCCCGCGCCAACGTGCGCGGGCAGGGCGCACCCGGCCCCTGCCGCCTCGAGTACGCGCTGCGCTCCGACGATCTCATCGAGGGGGACGAGCTCGTCACCTCCGGCACCGACGGCGTCTTCCCCCGCGGCCTGCCGGTCGGGGTCGTCCACCAGGTGAAGCGGGGTGGGCACGGGCTCTACCAGGCCTCCGAGGTGAACCCCGCCGTCGATGTGAACCGGGTCGAGGAGGTGATGGTGCTCGTCTCGGCCGATCCCCCGGGCGCGCAGCCCGCGGCGCAGGCGCCCGCGCGATGAGGGTCTGGCTTCGCATCCCGCTGGCGGCCGTCGCCACGCTCGTGCTCGTGGCGGTGGGAGCCTCCGTCACGCGGCAGCTCGCCGGCGGCGCGATCTCGGTGGCGCTGGCCGTCCCGCTCCTGGTCTGGCTGGGGCTCGAGACCGGGGTGATGGAGGGCGCGATCGGTGCGGCCGTGGTGGGGATCCTGCTCGACGGCGCCGCGGGTGGGCCCTGGGGGCTGGTCACCTTCCTCTCCGTGGTCGTGTTCCTCGGGGTGCGCGTCGCGGCCAGCCCGTTCGACGCGCGCAGCACGCTCGGGTTCACGATCCTCTCGGCCCTGGCCACCTTCGCGATGGGTTTCGGGGCGGTCCTGCTGCTCCGCTACGTCGCCCCGGAGGGCGCTGCTCCCGGATGGGGGCTGCTCGGGCGGGTCCTGGTGGAGGCGCTCCTCACCGGCCTCGCCGCACCTCCCATCCGATGGGTCCTCGATCGCCTGCTCGTGACGGCCCAGCGTGAGCCGGCCGGGGTGCTCCGGTGAGGGTCCGGCCATGAGTCTGACGCCCGGCGCGCCCCGCTTCGACGACCACCGGAGGCTGCTCTGGATGGCCGCGCTCGCAGGCCTGGCCTTCGTCATCCTCCTCTCGCGCCTCTACCAGCTCCAGCTGCTGCGCGGCGAGGAGTTCCGGACCAAGGCGGAGGAGAACTTCATCAAGGAGCTGCGCGTCCCGGCCGACCGCGGGCTGTTCCTCGACCGCAACCGCACCGTGCTCGTCGACTCGCGCCCCAGCTACGACGTGGTGCTCATCCCCTACTTCTGCGGGAAGGGCTGCGACGAGGTGGTGGGGCGGCTCGCCACGCTGCTCTCCCTCTCCTTCGACGAGGAGCAGCGGGTCCGCGAGCACCTCCGCACCGCCCGCGGCCTCATCCGCTTCCGCCCCTTCACGGTCAAGGTGGACATCTCGCGCGACGAGCTCGACGTGGTGGAGGCGAACCGCATCGAGCTCTCCGGTGCCGTGGACGTGACGCCCACGCCGCACCGGAGCTACCGGCACGGGGTCTGGGCCTCCCACCTCATGGGCTACATGAACGAGGTCGGCGGAGAGGAGATCGCCAAGCTCAACGCCGAGCTCGAGGCCTCCGGCAGCGAGCAGCACGCCTACCTGCCCCGCGACTTCGTGGGGCGACGGGGGCTCGAGCGGCGCTTCGAGCGCGAGCTGCGCGGGCTGGACGGAACGCAGCGGGTGGTGGTGGACGCGCGCGGCAACGCCAAGCGGGACAGCGATCTCATCCCCGAGGATCAGCGCTTCGAGCCCTCCTACCCGGGCAACAACCTGATCCTCTCCCTCGACTGGCGCCTGCAGGAGTTCGCCGAGAAGACCTTCCCGGCCACGGCCGGGACGGTGCTCGCCATGGACGCCCGCACCGGGTTCATCCTGGCGCTCGTGGACCGGCCCGCCGTCGATCCCAACAAGATGGCCGGCCGCATCTCCCGGGCCGAGCTGGCGGCGATCCGCTCCGACCCGCTGCAGCCCGAGCTCTTCCGGGCCATCCAGCAGCACTACCACCCGGGCAGCACCTTCAAGGTGGTGACCGCCATCGCCGCGCTGGAGGAGGGGGCCCTGCACCCGGGCGGCACGGTCTATTGCCCCGGCCGCTACACGCTCGGCGGCCACAGCTGGCGCTGCGACAAGGAGACCGGTCACGGCCACGTCGACCTGGAGCACGCGCTGGGGGCGAGCTGCGACGTCTTCTTCTACTCACTCGGCGACCGGATGGGCACCGACAAGATCGCGAAGTGGGGCCACCTGCTCGGGCTCGGCAAGCCCACCGGCCTCGACATGCCCGGCGAGATCCCGGGCGTCATGCCCGACGAGGCCTGGCACGACGCGCGCCTCCCGGGCGGGCACCAGCACGGCATGTCCCTCAACGTCGCCATCGGGCAGGGGGACGTGAACGTCACGCCGCTGCAGCAGCTCGTGCTCTACGCGGCGCTGGCCACCGGGAAGGTCTGGAAGCCGCAGGTGGTGCTGCGCGTGGAGGACCCGAAGGGGGACGTGAAGCAGGCCTTCGCCCCCGAGGTCCGAGGTATACTCCCGGTGAAGGCCGAGACCCGCGAGGCGGTCATGAAGGGGCTGCTCGCCGCGGTCAACCAGCCCTTCGGGACCGCCTACGGGGCCCGCCTGAAGGACACGGTCATGGCCGGCAAGACCGGCACTGCACAGGTGGTGAAGCTGGGCGCGAAGCGGCTCAAGGCGTCCCAGGTGACCTACTTCCAGCGGGACCATGCCTGGTTCGCGGCCTTCGCGCCGGCCGACGACCCGGAGATCGTGGTGGTGGTCCTGAACGAGCACTCCGGCTTCGGCTCCTCGAACGCGGCCCCCACCGCGTCGGCGGTGGTGCGGAAGTGGCTCGAGCTGAAGGAGGAGGACGCCCGGGCCCGCGACGGCGTGCAGCGCCCGGCTGCCGCCCCGCCGGTGCCGGCGCCCCCGCCTCCCGCGGCGCCCGGCAAGGAGCAGAAGCCGGCCCGTGCGCTGCTGGCCCTGCCTCCGGAGGGTCGCCGTGGCGCTTGACGTCTCCGGCCTCGCCAGCCTGGGCAGCCCGCGGCAGCGCACGCTGGCCCGCTTCCCGTGGCACCTGGCGGTCCTCGCGCTCTCCATCTCGCTCCTGGGCGTCTGGAACCTGGCCTCGGCGGCGCGCAGCTCCATGGCCGGCATCTGGGTCACCCAGGCCACCTGGATGGGGGTGGGCCTGGTGCTCGCGCTCGCGGTGGTGCTCGTGGACTACCGGGTCTTCCGGCAGGGGGCGTGGGTTCTCTACGGCGTGGTGGTGTTGCTCCTCCTCCTCGTCCTCTGGAAGGGGCGTGTGGTGATGGGGGCCCGGCGCTGGCTCGCCTTCGGCCCGGTGAACTTCCAGCCGTCGGAGGTGGCCAAGATCGCGGTCATCCTGGCGCTGGCACGCTGGTTCTCCTCCGACCGGGAGAGCGACCCTCGCAAGGGCCCGCGCGGCCTGGCGGGCATCGCCATCCCCGCCGCCATCGTGCTCCTTCCGGCGCTGCTCGTGCAGCGGCAGCCCGACCTGGGGACGGCGCTCATCGTGGTGGCGATCGGCGCCACGATGATCCTCTTCGCCGGGGTGCGCTGGAAGACGCTCGTCGTCCTGGCCACCGCCGTGACGCTCACCGCGGTGGCGGCCTGGCCCCACCTGAAGCCCTACCAGCGGAAGCGGGTGGAGGTGTTCCTGAACCCCGAGGGGGACGTGCTCGGGGCGGGCTACCACGCCACGCAGTCCATGATCGCGGTGGGCTCGGGGCAGGCCCTGGGGAAGGGATGGGGGCAGGGCACCCAGACCTTGCTCTCGTTCCTCCCGGAGCAGCACACCGACTTCATCTTCTCGGTGTGGGCCGAGGAGCACGGATTCTTCGGGGCGCTGCTGCTCCTCGCCCTCTACTTCGGACTGGTGGGTTCGGGCATCACCATCGCGCTCCACGCGCGCGACCGCTTCGGCCAGCTCGTGGCGGTGGGGGCCACGGCGCTCCTCTTCTGGCACGTCTTCGTCAACATGGGGATGGTGACGGGGGTGATGCCGGTCGTGGGCGTGCCGCTGCCGCTCATGAGCTACGGCAGGACGTCTGTGCTCGTCGTGTACACGGCGCTGGCGATGCTGGCGAGCGTGGGGACGAGACGATTCGTCAATTAGCAGCGAGCCCTTCAGGGCGAGCAGGAGC
>CAIOAK010000036.1 GCA_903855945.1 uncultured Anaeromyxobacter sp.
ACCTTTGGCGATGGCAGCACGAGCACGCTCAAGAACCCGACCCACGTCTATGCACCCGCGGGTACGTTCAGCGTCACTCTCAAGGCAACCAATGCGGGAGGCTCCAGCAGTGTGACCAAGAGCGTGACTGTCGGCGGTGGCGGTGGCGGCGGCACCGGTATGACCATCGATCAGACCATCTCCGACCAGGCCCAGTCGGCGACCATCGCCTTCGACGGCCTCGCCTTCGTGACCGGGAGCTTCTGCGCCCAGACCTTCTACCCTCCCGGGAAGGTGGCCGACTTCTTCGGCTTCCAGTACCTGCGGGACAACGACCCCTCCAACCTCGGGCACAACACCGAGTTCACGACCCTCTCCGCCGACCCCGTTCTCGCCGTTCTCACGGACGCCCAGATCCGGACCTTCGTCACGCTCGCCCAGGAGGAGCAGGCGCTGTCGGATGCCTACGGATACGCGCGATTCCCCCTCGCCAGGGCGTTCCGCCGCCTGGCCGACGGCGACGTGCCGTCGGGCGCCACCGGCCTGAGTCGCGACGCCGTCAAGGCCTACTCCGCGTCGCTCTTCGCCATCGACGGGCAGATGAGCTGGCTGCGGGCGACGGCCTACTCGAGCGTGCTCGGTTCCATGGACGCCACCCAGAAGGCGGTTCTCGACGCGATGAAGGGGAAGGGGGCAGCCGACTGGAAGCAGCCCTCCTCGGAGCCCTCCGCGCTCCAGACCTACGGGCAGTACAGCGTGCAGCTGCGCACCTACGCCGGCGAGATGCTGGCCTGGTACGTGGGCGACGTCGCCTCCGACGTCTACTTCTGTCCGGAGCGGCAGGGCACCTACTTCGGCTCGTTCTTCATGAAGGACGTGAAGGCGATGCACAACCCGAACTACACCATCAGTTCCAACATGACGGCGGAGATGGGGGACGCGTTCCTCGCCGCCCTCGACACGACGCAGAAGGCGAAGATCACCGGGCTCGTCACCCAGCAGAAGAGCGACCTCCTCGCACTCGTCGCCAAGCGGGACCAGCTCTCCGTGGCGCTGCGGAAGCTGCTGTCGTCGGGCAGCGCGGTGGACGAGGCCACGGTGCTCACGCTGTCCCGGCAGTACGGCGAGCTCGACGGCGAGATCTCCTACTTCTACGCGACCGCCTTCTCCGAGGTGGCGGCCTCCCTCACCAGCGCCCAGAAGGCGACGCTCCTCGCGCTTCGAAAGACCGCCACGGCGGAGACGGGCGGCTCGCCCGACTACGACGCCACCTGCGGCAACGGCTACCTCTACTCGGCACCGCTCTCCTCTCCCCCGGTCATCGAGAACACCGACTTCCTGTTCGGCTCCTCCTCCTTCGCCTTCTCGAGCTCCGCCTTCACGGACGGCGGCAGGCTCGCGAGCACCTACACCTGCGACGGGTCGAGCGTGAGCCCCGCGCTCTCCTGGTCGGGCGCGCCCGCGGGCACGACCGAGTACGCCCTGACGCTCACCACCATCGCCAACGACGGCACGAAGTACAACTGGGTGCTCTACGGCATCCCCTCGAGCGTCTCCTCCCTCGCCCAGGGGACCACGGGCGTCGGGACCGCCGGCCAGAGCACCGACGGACCGGACCTCCGCTACTACGCCCCCTGCTCCACGGGTCCCGGCGACAAGACCTACACCTTCACCCTGTACGCGCTGTCCGGCTCGCCGTCCTTCTCCGTGCCGGCTGCGCAGGTCGGTGGGCCGGCCCTCGAGGCCGCCATCTCGGGCCTGACCCTCGCCAGCCGGCAGATCACGTTCGTCTACGCGCGGCAGGGAATGTGACGTCGGGCGTGGTCGAAAGGGGAGGAGCCGTGAGGATCGAGATCATCACCGTAGCCCTCCTGAGCTTCGTGGCCGGACCCGCGGCGGCCCAGGAGCGTCGTCCCCCGCCTCCGCCCGGGAGCTACTCGATCGAGCAGGCCACCTCCGACCGCGCCCAGCTCCACACCATCGCGTTCGACGGTCTCGCCTTCCTCACAGGGAGCTTCGGCCGCCACGGAACTGCGCCGGTTCCTGAAGGGGGAGGGGGCCGATGAGGCGCGCGTCCTCGCCCTCTCGCGTCGATACGGCGAGCTCGACGGCGAGGTCTCCTGGCTGTACGCGCGGGCCTTCGCGAAGGTGGCCCAGAGCCTGACCCCGGCCCAGCGGCAGGCGCTCGCGCGACTCCGGACCGATGCCCCTTCGGTACCCCGGGGGCCGTTGGCGAGGTTCTTCACGGCCGGACCGTGACTGCAGCGTCCGCACCTGAGTGCGGATTCCGCACGATGGCCGAGTCAAGGGGCCTGGGAATCATGGACCTTTCACTCCGGCACGCCCCCTGCATATTTCCTGGGGCGAAACTTTTTCCGCCCCGGAGTGTTCCCTTGGACCGAATGATCTCCCCCGTCCCGAAGCGTCTCGCCGCCCTGGGTCTCATCTGCGCCCTCTGCAGCGCATGCGGGTCCAGCTCCTCCGCCCCTTCAGGCGACCCGGGTACGGGCAGTGCCCCGGTGGCCGCCTTCACCTCGTCTCCCTCCTCTCCGGTGGTCGGCCAGACGGTGACCTTCACCGACACCTCCACCAACTCGCCCACCTCCTGGTCCTGGACCTTCGGGGACGGCGCGACCAGCACGTCGCAGAACCCGACCCACGCCTATGCGGCGGCGGGCGCCTTCACGGTGACCCTGACGGCTGGAAACTCCGCCGGGACGAACGCCGCGACCCGGAGCGTGACCGTCACCGCAAGCACTCCCACCGCCCAGTACGTGCGCGTCGCGGGCGGGAGCTACGTGATGGGGGACCAGTTCAACTTCGTCGATCCGGCCCACCCCACCGACGAACTCCCGCTCCACACGGTGACCCTCTCGCCGTTCTACGTCGCCACCACCCTGGTGACGAACGCCGAGTACGCCACCTACCTGAACGCCGCCCTGGCCGCGGCCTCGATCGAGGTCCGGTCGGGAATCGTCTACCCGACCGGGGGGACGAACATCCTCTTCTACACGACGACGGCCGTGCCCCTTTCCACCATCTCCCTCACCGGTGGGACGTTCGTCGTGCGCAGCGGACGGGAACTCCACCCGGTCACGGGTGTCCGCTGGTTCGGAGCGGCCGCCTACGCCAACTGGCTGAGCACCCGCGACGGCTACGTGCCCTGCTACAACCTCACCACGGGTGATTGCGCCATGACCGGGAACGGCTACCGCCTGCCAACGGAGGCCGAGTGGGAGTTCGCCGCCCGGGGAGGGCAGACCAATGCCACCCACCTCTTCCCGTGGGCCCCTCCGGACACCAACGTGGACGGGCGGATCGCCAACTGGGAAGGCTCGGGCGATCCCTGGGAGGCCGCTGAATTCCCGCGCACCACGCCGGTGGGGTTCTACAACGGAACGCTCCAGACCAAGGCCGTCCACAACTGGCCGGCCGCCGACGCCACCTACCAGACGCGGGACGGGTCCAACGCGCTCGGCCTCCACGACATGTCGGGCAACGTCTGGGAGTGGGTCAACGACTGGTACTCGGCCACCTACTACCAGGACTGCGTCACCAACGACGTCACCACCGATCCGCCCGGCCCGGTGACGGGCACCATCTTCGCCGACCACGGGAACCTGGCCTACCGCGCCCTGCGCGGCGGCAACTGGTGGAACGGCGGCGGCCAGCAGTTCTACGGGCACAGCCGGATCTCCAACCGGAACCCCTCCTGGTCCCTCGGCGGCCCACTCGTCACCGGCAACCCCGACGCCGACTGGCTCCAGGTCGGCTTCCGCCTGGTGCGGCCGGACAAGTCGGCCGTCACCCGCACCATCGGCCTCCTGCAGAACACGAGCAAGGCCTACCCCGGCTACACGCTCATGTCCCCCCTGCACAGCACCTACACCTATCTCCTCGACAACGCGGGGAACTACGTCCGCCGATGGAAGTCCACCGGGGAGCCGGGCCGTTCGTCCTACCTCCTGGAGAACGGTCACATGATCCGGGCCAGCGCCATGCCGAACGCCGGCCCCTCCACGGGAGGCGGCGAGGGCGGACGCATCGAGGAGTACGACTGGGATGGGGTCCTGGTGTGGGCGTTCGACTACTACAGCTCCACCTACATCGCGCACCACGACTTCAAGGTCCTGCCCAACGGCAACGTGCTGGTGCTGGTGGCCGAGAAGAAGGTCTACGCGGACGTCCTCGCGGCCGGCTTCAACCCCGCCCTGCTGGACGTGAGCATCACCGGTTCGGGCGCTGGCCAGGGCTACATGCTTCCCGACTACGTGATCGAGGTGAAGCCCACCAGGCCGTACGGCGGCACGGTCGTGTGGGAATGGCACATCTGGGATCACCTGGTGCAGGACTTCGACGCCACGAAGAGCAACTACGGCGTCGTGGGCGGCCATCCGGAGTTGATCGACCCGAACGGAGTGGGGAATGGCAAGATCCCCCAGTTCTGGAACCACGTGAACGGGATCGACTACCACCCCGGGTTCGACCAGATCATGATCAGCGTCCGCGGCAACAGTGAACTCATCGTGATCGACCACTCGACGACCACCGCACAGGCCGCCAGCCACGCCGGCGGCAAGTACGGGAAGGGTGGCGACATCCTGTACCGCTGGGGCTACTCGGCGCAGTACGATCGGGGCCCCGCCTCCGACCGGAAGCTCTACCAGCAGCATCACACCCACTGGATCGAGCCGGGCCTCCCCGGCGCCGGCAACATCCTGATCTTCAACAACGGAATCGGGCGCGGCTACTCCTCCGCGGACGAGATCGTGCCTCCGGTGGATTCCTCCGGCGTCTACACCCTGGCCACGGGCGCCGCCTTCGGACCCACCTCGCCGACCTGGACGTACGTGGGCACCCCGACCTCGAGCTTCTACTCCGCCGAGATCTCCGGCGCCCAGCGCCTTCCCAACGGGAACACGCTCATCACCGAGGGTGTGAAGGGCAACCTCTTCGAGGTCACGACCGCGGGCGAGATGGTCTGGCGGTACCTGAACCCGGTCACCACGACGCCCCTGGCCCAGGGAAGCACCATCCCGGTGGACCCGGGAAGGACCGACCAGTTCATGAATGCGGTATTCCGGGTCACCCGCTATGGAACGACCTTCCCGGGCCTGGTGGGCCGGGATCTGACACCCATCGGGCCCATCGAGACCTACTGATGCACCGCCGACACGCCTCCCTCGCCGGTATCTTCGTCCTGGGGGCCCTCGTCCTCGCCGGATGCGGGAGTTCCACCGCGTCATCCGGACCGAGCGGCGGCACGGGTACCACCGGCCCGACGGGCTCCACCGGTCCCACCGGCCCGGCCGACCTGCACGGAAGCGTGCTGCTCGGGTCCCCCACGGCGAACTCGATCAAGGTGAGCATCCTCTCGCCCGACCAGTCGGGTACGGTCAGCGTCCAGTACGGAACGGCGCCGGGCGCCTACCCGGGGGAGACCGCGGTGGCCTCCCTCTCGCCGGGCGTACCGACGGTGATCGCGTTCGGCGGGCTCGCCCCGGACACCGCCTACCGGTACCGCGTCCGCTTCCAGTCGGCGGATGGCGTGGGCTCGGGTGTCACGGCGGAATGGGGCTTCCACACCGCGCGACCGGCGGGAAGCAGCTTCACGTTCACCGTCCAGGCCGACTCCCACCTGGACGAGAACTCCAACCTGGATCTCTACCGGACCACGCTCGGGAACGTGTTCTCCGACGCCCCCGACTTCCACGTGGACCTGGGCGACACCTTCATGTGCGAGAAGCACTCGGCCCCGCTGACCGCGGTGGTCCTGGCCGCGCCCGACCGGCCCACCGTCGTGGCCAGGTACGTCTACGAGCGGACCCACTTCGGCATCGCCGCCCGGACGGCTCCCCTCTTCCTCGTGAACGGGAACCACGAGGGGGAGTCGGGGTGGCTCGGCAACGGGACCGGGGAGAGCCTGCCGATCTGGACCACCCAGGCCCGCCAGACCTACTACCTGAACCCCGTTCCAGACACCTTCTACGGCGGCGACACGGTAGACGAGCCCTGGGTGGGCAAGCGGGCTTCCTGGTACTCCTGGACCTGGGGCGACGCCCTCTTCGTGGTGCTCGACCCCTTCTGGAACACGACGACCAAGCCCGGTTCGGACGGATGGAGCCTGACGCTCGGGGACCGGCAGTACCGCTGGCTCGAGTCCACCCTGGCCGCGAGCGGCGCCCGCTTCAGGTTCGTCTTCATCCACAACCTGGTCGGGGGACTCGACGGGCAGATGCGCGGCGGCGCGGAGGCCGCACCGTACTTCGAGTGGGGAGGGAGGAACGCGGACGGGACGGCGGGCTACGCGACCCGGAGGCCCGGCTGGAGCCTCCCGATTCATTCACTATTAGTGAAATACGGGGTCACGGCCGTCTTCCACGGCCACGACCATCTCTACGCGAAGCAGGACCTCGACGGCGTCGTCTACCAGGAGGTCCCCCAGCCGAGCGCCAGCAACACCCAGAGCGGGCCGGGGCTCGCGGCGCAGTACCACTACGCGTCCGGGACCATCCTCTCCAGTTCGGGCCACCTCCGGGTGACCGTCTCCCCGGCCGGGGTCACCGCCAGGTACGTTCGCGCCTGGCTCCCTGCCAGCGAGAGCGCCACCCAGAAGAACGGACAGGTGGCGGACACCTGGACGGTGACGGCTCCGGCGACGAGCCCGGCTGCGAAGTGATCGCGATCCGCCGCAGCTTTTCGGCGCTCGCGCTGCTGGCGCTCCTCGCCTCGACGGGGTGCGGCTCGTCGAGCCGAGGTTCATCCGGCTCCACCGGGCCGACCGGTGCCACGGGCCCCACCGGCCCTCCGGGGCCGACGGGCGTCCCGGGTCCCGCGTTCCTGGGAAACGTGATCCTGGGCTCTCCCACCGACAGCTCCGTCCAGGCCAACGTCTTCTCCCCCGATCAGCGCGGGACCATCTACGTGGCGTGGGGCAGCACCTCCGGGACCTACACGGCCTGGTCCGCCCTCGTGACCCTTCCGGCGGCGTTCCCCGTCGAGGTCGCCGTCACCGGGCTCGTCCCGGACACCCGCTACTTCTACCGGCTCCATTTCATGGCCGACGGAGCCGGCGGCTTCGCCGCGGGGGACGAGTCCAGCTTCCACACCGCCCGCGCTCCGGGAAGCACCTTCGCCTTCGCGCTCCAGGGCGACTCCCACCCGGAGCGTGCACGCTCCCAGTTCGACGAGACCCTCTACCAGCGTACGCTGAGCTCGGCCGCGTCCGACCAGCCCGACTTCTACGTGGCCATGGGCGACGACTTCAGCGTCGACAACCTCGATCCAGCCACGGTCACCCAGGCCCAGGTGACGGAGCGCTACACGCTGCAGCGCCCCTGGCTGGGGCTCGTCGGACGGTCGGCGCCGGTATTCCTGGTGAACGGCAACCACGAGCAGGCGGCCCGCTACCTGCTCGACGGGACTCCCAACAACGTGGCGGTGTGGGCCCAGAATGCACGCAACGCCCACTACTCCCAGCCAGCCCCCGACGGCTTCTACACCGGCAACCCCGAGGTCGTTCCCCACATCGGACTGCTGCGGAACCACTTCGCCTGGACCTGGGGCGACGCACTCTTCGTGGTCATCGACCCGTACTGGGGCTCCGCGATCTGCGTGGACGACCCCTTCTACGGGGGTGCCAAGCGGAGCAACCTCTGGGACGTCACCCACGGGGAGGAGCAGTACCGCTGGCTCGAGGCCACGCTCCGCGGGAGCAAGGCCCGCTGGAAGTTCGTCCTCGCCCACCACGTGATGGGCACGCAGCGGGGCGGCGTCGAGCTCGCCGGGAACTACGAGTGGGGCGGCAGGAGCGGCACCGGAACGTGGGCCTTCCCGACCAACCGACCGGGGTGGGACCTGCCCATCCACCAGTTGATGGTCGAGAACCACGTCACCATCTTCTTCCAGGGGCACGACCACATCTGGGCGCACCAGCAGCTCGACGGCGTGACCTACCAGACCCTCCCGGAGCCGGCCGATCCGTTCTACGCGCTCTTCAACGCCGACGCCTTCCTCACCGGAGACAAGCTCCCCAACACCGGATACACGCGGGTGTCCGTGAGCCCGACGGGTGTGACGGTCGAGTACGTGCGCACCTGGCTCCCGAAGGACGAGGGACCGGGCAAGGTGAGCGGCACGGTGGCGTTCCGCTACACGATCCCCTAGCTTTCCGGCGTGGGGTTCGTGGCCGGAATGCTGGGTGGGCTCCTCGCGGGCCTGTTCGGCGTCGGGGGCGGGATCATCCTCGTCCCGGCGCTCGGGCTCCTGCTCGGCCTCGGACAGCAGGACGCGCAGGGGGTCACGCTCGCGGTCCTGCTCCTGCCGATCGGGTTGCCGGCGCTGCTCGCCTATCGACGGAAGGTGGAGATCCGCTGGCGGCTCGTCGGGGCGATGATCGGCGGGTTCGTGGTCACCGTGGCGCCCGGGGCCTGGGCGGCCAACGCCCTCGACGCCCGGCAGCTGCGGGGGATCTTCGCGGGATTCGTGGTGATCGTCGCGGTGCGGATGTGGAGGCGGGGGCGCGGCGATGCGCGGTCCGAACCGGTCGCCGTCCCCGTCCGCCCGAGCGACTGGAACGGTGTCTGGATCGGTGCGCTCGGGGGATTCCTCTCCGGACTGCTCGGGGTGGGAGGAGCGGTCATCATGATCCCGTTCCTCCTCGGCGTCATGCGACTCGACCAGCACGAGGCGCAGGCGACGACGCTCGCCGTGATGCTGCCACCGGTCGGGCTCCCGGGGGTCCTGGCATACGCCCACGCGCGCCACGCGCTCCCCTGGGTGATCATGGCCTGGGTCGCGGCCGGCTTCCTCGTCGGAGCACTCGCCGGCGCACAGCTCGCCGTCCGGATGCACACGAGGGTGCTCGCGCGGGTCTTCGCGGTATTCCTGCTCGGCGTCGCTGCCCGGCTCGCCTGGGCGACGCTCGCCGGGTGACGCTCGCTAGGCCTTGGCCTTGGCGCGCGCCTTCGGCTTCGACTGCTTCTCGAGCTTCGCCTGCACCGAGCGCGCCGCATCGCAGTCGGGGCACTTCGCCGACGCCTTGGCCGCGTGGGTCTTGCAGGTGGCGAGGCAGTTGGACAGCGACTGCAAGAGGATGCTGACTTCGACCTTCGTGAGCTCCAGCGTCATGGGATGCCTCCGTTGAACCCTTCCACCATATCCTGGCTCCCACCGGAGCGTGAAACTTCCCTGGTGGCTCCCCTTCGGCAGCGTCCCGGAGATCGGCCCGGCCGACCTCGCCTCGGCCATGTCCGGGGCCGAGCAGCCCGTGCTCATCGACGTGCGGACGGTGGCCGAGTTCGCGACCGGCCACCTGGCCGGGGCGGTGAACGTGCCGGTGACCTCCCTCGCCGGGAGGATCCCGTCGCTGTCCCTCCCCGCCGGGCGCCCCATCGTCGCCATCTGCCTCTCCGCCCACCGCAGCCCCCCGGCCGTGCGCCTCCTGCGCAACGCCGGCCATGACGCCCGCCAGCTCGCGGGCGGGATGATCGCCTGGCGCCTGGCGGGCCTGCCCGTCGTGCGCGCCTGAAGGGAGGAACCATGTCCGGTACCGCACTCGTCGTCGGTGGGGGCTTCGCCGGACTGGAGGCGGCCATCTACCTCCGCCAGGCGGGGCTCGAGGTCACGCTCGTCTCCGACCGGGCCTTCCTCTGGATCTACCCGACCTCCATCTGGGTGGTGACAGGGGAGGGGAAGTTCGACGACACCTGCCTCGACCTGGCCGACGTCGCGGCACGCCACGGTTTCACCTTCCGGAAGGGAAAGGTCGAGTCGGTGGCGGGTGCCCGTCGCGCCGTGGTCGTGGACGGACGGGAACTCACGGCCGACCATCTCGTGATCGCCATCGGCGGAACGCCGATGCGCCCGCCCGGCGTGGAGCACACCTTCGGCCTCTCCGGCAGCCCGGAGAGCACGGTCCGGCTCCACGAGGCGCTCGAGAGGCGGATCGCTGCAGGCGGCGGCCGCATCGCCATGGGATTCGGCGGCAACCCCAAGGACCCGTCGGCGGTCCGGGGCGGTCCCGTCTTCGAGGTGATGTTCAACGTCGCGAACATGCTCCGCAAGCGCGGTGTCCGGGAGAAGTTCCAGCTCGCCTTCTTCGCGCCCATGCCGAGCCCCGGCGAGCGAATGGGCAAGAAGGCCGTGGCCGCCATCCAGAAGATGCTGGGCGAGATGGGCGTGGAGATGCGGTTCGGGAAGAAGATCACCGGCTTCGAGCCGGGCGGGGCCGTGACCTTCGAGGACGGCTCGCGGCTCGAGAGCGACCTGACGGTCTTCGTCCCGGCGCAGAGTGGCCATCCGATGCTCGTGGCCAGCGACCTGCCCAGGAACGAGGCCGGTTTCGTGACCATCGACGGCGGTTGCGCCGTGCCCGGGTTTCCTGGGGTCTGGGCGGTGGGAGACTCCGCCGCGCTCCAGGGTCCGGCCTGGCGTGCCAAGCAAGGGCACCTCGCCGAGGTGATGTCCAGGGTCGCAGCGAGCAACATCCGGGCGACGGTGGAGGGGAGGCCGGAGCGGGAGAGCTACCTGCCCCACGTCTCCATCACCTGCCTCATGGACATGGGCAACGGCGCCGCCCTCGTGCACCGCACCGAGGCGAAGGAGCAGATGATCCCGCTCCCCGTCGTCGGCCACTGGATGAAGAAGGGGTGGGGCGCCTACTTCAAGGCGTCCAAGCGCAAGCAGGTCCCCCGGCTGCCGGGGATGTGAGGAGGGAAGCATGGAACTCTGGCACGCATGGTCCTGCCCGTACTGCATGAGGGTCCGGGCAGCCCTGGCCGAGAAGGGGATCCCCTGGCAGGGGCGCGAGGTGGATCTCGCCACGAAGCCCCCCGAACTCTTCGCCCTGAACCCGAAGGGGGGCGTTCCGGTGCTCGTCGTCGGCGACCGGATCGTCCCCGAATCGCTCGCCATCCTGGAGTACCTGGAAGAGCTCCGCCCCGAACCGCGTCTCCTCCCCGACGGGGCCGGTCGGGAGGCCGTGCAGGACGCCTACGAGCGGGTGAACGCGCTCCTCGGACCGCACCTGTTCAAGCTGGCACGGGGGACCCCGGAGGAGAAGGCTGCCGCGGGCGGAGCGGTCCGCGCGGTGCTCGCGGGGCTCGACGCCAAGGTCCAGGCCAGCGGATACCTCCTCGCCGCCTACTCCATCGCCGACCTGGCGCTCGCCTCCTTCGTGGGCAAGCTTCCGCCGGACCTGCGCCCCTCGGCGCTCGGCCTCCCGAACCTCGCCCGATGGGAGGGGCTCGTGATGGAGCGGCCCGCCGTCCGGGGTCAGGGCGCTCCGGCCCCGGCCGGATAGAAGGGGCAGCCCGTCTCGAGGCAGTCGTCGTTCCGTCCGTGGAACTCGCAGCGCGGGCCGGTGCCGGCGAGCTTCACGCCCAGTTCCTCCCGCGCGAAGCGGATCCCGGAGAGCAGCGCGAGCCAGGTGGTGCGCTTGCAGCAGCGCGGCCCGCCCACGTCGCCGATCACCTGGAGGGCGCGGCCGGTGGCCCGGTTGGCCTGTCCCCAGGACGGGCCGCTGCGCGGCGTCGCTCCGCTGGCCAGGCTGACGAAGATCCCCACGCCCACGCCGGACCCACACGCTCCGTGAAATCCGCACGAGCCGCCCACGACCGTGTCGCCCCGCTCACGCGCCCAGCCCGTAGAAGCGGGCGCCGAGGCCGTAGAGCGCGGCCACCGGGCGGCAGTCCGGGGCGACCGGGGTGCCGTGCTCCCGCCAGGCGATGGCGCCGCACCCTCCGCCGCACACCGGGGCCACCGCGCAGTCCTCGCAACCGGGGATGGTGAGGGTGCTGCGCCCCTGCCAGCGTGCGATCGCCGCGTCGTCCCGGGCGTCCTGCGGGAAGAAGCTCCCCAGCCGGTGCCCGGGGTGTCCCACCGTGGCGGTGCAGCCGAACACCCCGCCGTCGGGTCCGAAGGCCCATTCCTTCTTGGCGGCCGGACAGGCGTCGAAGTTGGGAGCAGGCAGCTCACCCGCGTCGGCGAGGTGGCCGATGCCGTGGAACCGGGGCTGGTGGAACTTGCGGAGCAGCGGGTACTCCTCGGCGAGCTCGACGTATCGCGCCCATAGCTCCACCCGGTCGAAGAGCGCCCCCTTCTCCTGCCGGCTGGCGCACCCGAACAGCTCGTAGTTCCGTCCGATCTGGGTCTTGAACCGCGAGGAGGAGAGCTCGAGCCACCCGTGCGAGGCGGCGAAGGCGGCCAGCTCCGGGAGGGAGGAGAGGTTCTCCCGATCGGCGACGACGCGCAGGTTCACCGGGATGCCGGCGGCCACGAGCCCGTCGATCCCCGCGACGATCCGGTCGAACGTCCCGGTGCCCCCGGCGTGCGGCCGGCGCCGGTCGTGCAGCGCCGCCGGCCCGTCCAGCGTCACCTGGACCTCCTTCACCGGTCCCTCCGACAGCAGCGGCAGGAACGCGGCCAGGTCGTGGCCGTTCGTCACCACCGCGACCTCCATGCGCCGGGCCCGCGCTCCCTGGAGGAAGCGCCGGATCCGGTCGTGATGGGCGGGGGTGTCGCGCAGCGGTTCGCCCCCG
This sequence comes from uncultured Anaeromyxobacter sp., assembly GCA_903855945.1. GTDB lineage: Bacteria > Myxococcota > Myxococcia > Myxococcales > Anaeromyxobacteraceae > CAIOAK01. The sequence goes on from CAIOAK010000036.1 coordinate 12,519, forward strand.
AAGAGGGTGATGTAGGGGCGGGGGGACTCGTCCCCGTGATGCCGGTCTACGTAAGCGAAGAAGGCCTCGACCGCCTCCGGCGAGATGAGCCCGGCCGCGGCCGGATCGAAGAGCTCCTGGTAGCAGTAGGTGCAGGCCAGGTTGCAGCCGAAGCTCGGGACCACGACCAGCTGGGTCGGCGTCTTCGCAGCCTCGGTGCGCCACTCGGCGCGTGCGGCCTCCACGAAGGCCCGGTCCTGATCGTCGGTGTCGACCACGAAGCCGGCCTCCCGCAGCGTCTCCGCGGGGAGGTCGGCGGGCAGCGGGCCGCCGGCGGCGAGCCCTTCGAGCGCCCGGGCGTTCGAAGGCTCGAGGAGCGCCGCCTGGCCGGTGAGGGGCTGGACGAGCAGGACCTGATCGCGCCCCGGCACGGGTGCGAGGATGGCGTGTCGGGAAAGCCTCATCGATTCTCCTGCGGGGGGCGGCGCCCGGTGACGGTGATGCTCCGGATGAGGACGCCCCCCTTCTCGTAGGGCTCGGTCCGCCGCACGACCTCGATGCCCCGCAAGCCCGCAGCCTCGATGGCGCCCAGGTAGTCCCCCTCGGGGATCGAGCCCCCGTAACAGGCGGCCCAGGCGGCCGGGTCGTTCCGGACGGAGTCCGGGAGCGGCTCCTCCGACACGATGTCCGAGACCGCGAAGCGCCCTCCGGGCCGGAGCAGCCGGTGGACCTCCCGGTAGACGGCCCCCTTGTCGGGCGCGTGGTTGATGGCGCAGTTGGAGACCACCACGTCGGCGCAGCCGTCGGGGAGCGACACGGCGGCGAGGTCGCCCTGGACGACCCGTGCGTTGGCGTGAGAGCCGAGGGATGCTGCGGCGGCTGCGATCATCCGCTCGTTCCCGTCCACGCCGGTCGCGGTGCCGCGCACGCCCACCTGGACGGCGGCACGGGCCACGTCGGCGCCTCGCCCGCAGCCCAGGTCGATCACGTCCTCCCCCTCGCGCGGGGCGGCCACGTCGAGCGCGCGGCCGCAGGAGAGGGACTCCTTCGAGGTCGAGAGCGCGCCGTAGCGGTGCGCCGCGGCGCGGGCGATGCCGTCAGCGAGATTCGGATCGGGGCTCATCGAGCGTGAACTCCCAGGCGCACCAGAGCTCGCCCCCGTGCGGGTCGGGCGGGCAGGTCACGCAGCGGGTCCGGATCCGCGGGTCCACGGTGCGGGCGAACTCGGAGTACTCCACGATTCCCACCGACTTGCAGGGGAAGTCGGGCAGTCCCTTGCGCTTGCGGGCCGACTGGACGCGGCAGTCGCGCATCACGAAGAGCGCGCGGGTGTCGGAGAGCTCGGTGACCTCCTGCACGTTGAGGCGCGCGTAGAGCCGGTGGCGGAGCGCCTCGACGAGCGCCGGGATTCCTCCGCCGGGCGCCATCCCCAGCCGCTCCATGATCCGCTTGGCCTCGATGACGGTGAACTTCTCCCAGGCGGCCCGGTCGGCCGCGATGGCCGCCTCCATGCCGCTCGCCTTCTCCACCGCCTGGAACCAGAGGCCGTCGTGGGCGAGCCAGTTCTTGGCGTCGTCGAGGACGATGCGGATGAGCTCCTCCCGGGACAGGGTCGAGAGTCCGTCCTCCCCTCCGAACGGGCCGGTGCCGAGATCAGGGTTGCTCACGGAGTTGCTCCCAGGAGCTCGTTGTCCACGATCTCGGTGAGGTACCGCTCTCCGACGAATCCCACCACGCGGTCCACCTCGTGGTGCCCCTTGAAGAAGAGCACCGTGGGTGTACCGGAGACGCCCAGGCGCGCAGCCGTGGCGCCCGACTCGGCCGCGTTGAGTTCCGCGACCTTGATCTTCCCCTGGTATCGGGTGGCGAGCGACACGACGACCGGCTCCATCATCTTGCACGGGCCGCAGCCAGGGCTCCAGACGTCGAGCACCACCGGGACCTTCGACCGCCTCACCTCGTCCACGAAGTTGGAGTCGTCCACGTGGACTGGCATCACCTTGGGGGTACCGGGGCCGAAGATCTTCGTGAGCAACCCCTTCACGCGGCGGCCTTCCCGTGGGCCTTCACGTACTTCTGCACCGCCAGCGCCGCCACCGTGCCGTCGGCGACCGCCGTGGTGATCTGGCGGAACTGCTTGGAGCGGATGTCGCCGGCCACGTAGAGCCCGGGGATGTCGGTGGACATGTCCTCGCCGGTCTCCACGTAGCCCCACTGGTTCATCTTCACGAGACCCTTCACGAGGTCGGTGCGGGGCACGTACCCCACGAAGACGAAGACCCCTTCGGTCGCGAGCTCGCGAACCTCCTTCGTCTTCACGTTCTCGATGCGCAACTTGTCGAGCTGCGTCTCACCCAGGAACGCGCGGGGCTCCGAGTCCCAGATCACCTCGATCTTGGGATTCGAGAGCGCCTCGGCGGCGCTCACCGGCTCGGCCTGGAAGTGGTCGAACTGGTGGATGATGGTCACCTTCTTCGCGAACTGGGTGAGGAAGAGGGACTCCTCGACGGCCGAGTTGCCGCCGCCGATCACGTGGATCTCCTTCCCCTCGAAGTAGGCCCCATCGCAAGTTGCGCAGTAGGAGATGCCGCGGCCGCGGAACTTCGACTCGCCGACGACGCCCAGCTCCCGGGGCTTCGCTCCGGTGGCGACGATCACCGCCGGAGCCTCTACCGTCTCCTCCTCGTCCAGCTCGAAGCTCTTCATGGGCCCCGACAGGTCGTGCCCGGTGATCTCGATGGCACGCCGGATCTGGGTCCCGAACCGCTCCGCCTGAGTGGAGAAGGCCTTCGCCAGGTCGGTTCCCTTCACGTCCTCCGGAAATCCCGGGTAGTTGGATACCTTGTGGGTGGTCTTCATCTGGCCGCCCGGCACGCTCTCGTCGAGCACCAGCGTGCGGAGCCGCGCCCGGGAGGCGTAGATGGCTGCGGCGAGGCCCGCCGGCCCGGCGCCCACGATGATCACGTCGTACCTGTCGGCCATGGGTCAGGCTCCGAGGAGTGACTCGACCTGCGCCTTGATGGCCGACCGCTTGATCTCCTCGCCGCTCATCCGCTCGCCCAGTTCCTTGCCGCTCTTGAAGAAGAGGAGCGTGGGGCTGCCGGTGACGCCGAGCCGCTTGGCGAGGTCCTTGTTCCCCTGCCGGAAGATCTTGAAGAACCGGGCCTTGCCGGCGAACTGTTCCGCCACGGCGTCGAACTTGGGGGCGAGCGCCTCGCAGGGCGGGCACTCGGTGGAGAAGAAGTCGAGGACCACGGGAAGGCCCGACGCGGTGACCTTTGCGTCGAAATCGCCCTGTGTGATCTCGTGCACGAACTCGCTCATGGCGCGATACCTCGGGATGGGGGGAGGGGAAGGGGTGGGGCGGGCCCGGAGGCCCGCCCCGGGTGTTGCTAGTCGTGGCAGCCCGACACGAGTCGGGAGGCCTTGGCGCAGCACTGCGCGACCTTCTCGGTCGTGCAGCACGCCTTCTTCACCTTCGTCAGCAGCTTCATGGTGTCTCCTCGGTGATCGACGCTACACCCGTGGGAGCCAGGAAGGGCAGGAAGGATTCAGGGGGCCGCGAGGCTGCGAGCCGAGCCCCCTTCGCGAGCCCCACCGCCGAGCCGTCCACGGCCTCCACGTCGAGACCGAGCCCGGCCAGGTGAACCGCGTTGCGCCCCTCACCCTCGCCCAGGCAGAGGACCGGGAGGTCGCGCCGGATGCGGTGGGCGTTCTCGACGAGCCAGCCGCTCGCCCTCGTGCCGTAGGCGAAGCCGTCGCCCGCGAATCTCTCGTCCCAGGGGTTCATGGAGTCTCCTGCCGGGTCGAGAGCCGGATCCCGTTGCGAGGATTCGGGGGAAACCGCATGATCCCCGGCGTGAGTTCCTGGAGTTGCCGACACGAGCACGACGGCCTCTGCCGGAAGGTGGACGACGCCTACTGCCGCCCCGGCATGAAGGGCTGCGTGCTGGTCGGAAAGGTCACCTTCGCCGATGGGGTGACCCCGTCGCCGGTCTGGCCGGAGGAGCGGGAGGCTACTTCTTCAGGCTCGACACGTACCGACCCACCGACGCCGCGTCGTCCGGGGTGATCTGGAGCTTGTCGGCCGGGGGCGGGTGCGCCGCTGCGACCTTCGCCACGGTGGCCGTGCTCTTCCCGGTGATGGGCGGTACGCCCGTGTCCCCCTTGCCTCCGGCTCCATGGCACATGGCGCAGTGCTTCTGGTAGACGGCCGCACCGTCGGCTGCGTTGGGCGGAGCGCCCCAGGCGGGGAGGGCGGAGGCGACGAGGAGGGCTGCGAAGATCTTCTTCATGGTCGGGCCTCGGAGGGTCGGTTCTTCCCTGGATTCTCCGGGCTGGGGCACCGGGCGTCAACCCGTGAATCGGGGCGTGACCCCGTTGCGCCACCGGGTTCTGCGTGCTCTCCTCCCGCGCCATGCCCGATCGCCAGCGATTCGACGAGGAGTACTACCGTCGCCACTATCAGGGTCCCGACCGGGTGCATTCCGCGCCCCAGGTGGGGCGGCTCGCGGCCGGGGTCTCCGGCACGGCCGCCTGGCTCGGCGTCGAGATCCGCGCCGTGCTCGAGGTGGGGGCCGGTCCCGGGTACTGGAGGGCGTGGTTCCGGCGCCACCGGCCGGCCGTTCGCTACCTCTCCACCGACGTCTCCCCGTGGGCCTGCCGCCGCTTCGGCCACGAGCTCCGGGACATCTCGACGTGGCGCCCGCGCCGCTCGTTCGACCTGGTCGTCTGCCAGGGGGTGCTCCAGTACCTCGACGATCGCGGGGCCGCCGACGCCATCGAGAACCTGGGAGCCGCCTGCCGCGGGCTGCTCTATCTCGAGGCCATCACCCGCCACGACCTCGACGAGGTGGTGGACGCCGCTCGGACCGACACGCGGATCCACGCCCGGACCGGCGCCTGGTACCGGCAGAGGCTCCAGCCCTGGTTCGTGCAGATCGGTGCCGGACTCTGGGCCGCGCGCAGCGCCGCCATCCCGCTCTACGAGCTGGAGGGGGCTCCGGTCCACTCCACGCTGCGCCGCCAGAGTTCGGCCGCCAGGTCGGGATCGCGCGCGGCGCGCCCCGGCCGTACCGGCTTGCAGGCGTCGTAGTAGGCCCCGTTCTCGAGCTGGGGGAGCGGCGCCGTGGCGCAGAAGAGGGTCGTCCGCGCCCCCTTCTCGGGCGAGATCATGAAGAGCTTCACCAGGTGACGGACTCCCCAGGGGAGCTCCCGCCAGATCTCGGTGGCCACCACGCCCGGGTGGAGGGAGTAGGCCGAGACCCCGCTGCCGGACAGGCGACGGGCCAGCTCCACGGTGAAGAGGATGTTGCAGAGCTTCGACACCGAGTACTCGGCCAGGCCTCCGGTGGAGTTGCCCGGGCGACGCTGCGCCCCCCAGTCGATGCTCCTGGCGTTCAGATGGGCCCGGCTCGCGACATTCACTATGCGTGAATGTCCCGTCCGCTTCATCCGACCCAGCAGCAGCACCGTGAAGAGGAAGGGGCCCAGGTGGTTCGTGCCGAAGGTCGTCTCGAACCCCTGCGGCGTGAGTCCACGCACCCCGGCCAGTCCGGCGTTGTTCACGAGAACGTGGAGGGGCAGGTCCCGGGCCAGGAACAGGTCGGCGGCCCGCCGGACCGACTCCAGGTCGGAGAGGTCGAGCGGGAGGAACTCGACGCGAGGGTTCCCGGTGGAGGAGCGGATCGCCTCCACCACGGGCAGGGTGCGCGCCTCCGACCGCCCGGCCAGGAGGACGTGTGCTCCCCGCCGCGCCAGCGACTCCGCCGTGACGAGCCCGATCCCGGTGTTCGCGCCGGTGACGAGGAAGACCCGCCCGTCGAGATCGCCCGTCACGGCTGGGCCTCGGCGGCGCGCGGCGTGACCGGCCAGACCTTGGCCATGAGCCAGGAGACCGAGACGCCCACCAGGCAGCCGAAGATCACCTCCGCCACCTTGTGCAGGCCGTGCTCGATGCCGACGATGCGCGACTGGTGGGCCACGCCGGAGGCGATGACGATGGCGGCCGTGATGGGGGCCTGCCGCCACATCACCTGGACACGGACCACGTAGATCGAGAGGAGAACCGAGATCGCGAGTGCCACGGGGAGTTTCCACTCCCGCGGGCCGCCCACGAGCAGGAACACGAGCCCCACCACGCAGCCGACTGCGGCGTTCATCGTGCGGCCCCGGAAGGTCCGCTTGGCCTGGTTCCAGACCGGGTCGGAGGAGGCGATCATGGAGGCGATGGCCCAGATGGGATTGGCATCGGCCAGGGCCCGGAGCGTGGCCCAGGTGACGGCCGTCCCGATGAAGACGTTCACGGCGAAGCGGACGCCGAGGAGGTCGTCCTCCAGGAAGCGCCCCGGGATCCTCATTCCGTTCCCCTCCTCACTCGTGCGACTGGGGGGGATTCCCCTGCTTTCGATAGACGATGCCGGTCTTGGTGGCTCCGGGGAGGATCCAGTCGGGCGTCGCGAGCTGGAGGGAGACGAAGAACTGCTCCGAGCGCTTGATGGCCTTGTCGTGCAGATCCTCCCGGCGCTTGAACTTCATCTGGTAGGCGAACTCGCCCACGAGCGGCGCGTGATCGCCCCGTTCGCGCCACAGTGCGACGCCGGCCTTGCCCGTCATCCCCTTCCCGAAATCGAGGACCCCGATGTCCTGGAGCACCTCCTCCACGATGGTGTGGTTCACCAGTGCGAGCGTGTCCTCCTTCGCGTGCCGGAGGTGAGCGAGGCCGGGCAGGACGTGCGCCAGAGTGGAGAACTTCTTCTGGTCGCCTTCATGGAAGTGGCCCAGCGGGAACTCGCAGTTGTGCGAGTAGAGCACCCGGACGCCGCCCGGGGCGTCCTTGGGAGGGAGCACCTCCACCTTGAACTTGATCCGGTACTCGCCCTCGATGCGGGGGCGGACGTCCATCTCCGCGGCAGCCTGCAGGTCGGGGACCCGGTACTTGAAGACCACCTCCGGCTCACCGGCCGGGAACCCGTCCTCGAAGGTGACCCGGCGCCGCAGGATGAAGCCGGACTTGTAGAGCCGGAAGTCGGGGGTGTCGAGGAAGACCACCTCGCGGATCTGCGGCCGCGCATTCTCGAACCCTTCGGACGAGAAGGAGACGTCGTGCTCCCTGGCCACTCGCTTCACGATCCGGGCGAAGTCCCAGAACGACTGGCGGGAGGTGAAGCGCTCCGGGCGCAGGATGATCTTGGACTCTATGTACTGCACGTCGTCGAGGGGATGGCCATCGGAGTACTTCCCGCCCTTGAGTTCCGGGATCTGCTGGATCGGCGCCACCTTGTCGCTCATCGTCCACACCTCCTGAGCCTTGGTCCTAACAGGCAACAAGCGCCGTGGCGAGCGGATGGCACGTCACTTAGATTCCCTCCAACGCGGGGAGGATGCCTGAACCGGAACGTTCTGAAGGTGCTCGCAGCGGTGATGGTGGCAGGGGGCTGGGCCAGGCCCGCCGAGGCCTGGATCTGGCCCGAGCACCGGGATATCGCCGTGGATGCCATCCAGGGCATGCCGGCGGCCGACCGGGCCGTGCTCGATTCCCTCTGGGCGTCGCTCCGGACCGAGGCCGGCCCCCAGCTCTGCCCCACGCTCGTGAGCACCGGTGCCGCGCCCCAGACCGAGTTCGGCGACTGGAGCGCCATCTGCCTCGACTTCCCGTCCTACCCGGCGCTGGGCGGCGACCATTCCTGTTCCACGGCCGAGCTGCGCGCGGTGACGGAGAATGCGGAGTGGGGCCGGAAGGTGGCCTGGGTGGCCGAGTGGTCCAAGAAGGCGCTGGCCGCGTCGCCCGACGAGGGGCGGCGCACCGATGCCTGGAACCGGTCCCACCTGGCCATGCAGTACGTGGACCCCGACTACCTGACCCGCGCCGCCGGCAACAACGCCCACTTCCTCACGCCCCGGAAGAAGGTCGAGGAGCGCGAGACGCTCGACGGCTACGTGACCCGTACCCTCGGCCGGGACGAGGCCGTCAACGCCACCGCCATCTACGTCGAGTACCACGCGCTGGCTCTCCGGCTGGCCGCCCTCTGGCGGGCCGCGTCGCCCGCGGAGCGCCCCGACCTGGCCCGGCGCACGCTCCTCGCCGAGGGCATCGCGCTCCACTTCCTCGAGGACTCCTTCTCCGCCGGCCACTACGCCGCCACCTGGGGGAGCTCGGCCTGGCAGAAGGGGACCCACGACCTCTACTGCGTCGAGGGGCTCACCTCGATGACCTGGAGTGGAGAGCTGTTCGCGGGCTACGGCGACGCGCACATGACCAACCGGGACCGGACCCAGGCGGGATTGGTCGTCCGCACGAGCCTGGCGCAGCTCGTCGGTGCCGCCACCGGAACCCTGGCGGTCTCCGCCGCCCCCATCTCCGGCGCGGAGAAGGCGCTGGAGGACGTCAACTTCTGCAAGGCGACGTCGCTCCCGGTGATGCCGGTCGATCCGGTCGCACGCAGTGCCGCGACCGCCACGTTGCAGGGTTCGCCCGTGCCGTCCGGGAGCCAGGACGAGATCCACCCGCCGCGCGCCCGTGCCGACATCGGCCCGTTCGTCGGGGTGGTGGCGGGCATCACGGCGGGGCCGGCCCTCGGCGGGTTCGACACCGCCGGTGGATGGCGCTTCCGCACCGAGCTCGAGGTCGGGGCCAGGGTGGGATACGGGCTCGACGGCGTGCTCACCACCACCATGGACGGGCAGATCTGGGCGCAGGCCTCCTTCGTGGACGACCCGGCGCAGCTCGACGCCTCCTGCACGGGATGCCCGGGCGGGGTCCGCAGCAACTCGGCGATCCCCCGTGTCCCGGCGCGGTCCGGGCTGAAGCTCGTGTTTCGCATGCCGTACTACGTGCTGCCCTTCGACCTCATCCTGCTCGCGCCCGTCCTGCTCCTCGCCGACCCCGAGGCGGCGCAGCACGTGGTCTTCGCGGCGGCGGGCGGCGGACTCCTCACCATCCAGCGCCCGATCTCCACGAGCTGGGGCACCTTCCAGTTCATGGCGGGACGGGAGGTCGGCATGACCCTGTGGGGCAACGGAGAACCGGACCAGTTCATCGCCACGCCCACCGGGAGCACGCCGCAGCTCGTGGACTTCCAGCAGCTCGAGCTCGACTTCCCGGTCTTCGAGTGGGTGCCCCCACGGGCGGCCGCGACCAACCTCTCGCTCGCGGCCGAGTTCCAGCTCGGCTTCAGCGTCTCGCTCGCCCCGAAGGCCTGGCTCCCCCAGGCGAACGAGGCGCCCTACTCCCTCGGGCCGAGCTGGTTCATCTACCTGCGGCTCCGCCTCGACGGCCGGAAGTACTTCGGCACCTCTGCGGAGGACTGGCAGAACTGATCGGCGAGTGCCGCGGCACTACCGACGGCGCGGTTTCCACGCCCCCACCGAGGTCGTCTTCCGCGGCGAGGAATCGTCGCCCGGGGGCGCTGCCGGCGGGGGTACCCGGTTCCCGCGGTTGTGCCCGTGCTCGTGGCCGCCGCCGCGCTGCTTGGCCGCCTGCGGGCGACGGCTGGGACCCCCTCCACCCGGCCGGCGGTGGGGCGGGACTCCCTGGTTGGCTCGCCCCTCGGAGGCCCGCTGGGACTCGGACACGAAGGTCTCGTCCTGCCGGGGTACGTCGGCGCGGGGCAGGGCCTTTCGCGTGAGCCGCTCGATGTCTCGCAGGAGCGAGGTCTCCTCCGGGGAGGAGAAGGCCGAGGCGCGCCCGGTGGCCTGGGCGCGTGCCGTGCGCCCCACCCGGTGGACGTAGTCCTCCGGCACGTGGGGGAGGTCGAAGTTCACCACGTGGCCGATCTCCGCCACGTCGATTCCGCGGGCCGCGATGTCGGTGGCCACGAGGACTCGGTAGGTCCCGTCCTTGAAGCCGTCGAGCGCCATGCGCCGCTGACCCTGCGTCCGGTCGGCGTGGATGCGCGCCGCCTTGTGGCCGGCGCGCGCCACCGACTTCCAGACCCGGTCGGCGCGCCGCTTCGTGCGGGTGAACACCAGCGTGGAGAGGCCGTCCCGCGCCAGCAGCGCGAGGAGCAGGGGAACCTTCTCCTCCTGGGCGCAGAGGTACACCTGCTGCTCCGCTCGCTCCGCGGTGGTCCCGCTGCGGATCACCTCGACCCGGACCGGGTCGCGCAGGTGGGTGGCGGCGAACTCCGCGACGTCGGAACCGGTGGTGGCCGAGAAGAGCAGCGACTGGCGCGCCCGGGGCAGCTTCTGGAGGATGCGGGTGAGCTGGGGCTTGAAGCCCATGTCGAGCATCCGGTCGGCCTCGTCGAGCACCAGGACCTCGATGTCGTCGAGACGCACCGCACCCTGCTGCAGGTGGTCCACGAGCCGGCCCGGCGTCGCGATGATCACCTCGCGCCGCTCCCGGAACGCCTGGGTCTGCGCCCCCATGCCCACCCCGCCGATGACCACGATGCCGCGGACGTTCCGCCCCCGTCCGAATCGCTCCAGCTCCTCGCCGATCTGGAGGGCCAGCTCGCGCGTCGGTGCGAGCACGAGCGCCCGGGTTCCGGTCTTCCCGGACAGTCGCTCGATGATGGGAAGGAGGAAGGCGGCCGTCTTCCCGGTTCCGGTGGCGGCGACCCCGATGACATCGCGGCCGGCCAGCGCGGGGGGGATGGCCTGCGACTGGATCGGGGTCGGCGCCTCGAAGCCGGCACGGTGGATCGCCTGCAGGGACTTCTCGGAGAGCTTCAAGTCTGCGAACGTGGTCACGGGGCCTCTTATCGCACCTTAGCGGCCAAGATGCGCGCGCTCCTCCTGGCCGCGGCCGGACCCGGCTGGTGGCTCATGGTCCCGGGGCGTGGGCGAGCCAGGCCGAGAGGCGGCGCCGCTGGACCACCGCGAACCTCGCCGTGAGGTTCTCGATGTCGTTGTCCCGGCCGAGCCCGACCAGATCGTAGACCCCGCCGAACCGGGTGTCCCCGCCGGCCAGCGCCAGCCACTTCCGGTTCTGCAACATGCATCCATCCATGTGGGTCCACTGCGGCTGGTTGCCCCACCCGCGCAGGCCGCCGATCCGGACGTAGGCATCCGCCGGGATGCAGACCAGCCGGAAGAGGACCGGGTCGAGCCCCACCGCCTCGACCACGCGGTGTCCACTCGCGAGGAGGGCTCGCTCGATCCGGTTCCGGCTCAGACCGGTGCGCCGATCCAGTCCCAGCATCTCGAGCATCGGCTTATTCACTGGTAGTGAACCAGGCAGCGGCTCGCCGAAGTCCTCCACCAGCATGTCCTCGTCGCCCAGCAGCGGCAGGTAGCGCCCTCCGGCGGAGTTCAGGAAGGGTCGGTCGAGATACATCTCCAGGTGGTCCCGCAGCGCCTCCGGAAGGTCGGAGGGGAGGGTGACCGACAGGCGGACCAGCCCTCCGCTCTCCCCGTCGAGCGAGCCCGCGCGCGGGCGCCAGGCGTTCTGGAGAAGCTCCTCCACCTGCGCCCGGACCGACGCCATGTGGATCGGGGCGAGGCCGACCCGCCCCGCCGACCGGATCACCTCGTCGTGGAAGACCAGGGTCAGGTCGTGGGTGCGAAGGCCCTGCGAGCGACCCGGGACGGCCGCGGCGCGCCCCCCGCCCATGCCCTTCTGGATCTTCACCGAGATCTCCTGGACCGCCCGGAGGTCTCCCCGGGCGAGGGCCTGGGCGGCCTGCTCCTGGAGGCTCGCCTCGGCGCTGCTCTCCGCCGAGCGGGTGTCGATGTCTGAATCGACGGCGACGCCGCGCAGCGCCTCCTCCCGGGAAGCGTAGAACTCCGCCTTCCCGGGGTCGACTGCGCGGAGCTGGTCGAGATGTTTCAGGCCGGCGTCGCGGAGCGCGGGCAGCCCGCTCGCGCCCACCCCGGCCAGGGCGCGAAGCCCCGGGGAGAAGGGATCGATGAGCACCTCGTCGAAGTCGTAGACCTTCTGCGCCACGACCCGGATCTCGGCGTCGTCCTGGAGCCGGTGCCGGATGGTGGCGAGACGGGCGGAGAGCTCCTGCACCGCCTTCCAGTCCTGGACCCCCATGGCTCCGCGGATGCGGTCGGGCAGGAGGTCCCCCTCGGTCTGGGCCCGCGCGAGGGCCCGGTAGTCCGCCTCTCCCAGGTGGGGAGCGAGGAGTTCACGAGCGCGGAGCAGGTACAGGTCGGCGAAGAGGGTGTCGATGCGGACCATCGACTGGAGGGCGTCGGCCGCCCTCCGGGCCGCGGCGCGCTGAGGTGTCTCGAAGGATTCCATGGCGGCCATCGTCCTTCGGGGCGGGGCGGCCGTCATCGTGCGCGTGGGTGCCCGACCCAACAGGGGCACTCCCCTTTGCCCAAGGTGGTGCGCCGGAGGTCCCTCAAGTAAAAGAGATGCTTCCATGCGAATCCCACTCCTGCTCCCCGCCCTCCTCCTCGCGGCCTGCGCATCGGCCCCGCCGAGTCCGACCCCATCCGCCACCAAGTCTCCGTCATCACTGGCGTTTCCGGGAGAGCGCCACCTCGCCAACATCCGGCAACTCAGCTTCGGAGGGGAGAACGCCGAGGCCTACTGGTCGTTCGACGGGAAACTCCTCATCTTCCAGTCCACCCGCGGGACCGACGCGTGCGACCAGCAGTACGTGATGGAGCCGGACGGGTCCCACGTGAAGCAGGTCTCGAACGGGACGGGCCGGACCACCTGCGGCTACTTCTTCCCGGACGGCAGCCGGATCCTCTACTCCTCGACCCACGAGGCGAGTCCGGCCTGTCCGCCCCAGCCCGACATGAGCCTGGGCTACGTCTGGCCGCTCTCCGACTACCAGATCTACACGGCGCGTCCGGACGGATCCGACATCCAGGTGCTCGCCCCTTCGCCAGGCTTCTACACCGCCGAGGCCACCGTATCGCGCGACGGCTGGATCGTCTTCACCTCCACCCGCGACGGCGACCTCGACCTCTACAAGATGCGGCTCGACGGATCGGAGTTGACGCGCCTCACACGCGAGCCCGGGTACGACGGCGGCGCCTTCTTCTCCGCCGACGGCAAGCGCATCGTCTACCGGGCGAGCCGCCCGGCGCCGGGCAAGGAGATGGATGACTACCGGTCGCTCCTCGCCCGCAAGATGGTCCGCCCCGGAAAGCTCGAGATCATGACCATGGACGCGGACGGGACGAACGTCCGGCAGGTGACCCGGCTGGGCGCCGGCTCCTTCGCGCCCTTCTTCTTCCCCGACGGGAAGCGGATCATCTTCTCCACCAACCACGGCGACCCCAAGGGGCGGAACTTCGACCTCTACCTGGTGAACGACGACGGGACCGGTCTCGAGCGGGTCACCACGTACGACGGCTTCGACGGCTTCCCCATGTTCTCGCCCGACGGCAAGCGGCTCGTCTTCGCCTCCAACCGGAACGGCTCGAAGCCCGGCGAGACCAACCTCTTCATCGCCGACTGGGTGGAGTAGCATCGTCGGACGGTGGCGCCGTCCCGAGAGAACCAGCCGCTCGCAGCCATCCTGACGGGCATCCTCGATCGCCTCCGCGTTCGGAGGGAGATTCCACCGCTCGCGCCCGACGAGCGGATCGACGGCAAGGTCGCCCTCGTCACCGGAGGTGCGTCGGGTCTCGGGTTCGCCACGTCGGTGGACCTGGCGCGCCGAGGCGCACGGGTGCTCCTCGCCGACCGCAGCCACCCCCAGGGTGCCAGGCGCAGGGCGGTCTCGCTCGGCGTGCCGCCCGACCGGATCGAGCCCGTGTCGGTGGACCTTTCCGACCTTCGGGCGATCGACGGGCTCGTCGCGGACCTCGCCCGTCGCCGCGTACGGATCGACCGGCTCGTCCTGAACGCCGCCATCGTCCCCACCTCCGCGCGGACGACGCCCCAGGGGCTCGACGAGATGTTCGTCGTGAACTACCTCTCCTCCTTCGCGCTGGTGACTCGCCTGCTCGAGGTGGGGGTGCTGCCCCGCGATCGGCGCGGCCCCGACGTGCCGCGCGTCGTCTTCGTCGCATCCGAATCGCATCGCTGGAGCGAAGGCCTGCCGCCCGGGCGGCTCGACGGGCCGCGCGACGGTTCCCCCCGGCGGGTGCTCGGCTGGTACGGAACGTACAAGCTCATGCTCACCACCTTCGCGTGGGAACTCGCCCGGCGGCTCTCCGAGGACGGGAGTCCCCGGATCGGAGTCTTCGCCCTCTGCCCCGGTGCGATGCGGACCGGGATCGCGCGCGAACTGCCCGCGGCGCTGCGGGCCCCCCTCGACGTGGCGATGCGCCTCCTCTTCCAGGACCCCTTCGCCGCCGACGAGCCGGTCATTCACTTCGCGTGCAGTCGATCGCTCGACGGACGCACCGCCGTGTATCTGCACAAGATGACCGCGAAGGACGTCGATCCGCGCGCCGCGGACCCGGAGGCGGGACGCCTTCTCTGGGAGCGAAGCGCGGAGATCCTCCTGGACCGTGCGCGACCCGGAGGGTCGATCGGTCCGGGGGGCTCGCCATCGTGAACGCGGTGTACGGATTGATGCTCTCGGCCCTCGGCGGCCTGATGCTCGCGCTGGGGCTCGAGTCCTGCGGAGCGCTCTGGTTCCTCGCGCCGTTCGCGGTTGCGCCGATGGGGGCCTCCTGGTACTTCACCGACCCCGCCGGCGATCAGCACAACGCCGCCGGCCACGGGTCTACTTCCAGCTCAACGTCCGTCGCGCAGCTCGCTCAGGTAGTACTTCCGGAAGTGGAGCGTAGCCCGGTCGGTCGCCACCGAAACCTCCTCCCCGGCCACCGGAACCTCCACCGGGTCCGAGGACTCGACGACGGCCTGGTCCTGCCCCGCGACGATCGCGTTCATCTTGTTGAAGATCGGATCGAGGAGCGGCAGCGTGAGGAAGTCGCGGGCGCTCGCCACGATGAGGCGCGTCGTGCGGTCGTCCACGGGGAGGACGAGGGCGTGCATCCGGAAGCGCCTCCCGGGGATGGGGATGTGGAGTGCCATCATGTTCGGCCGGTGGAAGTCGAGCCAGGCCAGCTCTCCCTTCCCGTCCATCCGGGCGTGCTGCCGGCCGCCCCAGGGCATCTCCTCCCAGTCGATCTCCAGGCGTGACGAGGGGGTCATGATCCGCGCGAGCTGCCGACCGATCGTGCTCCGGTGCACGAAGGGCAGGTGGGGCGTGTCGAGCATGTTCTCCATCGCCCGGGTCCAGTGGCAGTTCCAGGTGACCTCGAGGTAGGTCCGCCTCCAGCCCGGTTCCACCAGGGCCTCCGGGGCCACCGGCTCCGCGGGAGGGCTCTCCGCCGCCGTGTAGATCCAGAGGAGTTCGCCGATCTCGCGCACGGGGAGGGCGGTCGCCCCCAGCCGCTCCAGCTTCGCGTCGGGATTGAGCGGGACGAGTCGCGCCGTTCCGTCGGCACCGAAGCGCCAGCCGTGAAACGGGCAGGCGAGGCAGCCGTCCTCGCCGACCTTCCCGAGCGAGAGCTCGACACCCCGGTGCGGGCATCGATCCACGAGGGCACCGATGGCGCCGTCCTTCCCTCGGAAGAGCACGATCTTCTCGCCGGCCAGGCGGATCCCCACCGGGGAGTGCTTCAACCGGCGCGAGGGGAGAACCGGTGTCCAGACACGTTCAAATCCAGGGAAGAGCATGCCCCGACGCTAGCACCGCACCGTCTCGTGGGTGGGAACGTCTTGCGGCCAGCCCCTGTCCGTCCCCGGAAGGGGCAATGGCTAAGGAGTCCTCATCCTACAAACCCAAGATTCCGGTCGTCAGCGTCGCGCGAGGCGTCCATGATCAACTGGACCGCTGCCGGTTGGAGTTCTGCTCTGCAGAACCCGCCACGAACCCCTCCTCCGTGGTGACCTTTGTCGGCCGGCAGTGGTCGATGTTCCCGGGACGCTGACGCCTGGCTTCACAGCAATCGTTCGTAGAGGCTCCGGGCCTGCCGCATCTTGCCTTCCTGCTCGTACTGCTCGCAGATGGCCATCAGCCGCTCGCGGGAGAGGATCCCCTCCGGCGTCTCGCCGTGCTCCTCCACCAGCTCGAAGTACATCTCCATGGCCTGGTGCGGTGCTCCGCTGCGCCGGTAGGCGTCGGCCATCCGGAGGAGCCGCGCCAGCACGGGGGACGAGGGCGCCGCCGGCGGAGGCGCAGCCGCGGGCGGGGTCACGGAGACCTCCACCACGGTGATCTCCTCCGGAACTTCTTCCTCTACTTCCACTTCACGGCGCTTGCTCATGGCTCTCTCCGGGCTGCGGGGACGGCGAGGAAGGCCGACCCGGACGCGGCCGGAACGGGGGCATGCTCCAGCTGGGCGATGCGGTCTCGGAGCTCCCGGATCTCCTTGGTCTGATCCGCCATGGCCTGGGAGCTGAAGTCGGGGTTCCGGATCCACCAGTCCATCCCCATCTCCTTGGCCTTGTCGACCGAGGCGATCATGAGGCGGATCTGGATGGTGAGCAGCTCGATGTCCACGAGCTTCACCTTGATGTCCCCGGCGATGACGATGCCCTTGTCGAGAACCCGCTCCAGGATGTCGGCGAGGTTCGACGTCTGCGTCGAATGGGTCAATGATCTTCGCGGCTGTTCCATCAGCTTCTCCCTTGCGGGCCCCGGTCGTCGAACAGGTTTCCGAGCGGGCCGAGGTCGATGTCGAGGCTCTCGATGTGGAAGTGGTCCTTCAGGATCACCATCTGCTCCTCCAGCTTCATGAGCGTGGTGCCCAGACGCTCCACCTCGGCGGGGGAGAGGGTTCCGCCCTCCACGCGTCGGATGGCCTGCTTCTCGAGGAGGCGGCGGAGCAGCTCGACGACGGAGAGGACGAGCTGGGTGAGCCCCTGCTCGACCTTCTCCGGCTCGAGGGCGATTCGCCTGGGGAGCGGCCGCTCCGTCTGAGCCGGGACGGCCACGTCGGCGAAGGCTTCCAGATCCTCGGGGGTGCCGCGGACCTCTCCCTGGCGGCGGCTCATGGTCGGATCTCCTGGGACAGGGGTTCGGGCTGCCGGACCGGTGTCCCGGCGGGCTTCCAGTTGCGCATCGTCTCCACCGAGGTGACCACGAGGTTCAGCCCGACGTAGAGAAGGTCCACTCCCGCCACCGAGATGACGATGTCCCCGGCGACCACGGCACCCTTGTTGAGCACGCGGTCGAGCGTCTCGCACAGGCTCACCCTGCGCTGGCTGGCAAGCGAGGGGAGGCGGGGACGGGAGGCCGCGCGTCGGGCGAGGTCAGGCAGCGCCACGAGAACGCTTCCCCTTCTTGTGCCGCTCGATCTCGTCGAGCCGCTCCACCAGTTCGGCCTCGCGCTCGGCGAAGGCCTCCTCGGTGATGGACCCGTCCTCGAGCTGTCGGTAAGCGGCCATGAGTTCGGCCTTCACGCCTTCCTCGTCGTACATCTCCGCCTCGGCGCGATCAGCCACCTCCCGGAAGATCCGGAAGAGACCGCGCATCGGTGCCGAGATGAGTCCCAAGGGATCCCCTCAGTTCTCCACGTCCATGCTGAGGTCGAGGTCCACGAAGTTGAAGGGTGCCCACGGACCGCTGTAATCGAATACGTACTCGGCCGGGAAGGCTCCGGCAACCTGAAATACGCGATCCTCGAAGGCCTTCTGGGCGTCCCGCTCGACCAGGAACGCGAGGTCCATCACGACCTTCTCGCCCTTGGGGACATTGGCGCGGTGCTCGCGGACCGACTCCTTGAACATCTCCACGACGCGATCGGTCTGCTCGTCCCGCTCCCGGTTCAGCCGGTCCTCGAAGAGCTTGCCGAGTTCCATCTTCTCGTTCTGGGAGGGGGCGTTCGAGCGGCCGAAGACCTGGTCGCGGAAGGCGGCCAGCTCGGGGTCAACGCCGACGATGTAGTCGTAGATGCTGTCCACGTCCCACTTCACCTTGAGCCCCATCTCGACGGCGCCGTTCACCCGATCGAGCTGGGTGCCGATGGCCGCGCGGTGCCGGCGCAGGGTCTTGCGGATCTCCGCCTCGCTCCGGGCCACGTGGCCGAAGGTCATGGGGACGACCGTGGTCGTCTTCATGACCTCCCGGAGGACCTCGTTGTGCGGCTCCAGGTTCTTCCGGAGCGGCAGCAACCGTTCCTTGGGCGAGAAGGCGCTCACCACCGCGCCCACCGAGTCCACGACCAGCGTGTGTACACGCTCGCGCGCCCCGGCGTGCTCGAGCCCGATGTCGCCGAACTCGACGTCCTCGGTAGTCCGGATCAGCCCGTACAGGTAGCGTCCCGTCGTCGCCATCGCCGTCCCCCTCAGCCGTACCGGATCGTCTGCCGCTTCCGCGGGGGCGGCGCCGCCGCCGGCGCCTCGACGGAGCCGATGGCCGCCACGCCGAGCTCCGCCTGGTGCTGCGCGATGAGGGCATCGACCTCGCGCAGCCGTTCCAGGAGCGAGGCGATACGGCCGCGTGCCGCCGCGAGTTCCCGGCCCTTGCGCGTCCGCTCCAGCTCCAGGGCCGCGATCTGGAAGGCCCTCACGTGCCGCTCCTTCGAGTGGCCCCCGCTGCCCTTGAGCGCGGAGAGGGTTCTCGTCCCGGAGACGCTCTTCACGCGGACGGTCACGGCGTCGCCTCCTCGGCCACGCCCCGACCGACGACGGGAGCGGGCCGGGACTTGGACTCGGCGCGCAGCCGCTTGGAGTTGCGCGCCACCACGTCGTCCACCGTGGTTCGGGTCCCGTTGCCGTCGCGGACCACCTTGGCCGAGAGGGATCCGAGGACGTCCCGGCACACGTCGCCGAAGACCGAGTCCCCGGCCCGTGCGTGCGCCTTCTCCTGGACCGTGACCCGGGCGATCATGATGCAGGCCCGGAGGCTCGGTCCCTGCTTGGTCAGGCCCAGCGTGCGGAGCTCCCGCACGATGTCCACGATCAGTTCCGCCTCGCCGAGCGGGATGCCGGACTTGGTCTCGGTGATCCGGACCTCGGTCTCGCGATCGAAGTGGTCGACCTGGATGGTGATGAGCCGGTCGTTCAGCGCGTCCTGCGTCCGGTGGACCCCGGCATACTCCTCCGGGTTGGAGGTGAGGATGGCCCGGAACTCGGGGTGCACCTCGATGAAGCCGTCCCCGTGGGGGCGCCGCTTGGGGATGGAGAGGATCCGCTCCTCCAGCACCGAGAGGAGTGCGTTGTTGGCCTCGGCGCGGGAGCGGGTGAACTCGTCGTACACCAGCGTGTCGCCGTTCCGGCACGCCACGGTGAGCCGGTTGTCGGCCCAGAGCGTGCTCATGTTCTCCTCGGTCTTCACGACCGAGTGGATGAAGTTGTCGACGACCCGGCTCTTCTTGTAGCCGAAGTCACCGCCCACGAGGTCGCTGGACCCGAACTCGTCGTCGCCGTGCATGAGCGCAACCGGGCGCCCGCGGAGCGCCGCGACGTGGAGCGCGAGGGTGGTCTTGCCGGTACCCGCCGGTCCCGAGAAGTGGACCGGGTAGCCGGCCCGCAGGTAGCCGAGCGCACGCTGCGCGATGGCCCTGACCTGCGGTGTCTCGACGAACTGGGTTCCCGCCTCTACCCCGATCGAGGGGTGCGGCGCTGGCAGCGCCGCTGGTGCTGCTGCCCGTGTTGCCGCGATGCCCTTGCCGGCCATGTCATGCTCCTGGGTGGGCGAAGCGAGCCGGGGACGTGCGGCTGCACGTTCCCCGGCCGCCCGCTACGAGATGCGCTTGCTGCTCAATGCTTCCTCGAGTGCTTCGTGCTGCGGTTCTTCACGTTTCGTGGTGGGGCGACGGCGGGGGCGGGTGCCGGTGCCGGGGAATTCCGGCGCGGCCGCGACTTCTGGAATGCGTCGCCAGCTGCCTGGATGTCCGAAGCCAGCGTCTCCCGGGTGAGTTCGGCCCGGTCGAGCAGCGCCCGGACCGCGGAACGAAGCTCGCTCGCGAAGACCCTGCGGGCGTCGGCCTCCTCTCCCGCGCGCTCGATCCGCTCCTCCTGGAGCTTGGCGAGCATCTTGGCCGTCTCGGCGCGGACGCCTTCCGTGAACTCGTTGCAGCTCTTGATGCTCGCTGCACAGTTCTGGAAGCTCGCCGCGATCTCGTTGCCGAGGGCCATCATGGCCGCCGGAGTGAAGGTGGTGAACTGGGTTTTCATCGCGAGGCTCCTCGTTCCTTCCTTCTTGGTGGCGGGAATGGCGACGCTCCCCGAGCGCGCTGCGAGCGAGCCCGGGGAGCGGAACCAGCCTCGGACTCGCCTAGGCGGCGGGCGCGGCGGCGGTGGCGGTGAGGCCGATCGCCTCGGCGTACTTGAGGTAGGTCTCGACGGACGCGATGACGACGCGAGCCTCGATCGAGAGCAGCTCGATGCCGACCAGCGAGACCTTGGCCCAGGCGTCGATCACGATGCCCTTGTCCAGGATCCGGTCCACCACTTCTGCGAGACTCGACGAGTCCGTCGACTTCATGACCTTCGCCATAAGACCTCCAGCAGCTTGTCTGAGTCGCTTCATTGCGAGCTCGATCCCAAGCAAGAGCATCCGCCGTGCCATCTCGGGCCTCGGAGCGAGCGGGCGGGAGGAGCTGGGCGGGGTCCGGATTCGTTCGGGTTTCGGGTCCTCGATGTCCGGCCGGATCGACGAGCCGATTTCTGTGGGGAAGTGCCTCCCGCGAACGGGTCCCGGAGAAGAGGAATCCATTCCTCGTCGTTGCCGTGCGGGGCGTGAAAACGCGGTCGATCATGCCCCCTCCCACGCAAGGAGTGCGGCTTCGACCGAGTCCACCATGAGCGCGTTCACAAAGGGTTTGTCGAAGAAGGCGTGGAGCGCGAGCCCCTGCGCCTGCTCGCGCAGGGCGGGGCTTCCGTAGGAGGTCATGAGGATCAGCCGCGCGCGCGGGGCGCAGGCTCGCAGCCGCTCGATGAGGTCGGTGCCGCTGCCGTCCGGAAGCCGGTAGTCGACGATGGCGACCTGGCAGTCGAAGGCGGAGGCCACGCGGAGCGCCTCGGCGACGGTCTGCGCCGTCCGGACGACGTGGCCCCGCTCCGAGAGGACCCGGGCGAGCACCCAGCAGAGATTCTCCTGGTCGTCCACGACCAGGATGCGCCCCGCGGGGATCTTGTCAGTCCTCGAGTTCAACTGCCTCCCCGAGTCCGTAGCGACGGAGCTTGCTGCGGAGCGTCTTGGGATCCACGCCCAGGGCCCTGGCCATTCGCGTGCGGCTCCAGCGCTGGTCGTGGAGGAGTGCCGAGAGGAGGGACCGCTCCACCTTCTCCGCCGCCTCCGCGCCCATGGCCTTGAGATCGAGGCTGGCGCCCCGGAGCCCCATCTCGATCTGGAAGGTGAGCCGGTCGGCGGTGCCGTGGGCTCCGACCGCCGCTTCGATCGGAAGGACGGCGCCCGGCACTGCGGACGGAGCGTTCGCAAGGATTTCCGGCGGGAGGTGCTCCGGCTCGACCACCTTCTCCGCCAGCACGACCGCCCCCTTCACGACGTTCTCGAGCTCCCGGACGTTTCCGGGCCAGGAATGCGCCTCCAGCAGCCGGAGCGCCTCCTCGGAGATGTCCGTGACGGGGGATCCGAACCGGGCCGCGTAGGTGGTGACGAAGTGGCGCGCGATCCGGCGCACGTCGCCTTCCCGGTCCCGGAGCGGAGGCAGGGCGATGGTGATCTCCTGGAGCCGGTAGTAGAGGTCCTGGCGGAAGCGCCCCAGGCGGATGGCCTCTGCCAGGTCCGCGTTGGTGGCCGATACCACCCGGACGTCGAGCGAGACCGTCTCGCGCCCCCCCAGCCGTTCGAGCTTGCGGGCCTGGAGGACGCGGAGCAGCTTGGCCTGGAAGTCGAGCGGCCAGTTCCCGATCTCGTCGAGGAAGAGGGTTCCCCCCTGCGCCGCCTCGAGGTGCCCCTGCCGGGCGCTCGTGGCACCGGTGTAGGCGCCACGCTCGTGACCGAAGAGCTCGCTCTCGATGAGCCCCTCGGGCATGACCGAGCAGTCCACCGCCACGAACGGCCCGTTTCGCCGCTTGCTGGCCGCGTGGATGGCGCGCGCGAAGAGTTCCTTCCCCGTGCCGGTCTCGCCGAGAAGGAGGACGTTGATGTTGGGGACGGCGAACCGGAGCGCACGATCCATCGCCTCCCGGAACGCGGGACTCTCGCCGAGGAGCAACGGCCCTTCCGCGGGATCGCCGCGGCGCATCGCCAGGAGCGCGTCCACGGTGTCGAGCAGCGACCGGTTGTCGAAGGGCTTCAGGACGAAGTCGGTCGCGCCCCGCTTCATGGCCTCGACCGCCACCGGCACGCTGCCGTTCCCGGTCAGCATGACGATGGGCATGTCCGGAGCGGCGGGGCGCATGCGCCGCAGGACCTCCATGCCGTCCATGCATCCGAGGTTCAGGTCGAGGAGGACGAGGTCGGGCCGGCGCGCGGCCACGGCCTCCAGCGCGGCCGCGCCGGAGCCGACCCACTGGGACTCGTGCCCCCGTCGTTCGAGGAGCGCCGAGACGACGGTGCCAAGGGCCCGTTCGTCATCGACGATCAGGATCTTCGCCACGCTCGCCTCGCTTTCGCTGATCAATGGGGAGAAGAAGGGTGAACCGGACGCCGGACTTAGGCAAGTCTTCCGCGACGAGATCGCCGCCGTGGTCCCGCGCGATCTGGCGGGAGAGATAAAGGCCGAGTCCGGTCCCGCCCACCTTCGTGCTGTGGAAGGGCCGGAAGAGGTTCGGCACCACGTCCGGATCCAGGTGCGAGCCGTCGTTCTCGATCTCGAGGGTCATCCGATCGCCCCCGTCCAGGAGGCGTGTGCGGACGATGAGCGTCCCGCCCTTGCCGGCCAGGGCATCCAGGCCGTTCTTGAGGAGGTTGAGGACCACCTGCTTCAGCCCCTGCAGGTCGATCCAGCTCGCGGGGATGCGTCCGTCCAGGGTCGCGCCGACCGATACTCCGTGGCGCTCGAACTCCGTGGCCGTGAGGCTCAGGAGGTCGGGGATCACCTGGTTCAGGCTGGAGAGCTGGAAGGTGGCACGCGGCGCCGCCCCCGCCTCCAGCATCCTCCGGAGGAGGATCTGGATGCGATCCACGTTCGCGAGCGCGGCGCTCGTGAACTCGCTGGCATCGTCCTTCGACAGCACGAGCCGCTCGTGGAGGTACTGGAGGCTGGAGCTGATGATGGAGAGCGGGTTTCCGACCTCGTGCGCGATCACGGCTCCGAGCTGGCCTACCGTGGTGCGCTTGTCGGACTCCGCTCCCGACAGGAACCCCGGCTGGCCGTCGCCGCGCACGTCGAGGAACCACCGCGGGCACTCGGGCAGGAGCGTGCGCGCGTCGATCCAGGCGCCGAACGCGTCGAGGAGCGAAGCCCGGGTGCCGCCGTCCTGGGCCGAGCGCTCGAAGGCGAGGAGGGCCGTGCTCGGTATCGCCGCCTCCCGGAGCGCCACGCCCAGGGTGAAGAGTCCGGCGGAGTCGCCGTCGGCAGGAACGGGCGACTCCACCCACGCGACCCCGGAACCCGCCGCCGATTCATCGCAGAGCGCCCGCGTCACCTCGGCCACGGCCTCGTCCCAGGATGTCGCCGGGATCGCCTGCCCGGCGCAGGAGAGGGGGAGAAAGCGAAGGTGCCCGAACCCCGAGAGCTGGAGATCGCGCGCGGCGACCCGGGCCCGCTCGAAGGTGGGTTCCGATCCGACGAAGGAGAAGCGCGTGCCACGGACCTCGCACCGCCGGGAGACGGACAGGAGCGCCAGCGCCATCTCCCGGGGGTCATGTCCGTGGATGCAGATCATCGGGCGCTCGAGGCCTCCGCGATGGCCCGTTCGAGGTGGAGGGTGGTGACCTGAAGGCTCGACGGGTCGCCCGGCCCCCCCTTGCGCTCGATGAACTCCCGCACGGCGAGAAGTGCGGCCCGATCGCAGACCGTCTCGATCTCCGCTCCGGTGAAGCCTTCGGTTCTCTGGACGAGCGCCGCCACGTCCACCCCGGGAGCGACGGGCTTTCCGGCCAGGTGCACCCCGAAGATCTGGGTGCGGCCGGCGGCATCGGGCGGGGGAACCTCCAGGATCAGGTCGAAGCGACCCGGGCGGAGCAGGGCGGGATCGAGGATGTCCTTCCGGTTGGTGGCCGCGACCACCAGGACGCCCTTCAGTTCCTCGACCCCGTCCATCTCGGTGAGGAGCTGACTGATGACCCGCTGCGAGACGTTGGAGTCGGAACCCCCGGCGTTGCGGGTGGGCGCGAGCGCGTCGATCTCGTCGAAGAAGATGATGCAGGGGGCGGCCTGCCGGGCCTTCTTGAAGACCTCGCGGATCCCGCGCTCGCTCTCCCCAACGAACTTGGAGAGGAGGGCCGGGCCCTTCACCGAGATGAAGTTCACGCCGCTCTGGGAGGCCACGGCCTTGGCGAGGAGCGTCTTGCCGGTGCCCGGGGGGCCGTGCAGGAGGATGCCCTTGGCCGGGGAGACCCCGGCCCGCTCGAGGAGCGCGCCGTGGATCAGCGGCCACTCCACCGCCTCGCGGAGTTCCCGCTTCACCGACTCGAGCCCTCCGACCTGGTCCCAGCGGACGTCGGGCACCTCGACGAAGACCTCGCGCACCGCCGAGGGCTCGATCTCGGAGAGCGCCGAGACGAAGTGGGCCATGCTCACCTGGAGCGAGGTGAGGACCTCGAAGGGGATCTCCTGGCTGGCCAGGTCCATCTCCGGCATCACCCCGCGGAGCGTGGTCATGGCGGCCTCGCGGCAGAGCGCCTCCAGGTCGGCGCCCACGAAGCCGTGGGTGATGGCGGCCAGTCGGTCCAGGTCCACGTCGTCGGTGAGGGGCATGCCCCGGGTGTGGATCTCGAGGATCCCCCGGCGCCCGCCGGCATCCGGGATCCCGATCTCGATCTCGCGGTCGAACCGTCCGGGCCGGCGCAGGGCCGGATCGAGGAGGTTGGGGAGGTTGGTCGCGGCGATGACGATGATCTGGCCGCGGGAGGCCAGCCCGTCCATGAGCGCGAGGAGCTGGGCCACGACGCGCTTCTCCACCTCGCCCTGGACGTTCTCCCGCTTGGGCGCGATGGCGTCGATCTCGTCGATGAAGATGATGCAGGGTGCGCTCTTGCGCGCCTGCTCGAAGATCCCGCGGAGCTTGGCCTCGCTCTCCCCGTAGAACTTGTGGATCACCTCCGGTCCACTCACCGTGATGAAGGCCGCCTCGGTCTCGTGGGCGACGGCCCGGGCGAGCAGCGTCTTGCCCGTGCCCGGAGGGCCGTGGAGCAGGACGCCCTTGGGGGCGTCGATCCCGAGCCGCTCGAAGAGCTGCGGGTGGCGCAGCGGCAGCTCGATCATCTCGCGAACCCGGCGGATCTCCTTGCGGAGTCCGCCCACGTCCTCGTAAGAAATCCCGCCCTTCTCCTCGCCCTTCCGGGCGTCGGACTCGATCGTGATCTGGGTCTGGGGGTGGACGACGACGCAGCCGGTGCGGGGCGTCGTGGCCGTCACCTCGAAGTCCTGGAACCGGGAGCCGAAGAGCGTCGCGCGCACCCGGTCGCCGACCAGGACCGGGAGCCCCTCGAGGAGGCGCCCGACGTAGCGGGTATCGGCGGCGCGGTCGGGCGCCCGGCTGTCGCCCACGGAGCGAAGCGCGATGCGCGTCGCCGGCGTGTGCTCGATCCGGGCGACGGTCACCCGTCCGTCGAGGGCCGCCCGGGCGTTGCCGCGGACGATCCCGTCGATCTGGACGAGCCGCTTGCCGCGCGCGTCGGCGTAGGCCGGCATGGCCTTCGCGACCGAGGTTCGCTCTCCGGTGATGGAGAGGATGTCACCCACCTCGGCGCCCATCGCGGCGAGATCCTTCGGGTCGAGCCGGGCGATTCCCCGGCCCACGTCCTTGCCCAGCGCCTCCGTGACCCGGAAGGAGGACCGATCGCTCGGCGCTTCGCGCTTCTTCGTCTCAGTGGACATCGCGTCCCCGTTCTTCCGTGGGTCGCCCCGGGTCGGCGCCGAAGGGCAGGCTGTGGATGACGTGTCGAACCTTGTAGTCGTTCCCGAGGAGCTCGTCGACCCGGTGCAGGAGTCCGATGAAGAGGACCCCGGTCTCGCCGTCCTGCAGCGTGGTTCCGATCCGGTCCGCGATGAAGGCGTCCCGCTCCCGGAGCAGTCGCTCCCCCTCGGCGTGGAGCTCGATCCCCAGCGCGTTCGACTCGGATTCGAGGAGCCGGGAGGCCTCGATGAGCTTCTGAACCCGCCGGTACTCGGCGACGATCAGGGGCGCGCTCTCGGTCCCCATGAGCGTGGCGCCCCGACGGATGGCCTCGAGGAGGATCTGATGGTTCCGGCTCCCCTGGCGGGCCAGGTCGCGCACGATCTCGGCCTCCCGGCCGCAGACCGGTAGCCCGTCCTGGTAGAGCCGGGTTCGCCGCCAGTCGAGAGGGAGGTCGAGGACCTTGCCGGCGAGGCCCGTCCACATCGCATCCACCGAGGAGAACTTGCGCTCCCACGCCGATCGACCGAAGGCTTCCTGGTATCGCTGACGGACGACTCCACCCAGCGAACCGAGGTCCGCTTCCGAGTGGATCATCGGGACGTAGATCAGGGAACGCACAGCGCGGCCCTGCCCGGCGCAGGCGTGCACTCCAGGGCCTCCTGGATCACCGACATCACGAACCCGAGCTCGACGGGCTTCGCGATGTAATCCCAGGCGCCGAGCCCCATCGCCTCCCGTGCACCCTGGAGCGTGGCCTCGGCGGTGAGGAGGATCACCGGGGCCAGATGTCCGAGGGCCCGGAGTGCACGGAGCGTGGCGAGCCCGTCCGTCTCGTCGGTTCCCACGTCGAGGAGCACGAGGTCCAGCTCGCCGCCCGGGGCCATGTCGATGGCCTGGCGCCCGGTGGAGGCGACGATCACGCAATGGCCGTCGTCCCGGAGGCTCGAATCGAGCGCCTCGCGCGCACGAGGGTCGTCCTCGGCGACGAGGATGGTGAAGCGGCGGTGGCCAGGGGCGCGAAGGATCACGATGGACTCCTGTCGGAGAGGAGGACCCCGGGCGCCGCAGGAGAGGCGGGGCGCAGGGCGAGGTCGCAGAAGCTGTAGGGAGCCCAGGGGCCGGTGCCGAGCACGCGCAGGCCGGTCTCGATGCGGAGCGCATCGACCTGCACCCAGAACGGCTCGATCCGGTCGCGGGGGAGGAGATAGCAGGCCTCGAGCACGTGGCCGTCCGCGGCGGGGCGGCGCAACTCGAGCGGCTTGATCGGCATGCTCGCGAGCGAGCGGATCCGCTCCAGGGCGACATCCAGCCGCACTGCATCCACTCCCGGGGAGGAGGGAATCCGGACCTTGAGCCCCATCTCCACGCGCCCCGACACGGCGCGGAGGCATCGGAGGAGTTCGTCCCGGTTCTCCGTGAAGAGCGCGAGCACGTCCTGCTCCGAGGGGAGTTCCATCCCGGCCCGGAACGGCACGACCGAGGAGCATCCCTCCAGGGCGTCGGCGACGATCCGGGCGTGGCGGAGCGCGGCCCGGGTCGCTCCCTCGCGCCGGACCGGTCCCACGATCGCGGCCGCAGGGCCGGAGGCGATGCTGCGGACGAAGAGTGCACGGCCGACCCCGTCGCTCGCCTCGGCGGTGAAGACCGCTGCATGGAGGAGCACGGCGGAGGGGTTCACGAGGGCTCCTCCTCGGAGAAGCTGAAGGGAGGCCACGGTCCGGAGAGCACGAGGTGGTAGCCATCGTCCTCCAGGGTGCCTCCCAGCGTCGCGACCGCGTCGTGAAGGGCCGCCTCCGCATCCACGTCCACCAGGAGGGCGGCGTTCAGGATCATCGGCTGGGCGACCCCGCTGGCCGCTTCCGTCAGGGCCGGGCGCACCCGGACGTCGGCGGCCGAGCCGCCCAGTTCGTCGAGGACGGCCTGCGCCGCCTGCTCGATCCGCTCCGACAGCCGGTCCGACAGGAGGGCGTCCCGGCGCTTCCGGAGCATCCACGACGCGCCCGTGCCTGCGGTGCCCGCGTCCGGTTGGGAGGACAGTTCCGGGTCATCGGCGAGGCACTTCGCCCGCACGCGCGATTCGTCGCAGTAGAGCTTGAGCCCCCATTCGCGACGGCCGCGGAGCCGCTCGAGGGTCTCCTGGAGGCGAATCTCGTTCTTCTCCAGGAAGTCGCGCAGCGCGCCCGTGCTGCTGAACAGGGTGCAGAGGTGGGCCGGGACCACCGGGCCGTGCTCCATGGCCTGTCCGAGGACGGTGGTGTGGAGGCGTGCCTGGGCCGAGATCCACTCGATGTCCTGCAGACGGCTCTCCAGCGCCGCACCGGTGAAGCCCTCCGCCGGAAGCAGGTCGGCGACGGCGACGACGGAGGGGAGCGCCACGTGCGCGACCTCGCTGCCGTCTCGCGGGGGCACGGCCTGGCCGCTCGGCACGATGCCGTAGAGGTAGACCACCGAGCCGCCGGACGGGCCGCCGTGCATGACGAGCCTACGTTGCCTTCGGGAGCTTCAGCTCGAAGACGCCGTGGCGGTAGGAGGAGACCGCTCCCTTCTCCAGGACGGGAGCGGGGAGGAGCAGCTCCTTCTGGTACTTCCGGTCGCCGTGCGCGGCGGTGAGGTGGAGGATGTCCCCCTTCACCTCGTACTTGATCTCCTTCTCGGCGACCCCGGGCAGCTCGGCCACGACGAGCAGGTGGTCCGACTCGTCGAAGACGTCGACCATCGGCTCCCTCGCCTCCTCGACGACCGGGGTGCCGTCCCTGCCCGACTTCACGTTGCCGAAGTTCTCGATGAGCGGCTTGCCGCCACCGCCCACCCGGACGGAGAAGCCGTAGACGGCCTTCATGCCCTTCCCGTCGCCGCCCCCCATCTCGCCCGACTTCGTGAACTCGCCGCCCCCCTTCTCCGAGAGGTCGGAGAGGAGCTCGAGGAATCCGCCGAGACTCTTGAACATGCCGCCGAGACCAGCATCGGCGGGACCGGTACGCGTGGGGCGCTTGTTGGACATGGGCTCTCCAGAAAAAATAAGTTGCTCCAAGAATATGCATGAAACGATCCGAAATCCGCGGCCGTGGCCCGCGTGGAGCACGTACTGGAATAGTGCTCTAGATCCGGGTAATTGGGCCTTGAATTCCCTGTGGGTGGGGAAGCTCCCTCGGAGAGCGCAGGGTTCCGTGGACTCCCCTGCGCTAATGTACTCTCAATTCTGAAAGCTACTCGTGACGGGCTGTAAACGCGACTAATAGTTACTATAAGTGAAGTTCGGTCGCATCAACCCAGGGTCGCCAAGACCCACCCCCCGCGGGATCCCGGGAGGCGTCCCGGCGTATCCAGCAGCTTCCTCGAGGCGCGACGAGCTCGGTGCCTGCGCGCGGGCGTGGGCCCTCCACGGGACGTCGTTCGGGCCGCTCGCCGCGGGTGGGTCGTCGGGCGCACCGGCCCTGCCGCCCGGGGAGGGGCTCGGATACCTGGTGCTCCACGGAACGGTGGGAAGCCCGGTCAGCGTGTCGGTGGAGTGAAGCTACGGGATCTCGAGTCGCACGAAGGCCGACATGGGAGCGCCCGGCGCGTCCACGTGGACCGCTCCGGCCTCGGCCACGAGGACGCAGGTCTCGAGCCCCTCGGGCATCGGGCCGTCGGGGGTTGCGCCGCGACCGACCTCCCTTCCGGACGGGTCGAAGCTCAGCTGGACCGTGAAGACGGCCGGGCGGTCCAGCGCGGCGACCTGGGGCTTGCAGGTGGCGAGGACCGCCTCCCGCACACGCGCCATCGCGGCCGTCGCCTGTTCCTGGACGCGCGCCCGGACGTCGGTTGCGACCGGCGGCGGGCTGGGGCGGACGACGATCCCCTGTCCGGGTAGGGCGCCTGCCTGACCCGCCGGCGGGATGGGCGGAAGGGAGGCCCCGCCCGTGGCCGGGCCCCTGGAATCGGACGTGTCCGCCGGGGTCGATCCGGAAGCCCCTGCCGGCCCCCCGACACCGCGCTCCAGGACGAAGAGCGCAGCGGCCGCGACGGCCAGGATGGCCGCGGCGGCCGCGAGCGCCCAGCGCTTCGTCTTCGCGCCTTCGGCCGTCAGTTGGAGGCCTGAATCCATCCGCTGATGGTGGCAGAGTAGGAATTTTCGGCGCCACCAACCTTTGACTTGGCACAGAGCCCGATGAAGTAGGTTCCGGCCGACGGGGGTGTGAGAATTCCGGACAGGGAGATGTTCACCGTCGGGGGGTTCGAAGTGGTTCCGTTGTAGAAGTAGGCTTCCTGGTAGTTCCCGGTCCCGAACAGCGTGATGGGGGTTCCTTCGCTCGGTGCCCAGCAGAGCGCGTACTGGACCGCTTCGTTGGAGGCACCCGAAGCGACGCCGGCCCGCGCCGAAATGGTCGCCGAGACCGTCTGGCCGGCCGTGACGGTGATGCTGACCTGCTTCAACGAAATCCACGAATTGTTGACCGTGAAGGAGGCTACGCTTCCCGCGGCAACGATCGGGGCGCTCGCACCCGCCGGCCCAGTGGGTCCGGTCGGTCCCGTGACGCCGGTCGGGCCGCTAGGCCCAGTGGGTCCGGTCGGTCCCGTGAGGCCGGTCGGGCCGCTAGGACCGGTGGGTCCGGTCGGTCCCGTGAGGCCGGTCGGGCCGCTAGGCCCAGTGGGTCCGGTCGGTCCCGTGAGGCCGGTGGCGCCCGTGAGGCCGGTCGGGCCGGTGGTACCGACGAGCCCCTGGATGCCCTGAATACCCTGGATTCCCTGCGCTCCGGTGGGCCCGGTGGCGCCCGTCGCTCCGGTGGCGCCCGTGGCGCCCGTGGCACCGACGGCTCCAGTGGCACCGGTTGCGCCGGTGGGACCCTGACCACCCTGCGCAGCGAGGAGTTGCCAGTCGCCCGAAGGCGGGGGGATGGCGGCGGTCTTGCGCAGCGCCACCCAGGACTGACCCTGGTAGGACACGCCGTCGTCGGCCTGGTAGGTGACCGTGGCACTCCACGTCCCCGCCCAGTTGATGCCCCTGGCGCCCTGCGCGCCCTGGGGGCCCGCTGCGCCCGCCGGTCCCGTCGAGCCGACCGGCCCGGGGATGCCGGTGGACCCCGCGGCGCCCGTGGGCCCGGTGGGGCCCGGCGTCCCCGTGGAGCCGGAGCAGCCTGCCAGGAGAAGAGCCACCGCGAGCGTCGCCGTGATCCGCATCGTCATGCCGCCTCCGCGATCCCGTTCGCGCCCGCCGCCGCGCCGGGATCCTCTAGTTACTGTTAGTGAAACCCGATCCCGCCGCCCCTTGTAGCACGTCGGATGGAGAGCGAGAGGAAAACTGAGCAGGCAAGCCCAACCCGTCGCACTCGCACGTGATCCCGATCATGATCCGTGTAATCACTTCTGGTGACGCGGAGGGGCCGGGTGTGCGCTTCACACAACTTCACCCGCCGCCGGACGCCGGTCGGCTACCCTGCGGGGAAGGGAGCGAACGGACCATGGCGCGTTTTCAGGCCCCAGCGATCAGCCACGCCATCG
>CAIOAK010000037.1 GCA_903855945.1 uncultured Anaeromyxobacter sp.
GAACTCCTACCTATTCGGCACCGACATGGGGCAGAGCGGCACGCAGCTCCTGTTCGCCGACTTCTACAACGCCTTCCTCGATCCATCGTCCGCCGCGCCGACGAACACGGGGGTCGCCAAGGTCTCGCTCGACCCCACCCGCTACACGACCTTCCGCCAGTCGGCCTACTCCGGGAAGCAGCTCTGCCTCACCACCAAGATCACCGTCCCGAGCAACCCGCCCCCGAGCAACTCCGACTCCACCTGCCCGGACGGCAGCGGCGGGCCCTGCTCGCGCGCCACCTGGACCTCGGCGAGCGACACCCAGCTGCAGGACCTCTGGAACGTCACCGTGGCCTACAACGACGCCAAGCTGACGTCGCCCAGGGCCGGCTGCAGCCCCAACGCCGACGTGGAGCTCGCGTTGTGGAACGAGTCGAGCCTCGCGCTCGGCGCGTCGGTCACCCAGTCGCTCATCGCAACCAACGCCTCCGGTTGCACGGTCGACCTCTCGAAGATCAAGAACGCGCAGGGCCCCCTCTCCATCGACCGGGCCTGGCCCGTGACCTACAGCAGCTGCAACGGCCCGTGGCCCATGGCTGCGCAGTGCGAGATCATGCTCCGGGCGCCGGTCACCACCCTCACCGGCCCCCTCGCGGTCACGCTCACCGACGGCGAGACCTCCATCCCCGTCCAGGTGAGCTGCGGCATGACCGCCTTGCCCTGGAGCGCGTCCGCCACCGCGCTCTCCCCGTCCGGCTGCACCTTCCCGGTGACGATGGGGAACGTCTTCGGGCCGGTCGTGGTCTCGGGCGCGCTGCCCAGCGGCTGGAGCTACTCGCAGGGCACGTGCAGCGCGAAGAAGGCCTCCTGCTCCCTCTCCGTCACCGTCCCGCCGGGCGGGAGCGGCACCACGACGGTCTCCGACGGCGTCTCCTCCATCCCGCTCTCCCTCGATTGCGAGAGCCGCCTCATCCTCTCCGGCCCCACGAGCTTCGCCGACTGGCCCTCCTCCGACGGCAGCTGCCATTTCACCGTGGGTGTAAACGCCGCCCAGGGGCCGGTCTCCCTCTCCGGGAGCGGGGCGACTCTGTCGATGAGCCAGTCGACTTGCGATGGCCTGACCTACCCCTGCACCTTCACGCTGAACGCCAGCGGAACCTATGCGGGGTATCCGGCCAGCGTCTCGGTCACCGACGGGACCAATTTCGCCCCGGTCAGCGCCAGCTGCGGAATGTACCTGCCCCAGGGCGCGACCTACTCGACCCATCCCGACGCGAGCCGGAACTGCTCCTGGACCATCCCGGTGGCCTATCCCTCCGCGGCGGTCAGCATGCTCGTCTCGCCCTCCTCCTCCACCTGCGGTACCGGCGGGACCGCCGCCTGCTCGCTGACGGTCGGCCCGGTTCCGCTGGGACCCGGTACCGGGATGGGGCAGAGGGACTCCGTCCAGGGCGGGTACGGCGGGACACGCATCCCCGTCTGGCTCAGCTGCGAGTGACGCTTCGAATCACCCACGGAAGGACGACGCACCCATGGCCAAGAACAACGGGAACGGGAAGAGCAGGACGCGCGCGGGCGTGACCCGCAGGGACGTGCTGAAGGCCCTGGCCGCCACCGGCGCCGCGGCGGGGGCGAGCCCGCTCGTCTCGCTCACCGGTTGCGCCGCCACGCCGGCGGCGACCACCACCACCGAGACCCGGAGCCTCTACTTCGACCTCTCCCACCTCCGCCCCGACGAGCACGACTTCGTCCTCTTCGCGGGGAAGCACCGGATCCAGCTCTCCCGGACCGACGCCACGGAGCTCTCCGAGGCCCGGAAGTCGAACGCCTTCCTGGGGAAGGTCGCCTCGACGCGGATCACCCACCACGTGAAGGGGCTCGAGCTGCCGGCCAAGCACGTGCTCGCCTGCCACGTGAAGGTGCATCCGCGCGGGAGCCGGGCGAGCTGGAAGATGGGGCTGATGTTCTGGAACCACCCCACCGAGTCGGTCCGGGCGGCCCATGCGCGCATGCCCCTGAAGCTGCGGAACACCCTCACCGCAAAGGCCCGTCGCGCCGGGCTGCTCGGGTCGGCGGCGGACCTCGACCCCGTGGAGGAGGCCTCCTACATCGACCCCTCCTCCCAGGCCACCTACATGGCCTCCTGCCACCCCGAGCTCCTGAGCGGCGACGCCACCTCGAACGCCCACGTGTCGCAGGCCTACCTGCAGCGGAACAACCCCGACGTCGAGCAGCTCTCCGACTACATCCAGGGCAACCCGGACGACTGGGCCGACAACCAGGTCATCACCGACGACAACGGGGTCCCCTTCACCGACACGCAGGGAAACGTCATCCAGCTGCCGATGTACTCGGACGACACGAACTCGCTCCTGGGTCCGAGCATCAGCACCGGGACGAAGGGGGTGAAGAGCGACGCCCAGCTCGGCTGGTATTCCTCCTCGGGAACTGCCGCCCCGTCCGGCGCCATCTGGATCGCAGACGACGGCCAGACCCACGACGATCAGTCGGTGTCCTCGGCCACCGCCGCGATGGGCGGCGCGGCCCTGCGGCGGCGTGCGAAGCTCGGCAGCGGAGAGTCGGTCTTGTTCTTCCCGGAGCTGGGCAAGCACAAGGGGTACCAGATCGAGGCCGGAGCGACGGAGACGGACCCGGCCACCCTCGACCACACGGTGGAGGTGAAGTTCCACAACAGCTACTGCCGCCACCTCGGGCTCTACGTCCGCTACCTCGACGCGGCCTGCAAGCCCATCCCGCTCGCGACGCTCTCCGACTTCCTGAAGCGCCACTCGGGCACCTTCGTCTCGAACCCGACGACCGCCTACGACATCCGCTTCGGGATGATGGGACCCGAGTTCGAGTTCCTGGGGATCCCCTGCGCCAACGCCACCTTCGAGGCGAACCTCCCGGTACCGTCCGTCGCCTCCTCCTTCCAGGTGGTCGCGGAGGGGATCGGCACGGGGACGAACGACTTCCCCGGGCTCACCACCGGCAAGACCCTCACGTCGGTCCTGGACCTGTCGGTGCCGATGGTCTTCCTGGCCACGGCCGCGACCGCGGAGTTCTCGGCCTGGGCGAAGACCCAGGGCCCGAAGATGTTCCTCGAGGTCCTGGAGTGCTTCGAGGACGCCATCGCGGGGTTCGTGGACGTCTGCTACGACGGCAACGACGCCGGCGCCTGGGGCGAGCTCGTCAAGGCCATCGTGGGGAAGCTCCTCACCGAGCTCGCGAAGAAGGCCGGGGCGTCGATGGCGGCGTTCGTCGCGGACCTGTGCGGATTCATCGTGGCGGGCGACGCGACCGACGCCTGCCCGCTCGTCGGCGGGATCATCGAGGCGGTCACGGCCACCGCCACGGTGGCGCAGCTCGGCCAGACGATCGGGGAGGTCTGCTCGTCACCGCGCAATTACGACAACGCGGGTCTCTTCCTCCACGACATCGAGGTCACGATCAAGCCGGACTCCGACGATCCGGCGGGATTCCCGGCCGTGGCCACCCACTACGTCGTCTCCGCGGAGTGCAAGCGGACCGACGCCAGCGGCAACGTCATCGACAGCTCCTCCCCGATCACCTTCCAGGGGCAGATGGGAGCCACCCAGGTGACCGACCCCATCCCGGTCCGCCTCGTCGTCCCGTACGGGGGCAGCATCGAGGTGACGGTCGGCTTCTACTCCGACACCGGATGGCTGGCGGGCCAGGGCACGACCGGCGTCCAGGACAACACGCTCGACTCGTTCGACATCACGATCCAGGAGAACCTGGTCCCTCTCATCGCGACGACCTTCTACACGCACAAGGAGAAGACCACCATCGACGCCAGCGGGAACCACTCGCTCGTGGGTACCACCACGCCGCCGCGCGGCACCCCGAGCTGCGTCGACACCCCGGGGGCGGTCTGCGCCATCACCAGCCTCACCAACCTGAACACGAGCCCGGGCGGCGTGGGCTACGCCTGGCAGTCCTACAACGACCCGTCGAAGTACTACCAGTGCGGGTCCGCGGGCGGCAGCGGCCAGCTCTACGGCTTCGCCAACGTCGGCGTGACGGCCCGGCCCCAGAACGGATACCTGGCCGCGTCCTGCGGCCTCATGGGGCCGGTGCGCGTCGCCTACGCGCTCACCGGGTCGAACGTGATGAACTTCTACCTGGACGACAGGCGGTACATCCGCCAGATCCGGCTCACCGGGAACGACCCCGCCTACGACGCGCCCACGTCGAACCGTGCCTTCGGGAGGTTCAACTACGCCTCGGACGCCTTCTTCGTCACCAAGGCCGGCAAGGTGGTCTCGGTGAACCACGGCGCGAGCAAGATCGAGTCCCTCGTCCTTCCCTCCCTGGCCGTGGCCGACGCCGACGCGCCGCTCGCCACGGCCGCGTGCGGACCCGGGACGCGACCCGGGCTCATGGACGGGCCGCTCTGCTCCGGCCTCACCGCCGACGACACGCTCCTCATCCTGGAGGGGGGAGCCAACCAGGTGCAGGCCTTCGACAGCGCGGGCAACCCGGTGCCGAAGTTCCCCGGTCTCGCGAACCCCTACGCGTTCCCGCTCGCGCGGTACCCGGCGACGGACGCGAACGGGGTCGTGATCCGCATCTACACGGACCTCGCGGTGGAGTACCGGGGCTACGTCTTCCTCTTCTCCTACCCGGTCTCGAATCCCTCCCTGCAGTCGCTCGACATCTACGATCCGAGCGGCAACTGGGTCTGCCGGACGCTCGACGTCCCGGGCGCCAAATTCACCGTGAGTTACTGGCGCAACCTGTACGCGGGGAACTACGAGACGCTGCACAACCCGGTGACCGGGCTCTACGAGCCGTCCATCAGCCACTGGATACCGAGTACTCCCTGACAGACGCCGGCCCGAAGGGGCGGCGTCAGGAGCGGGACATACGGGACGGTGGGGGTACGAGGGAGGCTCATCCACGCCGGCAACCTGGTGCGGAAGTTCCCCAAGTTCGCGAACCCTTGCGCCTTTCCGCTCTCGCGCTACCCGGCCACGGACGCGAACGGGCTCTCGATCCGGGTCTACACCGACCTGGCGATCGAGTACCGGGGGCGAAGTTCACTGTGAGTTACTGGCGCGACCTGTACGCCGGGAACTACGAGACGCTGCACAACCCGGTGACCGGGCTCTACGAGCCGTCGATCAGTCACTGGATACCGAGTACTCCCTAACAGACGCCGGCCCGAAGGGGCGGCGTCAGGATGTGTGGCTGGCGTCGCAGTTTCCGCACTGGCCCAACGGATAGATGCATCCGTCTCGCGCATTGGTCGGGCCCGCCCCACCCTGTATGTACCCCGTCTTGCACGTCGCCAACACCCCCTCCTCCGGCCTCCCCCGCACCAAGACCACCAGCTCCGGCTTCTCCCACTTCTTCTTCCCGGCTGGCTCATGCCCCATGGACAATCCCCCACCCCGGGACCGTGCCCGCGGCACGCGAATCCTACCATCCGTGACGCCCGCCGGGGACCTTCCGCGCCCCCCTATATGCCCGTTTTCTCCACCCTGTAGTCACTTCGTGGGGGGGGGTCGTCCCCCCCCCGCTGCGAATCCCCCGGGCCCCCATTAGGTTCCACCGCCATGCGCATCGCCATCATCGGATCCGGCCCGTCCGGCTTCTACGCCGCCGAGGCGCTCCTGCGCCGCACCGACGTCCCCGTGGAGGTGGACCTGTTCGACAGGCTCCCCACCCCCTACGGGCTCGTCCGCGGCGGGGTCGCCCCCGACCACCAGAAGATCAAGAACGTGGCGCGGGTGTTCGCCGCCACCGCCGCGCGACCCAGCTTCCGCTTCCTCGGCAACGTCCAGCTCGGCCGCGACGTCTCGGTGGAGGAACTGCGCCGCCACTACCACCAGATCGTCTTCGCCACCGGCAACGAGGCCGACCGGCGGCTCGGCATCCCGGGCGAGGGCATCGCCCGCTCCACGCCGGCCACGGTCTTCGTCGGCTGGTACAACGGCCACCCCGACTACCGCGACGCGAAGATCGACCTGTCGGTGCCGCGCCTGGCGGTCGTGGGGAACGGCAACGTGGCGGTGGACGTGGCCCGCATGCTGATGCGCACCCGAGCGGAGCTCGAGCGGACCGACGTGGCCGGCCACGCGCTCGAGGCCCTCGTCGCGAGCCGCGTGCGCGACGTCTACCTGCTGGGCCGGCGCGGCCCCGAGCAGGCCTCCTTCACCCCGGCGGAGCTGAAGGAGCTGGGCGAGCTCTCCGACGCCGACCCGGTCGTGGACCCCGCGCAGCTCGACGGCTGCGCCACCGGGCCGGGACACGAGAACGTGGACCTGCTCCGGACGTTCGCCGCGCGGCAGCCGCGCCCCGGCACGAAGCGGCTCCACCTCCGATTCCTCGTCTCCCCCACCTCGATCGTCGCCGGCCCCGACGGCGGCGTGGCCGGAATCGCGCTGGAGCACAACCGGCTGGAGACGCTCCCCGACGGAAGGGTGGCGGCCCGGGGCACCGGCCAGACCAAGCTTCTCGACGTGGGGATGGTCCTGCCTGCGGTCGGGTACGCCGGCGACCGGATCCCGGGCGTCCCCTTCGACGAGAAGCGGCGGATCGTCTCCAACCGGGACGGACGGGTCGTCGATCCGGTCACCGGTCAGGTGGTCCCGGGCGAGTACGTGGTGGGCTGGGCCCGCAGCGGTCCGCAGGGGCTCATCGGCGAGCACAAGCGGGCCTCCGCGCAGGTGGCCGGGCTCATGGCCCAGGACGGCGTCGGGCTGGACACCCGTGAGCTCCCGCCCCGGGAGGCGATCGACGAGATCCTCCGCGGGCGCGGCGTCCAGCTCGTGTCGTTCCAGGACTGGAAACAGCTCGACGACGTCGAGGTGGCGCGCGGGGCCCGGCGCGGCGCGCCCCGCGACAAGATCGTGGACGTGGAGGCGATGCTCCGGATCCTGGGCGAGGCACGCTGACCGTGTCGTCGCCCCCGCTTGAGATCCCCACGGATCCGGCGCTACCATTCCCACCGTGAGGGAACTGGAAGGCCATCGGGTGAACGGCGCGCGCCTGCGGCTTCTCGAGCTCGCGCCCCGGTCCACCACCCAGGCGCTGCTGACCGCCACCCTCGACCTGGCCGAAAAATTGACTGGCAGTGACATCGGCTTCCTCCATTTCGTGGAGGACGACCAGTCCACGCTCTGGCTGCAGGCCTGGTCCACCAACACCATGGAGCGGATGTGCTCGGCCGAGGGGGCGGGCTCCCACTACCCCATCCAGCAGGCGGGGGTGTGGGCCGATTGCGTTCGCACCGGCGCGCCCGTCATCCACAACGACTACCAGTCCCTCCCCGATCGGAAGGGCATGCCCGTCGGCCACGCCCGGGTGGTCCGCGAGCTGACCGTGCCGGTGGTGCGCTCGGGTCGCATCTGCGCCGTCCTGGGCGTGGGCAACAAGCCCTCCGACTACGACGACGGGGACGTGGCGGACGTGACGGCGCTCGCCGACCTGGCCTGGGACATCGCGGCGCGAAAGCGGGCCGAGGAGGCGCTGCTGGAGAGCGAGCAGCGGTTCCGGGTCCTCGCGAACCAGCTTCCGGCCGGGATCGTGCAGGCCGACCCCGGGGGCGGGATCCGCTACGTGAACCCTGCCTGGCTGGAGATGACCGGGGGGCAGGAGGGCGTGGCGGCGGAGTGGCTGGGCGCCATCGCCGAGGGGAAGCCGCTGCCGCGCGAGTACCGGCTGCGCCGTCCGGACGGCACCGAGACCTGGGTGCGCCCCTTCGTCTCCCCCCTCCGGGACGCGGAGGGGACCGTGACCGGGTACGTCGGCGGGATGGTGGACGTCTCGGAGATCCACGTCCTGCACGCGCGGCTCGCGCTCACCTCCCGCCTCGCCTCGATGGGCACGCTCGTCTCCGGGGTGGCGCACGAGGTGAACAACCCGCTCACCGCGCAGATGGCCGACCAGGGCATCGCCCTCGAGATCGTTCGCGAGGTCCGGGACCGGCTGGCGAGCCGCGGGCCGGTCTCCCCGCAGGCCGAGGCGCGGAGGCTGGACGCGGTGATCGAGTCGCTCGAGGAGGCCCAGGAGAGCAGCCAGCGCATCGCACGGATAGTGAAGAACCTGTCCACCTTCGGACGGACCGACACGAAGCACGCCCGGGTGCGGCTCGGCGACGTCGTCACCCTCGCCATGCGCTGGCTGCCCCCCTACGTGGGGCGTTCGGCCACCGTCCAGGTGGACGACGGAGGGGCGCCGGAGGTGCTCGGCACCACGGGCCAGCTCGAGCAGGTGGTGGTCAACCTGGTGTCCAACGCGGCGCGGGCCATCCAGCCGGACCGGCGGGGGCTCGTGATCGTGCGGATCGGGCCCGGGTCGCCGGGCATGGCGCGCATGGACGTGGTGGACGACGGGGTGGGGATGGAGCCCGCGCTGCTCGAGCAGATCTTCGAGCCCTTCTTCACCACGCGACCCTGCGGGCCGGAGCGCGGAACGGGGCTCGGGCTCCCCATCTGCCACGCCATCATCACGTCCCACGGCGGGGCGCTCTCGGTGACGAGCCAGCCGGGCAAGGGATCGTGCTTCCGGGTGGAGCTGCCGGCCGCGCCGGCGGCGAACTAGAAGCCCAGGCTCATCTGCCCGCGCCCGGGGCCCGGCGCCCGCGGCGCCTCCCAGGCCTCGACCACGCGCGGTTCATCCGCGACACCCAGCGCTCCCTGCGCCCGCAGCGCCGCCACCACGTCGGCGGCGGCCGGCCCGGCCTGCGCGCGCGCCGCGGCGCTCGCCAGCGCGTCGCAGATCTCGTTCACCGGGTGGCCCACGTGGCCGCGCACCCAGGCCCAGCGCACCCGGACCTCCTCCTCGCGCGCGGCGATCGACTCGATGAGGTCGCGGTTCATCACCGGCCCTCCGCTGGCGGTGCGCCAGCCCTTGCGCCGCCACCCGCCGATCCAGCGGGTGAGCGCGTCGATCACGTAGCGGGAGTCGCTCGTCACCTCGACCACGGCCCCGGCGGGGATCCCGTGGAGCGCGTCGAGCACCGAGCGGAGCTCCATGCGGTTGTTGGTGACCCCGGCCGGACCGTCATCCACCCAGCGTGTACCGCCGAACCGGATCGCCGACCCCTCCCGGTCGAGGACCACGAACCCGGTGCCTCCCGGCCCCCCGGGGTTCACGAGGGCGGAGCCGTCGGTGAAGGCGACGAAGCGGGGGCGGGCGGGAACGGCCATGGAGGCGGACACTACCCCGATCCCGGGCCGAGCGCCCCGGATCGGCAGAGCGGCGCGCAACGGCCGCATCCGGTGCAGACGTCCGGGTCCACGAGCGACGACTCCCCTCCATCGGAGAGGGCCGGGCAGGCGAGCGTGAGGCAGTTGCCGCAGCGGTTGCAGATCGAGGGGTCCACCGCGAAGGGAGCCTGGTGCGCCGTCCCGTTCACGCAGCTGGCCAGCGCGAGCAGCACCGTGCCGGGCCGGTCGAGCGCCTCCCGGACGCGGGCCTCGGCCCCCGCCGCGTCGTCCAGGTCGAGCCAGGCGAACCGGGCGCCGGCGCGCGCCATCTCCTCCTCCATGCGGATCGAGCGGACCGGCGCGATGCGGTCGGCGACCAGCACGAACGCCGCCCCCGCGCTCGAGGCCTCGGCGAGCAGTTCCCCCGCCCCGCGCTGCCGGAGCCGCTCCAGACCGGTCACGGCCGCCCAGCGCCCGTAGGCCGGGGCAAAGCGCGCGACCGCCCCCTCCTCGCAGCCCAGCCCCCCCTGCACCGCCACGCCCGCGCGGCGCAGCGCCCGGAGCGTGACGAGGTGGGCGCAGCCGACGCAGCCGGGATCGTCCGCGGGTCTCACTCGTCAGAGCACCATGGTGTCGAGGAGCGCGAAGGCGATCTGCGGCATGTCGGAGGGGCCGGAGACCTGGAGCAGCCCCTGGTAGCTGTTGAACATGCCCACGCCCATCTGCGTGAGGTCCACCGGGCCGCTCGGGAGCATCCCGCTGATCTTGTCCGGCAGGAGCTTCAGCTTCACCGGCCTCCCTCCCCAGTAGCCCTCGATCAGGATGGCGCCGGCGTCGTCCATCGTGATGGTGAGGTTGGTGGCCCCGCCGCTGACCTTCCCGGTCTCGGCCTGGAGGGTCACCTCGGCGCCGCGCAGCTTCCCGGTCCAGGCCCCGCCCGACCCGCGCGAGAGGGACGTGGTGGGCCCCTTCATGCGCCAGTCGTCGTAGGTGGCCCGGCGCGCGGAGGCGATGCCGTTCAGGTCCTTCCACATCACCTCGCCCCGCGTGCCGGTATCGCCCGGCGCCGACGTCGGCGGGGTCATCGGAACCGGCGTGGGCGGGGGTTTCACGATCGTCGCGCAACCGAGCAGCGACGAAACGACGGCGACGAGGAGGGGGCGGTGCATGGCGCGATTGTA
This sequence comes from uncultured Anaeromyxobacter sp., assembly GCA_903855945.1. Classification (GTDB taxonomy): domain Bacteria; phylum Myxococcota; class Myxococcia; order Myxococcales; family Anaeromyxobacteraceae; genus CAIOAK01. The sequence goes on from CAIOAK010000037.1 coordinate 10,343, forward strand.
GGCCACAATGGAGAAGAGGCCCCGCAGGGCCTCTTCTGTTCCTTCTCATCTGGCTGGCGCCCTCGGGTGGACGCCTGTCCGGCTCACGCCGGTGGGGACTGCGAGTCGGTCGTCTTGTGACGGTTCCGCTATCTCGTCCTCCTGTC
>CAIOAK010000038.1 GCA_903855945.1 uncultured Anaeromyxobacter sp.
GGCGATCAGGTTGCGACCGCGAGCCTCCCACAACACCTGGAGAGCTTCACCGTGGCGAGACGTGGCCCAGTGTCTCCGACCCGGTCGTCCGGGCCTTCATCGCCGAGGCCAACCGGCGGCGATAGGCAAGGTGGCTTTAGGGGGCGTAGGTGAAGTCGGTAGCGTAGGTGCAGATGGGGATGTCGGGCCAGGACGGCCGATTCCCCCTTAGCTCAGTGTTAGCCGTCGATGACGAACGTCACCAGGAACAGAGGAAGAAGTGTCCCCCGATTGCGCACTCCACGAGCTGACCATCACTACGGGTGTTCCCGTCCAGGCGTGATGGGTCTCGGGCGGTCACGGGATGGTGGAGGCCGGCGAGTCCGCGAAGGGAACACTCACTGAGTTCATGCCGCCGGGCCCCCCCCTTCCGGGCACCGTCAGCACCTGCGATGAGGTCCTAGCGTCCCAAGATTGGGCGGCAGCGGGTTGGAACCGCACGCTGGGCCGGAATATGCGGCACCTGTTGTGGCAAAGCACACTGGAGAGAAACCCGCCGTCCAAGAAGGACAGCCTGCGGTAGATGCCCACATCGGACTAGCTAGATCAGTCCCGGCCCCCTGGATGAACGCCGAGGAGGCCGCTTCCCACTTGAGGCTGCCCACCCGAAGGGCGCTGTACTCCGCCGTGGCGCGAGGAAGCCTTCCTGTCCACCGGCTAGGTCGCCGGGTTCGCTTCCTGCGGTCCGAGTTGGACCACGCCATTCGCGGCGGAGGGCTCCCCCGATGATGCACCTTGCCCTTTCGCCGGCCGGATGCGCTTGTGTTACAGGTGGACACACGGGAGTCCTCTGGATGGCCACGAAGAAGAAGATCGTTGAGCTTCGTCGAGACGCGGTGCTCAACCTGCGTGTGCCGCGGGCTATGAAGAAGGCACTCGAGCGCGCGGCAGTGGAGGATGACAGGAGCCTCTCAGGCATGGCGGTCCGAATGCTCCGGGCTCAGTTAACGGCCCTTGGCTACATGGGGAAGGAGTAGCCCATGGTCAACGTCCGCCCATACATCCTATCGGTCAAGCACGCCCCCGAGTGCCCGCGCCAGGACGGCAAGGAGCACGGCCGCCGGGCCTGCCCACCCGGCTGCAAGCGCAACGCCGCCGGGTGGGAGATCGACATCCGGGTCCGGCTTCCGAATGGCGAGGTCGTCCGGGAACGCTCCAGGTCCACGCTTTCCAAGACCGGCGCCACGGACTGGGGCCGCGCCCGGGAGTCCGTCATCCTCAGGGAGGGCACCACGGAGAAGAAGAAGGTTGCCCCCACCCTGAGCGAGTTCTGGCCCGACTTCGTGAAACTCCACGTCGAGGCCAACAAGCAGAAGCACTCGACCAAGGTGACGAACGAGTCCATCTACCGGATCCACCTCAAGCCTTCCTTCGGGAACCTGCGCCTCGACGCGATCTCCAGCGAGGACATCCAGAAGTTCAAGGCAGGGCTCGCCAAGCGGGCGCCCAAGACCGTGAACAACATCCTCGCCCTCCTTTCGAAGGTGATGAACGTTGCCGTGGACTACGAGCGCATCCCCCGGATCGCTTGCCGCTTCCAGTTGATGAAGGTCCAGGACAGCGAACTCGAGTTCTACGAAAAGGAGGACTTCGAGCGCCTGCTCGAGGGTGCCAAGAAGGCCGACCCCCGCACCTACATCGTGGCCCTCCTGGGCGGCGACGCTGGCCTCCGGATCGGGGAGATCATCGGCCTGGAGTGGACCGACCTCGATCTCCGACGCCGGCAGATGACCATCCAGCGGTCCGTTTGGCAGGGCGTAGTTGGCTCACCCAAGGGCGGGAAGTCCCGCGTCGTCCCCATGACCGGCCGGCTCGCCGCAGCCCTCAAGGACCAGCGTGGCCTCCGTACGCGGGTCCTCACCAAGGACGACGGCACCGATATCGACTGGGACCTGGCCCGGGAGAAGATGAAGACTGCCCAGCGCCGGGCCGGCATGGTGGACGACGGCGCCCTCCACAAGCTCCGGCACACCTTCGGGGCCCGCTGCGCCATGGCCGGAATCCCCGCCACCACCATCCAGCGCCTCATGGGGCACACCGACCTCAAGACCACCCTCCGCTATCTCCACCTCGCTCCGACCCATTTGGAGGGTGCCATTCGCGCCCTTGAGTTTGGAGACATTTTGGAGACGGGGCCCTCTACTTCACGTTTGGTGAATGGCATCGTCATGAAAAACCCCGCCACCGGGACGACGGTGACGGGGCAACTGGTGACCCCTACGGGACTTGAACCCATGTTTTCGGCGTGAGAGGCCGACGTCCTAACCGCTAGACGAAGGGGCCAGAAAACCCCTGTGCTGCACGCTGCGTGCTGCTTTCCCTACCGTTCGGGTTGCCTGGAATTCAAC
>CAIOAK010000039.1 GCA_903855945.1 uncultured Anaeromyxobacter sp.
ACAACGGCTCCCCGGCGAGGTTCACCTCCTTGATGGTCCCGGTATCACTTACAGTGACATAGCCGACCGGGGCGAACTCGTAGAGGTTGACGTAGCGCTCGTTGGCCCGTTCCAGGTCCCCCAGGACCCGCCGCAACTCGTCATTCTGCATCTCCAGCTCGATCTGGTGAACCTGGAGTTCGTGCAGGAGATCGGCGGTAGACGCCTGCGGCTCCGCCGACGAAGGAGCGCGAGCGAATCGCGCCTCCGCCTCCGCACGCAACTTCTTGCGGTCATCGGTGGTGAGCTTCTTCGTCAGTGGGTCCGGTCCTTGCCTGAGGCCAAGAATGCCCGCCTTCCAGGCATGGCGCCTACCCCCCCCGTTTGGGGGGTGCGCCGAGGGGTGCGATCGGGCTCCTGCGCCGGGCCGTCACGCGCTCCTGTCCAGAAGAGACGCCTCCAGTGCCGGGACGGCCCGATCCAGCTCACAGAAGAAGCGGATGGCGAACTGTCCGGTGAGCGGGTCGTTCCCACGAGCCGCCTCCTCCAGGTCGTTGCCCGCTTCCGCACACGGGGTTGCCCCCAGGGCGCCCAGCGATGACCTGAGCTTGTGCGCCACGCGGGCCACGGAGGCGCGATCGCCGGAGGCGGAGGCGGCTCGAAGTTCAGCACGCTCCGACGCTATCGTCCGGAGCTGGGCTCGCGTGGCTTCCCGACGCAGTGCCTCGTCGCCGCCGCAGGTCGCGAGCGCCTTCTGGAGGTCGAGAGGGGATCGAGCCATGCGGTTCTCGCAAGCCTCGTGATCGAGAGCCGTACAGTCTCGACAGGGCTTGAACCGCGCTCGCAGGTCCACCGCCTCCGGAAGGACGGACTGCGCGTCCGACGGCACGACGGCAGCAGCGATGGCGGCCTCCAGCCCGGCTGGCACGTAGGGCTTGGCGAGATAGTCGTCGGCTCCTGCCACCAGGCACTGCTCCTTGTCCCCGCTCATCGCCTGGGCCGTCACCGCGACCACGTGCATGTGTGCGCCGGTCGCCTCCTCCCGGAACCGGAGCCTTCGCATGGCTTCCAGCCCGTCCATCTCCGGCATCTGGACGTCCATCAGCACGAGATCGAAAGGCTCCTTCTCCAGGAGTTCGAGCGCCCTCCGCCCGTCGCTCGCCACCGTCACCGAGTGTCCCGCCTGCTGGAGCAGCCGGGTCGCGAGGAGCTGGTTCACCGGGTTGTCCTCGGCGAGGAGGATGCGGCGCGAACGCACCGGGCTCGGCGCGGGCGGCCGGGCAGGGACGGCGCCCGCCGCCCGGCGGGGTACCCGCTCGACAAGGACCCAGACCAGGGCCGTGAGCAGGAGACTCACGGTGATGCCGAACAGCAGGGCCTTGCCTCGGTTCGTCGCCCCGGCGCCGAAGGCCGGTCGGGCCCGGAGCACCAACGTCCAGGGACGTCCAGCCAGTTTGAATGTTCTTCTCGCCTCCAGCGCGTCCTGCATCGAGGCGGGTGGGCCAAGCGTGCCGGCGAGGCTGAAGAGGACCCCCGCCTCCGCCAGGTTGGTGCCGTCGTAGATCAGGATGTCCAGTTCGTCCGCGCGCTCGCCCAGGGTCTCCCGCATGAGGTCGCCCATGCGGAGGGGCATGTAGACCCAGCCGACCAGGCTTTCCCGGCGTTCGCTCGCGTTCCTGGGAGTCGGGCCGCTCCGGAAGACGGGGAGATACAGGAGGACGCCCGGCTGGATGTTCTTGTCGGTCTCCTGGAGGAGCGTCACCTTGCCGCTCAAGGTGGGCCTGGCCTCGTCGCGGGCCTTCTCCATCGCTGCCCTGCGTACCGGCTCGGAGAGCATGTCGTAGCCGAACTCCCGCAGATTCCGCCCCGAGAACGGCTCGACGAACACGATGGAGGTGAACAACCCGCGCCGTCCTTCCGGGCGGGCGGAGCCGCCGGGAAATCCCTGGACCGGGTGGACGGCGTAGTCCGGGAAGCCCTCCGCCCGGACCGTCTCGATGTGGCGACCCAGGTCGGAGGCAGGGATGACCTGCGCGAAGCCCAGCCCCAGAGCCGCCGGGTAGTGCTGCTGTAGGCCCAGCGAGGTCACGTATTCACGGAACACGGCGCGCCCCACCCGCTCCGTCACGGCGAACAACCCCGCTGCCCCCACGAGCGCCTGCTCGTACGCCTCCATGCGCTGAACGATGCGCGCCTCGGCTTCGCGGGCCCGGAATTCGAACTCGGCCCGGCGGTCGCGGGCGTCCGCGGAGCCCACGCGCTGCCAGGCGAACCAGGTGACACCCAGCGTCAAGAAGAGGACGAATCCCGAGACCAGGACCGCAACGAGTCGCCGACCCGGGGGATTCCCGAGCGGCAAGGTGGCGGTACTCGGGGCATTGGGTGCAGGCCCCCGGTCTTCGTTCATGCTGGCTTCCTGGTGGCTGGCGGCAACCGATCGATGCCAGGTAAGAAATATCTTAATCGACGGTGCCGCTCGGTCGAGTCACAAGCGATCAAGAGCCCAAGATAACGTCCGTGACGGCTGCCAGGCGATTATCCCGCGTCACCGCCGGGCCCCCCAGGAGCTTCTCATCCGTCTCGCCCAGCACCTCCTGGGAGGATGGACGCCTCCAGCGCCGGGATGGCCCGGTCCAGTTCGCAGAGGAAGCGAACTCCCGCTTGCCACGTGAGGGGGGCGTCCCCGCGCGCCGTCTCTTCGAGGACCCTGGCACAGTCGGACGCCGGGATGGCACCAACGGCTCCGAGCGACGTCCGGAGCCGGTGCGCAAGATGGGCCACCGTCTGCCAGTCGGTGGACGACGACGCGGCCCGGATCGCTTCGCGCTCCGCGGGGAGCAGCCGGAGTTGCTCCACCGTCACCTCCCTCCGGAGCGTCTCGTCGCCACCGCAGGCTTCCAGCGCCTTCGCGAGGTCGAGCGGCGCCTGGCTCAATCGGCGCTCGCAATCCTCGTAGTCGAGGGCAGTACAGGCTGTGCAGGGCTTGAACCGCGCTCGCAAATCCACCGCCTCCGGAAGGACCGGAGGCGCCTCGGACGGCACCACGGCAGCAGCGACGGCAGCGTCCAGGCCGGCCGGCGTGTAGGGCTTGGGGAGATAGGTATCCGCGCCTGCGGCCAGGCACTCCTCCCTGTCCCCGCTCATCGCCTGGGCCGTCACCGCGATCACGTACATGTGTGCCCCGGTGGCTCTCTCCCGGAACCGTAGGCGGCGCAGGGCTTCCAGCCCGTCCATCTCCGGCATCTGGACGTCCATGAGGACCAGGTCGAAGGGCTCCTTCTCCAGGAGGCGGAGCGCCGTCCGACCGTCCCCCGCCACCGTCACCGAATGTCCGGAATGCTGGAGCAACCGGGACGCGAGGAGCTGGTTCACCGGGTTGTCCTCGGCGAGGAGGATGCGGCACGGACGCGCCCGGGTCGGCGCAGACGGCGAGGCGGACTCGCCCCCCCGCGTGGCAGGGACGGCGACTGGCGCCGCCTCCACCGGCAGGCGTACGGTCATGCGGAAGGTGCTCCCGTGACCCGGCACGCTCTCCACTCCCACGGAGCCCCCCATCATCTCCGCCAGCTCCTTCGAGATGGCGAGGCCGAGACCCGTCCCGCCGAACCGGCGGGAGATCGCCCCGTCCGCCTGGCTGAAGGGCTGGAAGAGCTTGGCGATGGCTTCGCGGGAGATGCCGATGCCGGTGTCGCTGACCTCGAACGTGATCTCCGCTTCGCCGGAGGAGGTCACCCTCCCCTCGACTCGGAGGGACACCTCGCCCTCGTCGGTGAACTTGACGGCATTCGAGACGAAGTTGTTGAGGATCTGCCCGATCCTCCAGGGATCTCCCACGAGAACTTCCGGGGTCCCGCTCACGATCTCCGTCGAGAACACCAGCCCCTTCTTCTCGGCGGTCTGTGCGGCCGGCCGGGCGATGCGCTCGACGACGGCGGGCAGCGAGAATCGCTCCACCTGGAACTGGAACTTCCCCGCCTCGATCTTGGAGAGGTCGAGGACGTCGGAGATCAGGTGCAGGAGCGTCTGGGCGGAATCGGCCGCGGTGGTGACGTACTCCTTCTGCTCGGGCGTGAGAGAAGTTCGCAGCAACAGCTCCTGCATCCCGATCACGCCGTTCAGCGGCGTCCGGATCTCGTGACTCATGGCGGAGAGGAAATCCGACTTGGCCCGGGAACCCTGATCCGCCGCCAGCATGCCCGACGCCAGCGCCTCGGCCGTTCGCCTCTGCTCGGTGACGTCCATGAAGGTCGTGACCACGAGGTGCGGGGGCGCGTCGGGGCCGATGCGCAGAGGCTCCGACGAGATCGAGATCCACCTCTTCACGCCATCGGGCTTGTGCACCCCCATGATGACGTTCGAGTGGGGCTCCCCGGTGCGCAGGGTCACCATCGACGGGTGGTCGGCACCGTGGAATGGACTGCCGTCCTCGTGGACCGCCCGCCAGCGCGGGTCCACGAACGTCCGCCCAGACATCTGGTCGAAGGAGAGGCCGAGGATGCGCTCGGCAGCGGCGTTGCAGAGCACGATCTTCCCGCTCGCATCCTGGAGCACGACCCCCTCGGCCATGGCCGTCACGATGGAGCGCATCCGCTCCCCGGCTTCCCGGGACCTTTCCTCGGCCCGGCGGCGGGCGGTGATGTCGGTGTGCGACATGACCACATGGAAGCGATCGTCGTCCTCGAAGGCGGAGGCCCGGGTCTCGGACCATCGTTCTTCTCCGGGTGAATGGCAGGCGTACTCGAGCGTGAAGGACCTGCTTCGGCCCGCCAGGATCTCGGCCATCCCATCCAGGAGCGAGGCCGCCTGCTCCGCCCCGGGCCCGGTGGCCTTTCTGCATACCTCCAGGTAGTTGGTCCCCACGAAGTCGATCCCGGGGGCGCCGTTCGCGTCCGCGAAGGCACCCCATGCCTTGTTCGCCTTGATGATGATCCCTTCACGGTCGAGCACGCAGATGCTCTCCGGTAGCGCGTCGATGGCGGACTGCGCGAGGCGGTACGCCCGGGTCATGGCCGCATCCGCTGCGAGGAGCCGCTTTCCTCCCAGGAAGGCCGTTCGGCGACTTCGCTGGAATCGCCAGGACAGGGCGCCGCCGATCAGATTCAGGCCGAGCATGACGATGACGAAAGGCAGTTCGAGCCCTGGCAGGGGGCGAGCGCGGGACGCGAACATCCAGATGAAGCCGCCCGCCGTGACCACGGCCGCTCCGAGCGCCTGGAGCCAGAAACGGTTCGGGAGCAGCACCCAGAAGATGATGACGGCCGCCGCTTCGGCGATGAGGCGGATCGTGATCACCTGCGACGGGCCGGACACGAAGACCACCCCACGGACGGCCCATGAGAGGGCCCATACCAGCACCCAGCGGTCGGCCTCGGCCGGGCGCCGGGTTCGCAGCAACCTCCAGACCGCGGCGACGGCGACGACGTAGAAGAGGACCCGCGCGGCGATCAGTGCCACGAGCATCCCCGGAGACGAAGCGTACCGGGCGTCCTGGAACGCGGCGGGGATGGTGAGCAACGCGAGGAAGGCGATGACCATCGCCGCGACCCGCGAGTCCTCTCGGAGGAATTCCCGGCGGTACTCCGCCTCCAGCGCTGGCGGGTGGAGCGCCGCGCTCCGGATCTCGCCCACGGAGTCGGTCGTCATCGAGGGGATCGCTGGGCGGCAGGCAACTCCACCCGGAACGTCGAGCCCTTGCCGAGCTCGCTCTCGACGGTGAGCGTTCCGCCGTGCGCCGTCACGATGGCGTGGCAGATGGCGAGACCGAGACCGGTACCCCTTCCCTCACCCGTCGGACGAGTCGTGAAGAAGGGATCGAAGACCCGGTCCAGATGGTCCGCAGCGATGCCGGCTCCCTCGTCAATGACCTCCAGCCGCGCCATTCCCGGAGCGCCCGGTCCTGCCCGGATGAGAATCCTGGCTCGATTCCCATCCGTCGCCGCCTTGGCTGCGTTGACCAGGAGGTCCGTGATCACCTGCACGATCTGGCCGGCCGCGGCCGAGATGTCCGGCGCGCCCGCGTTCTCCACGGTGACGGTAGCGGCAAGGTAGGCGCTGGCTTTCAGCCAGCGCACGGCTTCCTCCACGGCGTCGGCCAGCCGGACCCGGGTCCTCTTCGGGTCGGGATGCGCAAACACCGCCAGATCCCGGACGATACGTGCGACCCGCTGCGCTCCCGCATCGGCATCGTCCATGGCGTCCGCCGCGTCGTCGATGTCGCGAACCATGCCCGCCCGGTCGAGGGGCGCGCTGCCCTGGAGCTGCTCCCGGATCTCGGTCACGACCTCCTTCGCCACTCCCTGGCCGGCGAGCACGCCGACCAGTGGATTGTTGACCTCATGGGCCAGTCCTGCGACCAGCGTTCCGAGGGCGGCCAGGCGTGAGGTCAACACGACTTGCTGGTGCGCGAGAGCAAGTGCCGCCTCCGCCTTCTTGCGACCTGTGACGTCGATGAATGTCGTGACGACGGCGTACGGCGCTGCTCCAGTCTCACGGCGAAGGAGTTCGGCATTCACCAAGATCCAGGTGAGCGTCCCGTCTGGCTTGTGGATGCCCATGACGACGTTCGAGACGGGTTCCCCGGCTCGCAGTGCCCGCATGGCCGGGTGCTCCTCGCCTGGGAACGGCGAACCGTCCTCACGGATGGAGCGCCAGCGGGGGTCCACGGACGTCCGCGCGGCCATCTGTTCGAAGGTGAGGCCGAGGATGCGCTCGGCGGCGGCGTTGCAGAGCACGATCTTCCCGCTCGCATCCTGGAGCACGACCCCCTCGGCCATGGCCGTCACGATGGAGCGCATCCGCTCCCCGGCTTCCCGGGACCTTTCCTCGGCTCGGCGGCGTGCGGTGATGTCGCTGTGCGACACGACCACGCGTCCCCGGTCGTCGCCCCCGAAGCCCGTGACCCTGGCCTCGAACCAGCGTTCTTCTCCGGGTGAATGGCAGGGGTACTCGAACGCGAAGGAGCGGCTCCGGTTCGCCTGGATCTCGACCAGCCCCGCCAGGAACGAGTCCGCCTGCTCCGCCCCGGGTCCGGTGGCCTTCCTGCAGACGTCCAGATAGCTGGTCCCCACGAAGTCGATCCCGGCTGCGCCGTTCGCGTCCGCGAAGTCTCGCCATGCCGTGTTCACCGTGAGGATGATCCCTTCGCGATCGAGCACGCAGATGTGCTCCGGCAGGGCGTCGATGGTGGCCTGTGCGAAGCGGAGCGCCCTGCTCACGGCCTCCTCCGTCGCCAGCAGATCGCGACTCATCCCCAGCAGGCGCTCGCTCTCCCGCAACGCCTTCTCGGCCTGGGCGAGGCCGGTGACGTCGGTGAGGACGACCCGGACCTGCGCTCCGGTGGGCCCTCCCTCCCTTCGCTCGCACGCGAGCAGGGCATCGAAGGTCCCGTCACCCGTGGTGAGCGCCAGCCTGCAGGCGCGCCTCTCGTCCGTCCGGACCAGTGCCTTGAAGAAGAGTTGCCAGCGGTCGGCGTCGCTGCTGGCGATGAGGGCGGAGAATCGGAGCCCCATCAGACGCTTGCGCTCCCGGCGAAGGAGCCCGGCTGCCGTCAGGTTCACGCCGGTGACGACCCCGTTCCCGTCGAGCGTGACGTAGCCGACCGGGGCGAACTCGTACAGGTCCATCAGCCGATCATGGGCTCCTTCGAGCTCGAGCTGGTTCCGGAATAGCTCCTCGTTCTGCAACTCCAGCTCGATCTGGTGGACGTGGAGTTCATGCAGAAGGGCAGCGGTGGATTCCTTCGGCCTCGCCGCCGGAGGGGCGCGAGCCAATCGCGCCTCCGCCCCCGCCCGCAACGCCGGGCGGTCATCGGTGATAGATTTCTTGGCCAGTCGTCCCCCGTCGGGTCAGGTCGAGAATGAGCGCTTTTCAGGTTTCGCGCTTGCCCCCCCCCATTTGGGGCGTGCGCCCTTCCACGCGGGACCGGCCTGAGTCGGAGGCCGCAAGGTTCGCTTCCTGGATCAGGCCCGGTCCCGAGAGGGTCTCGTCGTCCCGCCGTGGTCCTTCACGATGGCGCGACCTCTCCTGCGAGCACCGCCGCGCTCTCGACAGGGACGCTTCTTGGCCGCCATGCCGGCCATCGTCGCCTGCCGGGGCAGCCTCTACCTCTTCCGCGCCGTCCTCAGTTCGGCGCAGTAGCCCACATCACTCCGCGTGCGCCTGGGTTACTTCTCCCGAGCGAACCCGGGTCAATTCTGGAG
>CAIOAK010000040.1 GCA_903855945.1 uncultured Anaeromyxobacter sp.
CATTACCTGCGCTGGACATCACCGTAATCTCCAACGCAGGTAAAACTCATAAGCACCCGTATCTGCAGCCGTTTCTGGAGCAACCCGGAGACGCCTAACCCCAACCGGCCAGAGCCCGCTCGACCCGGGTCTTCTCCAGGCCGACGAGGGTCGCGCCCTCTATCCAGACCTTGGCTCCTTCATCGAGCCTCGAGTACGTGGCGACAGCTGCCTGAGCGATGTCGTTGGTCCGCTCGGCGTTTCGAGCCGCCCAGCGTTCGACGTGCTCCGCGGCCGCCAGGAAGCTAGGTGGCGTTCCTTCCTGCGGGGCGCCCGAATTGCTGGGAGTAAACCTGGAGCACGGATTCTCCGTTCGTCATCAGTACAGGCCGGCGCTGCCGAAGGAACGCCCCGCGCGGGCCGTACCTCCGGGACGATGCGCCAGTTGATTCCTGACAGCCGACCTCAACACCCTCCCCGGAATCCGGCGACCTTCGCCAGCGAGCCCTTCCGGGCCGCGACCTCCTGTGCCAGTTCCTCCACCAGCACCTCGACGGTGAGCGGCTCCGGGAGCAGGTCCGCGCGCCGGGACACGGTGGCGAAGTCGCCGGGCGCGAACGGTCCGACGTGGCGGAGCAGCCTGCCCACACGCGCCGTCGCGTCGGCGTCCAGGGCTCCGAGGATGGGCCCGAACGCCACCGCGAAGAGGCGCACGGCTGCGTCCGGCTTCAGGTAGTCGAGCCCCACCTTGATCGAGAACCGGCGCATCACCGCAGGGTCGAGCCGGTCGAACGCGTTCGTGGTGCAGGCCACGACCCCCCGAGCTGCCTCGAGCCGCTGGAGGAACTCGTTCGTGAGGCTGATCTCCCAGCGCCGATGGCCGTTCCGGCGGTCGAGGAGGAACGAGTCGGCCTCGTCGAAGAGGAGGAGCGCGTTCTCCTGCTCGGCGCGCTCGAAGGCCCGCGCGAGGTTGCTCTCCGACTCGCCCACGTACTTGCTTTCGATGTCGGAGACGGCGTGGACGTGGATCTTCCGCTGGAGCCGCGCCGCGAGGTGGCGCACCCACTCCGACTTGCCGGTACCGGGCGGGCCGTGGAGGCAGATGGTGGCGTGGGCGGACGGTCCTGCCGACTCGAGCCGCTTCGCGAGCACGTCGAGGTCCATCGAGGCGTTCAGGAGTCCCGGCTCGTAGCGAAGTCCGGACGGGGGAGGCTTGGTCGGAGGCGCGCCGCTCGCGGCCACGTTCCCCGCGAGGACCTCCTCGGCGACCCTGCCGTCCACCCGTCCCGATCCGATGAGCCGCGCGGCGCGGATGGCGCTCGTGATGGAGGCCGGGTTCACCTCGAAGCGGCGCGCGAGGCGGGTGGCCTCCTCGCCGGAGAGTTCGCCCCCGGTCTCGCGGACCCAGACGGCGGCGCGGCGGGCCTCGTCGAGGGGAGGGAGCTCCACGGCCATGACGAACCGGCGGAGGATGGCCGGGTCCATGGCGGCTGCCGCGTTGGTGGCCCAGATGCCGGGCACGCGGCTCTGCTCGAGCAGTTCGTTGAACCAGACCTTGGAGCTCCGCAGCGAGGCGCTTCCCCGGCCGGAGGAGCTCTCGAAGAGGTCCTCCAGTTCGTCGAAGAGGAGGAGGGAGCGGCTGCTGCCCAGGATGCGCGTGGCCGACGAGAGGGACCCAAGCCGCTCCCAGATGTTGGGCGAGAAGCCGTTGTCGTCCTCCGCGCCCGCCAGGCGCAACTCGGCGCCCACCTCCCGTGCGAGCAGGCGCGCGAGCTCGGTCTTCCCGCAGCCGGTGGGTCCGTGGAGGAGCACGTTCACGCCCCGTTCACCCCGGTCGAGCGCGGCCGCGAGCAGGAGCTTGAGCCGCTCCACGGTGGGGCCGAGGTGGGCGTAGTCGGCCAGCGTGAGCGAGGGCGGCTCCGCCAGCGGCAACCAGGCATCGGCGAACCGCCGCGGGGTGAGGGAAGGGCCGGTGAGGAGGTCGGTGAGGCGCCGGTGGATGGAGATCTTCTGCTCGACGGGAAGGGTACCCGGAGCGACGAAGAGGAGCCCCGCGTCGATGAGCGCGGAGGTGCGCTCGAGCGCCTCGCCGACCCTCGCGGCCGACTCGCCGGTGGCCGCGGCCAGGAGGTCCGCCGCGCCACCCGAGGTCACGGGCCCGATGAGGTCCACGACAGAGTCGAAGCCCGGGACGGTCAGGAGCGCGACCTTGAACTGGAGCACGGCCCGCTCGGCGCGCTCCAGGCCGAAGGACGTGCCCAGCGTCGCGACGTTCCTCCCCAGGCGTCCGGGTGCCCGGCCGGCCAGCGCGGGGCGACCCTTCGACGCCTGGAGGAGCGCCTCCAGATCCTCGTCGAAGGTGGAGGAAGTGCGACCGTGCTTCTTCGCCCAGGTGGCGAGCGCCGAACTGAGCCACCGGTTCGCGGCCGCGACAGGCTTGCCCTCGTCGTCCCTGGCCGAGCCCAACCGGGTCGCGACGAGAAGGTTGAGCGCATACCGCTCCAGCAGGGGGCGCAGGTCGCCGCCGGTGTCGAAGGTCCGGGTGGGGCCTGGACGGCGCGGACGGATCCACCCGCCCGGTGGGGCGCTCTTGTTCGGGTTGGCCATGGGGTGCGCTCGCTAGGAGAAGTATGGGGGGTGGACGGACATGGGAGACGCGCGGACCTCACGGCGAGCATTCATCGACATTGCAGCCTCCCCTTGGACATGGACTCCCCTCGGTCCGCAGCCCCGATTGGGTGCAGGAATCACGGCAATTGGTCTCGTGGACCGGACGTACGCAAAACTTCAGCGTTTCCGATCCTCGAGAAATCGAAATAAGGCCAACGATGTCGGGTGTTTGAAGCGACGCTGCTGGTGCTGCCGGGATGCCTCTCCTTCGGACCCACCGCTCCAGAGGACCATGCTCCTGCGAAAAAAATGTGTCAAGCGGGGGGCGATTGAACGGGAACGGCCCCGCTTTTCGATTGGCAATACCCACACCTTTCCCACCGGCCGAGTGGCGCCCGGTTTGCGCCCGGATGGCAACTCGGACCCCGCGCCAGACCGAGGCGGAAATCTCCCCGGCAACCGGACGATTGAGGCCGGCCATTTCGGTGGAACGACTGGCCTGGGTAGCGCGGGAATCCTTGCGGCAAAGCGAGAATCCAACCGGCGAAGAACCGAGAAGGCCGGGCGCCGACGCCCCGGTCGTGGAGAGTCGATCTGGACGGACCGGGACGAGAGGGTCCCGGCCGCGCCCGGGAGGGCGGTGGGGGGAGAGGCTCGGCCCGCCGTGCCCCGCCATGGACTCCTGATAGGGAATCCGCCTGCCACCCTCCGTCAAAGCGATCACCTCCATGATTGCAAATGGCTTGGGGTGCCCTTCAATCCATGCCGACTTCAAGCGCGTTCCAGCACCGTCCTCTCCCCGATCTGGCCCGCCCATCGGGCGGCGACCAGGCGACGGATCGCCGGCAGATGCTTTGCGTGCGCTTCCTGGAGGGCGAGGACGAAGGCGACGCGCGGCGTGGAGAACACCGCCACCTCCGCGGCCGCGAGCCGGACGCGGAACTTCTCCGCCAGGCTCGCCTCGAAGGACCGCCGCTCCAACCGGGGGTAGTGCTGGTACACGAGCAGCGACTGACCTCGCTCGAACAGCGCCGACATCTCGTGCCAGTACACGTACCTGGACGAGTTTGTCTGCCCGAAGCCCACGCTCGGCACCTCGACGCCGTTGTCCGGGTCCAGGAAGACGATCGAGCCGTGTGCCAGGGTCCTCATCGCGGCGGCGAAGGTGGCCCGGCGCGCTTCGGCCGCGTCGGTGAAGAGCCCGTCGAAGTAGGTCGCACGGGGCACCAACCCCCAGCGCTCGGCGTGCCCGACGTCACGGAGGACGCCCTCGTCGAGCAGCCGGCCGAGCGCCCGGTGCAGGGGCTCGTCGTGGCGCCGCACCCGTGCGTCGTGCAGGTAGCCGCGGAACTCGCCGTCCGGGCGCCCGTCGTCCGCGGTGAGGAGCCACAGGATCCCGATGTCGAGCCCAGTCGCCTCGGCGATGCAGCGCAGGAGGCCGTACTTCCGGTAGTCGTTCTCGTCCCCGAAGTACTGCTTCTTCATCGCTCTCCGCTCCCCTTGCAGGTCGGGCACACGCCCGACTGGTTGCAGTACGGACACGGGCGGTAGTCCTCCAGCGAGCCCCAGCCCGGGTAGCCGCACTTCCCGGTCCCCCGGCACCACTTGCACCGCCCCGTCCCGTTGCAGTCGCTGCACTTGCTCATCGGTTGCCTCCCTCTTCCTGCGGGTGAACGACGGACTCGACCAGGTACTCGACCTCGGCGCGCAGCGTACGTGCGCCCTCGCCGCCCTCGAGCGCCGCGCGGACGATCCCGTCCAGTTCCTCCCGCGACGGGGCGACCGTGAAGCCGGGCTCGATCTCGCGCCGGAGACGCTGGACCAGGTCGCCGAGGATCGCCTCGAACTCGGTCCGGCCGAGCGGGGCGAGCTCCACCTTCCGCTGGAAGGCGCCGAGCAGCTCGGGCAGGAAGGCGGCCTTCTTCCCCTCGATGTCACCGCAGGCGATGAAGGTGTTCCGCAGGAAGGGGAACCAGACCGACTCGGATCCCCGGTCGTGGCCACTCTCGTGGTGAAAACGGACGGAGTCCGCGGTGAGCAGCGTGTGCAGGGCCCGCTGGACCCGCCAGTTCCGCAGCACCCAGTCCGGGGAGGCCTTCGCGGCGGCCTCCTCGGAGACCGGGCAGGCCACCTTCTCGAGCCCGTCGAGGCACACGACGCCCATCGACGCCCGGGCCTTGTTTCCCCCGGCGGCGTCGAGGAGCTGCGACAGGACCTTGCCGATGAC
The DNA here is from genome assembly GCA_903855945.1 of uncultured Anaeromyxobacter sp. Classification (GTDB taxonomy): domain Bacteria; phylum Myxococcota; class Myxococcia; order Myxococcales; family Anaeromyxobacteraceae; genus CAIOAK01. Next base: position 4,817 of record CAIOAK010000040.1, read on the forward strand.
GTGGTCGACGGTGGCGCAGGCGGCGAGCGAGGGCACGTCCACCACCACGGCCGGGATCTCGAGGACCTCCCGGCAGAGCAACTCGACGAGCAGGGTCTTGCCGCAGCCAGCAGGACCGGTGAGGAGGAGGGCGCTCCGGCCGGGGAGGCTGGACCGGGGCACGCTGTGGACGAACTCCTGGTGGAGCCGGCGCGTGTGCCGGAAGGCGAGGGTGGAGACCGCCGCGCGCGCCTCGGCCTGCCCGCGGACGCCCAGCGCCTCGAGGTGCTCGTCGATCTCCCGCGGCGTCGGGCAGGCGAGCGTCGCCATCGTCTCGGCGATTCCCTCCGGGGGCTTCACCAGCCTGAGGACGACCGGCTTCCCGTTCTCTTCCATGCGCACCTCTCCCGTCACGGCGCGTGTGCGCCGTTGGACGACGTGAACTGTGGATTCCCGCCCTACACCCTACGGCTCGGCCGGCACCGACCTGGCTCGGTCCCGGGTCATGCGGGAGCGCTGCCCGCGCCCCCTTCCATCGAAGGCTCCCCTGGAGGGGAGTTTCGCCGTCTCCTGCTGCACGCCCCGTACCGCCAGCGCGCTGAAGAAAGGCAGTCCTTTCTGGCGTGCCAGCTTTCCGTCGAAGCGCCGGTACTGGTGGTTCTCACCTCCAAGAAGCGTGCCCAGCACCCCGTCGGAGCGGATGAAGCGGAAGACCCGGGGGAGCAGGTTCACCCCCGGGAAGGACCCACCACGGGCGAGGGCAGGGTGCGCGCCGCTCCACAGGCCCACTGGCGGCTCGTCGCCCTCGACGATCTCGAGCCAGGCCTGGGGCTCGCCGTCGTGGGCCAGGAGGACCGTGTCCCCCCGCCGGATGGCGTAGAGGTAGTCGTGAACCTCTCCGGCGTTCTCCAGCAGCGGGCGGCAGACGATGCCCTCGTCCAGGGCGAGGCGAAGGGTCTCGTCCGGGCCGGCCCTCGCGGAGGTCGCCCAGTAGACCCACGCGATCGGGCGGTCGAGGGCCTGGGCGAAGGTCATCCCGCGGGGGGCGTCCGCCACCTCCGCGGACAGCAGCGACAGCACCGACCGGGACTCGCGCTCCTGCTCGTGGAGCAACTGCTCGGCGAGCGCGCGCACCTCTCCCGCGGGAGCCTCTCCGAGGAGGAACATGGCCGCGGCCGTGGGGCCCGACCAGGTGTCCCTGCGGGCCAGGGTCCGCGCCGTCAGGCCGAGGAGGTCGGCGAGCGACTCGAAGGGCCTGCTCTCCTCCGTCCGCACCCGGAGGCGGTGGGCGAGCCGGAGGGCGTACCCGGAGACGGGCGAGGAGGACATGGA
>CAIOAK010000041.1 GCA_903855945.1 uncultured Anaeromyxobacter sp.
CCTCGAAGCAGGCGCGCTCGAGTCGCCTTCGGCCCCGCATCCGACAGCCGGCGGGAGGCGCGACGCGACGAGCTGCCCGCAGGGGCGCCGGGACAAGAGCGGGTTCGGGCATCGGTGTTCCCCGGCGCAGGACGGCCGAGCACACCCGAACCCGAGGACTGCTGCTCGGACCGGCGCGCCCATCCCGCCGGCGGCCCCACGGACGCGGAGCCGAAGGCGATCCGCCCGAGCGACGCCGCGGCACCGAAGGCGATCCGCCCGAGCGACGCCGCGCCGCCGAAGGCGATCCTAGCGGGCCGCGTCCATCATCGTCCTCAGATCCCGCATCGCCCCCTGGCCCACCTTGAGGTACCCCTCGAACGGCCGGTCGAGGTCCAGGATCAGGGCCAGCACGACCGCGAGCACCACCGACAGGAGGCTGGTCGCGAGCGCGCTGCCGTCCCCCGTCAGCCCCCGCATGAATCCGAGCGCGAGGAGCACGAGGAACGAGACCGCGTAGAGCGTCCCGAAGATGATGGGAGGGATCGGGCTGCGCACCGCGGCGGCGAAGCGCCTGCCGTGCATGTCGATGACCTCGTTCACGGCCGTCACGAAGAGGGCCGTGGTGGGGGTGGGGGACGCCGAGGCGGCCTCGGCGGCGATGCCCCAGAGCACGCCCTGCAACTGCTCCGACCGGGCGCTGGCTCCGGCCAGGAACGCCTCGACGCTCCCGGAGGATGCGGCCTCGAAGCGCACGTGGACGTAGGCGCGAAGCGTCTCGCGCGCCCTTCCGCGCATCGGCTCGGGGATGAGGTCCGTCCGGAGCCAGGCCGTCCCGATGGCGTTCGCCTCCTCCACCACCAGTTCCCTCCGGTGATCGAAGCGCTGCCCCGCCATCCCGAAGGTGAATGCGAGCATGAGGCCGAGCAGCCCCAGCAGCCCGCCCATGATCGTCCCCATGTCGGCCGTGGAGCCGCGGTTCCGCGTGCGCGCACGGGCTCCGAGCCGGTAGCCGGCGCCGGCGGCGATGAGCAACGCCACCGCCGTCGCGAGCAGCACCACCACGAGCGGGATCCCTTCGAAGAGGCCGCGGGTCACGGGTGGCTTCCGGACGCATCGAGGGTGGATGCGATGGCGCGAGCCGCAGCGGCCGGGTCTCCCCCCTCGCGGAGGGGTCGCCCGATCACGACCACGTCGGCGCCCGCCGCCACCGCCTCGGCAGGCGTGGCCACCCGCGCCTGGTCTCCCCGCGACGCGCCCGCCGGGCGCACGCCCGGAACCACGAGCAGGGGCTTCGGGCCCAGCGCGGCCCGGACGGCAGCCACCTCGTGAGGCGAGCAGACGAGCCCGTCGGCCCCCGCGCCCACCGCGAGGCGCGCCAGCCGGACCACCGCATCGACGGCCGGCCCCGCAAGCCCGATGCGCGCGAGCGCCGCGTCGTCGAGGCTCGTGAGCACCGTGACCGCCAGCACGCGGAGCCGCCCGGCCGCGCCGCGCACGGCGGCGCGCACCATCTCGTCGCCCCCGGAGGCGTGGACCGTGAGCAGCGACGCCCCGCTCGCGGCGGCGCTGCGTGCCGCCCCCTCCACGGTGTTCGGGATGTCGTGGAGCTTCAGGTCGAGGAAGACGGGCCGGCCCAGCCTCGCCGCGGCGCGGACCGCCGGCGGCCCCTCCGCGGCGAAGAGCTCCAGCCCCACCTTGAGCATCCCGACCTCGGGCGCGACGGACCGGGCGAACGGCTCGGCCTCCGACCACGTGGGGAAGTCGATGGCTGCGCAGATTCGGTCACGCCCTGGCCGGCTCATGTCGTCGCTGCCCTCACCCGGCCTCGGCGGCGAGGAGCGCGCGGGCCCGTTCCTCCACGTCGGCGAGCGGGACCAGGTCCACCGCCTTGCCCCGGCGGAGCTTCCACTCCACCTTGCCCTCGGCCAGACCCTTCTTGCCGACGGCGATGCGCAGCGGGATGCCGATCAGGTCGGCGTCCTTGAACTTCACGCCCGCCCGCTCGTCGCGGTCGTCGAAGAGGACGTCCATGCCCGCCCGGCCGAGCGCGGCGGCGACCTCCTCGGCGGCCCGGGCCAGCTCCGGCTCCTTGCCCAGCGTGAGCACGGTGGCCTGGTACGGCGCGATGGAGAAGGGCCAGACGATCCCGTCGGCGTCGTGGTGCAGCTCGACCGCGGCGGCCATGACCCGCTCCACGCCGATGCCGTAGCTCCCCATCACGATGGGGGTCTCCTTGCCGTCGGCGAGGAGCACGTTGGCCTTCATCGACACCGAGTACTTGGTGCCCAGCTTGAAGATGTGGCCGATCTCGAGCGCCTTGAAGAGGTCGAGAGCCCCCTCGCAGCGCGGGCACCCCTCCCCGGCCTTCACCTTGCGCAGGTCGGCGAGCCGCGCCGCTGCGAGATCGCGGGCCGCGTCGACGCCCTCCAGGTGCACGTCGTTCTCGTTGGCCCCGGTGACCATGCCGGCGGCACCGGCCAGCGTCTCCTCGAGGAGGACCGTGAGGTGGCGCACGCCCACCGCGCCGAGCGACCCTGCGTCGGCACCCAGGAGCGGCCGGATCTCCTCGGGACGGGCCGGCCGTACCTGGGTGGCCCCGGTGGCGGTCTGGAGCTTCGCCTCGTCCAGCTCGTCGTCGCCCCGGACCACGGCCAGCACGGGCTTCTCGTCGGCCATGTAGACGAGCGTCTTCAGCTGGCGCGCGCTGGAGCGGCCGTACGGCGCCCGCTCCAGCGCCTCGATGGTGCGGACCCCGGGCGTGGGGAACCGGCGTGCCGCGTCGAGCCGCTCGCCGGCATCGACCGGGCGAGCCGGCCCCCGGCTGCGCGCGGTCTCGGTGTTGGCGGCGTACCGGCACTTCGGGCAGGCGGCCACGTCGTCCTCGCCGGCGTCGGTCCGGACCATGAACTCCTGCGAGCCGGAGCCTCCCATGGCGCCCGAGTGGGCCTGAACGGCCACGAAGTCGAGGCCGCAGCGGATGAAGATCTTCTCGTAGGCCCGTCGCTGGTCGTCGTAGCTCCGGTCGAGGCCGGCGGCGTCCACGTCGAAGGAGTAGGCGTCCTTCATCGTGAACTGGCGCACGCGGAGTACGCCCGACTTGGGGCGGGGCTCGTCGCGGAACTTGGTCTGGATCTGGTACCAGACCTGGGGCAGCTGCCGGTAGCTGCGCAGCTCGTCGCGGGCGATGGCGGTGAAGATCTCCTCGTGGGTCATGCCCAGGCAGTAGTCCGCTCCCTTGCGGTCCTTCAGCCGGAACATGTTGTCTCCCATCACCTCCCAGCGTCCGCTCTCCTTCCAGACCTCGGCGGGGTGGAGGGCCGGCAGGTGGAACTCCTGCCCGCCGATGGCGTCCATCTCCTCCCGGACGATCCGCTCCACCCGGGCGAGCGTGCGTCGCGCCAGCGGCAGGTGGTCGTAGATCCCGGCGCCGAGCTGGCGGATGAAGCCGGCCCGGACGAGGAGGCGGTGCGAGGCCACCTGCGCGTCGGCGGGGGCCTCCTTGAGCGTGGGAATGAACATCTGGCTGAAGCGAGCGAGTGCCATGGTGGCGGTCTTATACCGCAGGTGGCGCCCTCATGGCCCGGTCCGGGTGCATCGCGCCACGTGCCCCGCCAGGTGCAACTCGAGCCGGGCCCGCTCTTCCGGGTTGCCGTCGTCGGGGAAGACGTCGAGGGCCCTCCGGGCGGCGAGCAGCCCCTGCGGGCAGTCGCCCAGATCGCCGACCACCGATGCGTAGATGTCGAGGACCGTCGAGCTGAAGGGGCCGAGCTGCACCGCCCGGCGCGCGAGAGGGAGCGCCTCTCCCGAGCGACCCTCGTCGAGGAGGAGCTCGGCGAGCGCCGAGAGGGCGAGCGGGTTGCGCGGGGCGAGCTCCACCGCCCGCCGGAGCGCGGTCTCCCGCTCGGCCTTCTCCTCGGGCGGAAGGCTGTCGGCCAGGAAGGACCAGGCCCGCGGATCGGCCGGGTGTCCCTTCACTGCGAGTGAAGCGAGCGGGAGCGGATCCCGCCCCTCGCGCCGCGCCAGCTCCCGCAGGAGCACCGGGTGGGTCGGGTCCTCCGAGAGCGCCTCGTCGAGCTCGCGCCGGATGGTGTCCTCGTCCCCCTCGGAGGACGCGCCCCCGGCCCAGAGGAGCAGCCGGATGGCGTGGACCTCGGCGGGCTCGATGGGCTGGACGGTCAGCGAGGGCGGCGGACCGGGCTGCACCGGCCTCGCGTCGAAGCGCCCGTTCCGCGCCCAGGCGTCGAGCTCTCCGTCGAGCAGTTCGAGCCCCCCGGGCGTGGCACGGCTCCACTGGGGGAACGCGGACTGGAAGGCGTCGTCCGGTTCGTCGGCGCCGACCAGCCGGGCCTCGAAGGCCTGCAGCGCCTCCGGGTACTGGCTCGAGAGGTAGTGCACGAGGAGCCAGGCCGCGTCGTAGTAGGCGGCGAGCTCTCCGGGGGGGACGCTCGCGTCCCAGGCGAGGAGCTGGCGCGCCGGGATCCGCTGGGGCCGGGTCAGGGGACGGCGACCGGGCGGCACGGGGCCGGTGACCATCCGATTCCCCCAGGAGGTGGTGCCCACCGTCTCGGCCCAGCTGGCGAGCCCCTCCGAGAACCAGCGGGGCGTTCGAAGGAGAACGTAGGAGGAGACGTGGTGGGCCATCTCGTGGGCCAGAACCCGGCGCTGCTCCATCCCCATGGTGCCGGGGATCACGATCTTCGGATCGGCGGCGCCGCGCGCGTAGTAGGCGGCCGACCCGGCCGGCGCGAACCGCTGGTAGTCGGCGGTGGAGCGGAAGGCGATCACCGCGACGCGGACCGGCGGGTCGTGGCGTCGCTGGAAGAGCGACGCGGCCACCCCGTTGCGGATCCCCTCGAGCTCGACGGCGAGCGCCCGCGCATCGTCCTCGTCGAGGTCGGTGACCACCACGAAGGTGCTCGAGTAGACCGCGCGCCACGGGCGGCCGCCGTGGGCCTCGCAGCGGAAGGGCGGGCGCGAGGTGGCGCAGCCGGCGAGTCCGGCCGCGAGGAGCAGCATGGGCACGGCGCCCCGCATGGCTCCAGCCTACGCCGTGGGCTCGAGCTGTCCCGTGCCCCCGACCGTCCCGTGCCGGATCACCCGGCTGTAGAGGGTGATCTCCGGATCGGTGAGGAAGCGCCAGAGGAGCGCCGACCAGGACCGGTGCGAATGGAGGGGCTCGTAGAGCTCGGGCGCCATCCGCTTCAGCGCGGGGAGGCGCGTCCACGGAACCCGCATCAGGTCGTGGTGCTCGTTGTGGTAGCCCACGTTGAGCGCGAGCACGTTCATGGGGCCGTAGTAGGAGAAGGTCTCCTGGCTTCCCGGGTAGGTGAGGAAGTGCTCCTGGATCCAGCGGGCACCCACGGGGTGCAGGCCGATCGCGAAGGCGCTCGAGAGGAAGAGGTAGACGAGCGCCATCCAGCCGATGAAGTGGACCACGGCGAAGGCGAAGGCCACCTGGGCCAGCACGTTGGCCACGTACCAGCCGTCCCAGAGCTTGATGCGCTTCAGCTGGGTGGCCCGGAGCCCCTGGGCGAGGAAGTAGAAGAGGAGCCAGAGGGCCTTCCGGATCCCGGAGCGCCCCACCAGCCGGGCCTCCACGGGAGCGGCGAGGTCGGCGTCGATCTCCGGATCGCCCTGCCAGGCGTGGTGGAGCAGGTGGTAGCGCCGGAAGGCGATGCCGCCGGGAAAGACGATGGGCAGGTTGGCGAAGATCGCGGCGAGCGAGTTCACCCAGGGGGTCTTCACGATCAGGTTGTGCGACGCCTCGTGGATGAGGACCCAGAGCGCGTGGTCGGCCACGGCCCCGACCAGCCAGGCGACGGGGAGCACGAGCCAGAAGGAGCGGTCCCGGAGCAGCCAGGCGAGCGCCAGCTGGAGGCCGACCACGAGGAGCAGCACGACCGCCGACCAGGGCTCGGGCCCCTGCAGCGCCCGGGCCTCCGGGTGGGCGGCGAGCAGGCGGCGGTTCCGCTCCCGATGCGGTTCCGGATAGTCCACGCGGACGAAGTCGAGCGGCGCTGGCATGGGGGCTCCCGGGGTGCGGCGAGGCAAGTGGATGTTCTACAAAAGGAACCGCCCCCGCGCCACGAAGGCGGGGGGGCGGTCTGAAACGGGTGCTGGACGCCGGCTAGAAGTAGTAGTTGCCGGTGATCGTGATCTGGTTGCCGAGGAGCGGGTCGACCGAGCGGATGTCGACGGTCCGGGTGTACTGCCACTCGGCGCCCATCGCGAAGCCGCCGTCCTGGTAGCGGGCCATCACGACCTGGGTCATGTTGCGCATGCGGGGCATGGCAGCCTGGCCAGCCGCGCCGAGCGCCTGGTAGACGTCGAAGAGGTCCTGGTAGCTCGGGTGATCGACGCCGAACGTGTACCAGAGCGAGAGGTTCTTGGTCACGTTGAAGCCACCCTGGACCCAGGCGCCGTAGCCCCAGATGTCACCGAAGTAGGCGGCGGGGGCGAACTGCAGGATGTTGCCGAGGAGCGGGCCGGTGTTCTTGCCCCACCAGGCGCTGCCGGCCAGCGCGATCGGGCCGATGTTGCCGTTGAAGCCGACCGTGCCGAGGGCCGTGACCATGTCGGTGTACTGGGCGGGAACGGCGATGGCGTTGTTGCCGTTCCGGTCGACGGTCTGCCAGTGGCCGGAGACCCACACGTTGAACATCTTGCCGAAGATGAGCTTGCCGCGGGCCTCGAAGGCGGGGAGGCCGGAGGTGATACCTGCGTTCTGGCCGTCCGGAGTGGGAATGGAGTTGGCCCAGCCCGAGCGCTGGATCGACCAGGCGAACTCGAACTTGAGGTCGTCACCGAAGGTGTGCCAGCCCCAGAAGCCGGGCTGCCGCCAGCCGACCGTACCGGCCGTGTAGGTGGCCGGGAAGGCGATGTGGCTGAGCGACTGGGGAATGACGCCGATCGTCAGCATGTTCTGCTGGCCGAGCTGGAGGATGTGGCGCCCTTCGTTCCAGTTGAGTTCCACGTAGGCGGTGCGCAGCCGGGGGAGGACGGAGACGTCGGAGAAGCCGCCCACGGTGGCGACCTCGGACGAACCGTAGAAGTCGAGCTCGACGACCGCCTTGGGGACCGCGCCGCCCAGGACTGCCGGGCCGCGGACCGAGAAGTTGAGCCGGGTCTGGCGGATGTCGAAGCCGAAGATCGGCTTGTCCGTGTCGTAGGCCTTTCCGGCCACGCCGGAAACGAACAGCGCGTTGCCGCCCTGCCCGGCGCCGAACAGCGCGTCCTGGAAGTAGCCGGCCACGGAGGCGAAGCCGTGGAGCTCGAAGACGAACGCCGGGGGCTTCGGCGTCTCCTTCACCACGACGGTCACGGTCTCGGTCTTCTTCTCCTCGATCACCGTAGTCTGGGCGGGCGCTGCCTGGGCGAACGCCAGGCCGGCGTATCCGATCACTGCCATGCTGAAGAGTGCCTTGAGTCTCACTTGTATCCTCCGGTTGAACCGTGCGGGAACGGCGCCTTGTTTCGCCGGGGCGGCGGCCACTCGGCGATTTGTGTGCAAACTTCTCGCATGCGAATGGTCACTGCGCAAGTTGCGACGCGTCATAGCCCCGGCTGGGGCGCACGGGCTTGATCCAGGACAAATTCCCAGGGGGGCGCGGGGGGATGGACGGGGCGTCACAGCGGGTGGTAACACCCTGCGTCTCTCTCGCCTCCCCTAGGAGAACCCATGAACGGACCGGTTCGCTCCCTGGCAGCAGCGGCAGTCGCCCTGCTCGCATTCCCCACCCTCTCCTCCGCAGAGACCGTGAAGATCGGTGGAGCCTTCTCGATCACCGGAAACGCGGCCGCCTACGGCGCGCAGCAGAAGCACGGCGTGCAGGCCGCCATCGAGGACGTGAACAAGAGCGGCAAGCTGAAGGGCATCACCCTCGAGCTCGTGCTGGAGGACGACGGCACCTCGAAGGAGCAGGGCATCGCCGTCTACCAGCGCTTCATCAACAAGGACAAGGTGAGCGCCATCATCGGCCCCACCCTCTCCAACACCGCCTCGGCCGCCGATCCGATCGCCCAGCAGGGCAAGACCCCGGTGGTCGCCGTCTCCAACACCGCCCCCAAGGGCATCACCGACATCGGCGACTACATCTGGCGCGTCTCGCTGACCGAGGCCCAGGTGATCCCCTCGGCGCTCGCGATCGCCAAGGCCAAGATGGGCTTCAAGACGGCCGCGGTCCTGTACGGCAACGACGACGTCTTCACCAAGGCCGGCTTCGACGTGATGAAGGCGGCGCTCGAGGCCCAGGGGGTCAAGATCGTCGACATCCAGACCTTCGCCACCAAGGACCGCGACTTCAACGCCCAGCTCACCGCCCTCAAGTCGAAGAATCCCGAGTTCCTCATGGTGTCGGCGCTCGTGGAGCAGGCCGCGGCCATCGTGTCGCAGGCCCGGCAGCTCGGATGGAACGTGCCCATCATGGGCGGCAACGGCTTCAACTCGCCGAAGCTCATCGCCAACGCCGGCCCGGCCGCCGACGGCGTGCTCGTGGGAACGGCCTGGAACAAGGCCTCCACCGACCCCGTCAACCTGGCCTTCATCGCCGGCCAGAAGGCCCGCAACAACGATCCCGACCAGTTCTGCGCCCAGGCCTACACCGGCGTGCTCGTCATCGCCGACGCCATCGCCCAGGCCGGGATGAAGGGCGGCCGCGACGACATCAAGGCCGGCTTCGAGAAGGTGAAGGACCTGTCCACCCCGCTCGGCAAGTTCTCCTTCCTTCCCAACCGGGATGGCAACCACGCCGCCGCGATGCAGATCGTGAAGGACGGCAAGTTCCAGATCCTGCAGTAGGCGCGGGGCGCACCGCGTGGGTCAGCAGATCGTCAACGGCCTGTTCCTGGGGAGCATCTACGCGCTCTTCGCGCTGGGCTACACGCTGGTCTTCGGGGTGCTCGACATCCTGAACCTGGCGCACCAGGCCGTCTTCATGATCTGCGCCTACGCGGCGCTCGTCCTCGTGGTCCACCTCCACATGCCGATGTTCGTCGCCTTCCCGGCGGCGGTGCTCCTCGGGGGCATCCTCGGCATGGGGGTGGACCGGATCGCCTTCCGCCCGCTCCGCGGCCGGAGCGATTCCAACATCGCCGGGCTCATCAGCTCCATCGCGCTCGCCACCATCCTCGAGGCGGTGGTCTCCCAGATCTTCGGGCCGGACGTGGAGCGCTTCCCGCTCGGCTCGGTCCCCACCCGGACGCTCCATATCGGGGACGCGGTGGTCTCGGAGCTGCAGATCGTCATCATCGCCATCGCGGCCGCCATGCTCCTCGGCCTCACCTGGCTGCTCCGGCGAACCCGGCTGGGGCGGCGGATCCGGGCCGTGGCCGAGAGCCCCAAGGCGGCCCGCGTGCTGGGCGTGGACGTGGACTGGATCATCTCCGCCTCCTTCTTCGTCTCCTCCGCGCTGGGCGCGGCGGCGGGGATCCTCTTCGGGCTGGCCTTCAACAACGTGGCGCCCGACATGGGGCGCTCGGTGGAGCTGAAGGGGCTCGCGGTCATCGTGCTCGGCGGCATGGGGAGCATGCCCGGGGCCGCGCTCGCCGGGCTGGCGCTCGGCCTCCTCGAGGTCTTCACGGTGGCTTTCATCGGCTCCTCGTACCGGGACGCGGTGGCCTTCGGCGTCCTCTTCCTGGTGCTCGTCCTGCGCCCGCGCGGCCTGCTGGGCTCGGCGGCGCTCCGCGAGGCCTGAGATCCCGTGTCGCTCGAGTCCCTCCAGGACATCTGGCTCACGTACCAGTCCACGGTGGCCTTCATCGGCCTGAACGGGCTGCTCGCGCTCTCGGTCTACACCACGCTCTCCTGCGGCCAGCTCTCGCTCGCGCAGGCCGGATTCATGGCCATCGGCGCCTACGCCTCGACCATCCTCACCTTCCACACCGGGCTGCCCTTCGCCGTGAACCTGGCGGTGGCCACCCTGCTCCCGGCGCTCGTGGCGATACCGCTCGGGTTGCCCGTGCTCCGGCTGAAGGGGGTCTTCCTCGCCATCGCCACCATCGGTTTCGGCGAGGTGGTCCGTCTCTTCTTCGTGAACCTCGACTTCACGAACGGGGCCCTGGGGCTCACTGCGGTTCCCCAGCGAACCTCCATGTGGATGATCTACGCGGCCCTCGGCGCTGCCCTCTTCGTCCTCTGGCGCATCCGCGGATCGCGCACCGGCCACGCGCTCGAGGCCATCCGGGAGGACGAGCCGGCGGCCCGGACCATGGGGATCGACGCCGCCCGCTACAAGCTGGCGATGCTGGCGCTGGGCGCGTCGTTCGCGGGGCTCGCCGGCGCGCTCGAGGCCCACTACACCTACATGGTCTCGCCGAGCACCTACTCCTTCTCCCGCGTGGTCGACATGCTGGTGTACGCCGTGGTGGGCGGCACGGGGGTCTTCTACGGGCCGGTGGTGGGAGCCACCTTCCTCACCGCGCTCCCCGAGGTGCTGCGGGAGGTCTCCTCCCGGATCGGGCTCGCCCCGGGACCGGTGCGCCTCTTCGTGAACGGGCTCGTCCTGCTGCTCGTGATCCTCTTCCTGCCGGAGGGCATCTCGTCGCTCCCCCGGCGCGTGCGCGGGGCCCTGCAGGCCCGGAGGCGAGCCCGTGCTTCTTAGCCTCCAGGACGTTCGCAAGACGTTTGGCGGGCTGGCGGCCGTGGACGGGGCCTCGCTCTCGGTGGGCTCGGGCGAAGTGCACGGCCTCATCGGCCCGAACGGTGCCGGGAAGACCACCCTCCTCAACATGATCTCGGGGCTCATCCCGCCCACCGCCGGGACCATCGTGCTCGACGGGGAGCGGATCGACGGGATGCCGAGCCACGTCGTCGCGTCCCGCGGCATCACCCGCACCTACCAGAACATCCGGCTCTTCCCGGCCCTCACGGCGGCCGACAACGTCCTCGTCGGCGCCCACCTCCGGCGGGATGCCCCGCTCTGGCGGCGGATGCTCTTCCTCCCCTCGGCGGCGGTGGAGGAGCGGGCCGCGCAGGATGCCTCGCTGGCGCTCCTCGCTCGGGTCGGGATGTCGGGGCAGGCCGGCGAGCGGGCCAGCAACCTCTCCTACGGCGACCAGCGGCGCGTCGAGATCGCCCGGGCGCTGGCCTCCGAACCCCGGGTGATGCTCCTCGACGAGCCCACCGCGGGGATGAACCCGGCTGAGGTCGTCGCCATCGCGGAGCTCATCCGCAGCGTGGCGAGGACCGGCCACTCGGTGCTCCTCGTCGAGCACAACGTGAAGCTGGTGATGGACGTCTGCGACCGGATCACGGTCCTCGACTTCGGCAAGGTGATCGCCGACGGGACCCCGACGGAGGTCGCCCGCGATCCGGCCGTCATCGCCGCCTACCTGGGCGGGGAGGCGGCAGCGTGAGCGCCGGGGAGACGCCGCTGCTCGAGATCCGGGACCTCCAGGTCTCCTACGGCCACGTCCAGGCCGTGCGGGGCATCTCCCTCCGGGTGCACGCCGGGAAGGTGGTGACCCTCATCGGCCCGAACGGCGCCGGCAAGACGAGCACCCTGGCGGCGGTGGCGGGGCTGCTCCGCCCGGCGTCCGGCCAGGTTCTGCTCGAGGGGCGCGACGTCACCGGGCTCGCCGCCCACCGGGCGGTGGCCGAGGGCATCGTCCTCGTTCCGGAGGGGCGCAGCATCCTCGCGCGCATGAGCATCGAGGAGAACCTGTTGCTCGCCGCGGAGGCCCGCGTGCCCCGCCCTGCCGCGGCGGAGCAGCGCAGGCGCATCGAGGCGCAGTACGCCCGCTTCCCGGTGCTGGGGGAGCGGCGGCGGCTGCCGGCCGGGTCGCTCTCCGGCGGGGAGCAGCAGATGCTGGCCTTCGCGCGCGCGCTGCTCATGTCCCCGCGCATCCTGCTTCTCGACGAGCCGTCCATGGGGCTCGCCCCGCTGCTCGTCCGGCGCGTCTTCGACCTGGTGGAGGAGATCCACCGGGAGGGAGCCACGGTGCTGCTCGTGGAGCAGAACGCACGGCTGGCGCTCCAGGTGTCGGATCACGCCTACGTGCTGGAGCGGGGGAACATCGTCCTCGAGGGGCCCTCGGCGGAGCTGGCGCGCGACCCGCGGGTGCAGGCGGCCTACCTCGGCGGCGACGTCACGACCTGAACGGCGCCCGGACTACTTCGCCTCGCGCTCGGCGGAGATGCGCACGGCCTCCTCGACCAGCGCGTCCTCCAGCTCCTCGGCCTTCATCCGCTTCACGATCTGGCCGGACTTGAAGAGCAGCCCCACGCCGCCGTGGCCGTAGGCAACGCCCACGTCGGCCGCGGCCGCCTCGCCGGGGCCGTTCACCTCGCAACCCATGACCGCCACGTTCACCTCTCCCTTGAGCCGGGAGAGGCGTTGCTCCACCCGCTCGGCCACCGGGATCATCGCGACCGAGCAGCGGCCGCAGGTGGGGCAGGCGGTGAGCGTGGCCCCTCCGAACTTGAGCCCGAGCGACTTGAGCAGGCTGCGCGCGACCTTGACCTCCTCCACCGGGTCGGCGGCCAGGGAGACCCGCATCGTGTCGCCGATGCCGGCCGCGAGCAGGATGCCCAGGCCGGCGGCGCTCTTGATGGTGCCGGTCATCAGGGTGCCGGCCTCGGTGATGCCGAGGTGGAGCGGATAGTCGAACCGGGACGAGAAGAGCCGGTTCGCGGCCACCGTCATCCCGATGTCGTGGGCCTTCAGCGAGACCTTGATCTCCTGGTAGCCCTCCTCCTCCAGCACCCGGATGTGCCGCTCGGCGCTCTCCACCATGCCCTCGGCGGTGGGCCACCCGTGCTTCGCGACGATGTCCTCCTCCAGCGAGCCGGCGTTCACGCCGATGCGGATGGGGACGTTGCGCTCCCGCGCCGCCTTCACCACCTCGCGGACGCGGGCCTGGTTGCCGATGTTGCCCGGGTTGAGCCGGACGCAGTGGATCCCGGCCTCGAGCGCCCGGAGCGCCAGCCGGTAGTCGAAGTGGATGTCGGAGACGAGCGGGACCGGTGAGCCCCGGACGATGGCCGGCAGCGCGTCGGCGGCATCCCCGTCGGGCACCGCCACCCGGACGATGTCGGCCCCCTCGGCCGCGAGCGCCCGGATCTGCGCGAGCGTGCCCTCGACGTCGGGGGTCTGGGTGGTGGTCATCGACTGGACCGACACCGGCGACCCGTCCCCGATGGGGACGGGCCCGACGTGGATCCGCCGCGTCCTGCGCCGCTCCGCGATCGCGGAGATGTTTCCGTGATCGTACGCGCCCACCGGCTACTTCCCGGCGAGCTCGGCGTCGATGATCTCCTTGAAGGCGTCGAAGGGCTGCGCGCCGGAGATCAGGATCCCGTTCACGAAGAAGGCCGGCGTGCCGGTGACGCCGGCGTCGTTGCCCGCCTTGCGGTTCTCCTCCACGGTGGGGGCGTAGGTGCCCGAGTCGAGGCACTTGTCGAACTTGGCCTGGTCGAGCTTCAGGTCCTTGGCGTAGGACTTGAGCGCAGGGACGCCGAGCGCCCGCTGGTTGGCGAAGAGCTTGGCGTGCATCTCCCAGTACTTGCCCTGGTCGCCGGCGCAGTGGGCCGCCTCGGCCGCCTTGGGGGCGTTCGTGTGGTTGGGCAGCGGGAGGTCGCGGTAGACGACCCGGATCTTGTCGCCGTAGACCCGGACCACCTCCGACACGGTCTCCTCGGCGCGGCCGCAGTACGGGCACTCGAAGTCGGAGAACTCGACGATGGTGATGGGGGCGGTGGCCGGGCCGCGCGACGGCCCCTTGGCCTCGACCTGCTGGCGGGGCGGACGGTAGGCGGGCAGCAGGATCTCGACCTTGGCGTCGGCCTTCAGCTTGTCGTAGTAGCCCTGGGCCGCGGCCTGGGCCTTCTGCTGCTGGATGTAGCGGACGATGGTGTCCTTCACCTGGGCGACCGGCGGAAGGTCGCGCCCCTGGGCCTTGGCGGCGTCGTAGACCTGCTGCACCTCGGCGTCGGTGATGGGCGGGATGCGGGCCAGCACCTCGGCCTGGACGAACTCCTCGGGCGACTTGCCGGCTGCCTTGGCCTTCGCCTCCACGAGCCGCTTCATGATCATCGTGTCGAGGGCCTGGCGCTTCAGCTGGTACTGCTGCTCCTGGAACTGCTGGTCGAGCTTCTTCAGCTCGGCCTTGACCGACTCCTCGAGCTCCTTCGTGGAGATCACGTCCGTGCCGATCTTGGCGACGGGCGCGTTGGGGTCGGCAGCCGCGGCTGCGGCCTTGGCCTGGGTGGTGGAGGGCGAGGTGCAGGCCAGCGCGCCGAGGGCGGCGGCCACCGCGAGGTAGGGGCGGGTCGAGAACTTCATGGGACTCCTGGTTTGGAGGGTCGGAAAGCGGGGATTCTTCTCGACAACCTCCCGCCGGTCAATGCCATTCCCGCCGCAACCCTGGCTGCCTCCGTCCCGCCCCTGTCTGCTATCCTCCGGGGGGTGGAGGCACCATGACCCGTGACGTCTGGAAGCCGGAGCTCTACGCCCGATTCCGGGCCGAGCGCTCCCGCCCCTTCTTCGACCTGCTCGCGATGGTCCGTCCGCGGCTCGGCATGCGCGTCGTGGACCTGGGGTGCGGCACCGGGGAGCTGACGGCCGAGGCCCACAAGCGGCTCGGGGCCCGTTCCACGCTCGGGATCGACTCGTCCCCCGCCATGCTGGAGAAGGCTGCGCCGCTGGCGGGCGACGGGCTCTCCTTCGCGCTGGCCGACATCGCCACCTTCGAGCAGACCACCGGGTCGGGCTTCGACCTCGTCATCTCCAACGCGGCCCTCCACTGGGTCCCCGACCACCCGGCGCTGCTCGCGCGGGTGGCGCGGCTGCTCGCGCCGGGGGGGCAGCTCCTGGTGCAGGTCCCGGCCAACCAGACCCACGTCTCCCACCGGACGGCGAACGAGCTGGCACGGGAGGAGCCCTTCGCCTCGGCCCTGAAAGGCTACGTCCGGCACCGGGCGGTGCTCACGCCGGTCGAGTACGCCCTGCAACTCCACCGGCTGGGGCTCGTGGAGGAGGAGGTCCGGCTCCAGGTGTACGTCCACGAGCTCTCGGAGCCGGCCGACATCGTGGAGTGGTGCCGCGGGACCCTGCTCACCGACTACGAGAAGCGGCTCCCGCCCGACCTGTGGCCGCCCTACCTCGAGGCCTACCGGCAGCGCATCGCGGCGGCCATCCCGGACGAGCGCCCGTACCTCTACACCTACCAGCGCATCCTCTTCTCGGCCTCGCGGCCGCGGGTGGGTCCCGGAACCTCTCCGTGACAACGCGGCTCCAACCGAGCTAGATCGATTCGCCCCATCCCACGCGGAGGAAAAATGCCCCAGCACGAGAAGCTGGTCATCATCGGTTCCGGCCCGGCCGGCTACACGGCTGCCATCTACGCGGCGCGCGCCAACCTGACGCCGCTCCTCTTCGAGGGGATGCAGCCGGGCGGCCAGCTCACCATCACGACCGAGGTCGAGAACTACCCCGGCTTCGCCGAGGGGGTGATGGGCCCCGAGCTCATGGAGCGCATGAAGGGGCAGGCGGAGCGGTTCGGCACACGCTTCGTCTCCGGCGAGGTCACCCGCGTCGACCTCGCCTCCCGTCCGTTCCGGCTCTGGACCGACGGCGAGGAGTTCACAGCCGATGCGCTCATCGTGGCCACCGGCGCGTCGGCGAAGTGGCTGGGCATCCCCTCCGAGAAGGCCTACCAGGGCAAGGGCGTGTCGGCCTGCGCCACCTGCGACGGGTTCTTCTTCCGCGGCCTGGACGTGGCCGTGGTCGGCGGCGGGGACACGGCGCTCGAGGAGGCCACCTTCCTCACCAAGTACGCGAACAAGGTCTACCTCGTGCACCGGCGCGACGCGCTGCGCGGTTCCAAGGTGATGCAGGAGCGTGCCCGCCAGAACCCCAAGATCGAGTTCGTCTGGAACCAGGCGGTGGACGAGGTGCTCGGGGACGGGAAGTCCATGACCGGCCTGCGGCTGCGGAGCACGAAGGACGGCGGCACCCGGACCCTCGCGGTCCAGGGCTTCTTCCTCGCCATCGGCCACGAGCCCAACACCGGCGCCTTCCGGGGCCAGCTCGACATGAACGACGTCGGCTACCTCCTCGTGAAGTCCCCGTCCACGCGCACCAGCCGCGACGGCGTCTTCGCCGCAGGGGACGTCGCCGACCCTCACTACCGGCAGGCGGTCACCGCAGCCGGGTCCGGTTGCGCCGCAGCCATCGACGCCGAGCGCTGGCTGGGCGAGCAGGGCATCCACTGAGACGAGGCGCGCCGTGCGCATGATCGACGTGGGGGCGAAGCCCCGTACCGACCGGGTGGCGGTGGCGCGTGGCCGCGTGACCATGTCCCGCGCCACGCTCGGCATCCTGCGGCGGGGCGAGGCGGAGAAGGGGGACGTGCTCGCGGCGGCGCGGCTCGCCGGGATCCTGGCGGCGAAGCACACGCCCGACATCGTCCCGCTCTGCCATCCCATCGCGCTCTCGGGCACGGAGGTGGAGGCGGTGGCCCGGCCGGGCGGGGTGGAGGTGACCGCCACCGTCCGCACCACCGACCGGACCGGCGTGGAGATGGAGGCGCTCGCCGCGGTCGCCGCGGCCTGCCTCACCGTCTACGACATGCTGAAGCGCTACGAGCGCGGGATGCGCATCGAGTCGATCGAGCTCATCGAGAAGTCCGGCGGTCGGACCGGGCGCTGGGTGCGCCCGCGTCCCGCACGTCGGCCGGCGCGATCCCCAGCACCTCGAGCGCGTTCCGGCCGCACACCCGGCGGATGACCGCAGCGGAGAGCCCGGCGCGCGCCATCCGGTCGGCCGCGCGGGGCAGGGCGAGCAGGTCCCCCGTCCCGTCGCCGGCGTGGGAGGCGAAGGCGATCCCCTCCGGACCGAGCGAGCGGACGATCCGGAGAGGCGCGTCGATCTCCCCACCGCCGGCGGAGAGGGAGAGCACGGCCACGTAGCCCACCGCGCGGAGCAGTCGCACCGTCCGCGCGTCGGTCCCGTCCACGAGCACCCGCTCCGGCGGAAGGGCACTCTCCTGGAGCAGCGCGATGGCCCGGCGCACCTGCCGGGGTCCGCGAGGCGGCGGAACCTCCAGGAGGACCGGGACGCGCAGCTCGCGCGCCATCTCGAGTTGCCGGGAGAGCACCTCCTCCTCGCGCGGCGAGCCCGAACCGGCGCCGACCGGCCCGATGGCGGAGATCCGGGGGCGGGAGAGCCAGTCGGGCAGCTCGGCGAGGAGCGCCTCGAGCCCCCGCGCCGGGATCCGGTCCGGCGGCACCGAGAGGGCGCCGAAGGCGGCGAAGCCTCGCTGCCGCATCCGCCCGAGCGCGCCCACCGCGAGATCCTCCCATGCACGGCGGAGGTCGGCAGCGGTCGAGGACGGCCTCCCCGCCGGCAACGGGACGAGCGCGCCGGCGACCCCGAAGAACCGGAGGTCGGTGAGGTCGCGCGCCCGGAGCGCTTCCGCCTGGAGGTGGGCGTCGAAGAAGGTCCCGGGGGCGCCCGCACCGGTCACGGAACCGCCGCCCTCCCCTCCAGGCGCGGATCGCTCGCTCCCTCGCACCACCCGGTGGCCGGATCGATGCGCACCGCCTGCGGGTTGCCGAAGGGCGAGGAGAGGGTCTCGATCCGGTGGCCGCGCGCCTCGAGCGCCCGGCGGGTCTCCTCCTGGAGCGCCCCGGGCTCGGCGACCACCACGTCCGGCTTCCACTGATGGTGAATTCGGGGGGTCCCGAGCGCCTCGTCGAGCGGCATGCCCCCGTCCACGACCCGCAGGATCGCCCAGGCGACGGTGGAGGGGATGGTGCTCCCGCCGGGAGATCCCAGCGCGAGGAGCAGCTTCCCGTCCGGCCGGAAGACCATCGTCGGCGACATGGACGACAGCGGGCGCTTGCCGGGGGCGGGCAGGTTCAGGTCGGCACCCTCCAGCCCGAAGGCGTTGGGAGTGCCGGGAGCGGCGTCGAAGTCGTCCATCTCGTCGTTGAGCAGGATTCCCGTGCCCGGCACCACCACGCCCGACCCGAACTGGAGGTTCACGGTGGTCGTGAGGGCGACGGCGTTGCCCTCGGCGTCCACGACCGAGACGTGGCTCGTGTGCCCGGCGGGCGCCGCGGGTGCCGGAGGGCCCGACGTGGACGCCCGCTCCCCGATCGCGCCCCGGACCTGCGCCGCGAATCTCTCGGACGCCATCTCCCGGGCCACCGCTTCGGCGCCCGGGGCGAAGTCCGGATCGGCGAGCGCGCCGCCCCGCCGCTCGAAGAGCCGGCGCTCGGACTCGACGAAGGCGTGGAGGTAGCGCTCGGCCGACCGGGACACGTCCTTCGGATCCTGGGCCTCCATCGCCCGGAGCAGGCCGAGCACGATCGCCCCCCCGGCCGACGGCGGTGGGAAGCTCGCCACCCGGTGGCCGCGGAACTCGCCCCAGAGCACCTCCCGGGTGCGGGTGCGATAGGCCGCCAGGTCCTCGGCGGTGAGCACCCCGCCGCGCGCCCGGGCCGCCGCGGCGATGCGCGAGGCGAGCGCCCCCCGGTAGAAGGCGTCCGGGTCCTTGCCCAGGAGCCGCAGCGTGGCCGCGAGATCCCGCTGGACGACCCGGGTCCCCGGCACGGGCGGCTCGCCGCGGGGCAGGTAGACGGCCGCCCCGGCCGGGTCCTCCGCGAGGCACGACCGGGCCGCCACCGCGGCACGGCGCCAGTGACGCCCCACGACCACGCCCTCCCGCGCGAGCCGGATCGCCGGCGCCACCAGCTCCGAAAGCGGTCGGGTCCCGAACCGACGGGCGATCTCGGCGTACCCCTTCACGGCGCCGGGAACCGCGATGGAGAGCCCCCCGCAGCGGGAACGGCGCGGATCGGGCCGGCCGTCGACCCGGAACATGTCGGGGGTCGCCGCCGCGGGAGCGGTCTCCCGGAAGTCGATCGCCACCACCCGGTCCTCTCGGGCCAGGTAGACGAGCGCCAGCCCCCCTCCGCCGATCCCGGAGCTCTGGGGCTCCGCCACCGAGAGCGCGAAGGCGGCGGCGACCGCCGCGTCGGCCGCGTTCCCCCCGGCCCGGAGGACCGCCGCCCCGGCCTCGCTCGCCACCGGGTTGGCCGCGGCCACCGCCCCGCGGGGCGAGACGGCCACGTGGGCCAGGAGGAGGGGGAGGAGGGGCGCCAGGGTCATTTCCCCATGGGTAGCACGACCGGGCGGGGGGCTCGCACCGCGAGCCTTGATTCCCGCCTCGGGTGGCCCTAGCCTCCCCGCCATGCCGACACCTTCGAAGAAGCGCAAGGGAACCGCCCCGCTCGCAGCCATCGTCCTCGCCGCTGGCAAGGGGACGCGCATGAAGACGACCCGCGCCAAGGTCCTCCACCCGGTGTGCGGGCGCCCGATGGTCTACTTCCCGGTGAAGCGGGCGCTGGAGGCCGGTGCGCGTCCGGTGGTGATCGTGGTGGGGCACCAGGGGGACGAGGTGGAGGCCTCCCTGCGCGCCGCCCTGCCGGGCGCGCCGCTCCAGTTCGCCCGCCAGGAGAGGCAGCTCGGCACGGCCCACGCGGTGCTGGCCGCCAGGCCCTCGCTCCGCGGCTACCGCGGTCCGGTGATGATCCTCTCCGGCGACACCCCGCTGCTCACCACGCACACGCTCGCATCGGTCGTCGAGGCGCGCACGGCGCCGGGATCGCTCGCCTTCGCGACCATGGACCTCGAGAACCCGGAGGGATACGGACGGGTGGTCCACGCGCCGGGCAAGGGGCCCGCACTGATCGTGGAGGAGAAGGACGCCACCCCGGAGGAGCGGCAGATCCGGGAGGTGAACGCCGGGCTCTACGTCGCCGACGCCGAGTTCCTCTGGTCCACGCTGTCGCGCGTGGACGCCAGGAACGCCCAGCGCGAGTTCTACCTGACCGACCTCGTGGCGCTGGCCGCCGACGGCCCCGGTGCGGTGGCCGTGCGGGTCTCGCCGGTGGAGGCCCAGGGGGTGAACGACCTGGAGGACCTGTCGCTCGCCACCCGCGCCATGACCCGGCGCATCGCCGCATCGCTCATGAAGTCGGGCGTGACCATCGAGGACCCGGAACGCTTCGACGCGGACGAGGGGGTGCAGGTGGCCCCGGACACGGTCCTCGAGCCGGGCGTGCGGCTGCGCGGCGCCACCCGCGTGGGGCCGGGCTGCGTCGTCGGACAGGGCTCGATCCTGATCGACACCCAGGTGGGCGCCGGGGTGCAGATCCTCCCCTACAGCCACCTGGAGAAGGCCCGCGTCGGCGACGGCTGCCGGGTCGGCCCCTTCGCCCGGCTGCGCCCCGAGTCGGTGATCGCGACCGGGGCCCACGTCGGGAACTTCGTGGAGCTGAAGAAGACCACCCTGGGCAAGGGCTCCAAGGCGAACCACCTCACCTACCTGGGCGACGCGACCATCGGCGCGGGCGTGAACATCGGGTGCGGCACCGTCACCTGCAACTACGACGGGGAGAAGAAGCACCCCACCCGGATCGGCGACGGGGTCTTCGTGGGATCCGACTCGATCCTGGTGGCGCCCATCTCCATCGGCAAGGGGGCCTACGTGGCCGCCGGCTCCACCCTCACCGAGAGTGTACCGGCCGGCGCGCTGGCGCTGGGGCGCGCGCGCCAGGTGACGAAGAAGGGCTGGGCCCGGGCCAAGGCCGCCGCGAAGCCTGCCGGGAAGGGTCGCTAGCCGTGTGCGGGATCGTGGGGTACGTCGGGCCCCGCCCGTGCGTGGACCTGATCGTGGACGGGCTCCGTCGGCTGGAGTACCGCGGGTACGACTCGGCCGGCATCGCGGTGCTGGGGGCGAACGGCCTCGACATCCGGCGCAGCAAGGGGAAGCTCCAGAACCTGGTGGAGCGGCTGAAGCAGGAGCCGCTCTCCGGCACCACCGGCATCGGCCACACCCGCTGGGCCACCCACGGGCGTCCCTCCGACGAGAACGCCCACCCGCACCGGTTCGGCGGGGTGGCGGTGGTGCACAACGGCATCATCGAGAACCACCTGGAGCTGAAGTCGGCGCTCCAGGCCCGGGGGCACAAGTTCGCCTCCGAGACCGACACGGAGATCTTCGCCCACCTCGTCTCCGCGGCGCTCGAGGGGCCGGCGCGGGGCGACCTGAAGGCGGCCGTGCGCGAGGCGCTCCGGCAGGTGCGCGGCACCTACGCCATCGCGGTGATCGCCGAAACGGCACCGGCCACCATCGTGGCCGCCAAGAACGCCAGCCCGCTCGTGGTGGGCTACGGCGAGGGGGAGAACTTCCTCGCCTCCGACGTTCCGGCCATCCTGGAACATACACGCAGAGTGAACTACCTGGAGGAGGGCGAGCTGGCCGTCCTCCGCCCGGACGGCATCTCCATCGAGGACGCCTCCGGCGCCCCGGTGACGCGCGCCCCGCGCCGCATCGAGTGGAGCGCGGTGGCCGCCGAGAAGGACGGCCACAAGCACTTCATGCACAAGGAGATCTTCGAGCAGCCCCGGGCGGTGACCGACACCATCCGGGGCCGCGTCTCCCTCGAGGAGGGGGACGTCACGCTCGACGGGATGGAGCTCGACCCCGCCTGGCTCCGGGAGGTCGACCGGATGGTGGTGGTCGCCTGCGGCACGAGCTGGCACGCCGGGCTCTCCGGCCGGCTCATGATCGAGCAGCTGGCGCGCCTCCCGGTGGACGTGGAGCTGGCGAGCGAGTTCCGCCACCGCGACCCGGTGGTGGGGCCGCGCACCTTCGTGCTCGCCATCTCCCAGTCCGGCGAGACGGCCGACACGCTGGCCGCCGTGAAGGAGGCGAAGAAGCGCGGCGCGCGCGCCTTCGCCATCTGCAACGTCCTCGGCTCCGCCATCCCCCGCGAGTGCCAGGGCACGCTCTACACCCACGCCGGTCCGGAGATCGGGGTGGCCTCCACCAAGGCCTTCACCACCCAGCTCGCGGCCCTCTTCCTGCTCGCGGTGAAGCTGGGGCGGATGCGCGGAACCCTCTCCGCCGAGGCCGCCCGGGAGCAGCTCGAGGCGCTCGTCCGGATCCCGCAGCAGATGGAGCACGTGCTGCGCCAGGAGCCGACGGTGATCCCGGTCGCGAAGCGTTGCGCCGCGGCGCGGGACGTCCTCTTCCTGGGACGCGGCGCGCAGTTCCCGGTGGCGCTCGAGGGGGCGCTCAAGCTGAAGGAGATCTCCTACATCCACGCCGAGGGCTACGCCGCCGGCGAGATGAAGCACGGCCCCATCGCCCTCATCGACGAGAACCTCCCGGTGGTGGTGCTGGCGGTGAAGGAGCCGAGCTACGAGAAGACGCTCGGCAACGTGGAGGAGGTTCGCGCCCGGGGCGGCCAGGTGATCGCGGTGGTCGCCGAGGGGGACACCCACGCCGCCAGCCTCGCCACGATGGCGCTCGTGGTCCCGCAGAGCACGCCGCTGCTCGCCCCGCTCCTCACCATCCTGCCGCTCCAGTTCCTCGCCTATCACGTGGCCGACCTGAAGGGCACCGACGTGGACCAGCCGAGGAACCTGGCCAAGAGCGTCACGGTGGAATGAACCTCCGCCTCTTCGTGGCGCTCGAGCCGTCCGACCCGGTGCGCCGACGGCTGGGCGCGGCGCAGGAGGCGCTCCGCAGAGCCGCGGGGCGGCACGCCGAGGAGCTCCGCTGGGTCCCGCCGGACCGGCTGCACCTGACGCTCCACTTCCTCGGACAGGTCCCGGAGGAACGGCTCCCCGCCGTGGGGGGCGCCGTGGCGGAGGCGGGCGCGCGCTCCCGGCCGCTGCGGCTCGAGGTGCAGGGGGCGAGCGGCTTCCCGTCGGCGCGGAAGCCGCGGGTGGTCTTCGGCGGGGTGGGCGGCGAACTCGCGGGGCTGCGGGCGCTCGTGGACGAGCTGGGGCGCTCGCTCGGACCGCTGGGGTTCCCCGTCGACTCCCGCACCTTCAAGCCCCATTTCACCTTCGGTCGATCCCGGGAGGCGCACGGCGCCGCCGGTCTGGGGGGCGCCATCGCGTCCGCGGCCTCCGGCGAACCGATCCCCTGGCGGGCCGACGAGCTGGTCCTGTTCCGCTCCCATCCGGGCGCGGGGGGATCTCGCTACGAGCCGCTCCTGCGGGCCCGGCTCGGGCCTTCGGGCGCGCCGGCCCGCTGACGGCGCACGCCACTTCTCTTGCGTTTGTACGGATGTTCAGTATTCTTCCGTTCAGGTGGGATGTCGGACCCCCCTGCTAGAAGTCGCTGGGTCGGAACGAACGAACGGACGAACGAGGGGGCGCGGCGCGCCCCGACAAGGAGCGGTGAAGATGCCCGTGGCACCGGAGAAGGAAAAGGCGATCGAGCTGGCGGTTTCCTCCATCGAGAAGGCCTTTGGAAAGGGTTCCATCATGCGCCTCGGCAACGAGGAGGCCATGGTGAAGGACGTGGAGGCGATCTCGACCGGCTCCGTCTCCCTCGACATCGCGCTCGGCGTCGGCGGGCTCCCCCGCGGACGCATCATCGAGATCTACGGGCCGGAATCCTCCGGCAAGACCACGCTGGCCCTGCACGCCGTGGCCGAGGCCCAGAAGAAGGGGGGCATCGCCGCCTTCATCGACGCCGAGCACGCGCTCGACGTGGGCTACGCCCGCAAGCTGGGCGTCCGCACCGACGACCTGCTCATCTCCCAGCCCGACACGGGCGAGCAGGCGCTCGAGATCACCGAGACGCTGGTCCGCTCCGGAGCCATCGACGTGCTCGTGATCGACTCGGTGGCGGCCCTCGTCCCCCGGGCCGAGCTCGAGGGGGAGATGGGCGACGCCCACATGGGCGTGCAGGCCCGCCTCATGAGCCAGGCGCTCCGCAAGCTCACCGGTACCATCTCCAAGTCGTCCACCATCGTCATCTTCATCAACCAGATCCGCATGAAGATCGGCGTGATGTTCGGCAACCCCGAGACCACCACCGGCGGCAACGCCCTCAAGTTCTACGCCACCCAGCGGCTCGACATCCGGCGCATCGGCGCCATCAAGGACGGGGAGCAGGTCATCGGCAACCGCACCCGCGTCAAGGTGGTGAAGAACAAGGTTGCGCCTCCCTTCAAGGAGGTCGAGTTCGACATCATGTACGGCGTGGGCATCTCCAAGGAGGGCGACCTCCTCGATCTCGCCTCCAACGAGAACCTCGTGGAGAAGAGCGGCGCCTGGTACAGCTTCGACGGGGAGCGCATCGGCCAGGGGCGGGAGCAGGCCAAGACCTTCCTGCGCGAGCACCCCGAGATCCTCCAGAAGATCGAGGGTCTGGTGCTCGCCAAGTTCGGCGTGCGCCGTGGTCCGGTCGCCGTCCCGGCTCCCGAGGAGCCCGTCGACGAGGGGAAGCGGCCCCGGGTGAAGGCGGTCAAGTAGTTCCGGGGGGGGGTGGTGCCGGCGCGCCCCGGCGCGGGATACACTCGGCGTCTCATGCAAGGCCCCCTCGACTCCCGGGACTGGCTGTCGGAGACCCTCGAGGCCCGCCTCGCGGGGCACGAGCCCGTCTCCGTCCGGGCGCGGCTCCCCCGGGAGCTGCGCGACGCCGACCCCAAGGGGCCCGACCTGGAGGCGCGCGCGCGGATGCTCGTGGCCCGCTCGCTCCGCCACCGCGTGCTCGATCGCCAGGCGCGGGACGACGAGACCACCGCCGGCACGGTCGATGGCCACCTGGCCATGATCCTCGAGCTGACGGCCCTGCTCGACGTGCCCTACGAACCGGCCCGGCGTCGGGCCGAGCTGGCCGCCGTCCTGGCCGCCGCAACCGGGGACATCGCCGGTGCGGTCGGGGTGGCGCCCCGCGGGGGCCAGGCCCCCTCCCCCGCGCTGGTGCGTCGCACGCTGGCGCGGGCCGGCCAGCGGCTCCTCCGGATTCACTTCCCTCCCGGCGATCCGGAGCGCGGCCTCCCGCTCTACGCGGGAACGGTGGCCATCCAGCGGCGGCTCCTGGCCCGCCTCGCGCTCGACTACTTCCAGAGCGGGGAGCTCCAGGCGGACGACGCCGTCTCCGACCTGGAGCAGGCCCGGGAGGAGGAACTGTGCCTCGTCGAGGCGCTCGCCGGGCTCGCCACGGCCGACCCGCTCGTTCCCCGGCCCGACCGGCGCGTGGTCTCCCGGCAGGTGGAGCGCATCGGGCTCGACAGGGAGCGGGTGCAGGCCGCCCGGGAAGCCGCGGCGGCGCCCCGGGAGCCGGAGGAGATCGTCGCCGACACGCCGGAGCGGCTGCGCGGCTTCCTCTTCGAACAGCTCCTGCTCGCATCCCTGGGCATGCCCGCGGGCTCCACGCCCCGGTCCGAGTTCCTGGCCCGCTTCGCGACCGCTGCCGGGATCCCGCCCGAGCGGGTCGCCCCCCTCCAGGTCGAGGCGGCCGCCTTCCACGCCGACCACCAGGCCTGGTTCCGGGCCTTCGGCCTCCCGGCGGAGGCCGAGTGGAGCGAGCTCGCCGACGAGTGGAACGAGTTCGGCGGGCGCATGGTCGACCGGGTGGCCGCCATCGTGAACGAGAACCTGGACGCCATCGCGGTGGAGCTCAAGGAGACCGGTGAGCTGGGCACGCTGCTCGCGAAGGCCGCGGCCGGCCAGACCCTAGATGCCACCGAGCGCAAGAAGGTGAAGGCGCAGCTCATCGATCTCGCCAAGGCGGTGCCGGCGCTCGCCATCTTCGCGGCGCCGGGTGGGATGGTGCTCCTGCCGCTGCTCGCGAAGCTCCTGCCCTTCGACCTCTTGCCCTCGGCGTTCCACGCGAAGAGCAAGGAGGCCGCCCGCCAGGAAAGGGAGGCGGCCGACCCGTCCCGGAAAGGCCGGTGACGGGAGGTCTGAAGCGCCCCGCCTTCCGTAGTATGACTGCCGGGTGCGGATCGCCTTCCTCGGCACGCCGGCCTTCGCGGTGCCGGCCCTCGATGCGCTCGCCCTCGCGGGTCACGAGGTCGCGGTGGTGGTGGCGCAGCCCGACCGCCCGGCGGGGCGGGGGCAGGAACTGCGCGAACCGGCCACCAAGTCCTGGGCGACGGCCCGCGGCATCCCGGTGCTCCAGCCGCTCAAGGTGCGGGACGGCGTCCTCGCCGGGCAGCTCGCCGCCCTCGCCCCCGACCTGCTGGTGGTGGTGGCGTACGGCCGCATCCTCGGCGACGACCTCCTCCGGCTCGCCCCGCAGGGAGCGGTGAACGTCCACGCTTCCCTGCTCCCCCGCCACCGCGGCGCGGCCCCCATCCAGTGGGCGATCGCCGAGGGGGAGCGGGAGACCGGCGTCACCATCATGCAGATGGACACCGGCCTCGACACCGGCGACATCCTGCTGCAGCGGACGATCTCCATCGGAGACGACGACGCCGAGGCTCTCTCCCCGCGCCTCGCCCGGCTCGGCGGTGAGGCGCTCGTCGATGCGATCCGGCTGCTCGAGGCCGGAGGGATCGTCCCGGTCCAGCAGGACGACGCGAAGGCCACGCTGGCGCCTATCCTCGAGAAGGAGCACGGCCGGCTCGACTTCCGCGAGCCCGCCACCCGCCTCGCAGCCCGGATGCGGGGTTTCCGTCCCTGGCCGGGCGCCTTCACCTCGCTCGCCGGCCGAACGCTCAAGGTCCACGCGGCGGCGGCGGGGGGCGACGCGGGGCTCGATCCCGGGAGTGCCCGGGCGACCCAGGACGGTATCCGGGTCGGCTGCGGGGCGGGATCATCCCTCCTCCTCACCGAGGTCCAGCTGGAGGGGAAGCGGCGCGTTCCGGCCTCTGAATTCCTGAAGGGCCACCCGCTTCCGGAAGGCACGGTCCTCGGCCCGTGAACGCCCGGGAGATCGCCTTCGCGGTGCTGCGACGGGTGGAGGAGGGGGGCGCCTACGCCTCCCGCGCCCTCGACGCCGCGCTCGCCCAGGCAGGCGCCACCGACCCGCGCGAGTCGGCGCTCGCCACCGAGCTCGTCTACGGGACGCTGCGCCGTGCGCTGCAGCTCGACGCGGCGCTCGCGCCCCATTCCCGCCGCGCCCTCGACGGGATCGATCCGGCTGCCCGGGTCGCGCTCCGGATGGGCGCCTACCAGCTCCTCTTCCTCCGCGTCCCCGCCCACGCCGCGGTGGGCGAGGTGGTCTCGCTCGCGAAGGCCGTGGACCACGGTCGCGCCGCGGGCTTCGTGAACGCCGTCCTGCGCTCCCTCTCCCGTGCGCCGTCGCTGCCCTCCCCTCCTCCCGCGTCGCTCGACCCGGTGGCCCACCTGGCCGCCTCCGAGTCGCTCCCCGGCTGGCTCGCGGCCGAGTGGATCGGCTGGTTCGGGGCGGCACGGGCCGGGGCCCTCGCCGCGGCCATGAACCAGCCCGCGCCCCTCGTGCTGCGCTCCCCCCGGCGCGACGAACTGCTGGCCCGTCTCGCCGCCGCGGGCATCGGGGCCGTCCCCACGGAGCGCTCGCCCCACGGCATCCGGGTCGCGGGGGGTTCGGTGGAGCAGGTTTCGCGCGCGGCGGGCGGGATCCCCTTCCAGGTCCAGGACGAATCGGCCCAGCTCGTCACCCTCTTCGCGGCGGCCGGACTTCCCCCGGGACCGGTCCGGGTGCTCGACCTGTGCGCCGCACCGGGCGGGAAGGCCTTCCACCTCGCCGAGATCCTGCCGGCCGGCTCGGAGGTTGTGGCGGTGGAGATCCACCCGCGCAAGGCCGACGCGTTCCGGCGCGAGGCGGAGAGCCGCGGCCACGGAGGCGTCCGGGTGATCTGCGCCGACGGGTCGCGCCCCATCCCGGGGCTCGAGCCGGGGAGCTTCGACGCGGTGCTGGTCGATGCCCCGTGTGCGGGGCTCGGGACGCTGCGCCGCCACCCCGAGCTGAAGCTCCGCCGCTCCGCCGCCGACCTCCCCCGCTTCGCCGGGATCCAGGAGGAGATCCTCCGGAACGCCATCCTGTACGCGAAACCCGGAGCGCCGGTGACCTACTCGGTCTGCTCGCTGTCGCGTGCGGAGGGACCGGGCGTGGTCGCGCGCCTGGGCGCATCGGTTCGACGCGTACCCCCGCCCCCGAGCTTCCTCTCCGACCTCCTCACGCCGGAGGGAGACCTCCTCACCCTCCCCGACCTCTGCGGCGGCGACGGCTTCTACGCGGCGCGTCTGGCCGCGGTCGGACCCGACCGATAGACTGGGAACCCGCCATGGCACTGCCCATCCGCATCGCCCCCTCCATCCTCTCCGCCGACTTCGGACGACTGGCCGAGGAGGTCCGCGCCGTCGAGGCCGCGGGCGCCGACTGGATCCACGTGGACGTCATGGACGGCCGCTTCGTCCCCAACATCACCATCGGTCCGCTCGTGGTGGAGGCGGTGCGCCGGGCGACGCGGCTCCCCATCGACACCCACCTCATGATCGTCGAGCCGGAGCGCTACGTGGAGGCCTTCGCCCGGGCCGGCTCGGACCTGGTCACGGTCCACGCCGAGGTCTCGCCCCATCTGCACCGCACCCTCCAGGCCATCCGGTCGGCGGGAGCCCGCCCCGGCGTGGTGCTCAACCCGGCCACACCGGTCGAGGCCATCGAGTGGGTGCTCGCCGACGTGGAGATCGTGCTGCTCATGAGCGTGAACCCGGGCTTCGGGGGGCAGAGCTACATCCCGGCCGTCACCGAGAAGGTGCGCCGCCTGCGCCGCATGGCCGACGAGCGCGAACTCTCGTTCGACATCGAGGTGGACGGCGGCATCAAGGCGTCCACGGTGGGAGAGGTGGCCGCGGCCGGCGCCAACGTCTTCGTGGCCGGGACGGCCGTGTTCGGCGCCCCCGACTACGCCGCCGCCATCACGGGCATCCGCGAGGCGGCCTCCCGCGCGCGCGGAGCGTAGCGTCGGTCTCGTCATCTCTCCTCCGGGAAAGCTCGACGGATCTCCGGGTGGGTCGCCAGCAGGCGCAGGGCGCGGTCGAGCAGGGATCGCCCCGGCTCCACCTTGAACCAGGTGGAGGCGCCGCTCGGATGGGGGAGCGCGATCACGTCGGACGCCAACCCATGATACTCACAGTGAATGAGCTCGCCCACCACGCGATCGAGGCGGGTGTCGCGACCCAGGACCTGCTCGATGGCGAGCTTTCCCACGGGGAGCACGAGCCGGGGGCGCAGGATGGCCACCTCGCGCGCCAGGAACCCGCGGCTGGCCTCGATCTCGGCCGGCGAGGGGACCCGGTCGCCGCCGCCGCTCGTCTTGCCCGGGAAGGCCCGCACCACGGCGGCCATGTAGACCCGATCCCGGAATCGCTCCTCGGTGGTTCCGAAGGAGCGGGCCATCCAGGCGAAGAGGGTCTTGCCGGCGGTCCAGGCGAAGGGGCGTCCGAAGCGGGCCTCGTGGGGCCCGGGCGCCTGCCCGAGGAGGAAGATCCGGGAGACCACCGGCGGCCCGTGCACGGCCGGGCCGGCGAATCCCGGCATGCGCAGCGCGCGGATGTCCCGCTGCACCTCCTCGAGTGCGGCGACCCGCGCGGCCCGGCTCATCGTCGCCATGTCTCCTCCGGGACCGGGTGGTTTCGGCCCTCACAGCGTAACATCGGTTCGTGCACGGGCTGCTCGACCGGCTGGCGATGGCCTTCGAGGATCGCGTCCCTCGCCTGCCCCAGCCGTGGCGGCCCGGACCCGATCTCCCCTTCGACCCGTCCGGGCCTCCCCTGCCCCTCCCCCCGCTGCGCAGGACCGCGGCGCGGGGGGCGCGGCGCGGAACCGCGGTCCTCGTACCGCCCTGGAAGATCCGCTCGACCGCGATCCTCGCGGGCTGGGTGCGGGCGCTCACGGCGCGGGGGTTCGACGTCTGGATCCCGGTGCCCCCGCTGCATCTGGAGCGCACGCCCCCCGGCGAGCGGAGCGGCGAGGGGGCGTTCACCCCCGACCTGGGGCGCACCCGCGAGGTGCTCGACACGGCGGTCCGCGAGCTGCGCGGCTGCCTCGAGGCGGCCGCCGCGGAGGGAGGTGGGGTGGCGCTCGTGGGGCTCTCGCTCGGAGCGCTCACCGCGGCCTGGGCCGCCACCGGACCGGAGCGGGTCGATGCTGCGGCGCTCGTGGCGCCCCCCGCCGACCTCGCGGCCGTCTTCCTGCGGACCGCCATCGGGAGGCGCTACGCGACGCTCGCGCGGCGGGCCGGCGCGCCCGTGCCGGAGGACGGGGAGCTCGAGCGGAGGCTCGGGTGGCTCTCGCCGCTGCACCGGACGCCCACGGCCGGTCGCCTGCTCGTCGCCGGCGGGCGGTTCGACGCCATCGCGCTCGACGGACCGGGCCGGCTGGCACGGGCGTGGAACACCCCGCTCCACGAACTCCCCCGCAGCCACCTGACGCTGCTCTTCGGGAGCCCCTCCCTGCGACGGGAGGTGGCGGACTTCGCGGCGGCGGCCGGGTGGCCTACTTCTTCGCCGCCCGCTGCGCGTCCCTGAGGGCCTTCACCTCGTCGAAGAAGGCGGCCGGGACGACCTCCCCGCGGACCACCGGCCACGACTTCTCGGCCATGGCCTTCCAGGGAACGGGATCGACCTTCACCACCTTGAGACCCTGCTTCTCCATGGCGGCGATCGCCTCGGCGTTCAGCTTGGCCACCTCGACGTCCACCTTTCGCCCCAGCTCCTTGGCGATGGCGACGAGCTTCGGACGGAGGTCGGCCGGGATCTTCTCCCAGGCATCCTTGCGGACCACGGTGGCGCCCACCAGCCAGCCCCAGTTCACGTCGATCATGTACGGCGCCTTCTCGAAGAGGCGTGCCGTCAGGACGTAGAGGGGAACGTTGGGGATGCACTCGATCATGCCGGTCTGCAACGAGGTGATGACGTCGGTGGAGGAGAGCACCACCGGGTTGAAGCCTGCGGCCTTCCAGGCCTTCACGCTTCCCGGGTCCCCCTCCCAGGCGAAGACCTTGGCGCCAGCCGCCTCGGCCGGGGTCTTGAAGGGCTTCGTGCAGAAGAGCTTGAGGGCCCCGATCGCGCCCCAGGTGAGGGGAACGTACCCCTTCTTCTCGAGCAGCGCGTCGAGCTTGGGCTCGAGGATCGGGAGCGCCCGTTCCAGCTCGGCGGCCGAGTCGAACATGAGCGGCACGGCGAGCGCGGTCGGCTCGGCGGCGATGTCGTGGAGCCCGATGGTGGTGACGGCGGCGCCCTGCAGCTGCCCCACCGCCATCTTGCGGATCATCTCCCCCTCGTTGCCCTGGGTCCCGCCCGCGTAGACGCGGAGCAGCACGCTCCCGCCGGAGGTCTGCTTCCACCGCTCGGACATCTCCTTCAGGAGCTCGTGCCAGGTGGAGCCGTTGGGGGCGAGCGTTCCCAGCTTGATCTGGACCTGCTGGGCGAGCGCGGGCGCGGCGAGGGAGGCGATCGCGGCGGCGAGGAGGATCTTCTTCTTCACTTTGGGTATCTCCGATCTCAGGCGAAGAGGTCGTCGACGTGGGCCAGGAGCAGGCGGGCGCGCCGCTGGGCGATCAGGTTGGCGAGCCGGTGCTCGGGCGCGGAATCGACGTCGAAGGCGATGACCCGGCGGAGCTCGGCCTCGTAGGCGGCCCGGTCCTGCTGCTGGACCAGCACGCTCTCCGCCCAGGAGACCCGGACCCCGAGCTTCTTCCCGCCGGAGAGGGCGAGCGCCCGATCGAGGTGGCGCCGGGCCACCGCCGGACCGCCGCCATCTGCGGCGCTGCGCCCGCCGTCGTAGGTCACGAAGAACTCGTGGAAGGCACCGTGGTCGAACGCCTCGTCGAGGGCCAGGCCTCGGCGCATCATCGCCACCGGCGCGGGCAGCTCGGAGACGAGCTGCATGTCCGACTTGCCGTCGGAGATGGCCATGGCCCAGGCGGCCGCGGTCCAGTAGAGGAGTTCGGCGTCCTCCGGGTTCACCCGGGCCAGCGCCGCGTCCAGGTCGCGCGCGCCGCGGAGGCTCTTCGCCAGGCCGGGGTAGCGAACGTCCAGCCCGCGCAGCCCGTAGTCCCGCGCCCGGAGGAAGAGCTTGCGCGCCCGGTCCCGCCCGGCCCGGGCCTCGGCGGAGCGCCCCTCCATCTCGGCGGCGTCGGCGTCCTGCTGGACGAAGGCGTAGGCGTACTGGGTGAAGTTCGCGGTGAGCGCCTTCAGGAGCTCCACGTCGTCCGGAAGGGTGACGAGGAGCGACTCCATCGTCTTCAGCGCGAAGGGGACCGCGGCGCGGACGAGCTCGGGGTCCTCGTCGCGGGCGAAGGTGTCGCCGCTGCCGGTGAATGCACTCGCGGCGATCTTCGCTCCCGTCGTCTTGCACGCGGAGAGGAGGAGCGGCGCCAGGGTGGCGAGAAGGAGCCTATTTTTCCAGGGTTTCACATGGACTCGCGTGTTACTTGTATTCGCCTCGTCGCGCGGGGGCAACGCTCCCCTTTCCTTATGGCGAAACCATGACCGGATCCGCGAATTTGCCGGACATCACGCCCCCGTCGGGTGGGGGGACGTCCGTCCCGGCGGGGCCGTGGCGCCGGGGATGGACCCTCGTGAAGCGGGGCGGCACAGGCGTCGGCGACCTCTTCGTCGTGGTCGTGCTCCTCGCCATGGTCTCCATGCCGGTGGCCTCCGCCCTGTGGCGCCGGTTCACGGGGCAGTCGATCACGAGCGCCACGGTGCTCGTCCAGCACCTCACCCTCTGGGTCGGGTTCCTGGGGGCCCTGCTCGCCACGCGGACCGACAAGCACCTCCACCTCACCACGCTCGACCTCTTCCCGGCGGGTCGCGGCCAGGAGGCGGCCCGGGTCTTCACGAAGTTCGTCTCGGCCGCGGTGACCGCGGTGCTCGCCTACGCCTCGGCGCGGCTCGTCCACGCCGAGAGCGAGGCGCGGATGGTGGTGGGGGGCGTCCCCTTCTGGTGGAGCATGTCGGTCATGCCGGTGTCGCTCGCCGCCATGTCGGTCACCTTCGTCTGGAAGTCCGGCAGGGGTCCCCGCCGGTGGATGCTGCGGACGGCGGGGTTCCTGGTGATCGCCTTCACGCTCCTCTGGGGCGCCGCGGCGCTGCCCGACCCGGTGGGCTGGCCGCTCGATGTCCTCGGAGCGCCCGGGCGGGCGTTCACGGCGCTCTCCTCCCTCGTCGGCAAGGCCCTCGGACCGCTCGCCACCCCGGGGGCGCTCGTGTGGACCTTCGGCGCCGCCGTGGCCCTCGCCTTCCTCCTCGGAGCGCCGGTCTTCGTGGGCATGGCGGGGCTCGCCATGGTGCTCTTCGTGAAGGACGCCACGCCGGTGGCGGCCGTCCCCACCCAGACCTTCACCCTCGTCTCCTCCTCCACACTGGCCGCCATCCCGCTGCTCACCGTGGCCGGGTACGTGCTCGCCGAGGGGGGTGCCGCGCAGCGGCTCGTGCGCGCCTACCGGGGGCTCTTCGGCTGGATGCCGGGCGGCCTGGCGGTCATGTCGGTGGCCGTCGCGGCGATCTTCACCACCTTCACCGGCGCCTCGGGCGTCACCATCCTGGCGCTGGGCGGCCTGCTCCTCCCCTCGTTGCTCGAGGACGGGTACCCGGAGGGATTCTCGGTGGGGCTGGTCACCGCGGCCGGCTCCCTGGGCCTCCTCTTCCCACCTTCACTGCCAGTGATACTTTACGGGGTCGTGGCGGGCACGGCCATCGAGGATCTCTTCATCGGCGGCCTCGTCCCCGGCATCCTCATGATCCTGCTGGTGGCCGCCTACGGGGTCTGGATGGGGGTCCGGTGCAAGGCCCCGCGGCAGCGGTTCCAGCCCCGGGAGGCGCTGCGATCCCTCTGGGAGGCGAAGTGGGACCTCGGGCTGCCCACGCTGGTGGTGGTCGTGGTCCTGTCCGGCTTCGCCACCATCGTGGAGGCCTCGGCCATCGCCGCCGCCTACGCGCTCGTGGTCGAGATGGTCGTCTTCCGGGAGCTCAAGCCCTTCTCGGATCTGCCCCGGGTGCTGCTCGACGCCGGGACGCTGGTGGGAAGCGTCCTCATCCTGCTCGGCGTGGCGCTCGGGCTGACCAGCTGGTTCGTCGACGCCGAGATCCCCACGCAGCTCGTCGCCTGGATGACCACCCACGTGAAGAGCCCGGCGCTCTTCCTGCTCATGCTGAACGTGGTGCTGCTCGTGCTCGGGAGCGTGCTCGAGATCTACTCCGCCATCGTGGTGGTGGCCCCGCTCGTGGCGCCGCTGGGCGTGGCCTACGGCATCGACCCCGTCCACCTGGGTGTGGTCTTCCTCGCCAACCTGGAGCTGGGGTTCCTGCTCCCGCCCATGGGGCTGAACCTCTTCCTCTCCGCCCAGCGCTTCGGGAAGCCCTTGCCCTTCGTCTACAAGAAGGCCTTCCCGTTCCTCGTCATCATGTCGGCAGGCGTGCTCCTCGTCACCTATCTCGAGCCCATCACCACCGGCGTGGTCCGCCTGGTGAAGGGGTAGGTCCGGGCCAGCCCTCCCGCAGCACGAAGAGGGCGAAGGTGACGGCCCAGGCCCCCACCACGTCGATCGCGTAGTGGATGTGGGAGAGGAACACCGACGCCGACACCAGGAGGGTCGCCGCGAGGGCCACCGGCGCGAAGCGCGACCGGCCCCGGAGGTAGAGCCACAGCAGGAACGTGGTGGCCACGTGGCCGGAGAAGAACAGGTCCTTCGTGAGGTACGCGGCGATGGCCCCCCGCTCGAAGACCCCGGCCGGCGTGAGCAGCTCGAGGTAGGCCTCGAGGAAGCCGCGCGAGGCGATGCCGGGGCCGGCGTGGGCCGGATCGGGGGGGCCCATGCCCGTGAGCGCGATGGTGACGCCCCGGGCGATCGACACGAGCCCTCCGGTGACCATGTAGCGGACCCAGCGGCGCGGCTCGTTCCAGAGGAGCAGCGCGGCGAGCGGCAGGTAGGCGAGGAGCCACAGCCAGTAGTTGGCCCGGTCGATCCAGGGAACGTAGGGGACCTGCGCCAGGATCAGGTCGGGGAGCGTGGGCGCCGGGCGCATCTCGGCCCAGAGCGCCAGCGCCGTCATGAGGGCGTAGGCCGCGTAGCGGAAGAGGAGCGCCCCGGCCACCGATGGCCAGAGGGCGAGGATGGCGCGCGGACCGGTGGCGACGGATCCGGTCCCGTCGCGGCCCGCCCCGCCGGTCACGGGAAGCGGCCGGCCGCCGACAGGAGGTCGAGGTTGGCCTGCCGGACGGCGTCCTCGGCGATGACGGCCGTGGTGGCCGCGTCGCGCGCGCGCCGCTCGGCGTCGATCACCTCGAGGTTGCTCGTGGCGCCGGCCCGCCAGGCCTGGTTCGCCAGGTCGAGGGCGATGGCCGCGCTCGTGGCTCCCTTGCGGGCGGCGTCGTAGCCGGCGTAGGCATAGCGCATCGACTCGAAGGAGAGGCGGACCTCCGAGCGGGCCTGCCGGATCAGGCCTGCGAGCGACTCGTCCGCCTCGACCGACAGCGCATTCCGCTCCTTCGCCTGACCCGGCCGCAGGCCGCCCTCGTAGACGGGGAAGGCGAGGAGGAAGGTCGCCACCCAGCCCGACGGCGGGGTGGGATCGACGGCGTTGGTCTGCACGTAGCCCTGGAACCCACCCGTCACCGTGGGGAGCCAGTCGGACCAGCTGTCCTGCCACGTCGCCCGGGCGAGGTCGGCCTTCCCCGCGGAGGCCTTCACGTCCTGGCGCACGGCCACGCCCTTCTCGGCCTGCTCGAGGTCCGGGTAGAACTTCACCTCGGGCACCCCGGTGGAGTCGAGGGGCCCGTTCCCCCCGCAGATGACGCCCAAAGCCTCCCGCCCCCGCGCGAGCAGCGCCCTCGCCGCCTGCAGCTGCACCTCGGCCGCCCAGCGCTCCTGCTCGGCCCGCTTCACGTCGAGCTCGTTCCCCACCCCGCCCTTGCGCCGGGCGATCGCGTACTCCTCGTGCGCCACGCCGACCTTCACCGCGCTCTCGCTCACGTCGACGGCCCGGTGGGCCGCCACCACGGTGAGGTAGGCACGGGCCGCGGTGATGGCCACGGTGCGCTGGACGTCGGCGTCCGACAGCCTGGCGACGTCCACGCCCTCGGCCGCGTGGGCCCAGTTGTACCAGCGAGACGCCGCGAGAAGCGGCATGGTGGCCGTGGCGGTCGCCTGCAGCGACTGGCCGGGCTGGACCAGGCGTCCCGCCAGGATGCGGTCGTGGTCGAGGATGACCCAGGATCCGCCCACCACGACGAGGGGGAGCGAGGCGGCGCGGGCCTGACCGAGGAGCCCGTCGGTGCGGACGATCTCCTGCGCGGCGATGAGGGCGCTCGTGTTGTGGGCGAGGGCCCGCTTCACCGCATCGTCGAAGGTGACGGGCTCGGCCGCGCCGATCCGGGCGGACAGGACGACGTCCGGGGCAGGCGCGAGCGCCGGGGGAAGTCCTCCCTGGGTGGGGAGGGAGATGTTCTGGGCCCCGGCGAGTGCGGGGAGGATCGCCGCGAGGGCGAGGGCGAAATTCCGGATCACGTTGCTGCCTCCACGGAACCCTCTTCCGGGTCCGCCTCGTCCCCGCCCGGCGCCGGCTTCTCGAAGCGGGCGAGCAGCGTGTAGAGCGCAGGGATGAGGAACAGGGTGAAGAAGGTCGAGACGGTGAGACCGCCGATGACGGCGCGCGCCAGCGGCATGTTGGCCTCGCTGCCTTCCCCGAAACCCATCGCCATGGGGAGCAGGCCGGCGATGGTGGCGATGGTGGTCATGAGGATGGGGCGGAGCCGCGTCTTGCCGGCCTGCACGGTGGCCTCCACGAGCGGCCGGCCGCGCTCCCGCAGGACGCGCGCGAAGTCGACGAGCAGCACGCCGTTCGAGACCACGATCCCCACCATCATGATGATGCCCATGAAGCTGTTCACGTTGAGTGTCGTGCCGGTCGTCCAGAGCGCCAGGAAGACGCCGCTCACGCCCAGCGGGACCGAGAACATGATGACGAGCGGGTCGAGCAGCGACCGGAACTGCGAGGCGAGGATCATGTAGACGAGCGCGAGCGCCATGAGGGCCGCGAAGCGCAGGCTGCCGAAGGCCTCCCGCTGCGCCTGGGTCTGGCCGGAGAGCTGCACCGTGAAGCCCTCGGGGGGCGGGATCTCCTCGATCACCTTCTCCACCGCTCCGCTGGCCGTGCCCAGATCCACGCCCGGGGCGGTGTTGGCGGTCACGTCCACGATGCGCTGGAGGTACTTCCGGTTCACCTGCACCGGGCCGGCGGAGCGGGTCACCCGGGCCACGCTGGCGAGCGGCAGAACCGAGCCGTCCCCGGCCTTCACGAGCACGTCCTGGAGATCGGGGACCTCGTCGCGCCCCTCGTTGCCGAGCCGGACGTTGATGAAATACTGGTTGCCGCTCTTGGGATCGGTGAAGGGGACCGGGGCGAACTGCGTGTTCCCGACCAGGCTGCTCAGGACGGACTGGGCCACCTGCTGCTCGGTCACCCCCAGCATGCCGGCCTTCTCGCGGTCCACCACCACGTCGAGCTCCGGGTAGTTCTCCTCCCGGGAGATCTGGAGGTCGGTGAGGAGCGGCTGCCCCGACGCGCCGGACAGCGCCCGGAGACCGGGGACGAGCCGCTTCGCGTAGGCGCTTCCCGCGTCGAGATCGTAGCCCACGATCTCCACGTCGATGGGGGCCGCGGCGCCGAAGTTGAGGATGCGCCTCACGATCCCGCCCACGAACAGGTAGGACTGCACGCCCGGGATGGCGTCGCGGAGTGCGCTGCGCACCTTGTCGGCGGCCTGCTCGTCGCTGATGGGGCGCTGGGTGTGGGGCACGAGGTAGGTGCTCACGGTCCCGGTGTGGGGCCCGGTGTTGGAGGTGAAGAGGGCCGAGCGTCCGGTAGGCAGCCCCACCGTGGCGATGAGCGTGGTGGCGGCCGGCTCTCCATCGGACGACTTCACGTCCTTCAGGGAGCCGCGGATGGTGTCCTCGATCCGGCGGGTGACGTCCTCGGAGCGCTCCACCCGCGTTCCCACCGGCCCCTTGAAGATGACCTGGAACTGGCTCTCGTCGGTCTGCGGGAAGAACTCGGTGCCGATGCGCCCCACGATCCCGAGCGAGGCCACGAAGAAGAGCAGGATCCCCACGATCACCTTGCCCCGGTTCCGGAGCACCCATTCGAGCGAGCGCGCGTAGGCCTCGTCGAGACGGTTCAGCTGGGCGGTGATGCGCCGGGCGAAGCCCTGCTGCCCCATGTGACGCCCGCCCCGGTCCAGGTACTTGAGGCAGAGGATGGGGGTGACCGTGCGGGAGACGAAGAAGCTCATCATGAGCGCGAAGGCGATGGTGAGCGCCAGCGGGATGAAGAGATTCCGGGCCACGCCGGTGAGGAAGACCACCGGGAAGAAGACCACCACGGTGGTGACGGTGGAGACGAAGATGGGCATCGCCACCTCCTGGGCGGCGGCGAGCACGGCGCTCCTCCGGTCGCCCCCCATCTCCAGATGGCGGTGGATGTTCTCGAGCTCCACGATGGAGTCGTCCACGAGCCGCCCCACGCCGAGCGCCAGTCCACCCAGGGTGAAGACGTTGAGGGTCTGGCCCGAGAAGTAGAGCAGCACGAAGGTGGCGACGATGGAGAGCGGGATGGCCACCGCGATGATCCCGGTGGCCGACCAGCTGGCCAGGAAGAGCAGGATCACCAGGATGGCGAGGCCGCTGCCCCAGAGGGCCTCGTGCTCCAGCGAGGAGATGGCGGCCCGGATGTAGGCCGACTGGTCGAAGGAGACGGTGAGCTTCACGCTGGGCGGCACGCCGCGGAGCCTGGGCAGCGCCTTTCGCAGCTCGTCCACCACCTCGACGGTGTTCGCGCCCGGCTGCTTCAGGATGCGGAAGTAGACGCCCCGCGACCCGTTCACCCGGGCGATCTCGGTCTGGTCGGCGGTCCCGTCCACCACCTGCGCCACGTCGGAGATCCGCACCGGCGCGCCCCGCTCGTTCCCGGTGCCCTTCACGCCGGGGCGCAGGACCACGTCGCGGAGCGGGCGGGCCGCGCCCACCTGGGTGTTGGAGAAGACGTTGTAGTCCCGGTCGCCGGCCCGCAGCGTGCCGGACGGCAGGAGGAGGTTCGACGCGCGGACCGTGTTCACCACGTCGAGCACGGTGAGGCCGCGGGAGCGGAGCGCGTCGTTCGCGACCAGCACCTGGATCTCCCGGATCTTGCCGCCGCCGATGGGGGCGCTCGCCACCCCCTTGATGCGCTCGAGCTGCGGCTCGACCACGTTGTAGCCGAGGTCGTAGAGCTCCTTCTCGTCGAGCCCCTCGGCGCTCAGGGAGACGAGCGCCACCGGGATGTCGGCCACGTTGAACTTCACGATGAAGGGCTGGTCGATACCGGGGGGCAACTGGTTCAGGATCTGTGCGACCCGCTGCTGGACCTCGAACTGCGCGTTGTCGAGGTTGGTGCCGTACTGGAACCAGACGGTGACCGCGGAGAAGCCCTGCTTGGAGACGCTCTCCACCTTGTCCACGCCGGGTGCGGCCGAGACCGCCCGCTCGATGGGGACGGTGATGGACTTCTCGACGTCGCCGGGGCCGGCCCCCGTGTAGAAGGTGGCCACCCGGATCTGGGGGACGTCGATGTTCGGGAAGAGGTCCACCGGCAGCCGCGTGAGCGACACCCACCCCAGGGCGAGCGCCATGAGCGACATCATGAGGATGAAGACCGGGTTGCGAAGCGCGAGGCGTGTCAGCCACATGGCTTCACTTCCCCTGGGTCGGCGCCGCGGCCGTCTTGCCCGAGTACGGGTCCATCCCGCGCTCCGGGCGGACCGCCGTACCGTCGGCGAGCATGTCGGTGCCGGCGGTGACCAGCTCGTCCCCGGCCTTCAACCCCTCGACCACCTCGTACCAGTTCCCGCCGTCCACGCCGATGCGGAGCTGGACGCGCTTCACCTTCTCCCCCTGCAGCAGGTAGGCGAAGTACTTCCCGTCGGAGATCTGCACCGCGCCCACCGGGACCACCACCGCGTCGGGGTGCCGGGAGGTGACGATGGTACCGCGGCCGTACATGCCGGCGCGCAGCTCGCCGGGGTTCACGAGGTGCACCTCGGCGTCCACCGTGCGGGTCACCGGATCGTAGGCCGGTGACATGCGCACCACCTTGCCCTCGTAGCGCTTGCCGGGGAGCGCATCGAACTGCGCGCTCGCCCCCTGTCCCACGCGAACCGTGGGGGCGTCCTTCTCGTTCACGGGGATGAAGACCCGGAGGACGTCGGACCGCTGGACCGTGAGGATCGAGCCGGTCCCGGCGGTGGGGCCCACGAGCGCGCCGGGGTCGAGGCGGCGCTGGGAGACGACTCCGTCGATGGGGGACTCGATGCGGGTCTCGCCGAGCCGGGTGGTGACGGCCTGCAGGTTGGCCTGGGCGGCGGAGAAGGCGCTCTGGGCGTTCTGCAGCTCCTGCTGCGACACGACGCCGGACGGGGCGAGCGCCTCGGCCCGAGCCCGGTTGGCCTTGGCGAGCTCGAAGGCGACCCGGGAGGCCTCCATCTGGTCGGGCAGGTCGGAGGGGCGCACCACCGCGAGGAGCTGCCCCTTCTTCACGACGTCGCCGCGATCCACGAGCACCGCGTCGAGGTAGCCGAGGGTCTTGGAGCCCACGTCGGCCTGGAAGAGCGGCCGCAGGTCCACCGGCGCGCGCAGGTCGACCGAGACCTCGCGGACCTCGACCGGCGCCACGGTCACGGCCGGAGGCGGGCGCTGGCGGGGCCCCGCGCCGCCGCCCTTGCAGGCGGCCACGGAGAGGAGGAGCGCGAGCCCGAGAGCGCGCGCGACCCAGGAGGTGGAGAGCATGGGGGAGGAATAGCCGCAGGCCCCTGGAAAGACAAGGTTCCCAGGCGCGCCGCAACGCTTCTTCACGTGGCGGACGGGGCGCTCTCCGGCCGCGCGCCCCACAGCTCCCGGACGAGCTTCGGCCGGACCCCGGCCGCGGCCAGCAGCCGCTCCAGTCGCTCCCGGGCGGGGATGGACTCCTTGTGAACCCGCTCCCCCAGGATGAGCTCGTTCTTCAGCGAGTGCTCCCAGCCCGCCAGCTCGGTGACGGTGACCCGGTAGCCGAGCGCCTCCAGGGCGAGCGCGCGGATGACGTTCGTGAGGTGGGAACCCAGCTCCCGCCGGTGCCATGGGTGGCGGTGCATCTCGGCCAGCGCTGGATCTTCCCCCTTGCCCGCCGCGAGCTGGCGCGCCACCTCGGCCTGGCAGCAGGGCACCAGCGCGACGTGGTCCGCGCCGTGCCGCGCCGCGAGCACGATGGCGTCGTCGGTGGCAGTGTCGCAGGCGTGCAGCGCGGTGACGAGGTTCACGCGCGGCGGAACCGGCGCCGTCGCCACGTCGCCGGCGAGGAAGCGCATCCTGTCGTAGCCGAGCCGGATGGCCCGCTCGGTGGCGGCCTGGGCCAGCTCCGGTCGCGACTCGATGGCGACGAGCGTGCCCTTCCCCGCCGGGCCCACGGCGGCCTCGTAGAGAAGGAAGCCCAGGTAGCCCTTGCCGGCTCCGCAGTCGACCAGGACCGGATCGCCGAAGCGGCCGAGCACGTCCTCGAGCGCCGGGGTGAGGAGCCGGATGAGGTGGTTCACCTGCTTCAGCTTCCGCAGGCTGTCGGCGTTGAGATCG
This sequence comes from uncultured Anaeromyxobacter sp., assembly GCA_903855945.1. Classification (GTDB taxonomy): domain Bacteria; phylum Myxococcota; class Myxococcia; order Myxococcales; family Anaeromyxobacteraceae; genus CAIOAK01. The sequence goes on from CAIOAK010000041.1 coordinate 41,369, forward strand.
CCGTCGCGGGTCAGGAGGTGGAGCTCCTTCAGGAGCGCGGCCGAGGTCCCCGGGAGCAACTCCCTCGCCACGTCGGTCCTCGCCACCTTTCGCCTCACGAGGACATCCTACAGGAGGCCCGCCTCGCGATGCGCCCGAGCAGGATCACCACCGCGACCGTGGCCACGAGGCCGCCCCACCGGACCCCCTGGGCCAGCGGGCCGGCGGGCGCTCCTCCCGCCATCCCCTCCAGGCTCCCGAAGGTCGCTCCCGCCCAGGTCCACGCCAGCACGAGGGGCGCCATCCCCACGAGCGACGCCCCCGCGAAGGCTCCGGGACCGATCCGGCTGGCCGACAGGGCGTAGTTCACCACGTTGGCCGGCGCGAGGGGCGAGAGGCGCAGGAGCAGCACCAGGAAGGCTCCCTGGCGCGACACCGCCTCGTCCATGGCGGCGAGCCGGGGGTCGCGGGCCACCCGCCGCGCCACACCCTCGCGAAAGAGGGTCCGGCCGGCCACGAAGGCGAGCGACGCCCCGGCCACGCATCCCAGGAGCGCGAGGGGGAACCCCCGCCAGACGCCGTAGGCGGCGCCGGCGACCACCGTGAGCGGCCAGGTGGGGAGGGCGAGAACCGAGCCGACCGCGTAGCCGAGCACGAGGGCTACCGCACCCGCCCCGCCCGCCGTCCGGAGCCAGGCGAGGAGCGAGAGGAGCCAGCTCCTCCAGGGGGAGAGCAGGAGCAGCAGGGCCAGCGCCGCGACGGCCAGGCCAGCGAGGATGACGCGACGGCGCATGACGAAGTGGCGAGGATAGCGCTAGGCTCCCGGCATGGCCACGGTGCGCGCCGTCGTATTTGACGCTTACGGAACCCTGCTCGACTTCGCCACCGCCTCCGAGCGGGCCGGGGACGTGCTCGGGGAGCGCTGGCGCGCCTTCTCCGACCTCTGGCGGCGCAAGCAGCTCGAGTACACCTGGCTCCGCAGCCTGATGCGGCGCCACGTGGACTTCTGGCAGGTGACCGGCGAGTCGCTCGACTACGCGTTGCAGGCCTTCGCCATCCGCGACCCGGAGCTTCGCGGGCGGCTCATGAACCTCTACCTCCACCTGGAGGCCTATCCCGACGTCCGCCCGACGCTCGAGGCGCTCCGGGCGGACGGGCTCCAGCTGGCCGTCCTGTCGAACGGTTCGTCGGGGATGCTCGACGCCGGCATCCGCAACGCCCGGCTCGACGAGCTCCTCGACATCGTGCTCTCGGTGGACGAGGTGGCCGTCTACAAGCCCGCACCCGAGGTGTACGCCATGGCCGCCCGGCAGCTCGACATCCTGCCCGGCGAGATCGGGTTCGTCTCCGCGAATGGCTGGGACGCGCACGGCGCGAGCGCCTTCGGCTTCCGGGTGGCCTGGTGCAACCGGACCGGCGCACCGCCGGATCGGCTGCCCGGAGCGCCGGAGACCGAGATCCGGTCGCTCTCCGAGGTCCCGGACTTCTTCGCCCGCTGAGGCGCGGCGTCGGCGTGCGCTACCGGTGCTCGGCCGCCAGGTCGGGGTGCTTCTCCAGGTACTCGGCGAAGGTCCCCTGGAAGTCGTTCACCGGCTCTCCGGCGCGCACGTGCCAGATGCGGGTCGCCACCTCGTCGATGAGCTGCTGGTCGTGGGTGACGAAGATGGCGGTCCCCTCGTAGCGCTTCAGCCCCTCGGAGAGGGAGGTGATGGCCTCCAGGTCGAGGTGGTTCGTGGGCTCGTCGAGGACGAGGACGTTGGGCCTGTCCATCATGAGCTTGGCGAGGAGCAGCCGCACCGTCTCGCCGCCGGAGAGGGTGGCGGTGGGCTTCATCCGCTCCTCGCCGGAGAAGAGCATCCGTCCGAGCAGCCCGGAGATCTCCTCGTTGGAGAGCTTGTCCTCCTGCTCGCGCAGCCAGCCGAAGGCGGTGGTGCCCGGGTGGATGAGCCCGGCGTGGTCCTGGGGCAGGTAGCCGGTCAGGGCCTGGTGGCCCCACTTCACGGTGCCGGCGGACGGCTCGAGCGCGCCCACCACCAGCTTCACGAGCGTCGACTTGCCGGCCGCGTTCCGGCCGATGACGGCGATCCTCTCCCCGCGGGTGACGAGGCCGGTGAAGGTCTGGATCACCTCGTTGCCGTGGAAGCGCTTCTCCAGATCCCGGATCTCGAGGGTCTGCTTGCCGCTCGCCGCCTTCTGCTCGAACTTGATGAAGGGGGCCTGGATGTTGGAACGCTTCAGGTCCTCCATCTTCAGCTTCTGCATGGCCCGGACGCGGCTCTGCACCTGCGAGGCCCGGGTGCCCGCCGAGAAGCGGGCCACGAACTCCTGGAGCTGCTCGATCTTCTTCTTCTTCTCGTCGTTCTCCGACTCGATCCGGTTCCGCACCTGCCCCTTCTGCCGGACCATGTCGTCGTAGCATCCGGTGTAGGTGATGATGGTCTCGTAGTCGATGTCGGCGATGTGGGTGCAGATGGAGTTCAGGAAGTGCCGGTCGTGGCTGATGGTGACGAGCACCCCCTCGAAGTCGTGGAGGAAGCTCTCCAGCCAGCGGATCGACTCCAGGTCCAGGTTGTTGGTGGGCTCGTCGAGGAGCAATCCCTGGGGCTTCCCGAAGAGCGCCTGGGCGAGCAGCACCCGGAGCTTCAAGCCGCCGGCGAGCCCCTTCATCGGCTGCTCGTGCCAGGCGTTGTCGATGCCGAGACCCTGGAGCAGCTCGGCCGCCTGCGCCTCGGCCTCGTAGCCGTCCTCCTCGGCGATGATCCCCTCCAGCTCGGCCAGCTTGTGGCCGTCCTCCTCGGAGACGTCCGCCTGGGCCAGGATGTCGTCCTTCTCCTTCAGGGCCTTCCAGAGGATGCCGTTGCCCATCAGGACCACGTCGATGACCCGGGACTCCTCGTACTTGAAGTGGTCCTGCCGCAGGATGCCGAGGCGGCGGGGGCGGTGGACGTTCCCGGTGTCCGAATCCTCGTCCCCCGAGAGGATCTTCATGAAGGTGGACTTGCCGGAGCCGTTCGGCCCGGTGAGGCCGTAGCGACGGCCGGGCGAGAAGGTGACGTTCACGTCCTCGAAGAGCTTCTTGGGGCCGAAGGCCTTGGTGACGTCCTGGACCGAGATCATGGCGGGCGCCGATGTACCCCAAGTCAGCGGTTTTCGCGAGGGGGGCGTCTTATAAGGGGGGAGCATGGCGAGCCTGAAGGAGACCCTCCGGTTGCGGGTGGTGCAGCCGGTGAAGCAGCAACTCTGGCAGGGGGTGACCCCGTCCAAGCTGGCGCTCTCGCTCGCGCTGGGCGTCGTCATCTCGGTGATGCCGCTCCTCGGCATCACCACCGTCGTCGCGCTGCTCGTCTCGGTGATCTTCCGGCTGAACCACGTGGCCGTGGTGGCGGCCAACTACGCCGCCTACCCGCTCCAGATCATGCTCTTCATCCCCTTCTTCGAGGCGGGGGCGCGACTCACCGGCGGGGCGCCGATTCCCTTCTCGCTGGATCAGATCCGGTCCGAGCTGGGAGCCGGGGTCTGGCCGACGCTGGTGCGCTACGGGGACGCCAACCTCCGGGCGCTCGGGGCCTGGGCCCTCGTGGCCCCGCTCGTGACCTGGATCCTCTTCGCGGTCTTCCGCCGGATGCTCGCCCGCCTTCCCCTGCCGCAGCGCGAACCGCCCGCGGCGCCGTGAGCCCCGAACCGTGAACCCCTCTCCAGCGCAGCGCATCTTCGCGGCCTGCGCGCCCGGGCTCGAACCGGCGCTCGCGCGCGAGCTCGTCGCGCTGGGGCTCTCCGCCCGGCCCGTCCCGGGTGGCGCGGAGGCATCCGGACCGGACGCCTGCGCCGTCGCCTGCCTGGGCTCCCGCGCCGCCGACGCCGTGAAGGCACGCCTGTGGGAAGGGGCTGCATCGGAGCTCCCCGCGGCGCGGCGCGATCTCGGGCGCCGGATGCCGGGCGTCGAGATCGAGGTGCGGCGGGAGGGGACGACGGGCACGCTCTCGGCCGACGCCGTGGGCTCCGCCCTCTTCCGTCGGGGCTGGCGGGCTCGCGTGGGGGCGGCCCCTCTCCGGGAGAGTCTCGCCGCGGGTCTCCTGCTCGAGCTGGGCTTCGACGGCACCGTCCCGTTCCTCGACCCGATGTGCGGCTCGGGGACCATCGCCATCGAGGCGGTGCTGCTCGCCGGGCGGCGCGCCCCCGGACTGGGGCGGAGCTTCGCCTTCGAGGGCTGGCCCGGCCACGCTCCCGCGCGCACCGCGGCGGTCCGGGAGCGGCTCTCCGCGCTCGCCCGTCCCCCTCCGTCGCCGGTGCTCGCCTCCGACAAGAACGGCGGAGCGATCCGTCTCTGCGGCAAGAACGCGACCGCGGCGGGCGTGGACGCCGACGTCCGGATCGAGCGTCTCGATGCGTCGGACGTCCTGCCGCCGGCGGTCCCGGGCGTCTGCCTCGTCAACCCGCCATACGGGATCCGGCTCGACCGCGACGTGGAGGAATCGTGGCGAGCGCTCGCGGCGCTCCTGCCCAGGCTTCAGGGCTGGACCGTCGGAATCCTCGCCGGCGGCCCCGGCCTCGAGCGACTCGTCCCGCTGAAGCCGGTCCGGTCGCTGGCGATCCAGAACGGCGGCGTGCGCTGCCGATTTCCGATCTACCTACCGTGAAACAACCGTGATTCCTGCTGAAGCCTCGCCCAGGGACTCGACACGGACCTCGACGTCCAGCTTCTCCCCTCCCCCGCCGACGTAGATCGTCCCGGAGGTGGGTGTCGCGTCCCGGTAGCTGCGACCGACGGCGACCCGGATGTGCTCGGTCTGGGTGAGGATCCCGTTCGTCGGGTCGAAGCCCTTCCAGCCCACCTCGGGCAGGAAGACCTGGGCCCAGGCGTGGGAGGCCTCCGCCTGGCGCTGGTTCGGGTTCTTCTCCCCGGTCCACAGGTAGCCGCAGATGTAGCGGGCCGGCAGGCCGAGCAGGCGGGCCAGGCAGATGAAGAGGGTCGTGAAGTCCTGGCAGACGCCGCGCCGGTTCGCGTAGACCTCGAACGGCGTGGTGAAGACCGTGGTCGAACCCTGCGTGTACCTGTACTCCTGGAAGATCGACTGGTTGAGGTCGAGGAGCGTGTCGAGCAGGTCGAAGTCGTTCCGCACCGCGAAGCTCATGGCGTACTCGGAGAGCTCGCGCAGCTCCGACTCGGCCAGCTCGGGCGGCAGCAGGAAGGGCTGCAACACTTGCTGGTGCCAGGGCATCCAGGTGACCGGGATCTGGACCCGCTGGTGCAGCGGCCGGTAGGCGAGCGGATCGACATCCAGCACATCCACGACGGAGGTGGCCGTGATGGCCATGTCCTCGTAGGGGATGTCGACCTCCATGCGGCGAGCCCGGTTTCCGAAGACGTCCTCGTAGTCCCGGTGGGTCCCGTCCACCGACACCCGGAGCTCGTGGGAGAGGAGGCGCTGCAGGCGATCCTCGGCCGGGAAGAGCCGGAAGAGGTGGCTGCTCCGCTCGACCGCCTTCTCGTATCGGTAGGCGGTGCGGTGCACGATCCGGTAGCGCCGGGGCTCGGACCGCGTCGGGCGCGGCATCTGTCGGCGCTGCAGGCCGGGGAGCGGGGGGGAGGCCGACGGGGACGCTGCGGGGACGAGCTCGTCCCGCACGGCCCCCTGCCGCAGCAGGACCAGGTGGCCGGGCGGCACGGCCCGCCATTCCTGCTCCTCCCCGTTCACCGAGAGGGGATGGGAGCTCACCACGACGCCCTTGCGGCTCTTCACGCCCCGCCGCCCGAGATCGACCCCGAGCTCGGTGTCTCCGAGCACGAGCTTCTCGTAGGGGGGCATCACCTCCCAGAGCCAGATGCCCGCCGACTCCCGGTCGGAGTAGACCGCCACGTCGTGACCGTCGGTGAGGACGCAGGTGAGGTTCCCGCTCTCGTTCAGCTGCGCCAGCCACTCGAGCAACGTTCGCGGGTCGGCCTCGCCCAGGCTCTTCCAGCCCTTCTCGGCGAAGCGGTTCATCAGCTCGCAGAAGATGAGCTCGGTGTCGGTGCTCCCCACCGGCTCGAAGGGGGCTCCGGGGCGCAGCTCGAGCCTGTGGCGCAGCGAGCCGGCGTGGCCGAAGAGCCAGTCTCGACGCCCCCAGGCCCGCAGGAAGGGCTGGGTGTTGGCGTCGGAGACGGCGCCCCATGTGGCGCGCCGGACGTGGAGCAGGAAGGTGGAGGACTCGAGGTGCTCCCAGGCCTTCACGAGCTCGGAGCGGATGGAACCGCTCGGCGGGGCCGGCTCCTTGAGCACGGCCGCGGAGGGTTCGCCGCCCGGGTAGTAGCCGATGCCCCAGCCGTCGGGCGGTACCTGCCCCTGGGACAGGCAGCGGAGATCGAAGGAGGGCGCGAGCTCGCCCTCGAAGGACATCGCGAGGAGGTTGGGCATCTCGGGAGCGCTAGGTCACTGGGCCGACATCTCGGCCGTGGGACCCGGAGCATACCCCAGGAGCTCGCTGCCGATGACACCTGCGATGGCGGCACTCTCGTCCACCACGTGGGTGAGGATCCCGTGGAGGGCCGACAGGGCGAAGTCCCGGTCGAGCGCCGCCACCCAGTCGGCGAGCGCACGAAGCCTCACGGCGCTCCGCGCCCCCGGCAGGTCCGGCTGATCGGGCGGACGCAGCCGCTCGAAGCGGGAGACGGCCGCCCGCAGGGAGAAGCGCACCGACCTCGGGAACATGGGGTCCACCACCAGGAAGCGGGCCACGGCGGCCGGGGTCACCCGCCCGCGGTGCACCTTCATGAAGGGCTCGAAGCCGGAGCAGGCGCGGAGCAGCGCGAGCCAGAGAGCGGTCTCGATGACCTCGTGGGAGCCGAGCGCCTGGAAGGCGTGGTGGTGCACGTCGAGGATGCGGGAGGTCTGACCGGCTCGCTCCAGCATGTTGCCGAGGAGCATGAAGTGCATGGCGTCGTCGAAGAGCATGGTTCCCCGCACGATGCCCTGCAGCGACTGCATGGAGGTTCGGATGCGCCGGTAGAAGGCGTGCCGGTCCTCCCGCCACTCGGTGCGGGCGCGGGGGCTGCCCATCCAGAGGTAGAGGGCGTTCAGGGCCTCCCAGGTCTCGAGGCTCACCACCTCCCGGATGGAGCGGGCGTTGTCGCGCGCCCCGGAGAGGGATCGGGCGATGGAGGTGGGGTTTTCGGCGTCCCAGGTCATGTACTCCTGGACCCGCTCGCCGTCGTCGGTGCGCCCCTGGCCGCTCTCGGCGTACCGCTCCTGCTCTCCCGACACGATGATCACGGGGAGCCACACGTGGCGGGGGTTCAGCCCCACGTCCAGCGCCAGGTTGCGGGTCACGCCCAGCACGCGGGCGGTCGATTCGGCCCGCTCCAGGTAGCGACCCAGCCAGAAGCAGTGGTCGGCGACGCGGGAGATCATGTGGCCTCCGGCTTCTGCACCCAGGTGTCCTTCGAACCGCCGCCCTGGCTGGAGTTGACCACGTAGGAGCCCTCGGTGAGCGCCACGCGGGTGAGGCCGCCGGGGAGCACCCAGGGTCCGGCGCGCCCGTTCAGGATGTAGGGGCGCAGGTCCACGCGCCGCGGCTCCACCCGCCCCTTCGCGCTCACCCAGGTCGGGGCGGTGGAGAGCTCGAGGCGCCGCTGGGCGATGTACTTGCGGGGCTCGGCCTCGACCCGCTTCCGGAACTCGGCGATCTGGGCCTTGGTGGCCTGCGGTCCCATGAGCATCCCGTAGCCGCCCGCCTCGTCCACCGCCTTCACCACGAGCTCGCCCAGGTGGTCGAGGACGAAGCGCCGGTCGTCCTCCCGGGCGCACACCCAGGTGTCGAGCTGGGCGAGCAGCGGTTCCTCCGAGAGGTAGTGACGGACGATGTCGGGGACGAAGGGGTAGACCGCCTTGTCGTCGGCCACGCCGTTGCCGGGCGCATTCGCGAGCGCCACGTTTCCCTTGGCCCAGGCGCGGAGGATCCCCGGAACGCCGAGCAGGCTGTCGGGGCGGAACACCTCCGGATCGAGGTAGGTCTCGTCGATGCGCCGGTAGATGACGTGCACCGGGCGCGGGCCGCGGGTGGTGCGGCAGTAGACTTTATCACTCTTAGTGAATAAGTCGGCGGCCTGCACCAGCTCGAGCCCCATGGTGCGGGCGAGGAAGCTGTGCTCGAAGTAGGCGGAGTTGTAGGGGCCGGGCGTGAGCACCACTGCGGTGGTCTCGTCGGGGTCCACCGGGGAGACCGAGCGCAGCGACTCGGCGAGCCGGGTGGGATAGGTGTCGACCGGCTCCACCCGCGCGGCGTCCAGGACGTCGGGGATGACCCGCTTGGAGATGATCCGGTTCTCGAGCAGGTAGGAGACGCCCGAGGGGGTGCGCAGGTTGTCCTCCAGCACCCGCCAGGTCCCCGCCGGGTCCCGGACCAGGTCGATCCCCGCGATGTGGATGCGCACGTCGCCGGGCGGCCGGACCCCCCGCAGCTGCGGGTACCAGGACTTGGAGGCGAGAACCAGGTCGGACGGCACCACACCCTCTCGGAGGATGCGCTGGTCGCCGTACATGTCCGCGAGGAAGAGCTCGAGCGCCCGGACCCGCTGCACGAGCCCACGCTCCAGCGCCGCCCAGTCGGGTGCGGAGATGATCCGGGGCACGAGGCAGAACGGGAAGATCTTCTCGGTGCCCTGGTCGTCCGAGTAGACCGAGAAGGTGACGCCCTGGTTGAGGAGCGCGCGCTCGGCCAGCCCCTGGCACACGGCGAACCCGGCGCGGTTCTGCGCGCCGAGCGCCTCGGCGGCGCGGCGGAAGGGAGCGCGCGGCGTCCCGTCCTCCGCGAAGAGCTCGTCCCAGGTACCGGGGAGCCCGGCGTAGTCGGAGAGCAGGCGGCTCGTGGGATCCATCTCTTGGTCTCTTCTCTCAGGTGGGGAGCGCCGCTGGCAACCGGCGCAGGTCGAGGGTGAGGCGCGCCGAGGGGACGCGCAGGGGGGTCCGGGGGCGACCCGGGCGGATCACCACCCGTTCCCGGCAACGTCGCTCGGCCTCCGCGCCGTCGGCGGGGAGACCGTCGTACGAGCCCCCTCCCGGCTTCCAGCCGTGGAGCTCGATGCGCACCGCCTCCCCCCGCCGCTCCCACTCCAGCACGAGCGGATCGTGGGGGCCGAGCCCGGGGTGGAGTCCCGGGCGCGGGGCGAAGGCGCGGTACCGGACCGCACCCACGTGGAGCGGGCCGCCGGCCGCGTCGAGCCCCACCTCCACTCCCTGTGCGGACAGGCTTCCCGGGGGCGTCCCCGGGGAGTTCACGAGCAGTTCCAGCCGATCGGAGCTGGCGTCGACGAGCCGGGCCGTCGATCCCTCCTGGGACGCCACGTCCCCGAGGAGCGGCCAGAACTCGGGGGCCCGCCGGACCGTGAGGACGGCCCCGGAGAGCTCCACCCGCGCCACCTCCGGCGCCTCCGGAGCGAGCCAGGACTGGAGCCTCCGGCCGGGCGCGAGGCCGTGCTCGGCGAGGTCCCGGATCACGTCGGCCAGATCGCCGGCGAGGGAGACCGGCAGGGATGCGCGGTCGTGAAGCTCGGGACCCCAGTCGAGGAGGGGCTCCTCGAAGGGGGCGCGCGCCAGCCGGGCCGCGACGGCGCGGAAGAGCGCGCCGAGGGCCAGCAGCCGCTCCGGCGCATGGGGCATGCGCAGCGCCCGGAGCTCGACCACCCCCATGCGACCGCGCCCGGGGAGGTGGGGATTCCAGAGCTTCTCGACGTTCACCTCGGCCCGGTGGGCGTTGCCCGATGCATCGACGAGCAGCGGCGCGAGCGCGTTCCAGAGATCCTCCGGGCCCGACGCCTCCCGCATCGCCAGCCGGTCGAGCGCCACCGCCAGCTCGTCGAAGCGCTCCCGCACCCCCTCGTCCGGCCGCGGCCCCTGGCCGGCGCTGCCGACGCACTCGGGCGCGAAGGCGTAGGAGAGGGACGGATGGTGGTTCAGGTAGCGGACGAGCGAGGGAAGGAGCCGGGGACGGACGAAGAACGGGCTCCGTTCCGGCGTGGGACCGCCGAGCGTCAGCTGCCCTCCGCCCCCCGAGTCGCCGGCGTTGCCGTTCCAGCGGAATCGCTCCGGGGAGAGCCCCACCGCCGCGGCAGCCGCGTAGACCGCGCCGGCATGCTCCGCGAAGGTGACGAGGTCGGGGGCCGGTGCGAGGTTCACCTCGATCACGCCCGGGTCGGGCGCGATCGTGAGCCGGCGCTCGGATCCGCCGCCGCGCGGCAGGTAGGCGGCACCCATGCAGAAGCGGGGCTTCTCCTCGCCCGGGTAGAGCCGCCCTTCCGGTTGCTCCCTCCGGAAGGAGGCGGAGAGCCGACCGACGAGTTCCCCGAGGAGCGCCGCCGCCCGCTCCTCCTTGTCCCCACCCTCGGCCATCCACAGCCAGTGCGGGTCCTGGGAGGAACGGTCGGTGAAGGTGGGCTCCGCGCCGAGCCAGATCTCGAGGCCGGCCCCCCGGAGGGCGTCGTCCTGCGCGCGGCACTCGGCGAGGAGTTCCTGCACTATTCCTCCGACCCGTCGTCCTCCTCCGGCGGGGGCATCGGCCGATCGAGGCCGTACCGGCGGAGGTCGAGCGTGTGGGGGTACTCGGGGTGGGGCTTCGCCGCGCGCGGGTGGGTAGACCTGGGCAGCGGTCCCTCCTCGGTGAAGCGGGCTGCGCGCCGCGCCGAGGCCTCGAAGCGCGTGAGCGGAGGGGCCTTGAAGCCGGTCCCCTCGGGGTGCCACACGTGGTACGCGCAGGCGCCCACCGAGCGCTTCGCCCAGCGGTCCCAGAGGTCGAACCGCAGCGGGTGGTGGATGCCCAGGTGCGGCTGGAGCGAGGACGGCGGCGCCCAGGCGCGGAAGCGGACGCCTCCCACCTGCTCGCCCGCCATGCCGGTGGGACGCAGCGGGACGGAGAGTCCGTTCACGAGCACCGCGAAGCGCTCCGGCTCCAACCCCTCCGCGCGCACCTCGACCCGTTCCAGGGACGAGTCGACGAAGCGGGCCGTTCCGCCCGATCCGGGCTCCTCGCCCAGCACCGGCCAGGGCTCGAGCGCGTTGCGGATCTCGATGGCCACGCCGCCGACCTGCAGCCGGCCCACCACCGGGCAGCGGAACTCGATGAAGGGCCGGTAGGCCTCCGGCGGCAGCCCCACCCCGCGCGCGGCCAGGAAGGCGAGCACATCCTCCATGTCCCGCCACAGCCAGAAGGGGAGCAGGAAGCGGTCGTGCAGTTCCGTACCCCAGCGGACGAGGGGGTGGGCGTAGGGCTCCCGCGCGAAGGCGGCCACGAGCGCACGGGCCAGGATGGCCTGCGCCGCCGCCATGCGGGGATGGGGCGGCATCTCGAAGGCCCGCAGTTCCACGAGACCCTGCCGCCCGTGCGCGGTCCGCCAGTCGAAGAGCTTGTCTATCGAGAGCTCGGCGCGGTGGCCGTTGCCGGTGACGTCGACGAGCAGGTGGCGGAGCAGCAGGTCCCCGAGCCACGGCGGCGTGGGCTGCCCGCGATCGGAGAGGCGGAGGAGGGCGATCTCCAGCTCGTAGAGTCCGTCGTGGCGCGCCTCGTCGACGCGCGGGGCCTGCGAGGTGGGTCCGACGAAGAGGCCGGTGAAGAGGTAGCTCATCGACGGGTGGTGCTGGAGGAAGGTGACGAGGCTCGCGATCAGGTCCGGCCGGACCACGAACGGACTCTGGAGCGGCGTGGGGCCACCCAGGGTGATGTGGTTGCCGCCGCCGGATCCCTCCTGCCGCCCGTCGAGCATGTACTTCTCGGCATGGAGGCCGGCGTGGAGAGCCGCGTCGAATACCTGCTCCACCTGGCTGGCGCAGTCGCGCCCGGTCCCGGTGGGCTGGACGTTCACCTCCAGCACGCCCGGATCGGGGGTGACGGAGAAGCGGATCACCTCGGGACCCCAGGGCGGCGGGTAGCCCTCCAGCTGGGCGTCGAGGTCCAGCTCGCGGGCCGCCGCATCGACGGAGCGGACGAGCTCCATGAAGTGGGCGGCGCTCTCGAGCGGAGGCAGGAAGACGAAGAGCTCTCCCTGGCGCGGCTCGACGCAGAGTGCGGTCCGGACCGTCGGCAGGCGCGGGGCGGCAGCGACCCGCCGGGCCTCCTGCTGGGCTCCGACCGCCTTGGCCCGGGCCTTCTCCTCCCGCCGGCGCGCCTCCGCCAGCTCCTCGGTCCGGGGGTCGGGCACCCAGGAGGGTTCGGGCGCCGCCGGCGCCGGGAGCGGTCCTCCCAGGGCGCGGAGCGGAAGCCGAAGGCCGGCGGGCGCATCGCCCGGAACGAGGAAGAGCTTCTCGCGCCGGAAGCTCCAGGCGTCGGTGCGCCAGCCCCCCTCCCCGCGCGACAGGGGCAGCGCCCAGGCGGACGGCGTGGCGAGTCCGTGATCGAGGACCCGGGCCAGCCGACGCCGCTCCTCCCCATCGGAGAGGTCGGCCTTCATGGGGTCCACTCCGGGTGGAAGCTCGGCCTCGTCCCGGACGTACTTCCAGGGGTCCTCGAAGGCCGGCATCGGCGCCGAGGTGCGGACGCCGAGCCGTCCGGCGATGGCCCGGACCAGCGCCTCCGCGGCCTCGGGGGTGGCGGCTCGACGCGCGCCACCGCCGGTCCAGAGGCGGCTGCCGTCCCGGAGCCCGACCACGTCGAGCGCCCAGCGCGGCAGGCTCTCCCCCGGATACCACTTGCCCTCGCGCCGCAGCAGGACCCCGCCCGGGGCCATGCGGTCCCGCAGCTCGCCGGCGAGCACCAGCCCCTGCTCCCACTTGGTGGGGCCGAGCGCCTCGCCCCGCCACTCCGGGGCCTCGGGATGCAGCCGGGAGTTGAAGGTGGGCTCGCCACCGACCGTGAGAGTGAGCCCCTCGGCGGCGAGCACCGCATCGGCCTCGTCGGAGGCGTGGAGCAGCGCCTGCCAGGTCTCCTCCGGGTAGGGGGTGGTGGGGCGAGCCTCGTGCCCCAGCCGTCCCACCTTCATCTCGAAGGAGAAGCCGCTCGCGCCCACGTCGGACGTCCCGATGACCGGCGCGGCCATGGCGGGGCGCGCCACGCAGGCGAGCGGGATGTGCCCTTCCCCGCAGAGCAGGCCGCTCGTCGCGTCGAGGCCGATCCAGCCGGCGCCGGGGAGGAACACCTCCGCCCAGGCGTGCAGGTCCACCACGTCCCGTCCCACGCCGCGCGGCTCGTCGGGGATCATCCCCTCGTCGGTGAGCTGGATGAGGTAGCCGGAGACGAAGCGTGCGGCGATGCCCCGGGAGCGGAGCGCGGCCACGAGCAGCACCGCCGAGTCGCGGCAGCTCCCCCTGCCCTGTCGCAGCGTCTCCTCCGGAGTCCAGACGCCCGGCTCCTCCCGGATCACGTAGCGGGTCCGCTCGGCCACGAGCCGGTTCAGCTCGACGACGAGCGGGATGGTGCGACCGGAGGCCGGCAGCTCCGAGAGGAACTTCTCGAGCTCCGGACCGCCCTCCAGCGACGGATCGCTCCGCTCGAGGAACGGCGCCAGTTCGGGACCCAGCTCCTCCGGATAGGCGAACGGGACCTCCTCGCAGCGATCGTCGACGAAGAAATCGAACGGGTTCACCGGCCGCACGTCGACGGCCATCTCCACCTGGACCGCCAGCTCGGAGAAGCTCGAGCCCTTCGGGAAGGTGACGTGGGCGACGTGGTTCCCGGTCGGGTCCCTCTGCCAGCGCACCTCGGCGGGCTCGCTCACCCGGAGGGAGTAGGTCTCGATCCGGGCCCGGGCGTGGTTGGCCGGACGCAGCCGGATCTGATGAGGACCGAGCGCTGCGGGCCGGGGGAACCGGTAGACGGTGTCGTGCTGGAGGAGGAGGCGCATGGGGGGCGACATTACAGTCGTTGCAAGAGCCCTGCCTGTTTCCGGCCGCGATGTGCTCACGATCCCTGCCTCGAATGGCGTCCATGCGCCTGCCCAGCGAGCAGCAGGTGCCCGGTTACCGGTCACGAGCAGGGCTCCCGATCGGGGGGTTCCCCGAATCGTCACGATTCGCCCATCCGGGGTGTGCTGAAGTAGGCTTTCCTCCAGGGAGCGGCCTCTTCTTGAAAATCCAGCAGGAACTCTCATGGTTGCGCTTCAACCGGCGGGTCCTCGCCCAGACCCGCCGGCCCGACTTCCCGCTCGCCGAGCGGATGCGCTTCCTCTCCATCTGGTCCACCAACCTGGACGAGTTCTTCGCCGCCCGGATCTCCCGCCCCTTCCTGGAGGAACGAGGGACCCCGAACTACCAGCGGCTCCTCTCCGAGGCCCGCGAGCAGGTCGAGGCCGCGAGCGGCGCCTACCGGGTGCTCCTGGACGAGATGGAGGCCCACGCCGTTCGCGTCGTGCCCGTCTCCTCCCTCACCCGGGAGGAGCTCGACTACTTCGGCGCCTTCCTGGCCGAGGAGGTGGCGCCGCGGATCGACGTGCTGCGTGCCGAGGCCGTCCGGGAAGTCCGCACGGGCGCCCTCTACTTCGCCACCGGCCACGGCGTGCTCGAGCACCTGGTGCGCCTGCCCGACAGCCTCCCCCGGCTCATCGAGATCCCGGGGCGCGACGGGACCTACGTCCGGCTCGGCGAGCTCCTGCGGCTGCGCAGCGACCTCTTCCTGGAGGGGCGCGACCTGGAGCTCCACGAGCTGCGCGCGATCCGGCTCGCCGCCATCGACCAGCTCGGACTCGACTGGGAGGACCTCCCGGCTGCGCTCGAGACCCGGCTCGACGGGCGCATCAGCCACCTGGAGGTGGAGAAGAACTTCCCGCCCCACTGGTCCGAGTCGATCCGCATCGCGCTCGGACTGGAAGCCGAGGAGGTGTTCCGCGTGGAGCCCCCGCTCGACCTGCGCATGGTCTCCACGCTCGTGAAGCGAGCCCCGGCGCGGTTCAAGTTCGGCGCGCTTCACCCGTGGATCGTCCCGGGATTCGCCGTCGACCCATTCCCTCGGATCGCCCGGCGCGACCAGCTGATCTTCCACCCGTACCAGGGGTACGAGGCGGTGGAGGATTTCGCCCGTGCCGCCGCGCGCGACCCGGAGGTCACGGCGATGCGTGCCACCCTGTACCGGGTGGGCGACGACAACGTGCTCGCCGAGTCGCTCATCGAGGCGGCGCGCGCCGGCAAGGAGGTTGCGGTGCTCCTCGAGGCCCGCGCCCGCTTCGACGAGCTGCAAAATCTCGAGTGGGGTCTGCGCTTCCAGAACTCGGGCGTGCGGGTCCTTCCGCTCCCCTCCCGGAAGGTCCACGCCAAGGCGGTGTGGGTGCGGCGCGGGAGGCAGGAGTTCGTCCACCTGGGGACCGGCAATTACAACACCGTGAACGCCCGCCTCTACACCGACCTCTCCCTCTTCACCGCCGACGCGGGGATCACACGCGACGTGAAGCGCTTCTTCGACGCGCTGGAGGCAGGACGGCTCCCGCGGATGACGGAACTGCGCACCGGCTCGGCCATCCGGAAGCTGCTCGTGGACCGGATCCGGGCCGAGTCGAACCCCCGCGGGCACCTGATCCTCAAGTTCAACCACGTCACCGACCGTGCGGTCCTGGACGCGATTCGCCGGGCCGCGAAGGCTGGCGCGCGCGTCGACCTCGTGGCCCGCACCACGCTCACCGAGATCGCGCCCGGGGTCCACGCGAAGAGCCTGGTGGGACGGTTCCTCGAGCACGCGCGGGTCGCCGCCTTCCGCAACGGGGGACGGTGGCTCGTGTACGCCGGCAGCCTCGACGCGATGCCGCGCAACTTCGACCGGCGCTTCGAGATCTTCTTCCCGGTGAAGGACCCGGCGTCGCGCCGGATGGTGCTCGCCGAGCTCCGGTCGCAGGTCGCCGACGACGTGAACGCCTTCGACCTTCTTCCGGACGGGGGCGAGGAAGCGCGCTGGGGGGGCGCCCAGAACGCGCAGCGCCCCGACGACCATCGGCGGCACCGGAACGGGTGAGGCGAGATCAGCAGGTCGCGAATTCGTACTGGGAGCGAAGGACGGTTCTCCCCCTGCGGCCACGGACGGTCAGCTTTCCAGGCTCCCTCACGCCGCCGTCCCGGAGCACGGTTCGCAGCTGATCCTCCGCCTCGCGCCGAGCAGCTTCGCTCCATCCGATCGGAGATGCTGGCCGCCGAGCGCCTGCATTCGCATCGCATCGCCGGCCGCGGGCACGGCGCCTCCTCCAGCCTCCGGAACCTCATCCACTACCTCACGCTTCGCCGCCACGACGTCCGGCTGCTGCAGGAGCACCTTGCGCTCCTGGGGCTCTCGTCCCTGGGAAGCGCGGAGTCGCACACCCTCTACACGGTCGAGTCGGCCCTTCATGCTCTCGGGGCCTTGACCGGGCGTTCCGAGCCGTGGCCCTCGGCGCGGGGGGCCCCGTGCTTCCAGGATGGGACCGCCCTGCTCGCGAGCCACACCTTCGCCCTGCTCGGGTCGGCTTCTCCCGGCATCCGGGTGCGCATCATGGTCACGCTACCCTCCGAGGCGGCGCACGACCCGGCGTTCGTCCTTTCGCTCGTCGCGAAGGGCATGAACGTGGCTCGCACCCACTGCGCCCATGCCGGCCCCGACGCCTGGGCCGCGACGGCCGCCGCCGTTCGCGAGGCCGCCCGCGCGACGGGGCGCAGCTGCCTCGTCCAGATGGACCTCGGCGGCCCCAAGCTCCGCACCGGCCCGTGCCACCACGAGATCACCTTGCGTGAAAGGGACTTCCTATTCCTGACCCGGGACGGAGCGCCGGGCCACCCCGCCGATCTCGCCGGAGAGGGGGCGCCCGCGCAGATCGCCTGCACGCTTCCCCAGGTGCTCGACGACGTCCAGTCCGGGGATCGGGTCTTCTTCGACACAAGGACCGGGAGGACCTCCCGTCGGTCGCGCGACATGCCGACCTCGTGGCCCTGTCGTTCGCGGAGCGGCCGGAGGACGTCGCCGCGCTCGAGGCGGAGCTCGGGAGGCTCGGCGCGGCGAGCCGGGGGATGGTCCTCGAGGTCGAGACGCAGCGAGGATTCCGCAACCTTCCACGCACGCTCCTGGAGGCGATCGGCCCCCGGCCGGATGGCGGCACGTGCCGAGTGCGTCATGCTGAACGAGGGTCCGCACGTGCTCGCCGCCATGAAGCTGCTGGACGGGATCCTGCGGCGCATGGAGTCGCACCAGGACAAGAAACGCCACACGATGCGGCCTCTCGCGGTTTCGCGGGCTCTGCCGGATTGACGATTCTTCGCGGAACCGTCACCTGCCGTTCGCGCGGGAACCGTAGCGTCGCTCCGACGTCGCGGGAACGCGACGCCCCCACTCCCCCTTTTCCCGAGGACTCCTTGACCCGAAACCTTCGCATCGCCCTGGCGGCCGTCGTCGTCGCCGTCGTCTCCGCCTGCGGCGGCTCCAGCGCGCCGAACCCGACCGACGTCCAGTTCGTCTACACCTCCGACGCCCACTACGGCATCACCCGCCCCTCCTTCCGCGGGGCCACCACGGTGGACGCACAGGTGGTGAACCGGGCGCTGGTGGCGCAGATCAACGCCATCTCGACGGCCACCCTGCCCGCCACCGACGGCGCCCACCCCGGCGCGCTGGTGGGCCCGATCGACTTCGCCGTCCAGACGGGGGACATCGCCAACCGGTCGCAGCTCATCTCGGGCACGACCTACTACCAGAGCGCGGCCACGTCCTGGGGCCAGTTCAAGGCCGACTACCTCGACGGGATCACTCTCCGTGATCCCTACGGCCTGCCGACGCAATGGAACCTGGTCCCGGGCAACCACGACGTCTCGAACGCCATCGGCTACACGAAGACGCTCAGCCCCGCCACCGACCCGACCGTGCTCGTCGAGATCTACAACCGGTTCATGAAGCCTTCCGTGCCCGTCACCAACGCCACCTATGACTACAAGACCAAGAAGGTCTTCTACTCCCGCGACGTGAACGGCATCCACTTCGTTTACTTGAACATGTGGCCCGACGGCGCCGCCCGCACCTGGCTGGCGACCGACCTCGCGGCGGTGAGCGCGACGACCCCGGTCATCGTCTTCACCCACGACGAGCCGCCCAGCGAGTCGAAGCACTTCACGAGCACGCTCACGACGTCCAGCACCTACGACTGGACGCTCAAGTTCGAGAACCTCCTCACCGACGTCTTCGCCGACTCCCCCGTGAACACGGCGACCGCCAACCTGGTCGAGCAGCGCTCCCTGGTCGCCTTCCTGAAAGCCCACAAGAATGTGGTCGCCTACTTCCACGGGAACAACAACTCGAACGAGATGTACGACTTCACCGGCCCGGACAGCGACATCTCCCTCCACACCTTCCGGGTCGACTCGCCCATGAAGGGCTCGGTATCCGGCGTCGACGCCGCCGACGGCATCGGCGACGAGAGCAAGCTCTCCTTCATGCTCGTCACCATCGACACGGTCGCGAGGAAGCTCACGGCTCGCGAGGTGCTCTGGAACGGCACGAAGGTCGCCAGCGCCCCGATCGCCTTCGGCGGGCAGCGGACCGTCTCGATCGCTCCTCCGTAGCAAGCAAGCCGGCCGGGGTCCGACGCCGCGCGCGGCGTTCGAGCCCCGGCCGTTCATGTCGTTTTCGTGACAACGCGTGTCCAGGGCCTCCCCGGACGCGTGGGACCCGTGTATCTCACGATCACGACCCGATTCCGGGTGAGGCGTGTGGACGTCTTCGGGGAACTTGCGATGATGAAACGCGAACGATTCTTCGAATGCGCCTGCGCGCATGACCGGAACGAGTATCGGTGCCACATCCGCGCCTGGACTCCCGAGGAGGCCAGCGAGCACCTCCGCCTGGCACTGCGCGAGGACGGGGTCCGGGACGTCGGCACGCTGCTCGTGCGGGACCGCAGGGCCGCGGTGGTGGTCCGCTCCGACTACGCCTTCGACTCCGCCTAGCCCAGCCGCTCCGTCACCTCGTCGTACGAGAACAGGTCGCCGAACCGGCCCCAGTTCACGAGCGTGACGAAGGTGGCCTCGAAGTTCTCGCTGGGCAGGTTCATCGCGATGAGCTCGAGGACGAGCTCCTTGTCGAGCTCGTGCCCCTCGGCTTGCCCGATCGCCTCCTGCACCCGCTGGAAGAGGCGCAGCTCGAGCAACTTCTCCCGGAAGACCGCCTTCCGCTCCGCCGGGCTCGCCTTCACGTAGCGTGAGCCCTCGGAGGAGAGGACGACGGTCCGGTGGGGCGTGTCCACGAATCCGAGGAGCTCCGCGGCGTTCGCGGTGGTGATGACATGGCCGTACTCGCGGTCGGTGTCGGTGGCGATGCGGAAGACGTCCTCCCGTCCGCCGCGGGCGTCGAGGTACTCGAGGAGCCCCTCGATCTCCCCCGCGCCGGCGTGCGGGAGCGGCTCGAAGGCCGTCGAGACCACCTCGGGCACATCCGGCATCTCCATCCCGGTGATGATGTCGTGCAGCCGGTCGACGAGTTGCAGGAGCGCGGGCGACCGGTAGTCGCGGGGCCGTGGCAGCGTGTTCTCGACGATGGTCCGGACGCGACCGGGATGGGCGTCGAGCACCACGATCCGGTCGGCCATGTAGACCACCTCCTTGATGTCGTGGCTCACCATCACGATCGACTTGGGATTGCGGTCCTTCGGTGCCCAGACGTCGAGCACCTCGGCCCGGAGGCTCTCCGCGGTCAGCGCGTCCACCTGGCTGAAGGGCTCGTCCATGAAGAGCATCTCCGGCTCCAGCGAGAAGGCCCGGGCCATTCCGACCCGCTGCTTCATTCCGCCGGAGAGCTCCCGCGGGTAGGCCTCCTCGAATCCCGCCAGCCCCACGGTCCGGATGGCGCGCGCCGCCCGTTCCACCACCTCGGCGGGTGGGAGCCCGCGCGCCTCCAGCATGGACTCCACGTTCCGGAGCACGGTCATCCAGGGGAAGAGCGCGAAGCTCTGGAAGACGAAGCCGATGCCGGGATTGAGTCCGGCGAGGGGAGCCCCGTGGTACAGGACCTCGCCCCCGGACGGCGCGGCCAGGCCGGCCAGGATGCGCAGGATGGTGGACTTGCCGCAGCCGGACGGGCCGAGCAGCGCGATCACCTCGTTCGCCTTCACGGCCAGGCCGATGTCCTCGAGCACCTTGAGCGGCGAGCCGCCGGCCTGGGGATACTCCTTTCCCACCCCGCGCAGCTCGCAGAGGATCTCGGTCTCGTTCGTCGATTCCGCCATGCGATCTCCGGGGATCACCGTGTGAGGGAGAAGCGCTCCTCGGCGACGGCGTGCAGCCTGCGCCAGACGAGCCGGTTGAAGAGGACGACCACGACCGCCATCACCGCGACCGACGCGGCCAGCACCGGGAGGTCTCCCGATGCGGCGGCGACGCTGATCCGGGCGCCCAGGCCGTCGGCGGCGATCTCCTTGCCCCCGAAGCTCACGTACTCGGAGACGATGCTGGCGTTCCAGGCGCCGCCGGCGGCGGTGACCCAGCCGGTCACGAGGTACGGGAAGATGGCCGGGAGGTAGAGGGCGCGGAACCGTTCCCGGGCACCGAGCCGGTAGATGCGCGCCGCCTCCCGCAGATCGGCCGGGATGGCCATCGCACCGGCCACGACGTTGAAGAGGACGTACCACTGGGTTCCGAGAAGCATGAGGAGCACGCTTCCCCAGCCGAGCCCGATCCCGAGCGCCGCGAGGAGCGCCACGACCGCCGGGAAGAGCATCGGGGCGGGGAACGACGCCACCACCTGAACCACCGGCTGGAGCACGCGCGACAGGCGCGGGGAGAGGCCGATGGCGAGCCCCGCCGGGACCGTCCAGAGCGTTCCGGCGACCACGGCGAGGAGGACCCGACCGAGCGTGAGGCCGGCGGCGCGTACGATGCCCCACCAGGCCGGCGCGTCCACCCTCCCGAGCAGCCGCAGCAGGCCGATCGAGCCAGCGGCGAGCAGGAAGAGGAGCGCAACGAACGCCGCGACCGAAACGGCGCGCACCGCGCGTGCCGTCCTTTGGCGGGCCGGCGTGGATCGTCGCTCGGGGAGGGACGCCGCGAGGCGACCCAGCACCGACGCCGCCGCGCCCCTCGCGGTGGCCAGCGCGCGCGATCCTCGCAGCACGTCCAGGAACCACGACTGCATCTCGGCCGTCTGTCCGCTCTCGTCCACGCGAAACTTCTGGGACCAGACCACCACCGGTCTCCAGAGGAGCTGGTCGAGAAGGACGATCATGGCGACCATGGCGACGACGGCGGCCACCATGGCCGTGCGGTCGCCGCGGGCGACGGCCACGCTCATGTAGGAGCCCAGCCCCGGGAGCTGGAAGCTCCGGTCCCCGAGCACGAAGGCCTCGCTCACCATGAGGAAGAACCAGCCACCGGCCATGCTCATCATGCTGTTCCAGACGAGCCCGATGGCCGCCGACGGCAGGTCCACCCAGCGGAAACGCCTCCAGAAGCCGAAGCGCCCCAGCCGCGCAACCTCCTGGAAATCTCGCGGGACGCTCCGGAGCGAGTGGTAGAAGCTGAAGGTCATGTTCCAGGCCTGGCCCGTGAAGATCATGATCACGGACGCCAGCTCGAGTCCCACGTTGCTCGTCGGGAAGGCCGCCACGAGCGCGAGGACGAGCCCGGGCATGAACCCGAGGACCGGGATGGACTGGAGGATGTCGAGGGCCGGAATGAGGACCCGCTCGGCCATCTTGTCGCGAGCCGCCCAGTACCCGTAACCGAGCGTGAAGAGCAGCGAGAGCGCGTAGGCGGCCAGCCCGCGAGAGAGGGACAGGAAGGCGTACCAGGGCAGCGCCCGCGGCGAGAGGTCGATCTCGAAGACCGGGCGAAGTGCACCGGTCCACTCGGCTGTGAGTCGGGTGAGGCCGTAGAGGAGTCCTCCCAGGGCAGCGAGCAACACCACGTCCACCCACGTCCGGCGGGCCGGCCCTTCGAGCCAGGAAGTCGAGCTCCCGAAGACGGGCAGGGTGCGAGGCGCCATGGGCGGAGGGAGACTAGCC
>CAIOAK010000042.1 GCA_903855945.1 uncultured Anaeromyxobacter sp.
CTACCCGAACAGATCGCTGTGCGAGCCGAGGCGGACGAGCTGGAGGGTCGCCGGGTTCGGCTTCCGGTATTGGTGGTCCTGTTTGGAGGTGGGGAGAGGGCGGTCCTCCACCAGCAGCGTCACGACGGCCTGAAGCAGGCCACTCGCCCGCTTGCCGTGGACTCCGGAGCTGACCTTCTTCCAATCCCGGTGGAACGCCTTGGTCCGCTCAATCGTCCGCATTGAGGTCGGCCATGAGGTCGCCAACGGAGGCGAACCGCTTGAGCCCGCCTCGACGCGCCTCCGCCATGGCCGCCCGGGTCTTGGCGTTGGGCACCTTGACTTCGAAAGGGAGCGCCTGTTCCGCGGCGACGCGAGTGAGGAGGACCCGGACGGCATCGGAGACGGTGAGGCCCATGGCGCCGAGGGCCTTCTCGGCACGCGCCTTGACCTTCTCGTTCAACCGGACATGAACCATGGTGGTGGTGGCGGCCATGAGAGACAATGTATCTCGGTCGCCCTGGGGCGCGCAACCATTTGCGCCCCTCGTTGGCCGGGGAGACTCAGGCGCTACAGTCGATGGTGACGTCGGGGTCCCCCGAGAACCTTTCGATGGCTCCGTTTGGCCGGAGCGGCGCCAATGTAACTTCTAAATTGCTCGTCCCGCAGGTGAAGGGTGACGTAATGGCCGCCCATCCGTCCACCGGGCGCTCACTCTGGGGGAGGAAGCATGACCGCGGTGGTGCTGCGCATCGCCGAGGCAGTACGCCGTCTGCTGGCGCCCGGGGGAGTGATCGCTGCTTCGCGGGTTCTCGTGATCCTCTCCACAAATGATGAGGCCGAATTTGCTTCAAGGACAGACCCTTCAACATCCCGTGCTTGCAGCGAAAACGACAACCCCCGACCCCTTGGCTCCGGCATATGTTGTCGTGGGTTCTCTCCATGGGGACAACTCGCGAAACCCAATGTTCAAGCGGCTTTTCGAATGGGCTCGGTCCGGCAGCGACGGGCGATCCCGCGATGGTTTGGTGCATTAGTGGTGCGGACTGCATCCCGTCCGAAGAAGAGAAGGCGGGGTTTATGGGGGGTCGTCTGTCCTGAAAGGGAGTCGTCGTCGTACTCGGGCTGCGATTGGCTCTTTGAGTCATGAAGGGCAAGAATCGGGTCCGGGTCGAGGAGGTGCGCTTCGAGCGGCGGAAAGCCGAGAAGCAGCGGTCGCGTGACGAGGATCGGCTGGCATTCGAGTCGGGGCAGGTGATTCCGTTGTCAGGAGTTCCTGAAGGGGCCCTCTTGTACCCACCCACTCGGCAGGCTGCCCCGCCTGGTGGTATCTTCCAGCCATGGCGCGCGACCCGCGAGACTTGAAGCGCTTGGCCGAGGAACTGGCGTCCCTGTCGCCCGAGGACCGGGCGCGGGTGATGGCCGAGATCCGCCACCGCCACGCCGCTCGACCCCTCCCGAAAAGCTTCCGCCCGCCGCTCCTGAAGGCCAGCGGCGGCCGCTGGATCGGCGGCGACCTCCGTCGTGAGAGTCTCTACGGCGACGATGGCCGCTGACCGCGTCTTCATCGACACCAACGTCCTTGTGGCCGCCTCGGTCGAGGCCCACCCCAGCCACGCCGTCGCGACCGCTTTCCTGGAGCGACTCGCACGTGACGGTGCCAACGCGGCATTTCCACCCAGGTGTGCCGCGAATTCCTCGCGGTGCTCACCCGTGGCCCCGTCGAGGGAAGGACGTTCGACGTCGAGGAAGCGTTGGCGGCCCTCGGCGCCTGGACGTCCGCTTGCGAACTCCTGGACGATGGCGAACCCGTCTTTCCGGAACTGCTCGACCTGATCCGTCGCTTCGCGGTTCGGGGCAAGCAGGTGCACGACGCCAACATCGTCGCCACGATGCGGGCGCATGGCGTCACAATTCTCGCCACGCTCAACGGGAGCGATTTCCGTCGCTTCGACGAGCTGATCTCGCTCGCGCCCCTCGTCTCCTGAGCCTCGGCTGTCCCCTCGGAACCCTGGAACGCTTGCGCCAGGGTGATGCGTATACTATACGTATGTCATGAGGACTCGTTATGGCATCCCGTAAGAAGCTACGGATCGACGGCCCCTTCTCCACGACGGAGAAGCTCATGCAGACCATCCGCATGCCTCGTGAGCTCGTCACCTTCCTCCGCGGCGAGGCGGACGCCCGCGGAGTGGACCTCACGGCGCACGTCGTCCGTCACCTCGACGGGCTCCGGACCTGGTTCGGCCTGCCAGTCGCCGCGGTGTCGCTCCTGGAGGCGGATCGTGGGGCGCTCGGGATGGGGCGGTACGAGTACCTGCTCCACCTGCTCTTCCAGCGCGCCCTCGTGCTCCGCGAAGAGGAGCCGGGCTTCGACGGCCCCAACTCGAATCCAGGGAGGACGCGGTAGCGACCCCACCGGGGCCGCGCCGCCCGGAGGCGCGCCCAGCCGAACGTCAAGGGAGCCGTCCTCACCGATCGCGATCGCGCCCTCCTCGCCTACGTCGGCAC
>CAIOAK010000043.1 GCA_903855945.1 uncultured Anaeromyxobacter sp.
GCGCGCCCCATCATCACCGCCTCGCGGACCGTGAAGGGCCAGGGGGCCCGCGGCTCCTGGGGGACGAGCGCGCACACCCGGGCGAGCGCCCGGCGCGGGGCGGTGGGGGCGTCGAGCCCCCCCACCCTCACCCTTCCGGCGGACGGGACCAGGAGCCCCGCGGCCAGGCGCAGGAGGGTGCTCTTGCCGGCCCCGTTCGGCCCCACCAGCGCCACGAGCCCACCCGCACGCGCAGTGAACGAGACCTCCCGGAGCGCCGTCTGCGCGCCGTAGGAGAAGGAGACGCCCTCCGCCTCGACGAGCGGCGTTCCCGCCGCGGGCAGCGGCCGGGCCGGAAGGGGCTCCCTCACCGGGCCCCCAGGTCGCCGAATCCGAGCAGCGCGCGGGCGTTCCCGCGGTAGATGCGGTCGAGCGCCTCCCGCGGGAGCGCGAGCCCCTGCATCACCGGGTCCCCGCCCACGGGGCCGGGGATGTCCGGGTCGCCCGAGTCGAGGAAGCGCCAGGTGGAGTCGAAGTAGCGCGCCAGCGGCTCGCGCGCCTTCACCGGCGTGCCCCCGCCGATGACGAGCGCGCGCAGGTCGGGGCGCGGCCCCTGCAGCCAGGAGAGGTCGGTCCCGAGGAGCACCCGGTCGGCGTGGGCGACGAGCAGGTCGCGCGCCGCGGTGCGGTCGCGGGAGAGCGCCGGCAGCGCACCCGCCGTGTCGACGTACAGGTTGGGGCTCCGCGCGAGGAGAGCGCCGAGTTCGACCGGGATGGCAGCCATGCCGGCCATCCCGAGCGCCACGAAGCGGACGCGCGGCTGCCGCTCCAGGAGCCGCTCGAGCCTCTGCCGCGGGCCTGCGCCGGTCCCCGGGTCGAAGGCCACCGGCAGCGCGAGCCGCTCGATCGCCTGCCAGAGCGGGTCGAGCAGGGGTGCGTCGAGCGGGACGCCCGTGCCGTCGGCGGTGACGAGCGAGCGGGGCAGGTACACTCCGCGTGCACCGGCGGCCTGCCCGGCGACGACCTGCGCCACCTCCCGGTTCACCCAGGCCTCGTCGCAGCAACCCCGCTCGTCCAGCTCCAGGAAGACCAGCACGCGCCCGGGGAAGCGGGCGGCCGCCTCGATCTGCCGTTCCAGCCCGCCGCCGACGCGACCGCCGGCCAGGTTGACGAGCCCCTGGATGCCCTGGCTCGCCGCGAGGTTCACGGCGTAGCTCATCACCTCGGGGTCGATCTGCTGGTGGAAGTCGATCTTCCAGAGCGAGAGCCCGACCGTCCGGTCGAAGTCGCGCGTGTGGGGCTCGAGCAGCGTGGCGAGCGCGACCGCCGATCCCAGGAGGATCACGGCGAGCAGGGTCGCGGCGAGCCAGGCGCGGCGAGGGGTCATGGTCCCCATCCTAGGCGTTCCCCTCGGTCCGGCGAAGCATCCACAGGAAGAGCGGGCCGCCGAGGAGCGCGGTGAGGGCACCGACCGGCGGCTCGGAGCCGAGCGGCAGGAAGGCGAGCCGGGCGGCGGCGTCGGCGAGGACCAGGAAGGCGGCGCCGAAGAGGACCGATGCCGGGAGCAGGATGCGGTGGTCCGGGCCGAGGACCCGCCGGAGCAGGTGGGGGACGATGAGCCCCACGAAGCCCACGAGCCCGGCCAGCGCCACCGCGGCGCCGGTGGCGAGGCTCGCCGCCAGGAAGACGATGGCCCGGGAGCGCCCCACGTCCACGCCCAGCGACGAGGCCTCGTCGTCCCCGAGGGAGAGCAGGTTGAGCCACCCCGACGCGGCGACGAGCACGGCCACGGCCACACCCACGAAGAGGGCGCCGGTTGCGATGGTGGCGGGCGTGGCGTACCCCACCGCCCCCATGAGCCAGTAGAGGAGGCGGGCCGCCTCCTCCGGCGGGACCATCACCTTCACCACCGTGATGACGCCGGCCGCGAAGGCGTTGAAGACGACCCCCACGAGCAGCGCCGCCTCCGGCACGAGCTTCCCGCCGATCCGCCCCAGCGCGAAGACGAGCGCCGTGGAGCCGGCGGCGCCGATGGAGGCCCCGAGCGCCACCGACACGCCCGAGCCGAGCGCCGCGCCGAGGATCGAGCCCGGGCCGGCGGCCGCCGCGGCGGCGAGTGCGGCGGTGCCCCCGAGCGCCGCGCCGCCCGAGACCCCCAGGACGAAGGGCTCGGCGAGCGGGTTGCGGAGCAAGGCCTGGAGCGCCACCCCGGCCGCGGCGAGCGCCGCCCCCACCAGCGCCCCGAGGATCACCCTCGGCAGCCGCAGCCCGAGGAGGATGGCCCGGTCGGGCTCGACGCCCGAGAGAGCCGCCCCGAGCGAGATCGGCTGCGGGCCGAGGAGCAACGCCGCCGCGGTGCAGGCGGCGAGCGTCGCCAGGCCCGCCAGGAGCGCGATGGCGAGGCGGCGGCCGGTCACGGCTTCCCTCCGGCCGGCGTCCCCAGCGCCGACTGGAGCTGGCGGAGCGCGGCGGGGAGCTGCGGACCGGGGCGGAGCACCCGGTCGTCGGGGAGGCGGACCACGCGCCCGGATCGAACGGCCGGGATGGCGGAGAGGCGCGAGATGGTGTCGGCCGGCTCGTTCACCGCGGCGTCCACCACCAGGTCGGGGTCGTCGGCCACGGCCCGCTCCAGGGAGTAGATCGGCCAGGGGCGGTCCCCCTTCACGACGTTCACCCCGCCGGCGATCCGCAGGAGCGCGTCGGGATAGCTCCCGGGGCCGGCCACCACGAGCGGGTCGCGCCCGATGACGAGCATCACCCGCCGGTGCGGGAGCGAGGCGGCCCGCTCCTCGGCGGCCCGGACGGCGGCCTCCAGCTCCGCGGCGAGCCGCTCCCCGGCCTCGGAGTTGCCGAGCGCGGCACCCACCCGCCGGGCGGCGCGGAGCACGTCCGGGACCCCCACCACCGGGAGCGCCAGGACCGGAACCCCCAGCTCGGCGATGCGCCGGACGGCCGGATAGGCGCCCCCGTCGGCCAGCCAGAGGACCAGGTCGGGACGGAGCCCCAGCACCGCCTCCGGGCTCGGGTCGAGGAACCCGCCCACCCGGGGGAGTGATTTCACTTCCAGTGAAGTATCGTACCGGGTCACGCCCACGAGCCGGCCGGCCTCGCCCAGCGCGATGACGGTGTCGGTGAGGCTCGGTGCCAGGGAGACCACGCGCACCGGCCGGGCCGGGGCGGGAGGGCCGAGCCAGACCGGCTCGCCGCGGGGCAGCGGTTCCGCCGCGCCGGCCGGCAGCGCCGAGAGGAGGGCGGCGAGCGCGAGGAGAGGTGGGGCGAGACGGGTCATCGCCCGCAGGCCACGTCGGCGAGGAAGGCCGCCCCCGTGCTCGTGGGCGCGCAGACCACCCCCTGGGCGGTCACGGAGCGCGAGCCGGGGTCGAAGCGGAGCACGTCGCCGGAGAAGTCGTCCGCGGCGTAGCCCAGCCCGTTGCAGAAGACGAGCGTCCCGGGGGAGGCGTGCGTCACCGGCACCGGGGCGCCCACCACCGGGGCCGCGCCGGAGAGGTTGACCGGCACGAAGGCGGACCCGGTGATCTGGGAAGGGCTCTCGGCGTCCCAGGGGACGAAGCCGCAGGTGACCCAGAGGGTGGAGCCCTGCAAGGCGAGACCGGCGGTGTCGAGGCAGCCGCTCCCCAGGTCCACCGGATTCACGCCGGGTACGAGGGCATCGGTGGCGGCGTCGAGGACGGCCAGGAGCCCGTGCTGGCCGGCGATGGGCTCCCAGGTGGTGGCGGAGAGGTTCCAGAGGGTGACGTAGACCCGGCCGCCCGAGACGACCAGCCGGGACGGCATGGCGCCGGCGCCGGTTCCGGCGAGCGCGGAGAGGTCGATCGTCCTCGTGAGCTTGCGGGTCGCGAGGTCCACGACGGCGATGGCGTTGGAGCCGTTGAGCGCCACGTAGGCCTTGCCCCCCGAGAAGGCGATGCCCTGGGGGTAGGAGTAGGCGCCGAGCATCACCTCGGCCTGGACCTGCTGTCCGACCGGGGCCGAAGGATCGACGACGAGGAGTGAACCCACCGCGGCATTCGAGACGTAGAGGAGCCCGTCCTTCTCGGCCAGGTACTCCAGGTCGGAGAAGGAGCCGGAGATCGGGATGGTCACGGTGGGGAAGGGGCCGTCGGGGAGGAGCCCGGAAGGCGACACGCTCATCCGGTCGAGGGTGTTGCTCATGGAGTTCGCCACCCAGAGCTTCGTGCCCTGCCAGGCCAGGGCGATGGGGCCCGACTCGACCGCCACCGGCGCCCCCACCGGCACGGCCGAGGAGGTGGCCCCCTGCACGGAACTGGAGTTGAAGCAGGCGGCGTAGACGGCCGGCGGGCACTGGCTTCCCAGGCAGCAGAGGCCGGCCGAGCAGCTCTCGCCGCTCGCACAGGAGCGGCCGACGGCCCCGCAGTTCTGCGGGTCGCTGGAGAGCGAGAGGCAGCGTCCGTCCACCGAGACCTGGTCGGAGGTGCAGACCACCTGCGTGGTGCAGGCGCCGGCCGATGCGAGCAGGAGAAGGAGCGGGAGCGAAGCGGATCGAGTCGTCATGTCTCAGTTCTCCGGGGAGGTGCCGATGCGCAGGGTGACGAGCAGGGTGCGGGAGGGGAGGGGATAGCCAAAGCCGTCCTGGAGGGTCATGTCGTCGAGGAGGTTCTTCACCTCCGCGCCGATGCGGACCTCGGGGTTGCGAAGGATGCGGGCGAAGGCGCCGGCGTTCACGACCAGGCTCGCCGGCACGGAATGGAGGTTGCGGGAATCGAGGAACTGCGCGCCCACGAACTGTGCCTCGAGGTGGCCGCCGGCGACGCCCGGATCGACCGAGGCGCGCGCGAAGGCCCGGTTGCGCGGCCGCTGCGGCAGCTCCATCCCCACCACGCCGGGGACGCCGCGGAGCACGGTGGTGGCGAGGAACGTGTAGGAGAGCTGCCCCTGCAGCCCCCAGAGCTTCTTCGCCGCCGCCGTCAGGAGCTCGAGCTCCAGCCCCGCCGACGAGGCCCGCAGCGCGTTCTGCGGCTTGAACGACCCCGGCACGAGCCCCGGTTCGTAGACGATGAGGTCCTCGTACAGCGCGCCGAACCCGCCCAGGCTGGCCCGCCCGAGCGGCCCGTCGTAGACCACCGCGCCGTCCACGCTCCAGGCCACCTCGGGCTGCAGGTCGGGGTTGGGCTGGAACGGCCCCTGGACCATGTAGAGCTCGGAGAAGCTGGGCGGCCGGAAGGAGCGGCCGCCGCTGGCCCGGACCGAGAAGGGGCCGCCCAGGCCGACGCTCGCGCCGAGCTTCGCCGAGACCCCGGCGTAGGGCCCCACCACGTCCACCCGCAGCGCCGGGGAGATGCGCAGGGCGCCCTTCCCGAACTGGAGGTCGTCCGCGGCCCAGGCGGCCCAGGTCGGGCGCTGGTGGTCGCCGCTGGCGGTCGAGTCGAGCCGCTCGAGCGATCCCAGTGCACCGGCAGTGAATAGGCTCGGGCCGGCCTCCCAGGCCACCTTGGCCTCGCCCCCTCCGGCCGCGTCCCACTGGTCGGTCGTGCCGCCCCCCGAGGGCGGCGCCGCGTAGACGTCGAGCAGCTCGTAGCGCCCCGCCGCGTCGAGTTCCAGGGTGAGCCCCGCGCCCAGGACGTGCGACCAGCGCAGCGCCCCCGAGGCCCGACCCCCGCGTTGCCAGTCGTCGGGCGTGGGAGCCGACGGGACGCCGGGGAGCTGCCGCCAGCCCCAGGAGAGCTGCACCACCCCGTCCATCCGGTCGGTCTGGCCGGGCGTCCACTTGCCCTTGAGGAGCAGGCCCCCCTGGGCCGAGGCGTCGTTCTCCCGCGTCTGTTCCACGAGCGGGCTGCCCGGGATCGACGGCGACGACGGAGTCAGGAAGGGGAAGTTCCCCTGGGTGGAGCCGCCGGTGAGGGCAGTCAGGAGCGCCCACCGGTCGCCCCCCACGCCCATGTCGAGCACGGTCGTGGTCGTTCCGAAGGAGCCGCCGGTCACCTCGGCCCCCCACTTGCCGGCGACGGCCGGCAGGGTCACCACGTTGACGGCGCCGCCCATCGCGCCCGCGCCGAAATAGGCCCCCTCCGCGCCGCGCACCACCTCGACCCGGTCCACCCAGTGGAGCGGGATGGTGGAGAGGTCCACGCCACCGCCCGCCGCGGTGTCGAGGGGGATGCCGTCGAGGAGCACCCGGACGCCCGACGAGCTCGACCCGCGGATGGAGATGGTGGACATCTGCCCGAGGCCGCCGTAGCTCCGGATGGCCACGCCCGGCGCGGTGGCGGCGAGCTCCGCCACCCCCTTCAGCTCGCCCGCGAACCGGTCGGCCTCGACCACGGTCGCCGAGGCGGTGGGGTCCTGGGGTGCGGGCGCGCGCGGGAGCGCGATCACCTGCTCCTCGAGAAGGACGGGGGGAGGACTCCCCTCGCCGCGAGCCACCTGGCCCCATGTCGCGGCGAGTGCAAGGAGCACCCCCCGCGCGCGCGTCGGTCGCATCGTCCTGCGCGTCTCCTTCGGACGCGGGACCACAGGTCGCAAACCATTTGCGACCTTGCTCGAGGGGAGGTCTCCTGGCTTCCGGGGCACGGCCTTTCGGCCGTCGGCGTCTGCCACCTTCCCGCCGCGCGACGCGCGACAGTGGCGACTGTCCTGCAGACACTTTCTCCCCGGCTACAGTGGCGGGACCGCGCCGGACTTCGACCGGCTTCCCTGTTCCCCCGAGCGGTATGTGAAAGCGGTGGTAGCCCCCCGGGTGGAGGGTGTCAAGGAGCGACCCTGCAGGGACGTCCCCGGAGGTTCTCTTGCTTCCGGGCTCGCATCTTCATAGTCTCCACCCGCGCCCCGCCAGAATCATGGGGCGTGCGGTTCCCGCGGCGATGGCGGGGAAAACGTGGTGGAGGGCTCGCATTCCCGTTGCGGCCATGACGCGCCGCATCCTCCCACCCTTCGAAAGGAATGGAATCCCAAGATGCGCAAGATCGCCTTGCTCGCAGTCGTCGCCTTCGCCGCCGCGTGCGGGAGCAGCAGCAGCACCGATGCAGGAACTGGCTTCCTCCGCGTCGCAAACTTCGCGTCGGACATCCCGGCCGCCGACTTCTGCATCAAGGCCACCGGGACCAGCACCTGGACTGCCGGCGTCCTCCAGGCGGCCGGCGGCACGTCCGGTCTCGTCTACGACGGTGGAATCACGGTCCTGGGCACGAAGCAGGTGTCGCGTTACTTCGCCTACACGGCCGGCTCGTACGACATCGCGGTCTACCAGCTGAACCTTCCCGGCTCGACCTGCGCTACCCCGATGGCCAGCCTCACCGGCGTCTCGCTCGGAAGCGGCGTCTCCAAGCTCGTCACCATCGTGGGGATTGGCAACACGGCGGGCCTCCCGACCTCCCACCAGCTCGTCGCGCTGACCGACGAGACCTCGGTCGGCGCCGGGAACGTCGCGATCCGGTTCGCCAACATGGGGGTCGCTTCGATCCCGGGCGGGTACACGGTGGTTCCCCCCATCGACCTCGGCGTGGTCATCCCCGGTGGCAACCCGGCCATCTTCGTGAACACCGCCTATCCGGGCGTCGCCCCGGCCCGGACGACCCCGTACCCCGTAGACGCGAACGGTTACGCCACGATGCCCGCGGCCAGCTTCACGGCCGCCACCACCCTGTTCATCTGCCCTACCGGTTACACCCCGACGACGGCTCCGGCCTATTGCTCGACCTTCTCGGTCAGCGCGGGGACCATCACGTCCGGCACGCTGGCGTCGGTCTACATCATCGGCGTCGCAGGGACGCCGCCGAACGCCATCTTCTGCGGCGACAGCACGGCGCCGCCGGTGCTCGGCTACAACTACTCGATGTGCACCACGGCGATCCCGTAACCTGAACGTATCGAGCGGCCCGGCGTGCCACCGTGCACGCCGGGCCTTTCCTTGCTCGTCAACCGCCGCTCTTCACCTTCGCTGCCTGGGCCGCCGCCGCAGGAGCCGCCGCCGCGGCCGGGCGAGCCGCCCCCGTTGCTTCACTCGCAGTCACAAGCCCCTTCACCTTCGCGTACCACCCGGCCGAGCACCCCTTCACGCGGGTCACCTCCTCGGCCTTCTTGAAGGGCTTCTTGTCCCGCGCCGCCACGATGGCGTCGGCCCGCTTCTTCCCGACGCCCGGCAACCGCATCAGCTCCGCCGACGTGGCGCTGTTGAGGTCGATCCGCTCCCCCGGTCCGAGCGGCTTCTTCTCCGCCCGGGCCGGTGCGGCCGAGAGGAGCGCCAGGAGCCCCAGGAGCGCGAGCACGCCCCGGCTCCCGGTCACGGCTGGGCCTCCACCTCGCGGTGGGCGCCGTTGCCGCTCACCGGCTTCCCGTCCTCGGTGAAGCGCTGCTCCCGGATCTGCAGCCGGTTGGTGGAGGATGGGAAGGCGTCGAGGATCACGGTGAGGCTGTCGTCCCGGTTGTGAAACGCCGCGCCGATCTTCATCCAGTAAGGCTTCGCCCCGTCCTTGCGGTCGAGGACCGCGTACACGGCGAGGGGCTTGCGGCCGTTGGGGCCGCCGTTCGATTCGGTCATGTGGGTTCTCCCTTGCTGCGGGTTCACCCACCCGATGAGCAACGGGCGTGCCCGCACCGGGGGCGCGGAACGACGAGGGAAAGTGGCGCCCGGACGGTCCGACGCGCGGACCGCGGGTGCGCTCCGCGATACCTCGGGAGTCAGTTCATCCCGGGCGGCCGCGGGAAGCCGGGCGGCGCCGTCACGTCCACCGTGCCGAACATCGTCTCGTACCGCCCCAGGTTCTCCTGCATGGCCTGGAGGAGCCGCTTCATGTGGCGCGGCGTCAGGATGGCGCGCGCCCGGACGGTCGCCTTGGGCGCCTCGGGGTGGAGGTAGAGGAGGTCGAGGGTGAACTCGCTGTCGGTGTGGTTCACCATCGCGAAGTTCACGAAGACGCCGTTGGCGGTGGCCGCGTCGATGTCGATCTGGACCTGAACCTGTGCTGCGCCTGCCGGGGGAACGGGCTTGTCGGACATGATGAGAAGCCTACACCGGAAAGGACCGTGCGGGGCGTCCCGCCCCCGTGCTAAGCACGCGGGATGGCCGCAGCAAAGGCAGCTCGTGGCGACGGAACCGCGTTCGACCTCCCGGGGCGCCCCGGGGGCTCCGATGCGGCGCTCCTCCTGCACGGTCTCACCGGCACGCCGTTCGAGGTCCGCCCCGTCGCCGACCGCCTCTCCCGCGCCGGCGTCCGCTGCCTGGCGCCGCTGCTCCCCGGACACGAGAGCCCGGAGGCGCTCGCCCGGACCACCTGGCGCGACTGGGTGGACGGGGCGCGACGCGGGCTCGCCGCGCTCGGGGAGACGCGCCGGACGATGGTGGTGGGCTCGTCCATGGGCGGGCTCGTCGCCTGCGTGCTCGCCGCGGAGAATCCGGGGCTCGTGGACGGAGTGGCGCTCCTCGCGCCGGCGCTCGAGCTCCAGCCGCTCGGGAAGCTCGCCGGCTGGCTGGCGCGCCACACGCCGGTGGCGCGGATCTTCCCCGCCGTCTCCAAGGGGGGCGGCTCCGACGTCTCCGACCCGGTGGCCCGCGCGGCCAACCCCTGCCTCGACGCGATCCCGTTCCACGCGGTGGCCGAGCTGCTCGACCTGCAAGTCCACGTCGAGGCGCTCCTGCCCCGGGTTCGCTGCCCGGCCCTCGTCATCGCAGGCGCTCTCGACGGGACCGTCACGGCGGCCGGCGCACGGCGCATGAGCGGCCGGATGGGCGGCGGCGCCCGGTTCGTCCTGCTCTCGCGGAGCCGCCACCTCGTCGGGATCGACGTGGAGCGGGAGCGGGTCGCCGCGGACATCCAGTTCTTCTTCGACTCCATCCCCGTGCGCAGCGGCGCCCGGGCCACCGAAGCGGCGAGGTGACGCATGGCGAAGTACGTCGTGGCCATCGATCAGGGCACCACGGGAACCACCGTGCTGGTGCTCGACAAGAAGCTCGGCGTGAAGGGCAAGATGACCCAGGAGTTCCCCCAGCACTTCCCGAAGCCGGGCTGGGTGGAGCACGACCTGGAGGAGATCTGGAAGTCCACGCTCTCCACCGTCCGCCGCGCGCTCCAGCGGGCCGGCGTCACCGGGCGTGACGTCGCCGCGGTGGGCATCACCAACCAGCGGGAGACGGTGGCGCTCTGGAACCGGCGCACCGGCGCGCCGATCCACCGGGCCATCGTGTGGCAGGACCGGCGCACCGCCGCCGACTGCCAGCGGCTCAAGGACGCGGGGCGCGAGCCCTGGATCCGCGAGCGCACCGGGCTCGTGCTCGACCCGTATTTCTCGGCCACCAAGCTCCGCTGGCTGCTCGACCACGTGAAGGGGGCGCGGGCCCGCGCCGCGAAGGGGGAGCTCGCCTTCGGGACCATCGACACCTTCCTGGCCTGGCGGCTCACCGGCGGGATGGTCCACGTCACCGACCCCTCCAACGCGAGCCGGACGCTCCTCATGAACCTCCGGACCCTGAAATGGGATCCGGAGCTGCTCGACCTCTTCGGCATCCCGGCCGCGGTACTGCCCGAGATCCGGATGAGCTCGGAGGTCTACGGCGTGACGAAGGGGCTCAAGGTCCTGCCCGACGGAATCCCGGTGGCGGGGATCGCCGGAGACCAGCAGGCGGCCCTCTTCGGCCAGGCCTGCTTCGCGCCCGGCGACGCCAAGATCACCTATGGTACGGGCGCCTTCGTGCTCACCAACACCGGCGCCGAGCCGGTGCTCTCCCGGTTCGGACTCCTCTCCACGGTGGCCTGGCAGATCCCCGGCGAGGTGGCCTACGCGCTCGAGGGGTCGGCCTTCATCGCCGGCGCGGCCGTGCAGTGGCTCCGCGACGGTCTCGGGATCATCGGCACGGCGAAGGAGGTCGAGGCGCTGGCGCGGAGCGTTCCCGACACGGGAGGCCTGGTCTTCGTGCCGGCGCTCACCGGGCTCGGTGCGCCCCACTGGCGCGCCGAGGCGCGCGGCGTCATCGCCGGCATCGACCGCGGGACGCGTGCAGGACACCTCGCCCGTGCCGCTCTCGAGGGGATCGCGCTCGAGGTGTTCGACCTCGTGGCTGCGATGCGGCAGGAGGTCCCGCACCGGCCGTCGGCGACCAAGGTGGACGGCGGCGCGTCGAAGAACGACCTGCTCATGCAGCTGCAGGCCGACCTTCTCGAGACGCCGGTCATCCGGCCGAAGATGGTCGAGACCACCGCGCTCGGAGCGGCCTTCCTGGCCGGGCTGGCGGTGGGATTCTGGAAGTCGCGCGACGAGATCGGCCGTGCCTGGAAGGTGGACCGCAAGTTCGTCCCGCGGATGGGCCCCGAGGCGCGGGACCGGATGCACGCGCGGTGGAAGTGGGCGCTGGAGCGGGCTTGAAGCTGCTGCTCGTCCACCACCTCGTGGACCTCCCGGGATGGGAGGGCATCGCCGACAGGCAGGTGGGGCTCCTGGAGCGCTCGGGGCTTCTCGACGCGCTCGACGAGGCCCATTTCCTCGCCCACTACGACGGGCGTTCCTTCGACGGGCTGCGTCGCCGCCTGGCCGGGCGCGGGAACGTGCGCTGGGGTTTCGATCCGCGCGTGGAACCGCGGGAGGGGGAGGTGCCGAGCATCGCCTCGCTGCGGTCGCTCGCGGACTCGGCCGACGCGGACACGGCCATCGGCTACATCCACATGAAGGGGGTCAGCCGGCCGGACGACGAGGCCGTGCGGGACTGGGCCCGCTTCATGGAGTACTGGATCGTGGAGCGCTGGAGGGACTGCGTCGCCGCGCTCGAGGCGGGGCGCGACAGCTGCGGCGTGAACTTTCGATTCCGCCCCTGGCCTCACTACGTGGGGAACTTCTGGTGGGCGCGCGCGTCCTACGTGCGGACGCTCCTGCGCCTCCGGCGCCCGTCCGAGGTGAGATTCGCCCCCCAGGTTCCTGGCCAGGAGTGGGATGCGCGCTACGACGCCGAGGCCTGGGTGCTCTCCGGGACGGGGCGCCACCTGAGCCTCGACACGAGCCCGGTCCGGTACGGTCCGGCCTGGCACTACGAGAACCGGTTCCCGCCGGAGGCGTACCGGGGGCGCCCGGGGCCGCGCTTCGCATTCACTACGAGTGAAGGACGGCTCTCCCGGACGAGTCGCCTCCGCTGGTCCTTCGCGAAGCGGTTCCAGCCGGGGCGTCGCCCTCCCGCCGGACCCTGAGCAGCTACAGCAGCGCCTCGAGCGCGGCCTCGACGGTGTCCACCCCGACGATCTCCATCCCGGCCGGCGCCTCGACGTGACGCGCGTTCCCCGCCGGGATCACCGCGCGCCGGAAGCCGAGCCGCGCCGCCTCGGAGAGGCGCGCATCCGCCTGGGCCACCGCACGGACCTCGCCGGCCAGCCCCACCTCGCCGAGCACCAGCGTGCGCGCCTCGATCACCTTGTCGCGGAAGGACGATGCGAGCGCCGCCACGGTGGCGAGGTCGGCCGCCGGGTCCTCGAGCTCCATGCCGCCCGCCACGTTCACGAAGAGGTCGCAGCCCAGGATGTCGAGCCCCACCTTCTTCTCGAGGACCGCGGCGAGCAGGGCCACCCGCGAGGAATCGAGCCCCAGCGCGGTTCGCCGGGGCGTTCCGAATCCGGCGGGAGCGACGAGGGCCTGCACCTCCACGAGCAGCGTGCGGGTGCCGGAGAGGGCGGCGGTGACGGCGCTGCCGGCCGCGTCCTCGGGGCGCTCGGCGAGGAAGAGGGCCGACGGGTTTGCCACCTCGGCGAGGCCGCGCGACTTCATCTCGAAGACGCCGATCTCGCTCGCCGAGCCGAACCGGTTCTTGTGGGCGCGCAGAACCCGGTACGGATGCGCGCCGCCCCCCTCGAAGTAGAGGACCGTGTCCACGATGTGCTCGAGGACCCGAGGCCCCGCAATGGAGCCGTCCTTCGTGACGTGGCCGACCAGGAAGACCGGTGTCTCCGTCCTCTTCGCGAAGCCCATGAGGCGGGCCGCCACCTCGCGGATCTGGGTGACCGTGCCGGGCGCCGAGGCGAGCTCCGGTAGGTACTGGGTCTGGATGGAGTCCACGGCCAGCACGGCCGGTTCGAGCTGGGAGGCGATCTGGAGGACCCGCGACGCGTCGGTCTCGGCGAGCAGGTGGAGGTTCTCCGCATCGACCCCAAGACGATCGGCCCGGAGCTTCACCTGGCGCGCCGACTCCTCGCCGGAGACGTAGAGGACCGGCCGGCCGGAGACCCGCTTCGCCAGCCGGTCGAGGGCCGTGAGGAGCAGCGTGCTCTTGCCGATGCCAGGGTCGCCGCCGAGCAGCGCCAGCATCCCGGGGACGACGCCGCCCCCCAGGACCCGGTCGAGCTCGGCGATGCCGGTCTTGAGCCGCTCGTCCTCGCTGGCGACGACCTCGCGGAGGAGGATGGGCTTGGCCGAGCCGAAGGCCGAAGGTCCGCGCGGCGCACCGCGGGTCTCCTCGACGACCTCCTCGTGGAGGGTGTTCCATCGGTGGCAGGAGGGGCACTGGCCGAGCCATTTCGCCGAGGAATGGCCGCACTCCGCGCAGGCGTAGATGCTCTTCTGGCGTGGGGTGGGGCGGGGCATGGCGGGAGAGTGTCATGCAAGGCTGACGCCAGGGTGGCGATGCAGGTCACGCGGCCCTTTCCCCCATCTCCCACTCGAGGTCGTCCGGCGCGATGCCGCTGACCCGGACCCACCCGCGGTGGATGCAGGCGAGGTGGTGGACGACGCAGACGCCCACCAGGTTGGAGGTGTCGTCGCTGCCGCCGCGGGAGCGGAACTGGACGTGATGCGCGTGGCAGGCCGGCCGGCTGCAGCCCGGCACCTGGCAGAGCCCACGGTCGCGGGTGACCGCGCGCCGGGCCGGCGTGGGGCGGTGCTCGAGCTCGTGCTCCCAGGTGCAGACGAAGTGGTCGGCGATGCGGAAGAGGCATTCGTCGGCCCCGAGCGGGGAGGGTGATGCCACGCGAACCGCCCGGAAGGCGTCGTCGAGGAGGCGGGCCACGCTCTCGGGCA
>CAIOAK010000044.1 GCA_903855945.1 uncultured Anaeromyxobacter sp.
GGCACGGGGGCGGCGATCCGCTGCGGCCTCGGGGGAGCGGGCGGGGGCGGCCTGCCGCCGGCCAGCGCCTCGGCCCGGGCGAGCAGCTCCGAGACATCCGCGCCGGGGGCGAGCACCGCCGCCTTGAGCAGCGCCACCTCGAGCGCGAAGCGGGGCTGGTCGGCGAGCTTCACCTCGAGCACGGCCCTCTGGGCGATGTCGAAGAGGCGGGAGAGCTGGGTAGGGTCGGCCTCCGCGGCGACGGCCGCGACGTCCGCCTGCTCGGCCTCGGGAAGGTCGAGCGGGATCCCGGGGGCGATGCGGGCCACGGTGGCGTCGCGGAGGAAGCGGACCAGCTCCTCGGCCACGCGCCGCATCTCGAGCCCCCGGTCGTGGAGGGCGCCCACCTCGGTGAGGACGGCGGCGCCATCGCGATGCACGAGCGCCGCGGCGATGCGTGCCACGGCGGCCGCGTCCACCACGCCGAGCGCCTCGGCCACTGCGTCGTCTCCGGCCTCGTCGCCGCAGGCCGCACGCACCCGATCGAGCAGCGACAGGGCGTCCCGCATGCCCCCCTCGGCCGCCCGGGCCACGAGCGCCAGCGAGGCTCCGGAGAGCTTCATCCCCTCGGCCGCCGCCACCTTGCCGAGCTGCAGGGAGATCTGGCGCAGGTCGAGCCGCCGGAAGTCGAAGCGCTGGCAGCGGGAGACGATGGTGTCGGGCACCTTGTGCACGTCGGTGGTGGCGAGCACGAAGATGACGTGCGGCGGCGGCTCCTCCAGGGTCTTGAGCAGCGCGTTGAAGGCGCCGGTCGAGAGCATGTGGACCTCGTCCACCACGAAGACCTTGTACGGGTCGCGGGCCGGCCGGTACTTCACCCCCTCGACGATGTCCCGGACGTTGTCGACGCCGTTGTTGGAGGCCGCGTCGATCTCGATGACGTCCACCGAGCGCCCCTCGGTGATCTCCACGCAGGCCGCGCAGACGCCGCACGGGGTGGCCGTGGGACCCTTCTCGCAGTTCACCGCCTTGGCGACGAGACGCGCGGCGGTGGTCTTCCCCACGCCGCGGGGGCCGGTGAAGAGGAAGGCGTGGGCCAGCCGGCCGCGCGCCAGCGCGTTCGTGAGGGTTCGGACCACGTGCTCCTGGCCGGACATCTCCCCGAAGGTCTGGGGGCGGTACTTCCGGGCGAGGACGAGGTAGCTCATGGTTCACCTCGAGAAAGAAAAACAGGAGCCGGCCCACAATCCCCGGGCGCACGGAGGACGACCTACCGTTGCTCCCTTCCGGGCCTGGCGGGGTTCGATCGGCCCCACGTCGCCCGAGGATTCTGGACCGGCTCCCTGTTGACTGGCGGAGAGGGTGGGATTTGAACCCACGGTCCACCTTTTGGGCGGACACACGATTTCCAGTCGTGCACCTTCGGCCGCTCGGTCACCTCTCCAGTCTGTTACATCCAAGACGATGCGGAGAGCGTGGGATTCGAACCCACGGTACCGTTGCCGGTACACCTGATTTCGAGTCAGGCGCCTTCGACCAGCTCGGCCAGCTCTCCGCGGGCGGATCTAACCGATTTCCCCCCCGGAGCCAAGGGTGGAGGAGCGGCGGGACCGAAAGAAAGCCCGGAGCTGCTCGGCGCAGGCCTCGGCCCGGAGCCCCCGTTCGACCGGGAAGCGGTGGTTGAGCCGGGGGTCGCACGAGAGGTCCATGAGGGAGCCCACCGCCCCCGCCTTGGGATCGGAGGCCCCGTAGACGAGCCGGTCGATGCGGGCGAGCACGGCGGCCCCGGCGCACATGGCGCAGGGTTCCAGCGTGACCACCAGGGTCACCCCGGTGAGTCGCCAGCGACCCAGGGTCCGGGCCGCATCCTGGAGGGCGAGCAGCTCCGCGTGGGCAGAGGGGTCCCGGTCCTCCTCCCGCCGGTTCCGACCCCGCCCCACCACCCGCCCCTCGAACACCGCCACCGCACCCACCGGCACCTCGCCGGCCCGCGCGGCCTCGTCGGCGAGCGCGAGCGCCTCCTCCATGGCGGCGTCGAAGGGATGGTCGGTCACGGCGTCACGGTTCCGGGCAGCCGGAGCTCGGGGTGGTCGGCGCAGTCGAGCCCGCAGGCCCGGCAGCTGGTGAGGTTGCACTTG
The DNA here is from genome assembly GCA_903855945.1 of uncultured Anaeromyxobacter sp. GTDB lineage: Bacteria > Myxococcota > Myxococcia > Myxococcales > Anaeromyxobacteraceae > CAIOAK01. Next base: position 2,118 of record CAIOAK010000044.1, read on the forward strand.
GGGGTGATGCGGCCCGACACCCCGCGACGATACTCCCGCCAGAGGAAGGACTTGTCGATGCCGTGATCGATGAAGTCCCAGGGGAGCTGATCCCCCACCGGGATCTCCCGGGAGACGAAGAACTCGGGGTCGTGGGGCCAGCCGGCGACGGCCCGCCGGACGCTCTTCCCGAACTCCAGCACGGCCCGCTCGAGGAGGTCCCCCACGCGACGGTCCCCGCGGGAGAGGAGCGCCTGCACCCAGGCCTCGCGGGGGCTCAGGAACTCGACCTCCACGCCGTGGGGTCGGAGCCGCTTCTCGAGGAGCCGCCGCTTCCCGGCCAGGCAGTCGGGGTCGTGCATGGGCGCCCACTGGAAGGGGGTCCAGGGCTTGGGGATGAACGGGTTCACGCTGAGTGTAATACGCCCCATGCGGCCCGTCTCCCGGGCGCGGGGGTGCATCACCTCGTCGCGGATGCGCAGCGCGAGCGACGCCATGCCGTCCACGTCCTCGTCGGTCTCGGTGGGCAGCCCGCACATGAAGTACATCTTCACGTTGCGCATCCCCTGGTCGAGCGCGTCCCGGGCGGCCTGCACGATCCGGTCGTCGGGAAAGTCCTTGTTCACCACCTTGCGCATCCGGTCGGTGCCGGCCTCTGGCGCGAGCGTCACCGAGCGCTCGCCGCCCGCGGCCATGCGGGCCGAGAGCTCCGGGGTGAGCGCATCGACCCGCAGGGACGACGGGCTGAAGGTGCCCCCCTCGGCGGCGATGGTGCAGGTGAGCGGATCGAGGCCGGTGTGGTCGCTCGTGTCGGGGCCGACGAGCCCCACCCGCAAGCCCATCGCCATGCCCTTGCGGGCCTCGCCGCGGAGCACCTCCAGGTCCACCTCGCGATACGGGCGCTGGACGAACCCGGCCGCGCAGAAGCGGCACCCCCACAGGCAGCCACGGGCCACCTCGGTGAGGTGGAGGTCGCCGAACTGGGCTCCGGGCGACTCGACCACCCGGCTCGTCGCCACCTGCCGGAGGTCGGGGACGTAGAGCCGCTTCACGAGCGGCGAGGCCCCGTCCCGGGGCTCGAACCGGGTGACCCAGCCCGCGGCCGGGTCGCGCGTGTCGCCGTAGGCCACATCGTAGAGCGAGGGGACGTAGCCGCCGGGGAGCTGGCAGAGCGCCCGGAGCGCCGCGGCCCGCCCGGCCCGGACCTCGGGACCCCGCATGACCCGGAAGAAGGGGGGGAGCAGCTCCTCCGCCTCCCCCACGAGGAAGAGGTCGAAGAAGGGTGCGAGCGGCTCGGGGTTGATCTGGACGGCGATCCCTCCCCCCACGACGAGGGGGAAGCGGTCGTCCCGATCGACCGTCCGCAGCGGGATCCCGGCCCGCCGCAGCAGGTCGAGGACGTTCACGTAATCGTCCTCGAAGGAGAGGGTGAAGGCCACCACGTCGAAGTCGCGGAGCGAGCGCCCCGACTCGACGCTGCGGGGCTCGGCCCCCGGGTCCTCGGGAAGGAATACCCGCTCGCAGAGGATGTCGGCCTCGGCGTTGGCGAGCCGGTAGACGGCGTGCAGGCCCAGGTTGGCCATTCCCACGCGCCACGTGTTCGGGTACACGAGCGCCACGCCCAGCCGTCCGCCGGGGTCCTTCCGGATCGCTCCGCGCTCGATGACCGTCCTCTCCATTGCGATGCGCTACTTAACGCCGGTGCTAGAATCCCGCCTTCCCTCTCCGCACGGAACCCGATGACCCTCGCACTGCCCCTCGCGCTCACGCTCCTCCTGGCCGCTCCCCCCGCCCCGCCACCGGCCGTCGACTGGTCGCGGATCCCCGACTCGGTGGGGGTCTCGTCCCTCACGCCACCGCAGAAGGACGTGCTGGCCCGCGTCCTCGCGGACGAGTTCTGCTACTGCGGCTGCCCCCACACCCTCCTTGGCTGCCTCACCGAGCACAAGCAGTGCACCCACGCGCCGCGGATGGCGGCGATGGCGGCCCGCCTGGCCGGGATGGGGCTCTCGGCGACCGAGATCCTCCGGACCCTCACCGAGTACTACGCCTCCTTCGACCGGGCCAAGCGGGCCAAGCTGGAGGTGAACGCGCTCGGGACGCCGCTCGGCGAGCCCAAGGCGCCCGTCGTCTTCTACGAGTTCGCCGACTTCGAGTGCCCCTTCTGCCAGCAGCTCCGGCCCAAGCTGGAGGCCTTCGTGAAGCGCCACCCGGGGCGGGTGAAGCTCGTGTTCCGCGCCTTCCCCATCCCCGGCCACCCCCACGCCGAGCCGGCCGCCGAGGCCTCCGAGTGGGCGCGCGACCAGGGGATCTTCTGGCCCTTCCACGACGGGATGTTCGACAACCCGAAGAAGCTCGACACCGACTCCCTCGTGCTCCTCGCCGACAAGCTGGGCAAGGACGGGGAGTCGCTGCGCCAGGCGCTCACCGACCGGAAGTACCGCGATCGGGTCCAGGGCGGGCTCCTCGAGGGGCGGCGCGCCGGCGTGAACGGCACCCCCACCCTCTTCATCAACGGGCGCAAGCACGTCATCCCGGACTACTCCGACACCGTCCTCGAGTTCGTGCTCGAGGACGAGGAGGAGTGGTTGAAGCGCGGGTGGAAGGACTGAGGCGGGCCCGGGCCCGGCGATGCGCCGCATCCTCCTCATCGACACCCAGGGCCGTGTCTCCCCCCGGGCCGACGAGACCCGCCGGGAGCTGGCCGACCGGGCCGGCACCTTCGAGTTGCTCCCGTCGGCTCCCGACCTGCTCGTGGCCATCCGGTCCCCCGCCCTGGGCGGCCCCACGCCGGCTCCGGGCGCCACGCTGGTGGGCGACCTCGCGGCATTCCCCCTGGCCGACTTCCTGGGGTTCATCCACCAGGTCCGGATGACCGGGACGCTCGCGGTGGGCGCTCCGGGAGGCCTCCGCTCGGTCTCCTTCCGCGACGGGCGGGTCTCCGGCTCCTCCTCCGACGTTCGCGGCGAGCGGCCTGCCGAGGTGTCGGCCCGGCTCGGCTACCCGGACGAGGCCTCGCTGCCGCCCAGCGAACGCTGGCGGGTGGCGCGCGAGCAGGTGACCGCCATCTTCCACGCCGTTCTCACTGTGCGTGAAGGGGTCTTCCACCTCGTGCAGGGGGAGGACGAGCCGGCCGGCCACGCCCTCTCCCTCGACACCCAGGCGCTCCTCATGGACGCCATCCGGCGCATCGACGAGATGGAACTCTTCCGCAGCCGCATCCCGGGGGGCGAGCTCTTCCTGCGCCGGCGGGACCCGGTCGAACCGGTGGAGCTCGAGCCCGAGGAGGCCCGGCTGCTCGCCCTCGTGGACGGGCGGCGCCGGGTGCTCGACGTGGCCCGGGATGCCCACCTCTCCGAGTTCGACGCCACCCGGGTGCTCTACCGGCTCGTCGAGGCGGGTTTCGTGGAGACGACCACCGAGAGCCTCTCGCCGAGCCTGTCGCTCGACCGCTCCCGGGGCGTGCTCACGGGCATGAACGAGGTGTTCCGGGAGGTGGTGCGCGCCGTCGGATCCCACGGGGACGCCGGGCCCCTGCTCTCGGGCGCGGCGGACTTCCTGGCCGATCCCTCCTCCCGCTTCTCGCGGCTCTGGCTGGGGCTCGAGCCCGCGGAAGATGGGTCGCTCGACGCGGACCGGGTGCTCGCGGCGCTGGCCGCCCTCGACCGGGCCGAGGCCGCCAGGCTCGACCCGCGCGGCGACCGGTGCCGCATCCTCCTCGCCGCCCTGCGGGAGCTCATGTTCTTCTACCTGTTCCAGGCCGGGGAGCGGCTCTCCCGCGAGGACGACGAGGCCGTCTCCCATTCGGTGAAGCGCCGGCTCGAGGAGGTGGAGTCGATGGTGGCGGCGCCGTGACGTCGGCGTCGGGGGTCCCCCACGTCACCGCCGACCTGCCCGGCTCGGGCGGGATGCTGAAGGCGAGCCCGGAAGATTTCCGGGTGGACGAGATCCCGGCCTACGAGCCCTGCGGGGAGGGACCGCACCTCTGGTTGCAGGTGGAGAAGCGGGGGCGCACCACCCGCGACGTGGTGCGGGAGGCGGCCAGGCTCCTCGGCGTGCAGGAGCGGGACGTGGGGGTCGCGGGGCTGAAGGACCGGCAGGCCGTCACCGTGCAATGGCTCTCGTTCCCGGTGGCGCGCGATCCGGATCCCGCGGGCGTCGCC
>CAIOAK010000045.1 GCA_903855945.1 uncultured Anaeromyxobacter sp.
CTACCTTTGGCTCAGCCAGCTTCCCGGCTGGCTTGCTGAACGACGAAGTACTCGCTCCTCGATGGAGCTACGGTGCCGGCCGCATTGGCACCCGACTGATGGTCGCAGTCCCCCTACCGAAGTCCCGAAGTCCCGAAGTCCGGCCTGGGGCCGTCATTTCCCATCGTTCCGTCAGGAGCTTTCACAATGCGTTCTAGCCACTGCAGTGCCGCCACATCCCCCTCTCCCCGCGCGCCGGACGTCCTCGACGAGCATGCCGCCGAACCGGTGACCCGGTCCGCGGCCATCCCACCACCTAGCCTCAGCGCCGTAACCGGTGGCCACCTGATGCTCGGCAAGGACGCCTTGTACGGGGTCATCGGTGACGCCGTCCGCACCATCGCCCCCCACTCCGAGGCCTACGAAGCGTCGCTCCTGTTCCAGTTCCTGGCCGCGGCGGGCAACGCCATCGGCCCCGGACCCCACTTCGACGTCGCCGGCGACCACCACAGGTTGAACCTGTACGTGGCGGTAGTCGGTGACAGCGGAAGTTCGCGCAAGGGGACGAGCTGGTCGTACATCAACCAGTGTATGGAGGGAGCGGACCCCCAGTGGACCGAGAACAACATCCGCTCCGGGCTCACCTCCGGACCGGGCCTCATCAGCCAGCTCTCCCAGATGCCGGATGACGCCCGCCTGCTTCTGGTCGAGACAGAACTGGCTCCGGCGCTCGGGAATGCCCACCGCCACTCTGGCGCCCTCCGCGACGGCTGGGACAAGCAGGAACTGGAGGTGATGTCGCGGAACAAGCCGCTCCGGGTGACTGGCGCGCACCTCAGCATGATCGGGCACATGACCCAGCTCGAGTTGCTCTCCCGGCTGAAGGAGCGCGACATCCACAACGGGCTCGTCAACCGCATCCTCTGGGTCCACACCCACCGGGTTCGGCTCCTGCCCCACGGAGGATGCGTGCCGACGGCGGACATGGAGTGCATCCAGACCACGATGAAGGAAGCCATCCAGAAGGCCCGGGCCGTCGACGCCATCACCCGGGACGCCGAGGCTTCGGCGCTGTGGGAAGCGTTCTACGCGAGCCACGCCGACAACGTCTCATCGCAGTCGGTCCACTCGGCGGTCGTCCAGCGAGGCGAAGCCCAAGTCCTGCGGATGTCCTGCATCTTCGCTGCCCTGGACGGCAGTAGCGTGGTTCAACTCCCGCACCTGAAGGCCGCCATCGCGGCGTGGGAGTACGCGGAGGCCTCGGCCGGGCTCATCTTCGAGAGCCTCGAGAAGTCCATCCCCTACCGGCTGACCACCCTGCTCAAGTCGCGCCGGAGAATGACCGAGACCGAGATCCTGACGGCCTTCGGGCGCCGCCACTCCGGCGAGATCAAGGCCGCGCTCAAGCACCTGTCGGACCGCGGGCAGGTCTGCTGGGCCAAGCACCGCACGGCGGGCCGGTCGACGACCACTTGGTTCCTGGCGGAGGACGCTTTCGCCGGGGCAACACTCCCAGTGGGGCTTTGCTGACCCCCCTTAAGTCGCAAAGTCGC
>CAIOAK010000046.1 GCA_903855945.1 uncultured Anaeromyxobacter sp.
CGCATGCGCTCGTCGGGAACGATGGCGGCGTCCTCCTCGCCCTTGCGCTCGATGTCGTAGGTGTCGAAGCGGTGGCGCACCCGGTCGAGCACGTCGCCGAGCTTGGCGCGGAGGTCCATGGTGGAGATGTGGTGGGAGGCATCGGCTGGCGTGCTCATGGTGCCATCTATAGCAACTATCATAGAGTCGCGCACATCCTCCGAAGGGCTACCGGCCGCCTGGCGGCCGCTCCAACCTCACGCCAGGGCCTCCAGGTAGGGCCGGAGGACCGCCGAGACCCGGTCGGCGCGGCCAGCGCGACTTCCAGGCCGACGTGCCGGCGGTACCTGAAACAGTCGGCCACGGTCTTGGACGCCCTCGATGGTCCTCGTCTCGACGCCCTGCACGAGCGCGGGGCCACTCGCGTACACGACCTCCAGCTTCGGAGCGGGATGCCCGCCGCATCGACGTCGCGCGTCCGCAGGGGGCCGGAGCCGGCCAGTCGGAGCAGTTCGGAGGTCTTGGTTGCGATCGAGGACATGTTACAAAACGCTGGTCTACAATAGCTTTGCTGCTTGACCGAGATGCGTGGACGGCTGGGGCGAAGAACCGCCTCCAGATCACCGGAGGGGGCACGGGTGCCCGGTGATTCCGGTGATCCGGGGGCCCCACTTCCCCGGTGGTGACACACAGTGCCCACGGCAGGGTCAGCCCCGCGTAGCCACGCCACCTGGTCGGATGCGCGCCGGAGGATCGCCTCCACCTCGATGCGGCTTCCGGCGCTGCGCACAGCCCGCTCGGCGAGGAGAGCGCCCGCCTGGATGAAGAGTTCGGCGCTGACAAAGGGGAGGGCAAGCGGATGTGCCCGCAGTCCGCCAGCAGTCCACGCGTCGCGTCCGGGTGCCTCACCGTGCATCGCGTGCGATCCGGGAAGATCCCCCGCTCCAACGAAATCAGCACCTTGGTCAGGTCCCCCAGTCGGGCCAGAACCGGCTTGATGTCGGCGTATGACAGCCGGGTCGTGCGATCAGCAAAGGGCTTTCGCTCTCTCGAACTCAATCCGGACCTTCACGCCCGAGAACAGCCCATTTTCGCGACGAAGCTTGGCGCAGCCCCCCGTCCCGTAGACTACCTCGCATTCCGGACGAGGCGAACGTAGTCGAGAGACCGCGACTCGCCCCCGGGGGCCCCGACGACCTTGGCGTCGAAACGCACCGCCCCTGCGCCGTGGAGGTCCCTGCCATCGCTTCCGACGGCCCGCCCGAAGGCCACGTACCAGGCGGCGAAGTACGGGTCGCGGGCCTGGGGCTTCGCGGAGGTGCTCGTCCAGTACCAGGGGTAGTCGGCCTTTCCGGCCTCGTTGGTGATGGGCGTGGAGTGGAACATCGGGTCGATGGCCGGCCCGATCCGGGCGGGGTCGGTCGCACCGGGGGAGCGCGTGTAGTCCACGATGCTCTGGAGCTCCTTCGTGCTCGGGAGGCGCCAGTCGGCGTGGCCGAGGTGGTTCGCCGCGTTCTCGAACTGGGCGTAGGCCAGCGCGTTCTCCCAGTCCAAGCCCACGCCGCTGTCGGCCTTCTCCCACATGAGCCCCGTGGCCCGGTCGGTGATGGTGCCGTCGCCGTTGTCCTGGAGGGCGTTCACGCCGTAGCGGTCCCCGCGGACGCAGCGGACGTAGTGCGTCGGCCCCACGTCGATGGAATAGGCCTTGATGTGGCCGGTGTCGAAGTTCACGCCGAACGCCATCGCCGCGCCGACGGCCGGGTCGTTGGTGCTCTCGAGCAGCCCGGAGTACCGGGTGCTGCTCCAGGAGATCCCGTGCGTGCTCGACCCCGGATCGTGGGCGAAGTAGGACGTGTCCAGGTAGGGCCAGCCCTGGCTGGAATCCCAGATCGAATAGAGCTCCTTGATGGTGGGCAGCCGCCAGTCGGAGTAGCCGCCATGGTTGGCGGCGTTCAGGGCGGCCGGAACGGCCATGGCCGCCGTCCAGCCCTTGTTGGAAGTGTAGCCCTGCTGCCAGGTCAGCCCCGTGACCGCGTCGTGGACGGTGAGTCCGTCGGCGCTCCGGGTGTAGCTGGGCTGGGTGCCGGCGAACTGCGCGTCCTGGCCGAAGAAGGCTCCACCGGCCGCCGGGCAGGTGATCGGGGCCGAGGCGTCGTAGCAGACCGACTGCTTCGTATCGACGAGCGGGTACGAGGTGCCGCCGCGGACGAGCCGGACGAAGTTGTCGATGCGGATGGCGTCGCCCTGGGGCCCGCGGCCGTGCGGGAAGTCGGCGGGGTTGCCCACCTTCGGGTCGCTGCGCTGCGCGCCGGCCCCGTGGACGTCGAGCCAGGCGCTGAGCGTCGGGTCCCAGGGGGCCGTCATGTAGCCCATGGCGCGCCCGAAGGCGATGTAGACGGCGGTGTCGTCGACGCCGGTGGAGGAAATGTGCGTGGTGCTCGTCCAGTAGAAGGGATAGTCGGGCTTCCCGGCCTCGTTGGTGATTCCGGTGCTGGCAAAAAGTGGGCTGATGGCCGCGGACGCGGTGGTGTCCGGCGAGCGGGTGTAGTCCACGATGCTCTGGAGCTCCTTGGCGTTCGGGAGCCGCCAGTCGGCGTGGCCCAGGTGGTTTGCCGCGTTCCTGGTCTGGACCCAGGCGAGCGCCTCCTGCCAGTTCATCCCCGTGGCACTGTCCCCCTTCGTCCACATGAGGCCGCTGGCCCGGTCGGAGATGGTGCCGTCTCCGTTGTCCGCGAGGTCGTTCTCGCCGTAGGCTGCGCCCCGGACGCACCGCACGAAGAAGGTCTTCTCCGCCCCACCCGCCATGGTCAGGCCGTAGCCCTTGATCCGCCCGTCTGCGAAGTTCACGCCGAACAGGGTTGAATCTCCCAACATGGTCGTGCTCACGTACAGCGTAGTGGAGGCGAACTGGGCATCGATGATCCGCTCGCCGGCTGCGGTATCGCCGTAGCCGAAGTCGAAATAGGCGCGGTCGATGAAGGGGATCAACGTGGCAGGGTCACTGCCCGGGCCGACGTCGGTGCCCGAGAAGTTCATGAGCGAGTAGAGCTCCTTGATGGTGGGCAGGCGCCAGTCGGCGTAGCCGCCGTACCTGGCGGCGTTCAGGACCGCGGGCCGGGCCCTGGCCTGGGCAAGGGTCATCTTGTCGAGCGAATCGATCTTGCCGTCGCCGTTCGTGTCCGGGCTCTTCTGCCACGTGAGGCCGGTGACGTCGTCGAGGACGGTGAGGCCGTCGGCGCTCCTCGCGAAGCTGGGTCGGTTCCCGGAAAACTGGGCGTCCTGGCCGTAGAAGGGCTGCCCGGCGACCGGCGGCGCGATCTCGCCGAGCGCGTCGAAGGTCTTCACCTGGCCGGTGTCGACGACCAGGAAGGGCTGGGGCGAGGAGGAGGGCGTGGACGCGTCGGAGCTGGAACTCGTGCTGCCGCAGCCGGCCAGGGCGACTACGGCCAGGGTGGCGAGAAGCGGGCGAAGTGCGGTGCGGCGGTCGGACGGCGGGGGCATCAGGACTCTCCTCGAACGGTTCGTGAGCCCGGTAGGTCCCGGAGCGCGCCAAACCGTTAGCCGCGTTCGCCGCCGGCGGTCGTCTAACGGTCGAAGGCCTTCACGTACCTACCTGCCACCGATGACGCCTTCGTCTGCGACCGCCTGCCGTGGCCCCCTGCTCGTCCCATTTGGGGCCTGGGCTAACACTCGGCGCTCGCCCGGGCTCTCCTCTGACCAGGTGAACGCGGAGCCCTCCGACGGCGACCTCGTGGTCCGGGCACGGCGCGGCGACGAGCCGGCCATGGAGGCGCTCGCCCACCGCTACCTGCGCGCCAGCTACGCCGTGGCCCTGTCCGTGCTGCGCCATCCGGCCGACGCGGAGGACGTCTCGCAGGAGGCCCTGCTCACGGCGCTTCGCTGCCTCGACCAGTGCCGCGACCCTGCCCGCTTCGCGGCGTGGCTCTTCCAGAGCGTCCGCCACAGGGCGCTCAAGCAGATCACCCACCGCCGGATCCGCGCCCGCCACGCCGACGAGGTGGAGCGGGGGGCCGTGGTGGAGGCCGACGGCGAGCGGGTGGTCCTGCGCCACCGCCTCCTAACGGCCCTGGAACTGCTCACGCCGACCCAGCGTGAGGTGGTGCTGCTCCACGACCTGGAGGGCTGGACCCACCCCGAGATCGCAACTGCGCTCGAGGTCTCCGAGGTGATGTCGCGCCAGCACCTCTTCGTCGCCCGCCGCGCCATGCGCGAGCACCTCGCCCACCCGTCCACGGAGGACAGCGAAAATGGATGACCAGCGCCTCGACCTCTCCTCGCTCGACCGCCACGCCGATCCGGCGCGCTACCGTCAACGGGTGAGCGCCCTGGCCGCCGCTGCGCTGGCGCCCGCGCCACATCCCCTCCTCACGCAGTTCGTGACCTGGGGGCGCGTCGCCGCGGCGGTGGGTGCGGTGCTGGCGGTGGTGACCTGGGCGGTGCCGCGAACGACGACTCCCGGTTCACCGCCGGTAGCCTCCTCCCGACAGGTGGACCCGGTGTTCCAGGTGGCCGCCTGGGCCCGGGCGGGCGCCATCCCCGGCGACGCCAATCTGCTCGCCTTCGCAGGAGTGTCCGATGCCCGCTGAAACCTCCACCCGGACCCTCCGTCTCTGGACCGGCCTCGTCGTGGTCGCCATCTTCCTCGTTGGCGCAGCCACCGGCGCCGGCGCGACCCACTGGTTCCGCCCAGGCGGGCCGTTCGGGCCTCCGGGCCACGGCGCTTCCGCCTTCCCGCCTCCGGGAGCCCCCCTCCCACCCGAACTGGCGAGTCTCGACCTCTCGCCCGAGCAGGAGAGGACCGCCCGGGCCCTGATGGAGAAGCACCGCCCCGAGATGGAGGGAGTCCTCCGGGAGACCTTCCCCAGGTTCGTGGCCATCGTCCGGCAGTTCGAGGCGGAGCTGCGCCCCTGCCTCACCGAGGCGCAGGCGAGGAAGCTGGACGCCCGCGGTCCGCCGCCGGGACCGCCGCCAGGACCGCCGCCTCGATGAACGGGGGTCCGGCTACCGCCGGAAGCCGCCGCCGCCGCCCCCGAGGCCCGGGGGCATGCCGCCACCACCGAGCACGCCCGGGTCCTGCCCGGGGACGATGATCGACGAGGCCTGCTGGCGTCGCAGTTCCTGGAGTTGCTGGATGGTGCGCTCGACGCCCGCCTTGGCGGCGGCGCCGTAGGCCGCCACGGCCGCAGACAGGTTCGGCGCGTCGATCTCGAAGGAGACCGGAAGCGGCCCCATCTGCGTCACGATCTGGGCCTCGCCGATGAAGACGGTCATCCGCCCCAGGTCGGTGGCGCCTTCGGAGGTGATCGGGATGAGCGCACGGATCGTCCCGATCTTGCGGTCGGTGTACATCTCCTCGCGGTAGAGCGAGGCAGGGTCCATCTGGATGTCCATCTCGGGCATGTCGGCCATGGTGGGCTCCGGAGATATCACGGGGGAAGGGTGCGGAGGAATCGGGCTGCGAGTCGCGTCGCCTCGTCGGCGGCGCGGGGGCTGGAATGGGGGGAGTGGGAGGCGTCGATCCAGGCGATGCGCCCGTCGCGCAGGACGGTCCGGGCCGCCTCGATCTCCCCCGGCTCGGTTCGCGGGTCGCGCGTTCCGTGCAGGAACAGGACCGGGCAGGCGATCTCGCCGAGACGGCCGTCGTAGACGTCGCCCCCCTCCGCCTGGCCTCGCTCGATGATCCGGAGCCAGGCGCGCGCCCCCTCGCCGACGATCTCCCGCCAGCGCGGGTCGCCGTGGTCGCGCCGGAGCGCATCGACCACCTGGGGACCGAAGGTTTCCGGGTTCCGGTCCGCGGTCCGGAAGAAGTCGATGGAGGCGACCTTGGCCCGGAAGAAGTGGACCGCCTCGAGCACCACCCCGCGGACCCGCTGCGGGGCCAGCACGGCCATCCAGGCCGCGATCACGGCGCCGTCGCTGTGGCCCCAGAGTGCCGCCCGCTCGATCCCGAGCGCGTCCATCACGGCGAGGGTCTCCTGCGCGTACTCCTGGTGATAACCGTCGCGGAGGGTGCCGAGCGCCGGCGACCGCCCGTACCCCACCCGGTCGGGGGCGACGATCCGGAACTCGTCGCCGAGGGCGGCGAGTTGCCGATCGAACGGGTAGGCCTCCCAGCCCCATCCGCTGTGGAGGACCACGAGGGGGTCGCCCTGACCCGACTCCCGGACGTGGATCGGGGACGGTTTCCCGGGTAGCAGGGGCGATTCGACCTCGACGAAGGGCATCCGGCCACGGTCTCCGTTTTCCCGGGCGGCCATCGGGCCGCACCCGACCCATGTAACCCGGAAGCGGCCCGCTGACACGGTTAGACTTGGGGTGTGCGCATCCTCTACGGCGTGGTCGGCGAGGGAATGGGGCATGCCATCCGGTCCCGGGTGGTGCTCGACGAGCTCTCGCGACGCCACCAGGTGGAGGTGGTGGTATCGGGTCGCGCCCACGACTACCTGAAGGCGATCGAGTCGGACCGGCTGGGGGTGAATCACATCTGGGGGCTCACGCTGGTCTACGAGGACAACCGGGTCCGCAACTTCCGGACGGTCCTGGCCAACCTGAAGGGGGCGCTCGTGTCCGGCGGCTGGCCGGAGAACATCCGGGCCTTCTTCGACCTGGCGGAACGCTTCCGACCCGACGTGGTGGTGAGCGACTTCGAGTCCTGGAGCTACCTGTTCGCCCGGATGAACGGGATCCCGGTGATCTCCATCGACAACCAGCAGATCGTCGCTCGCTGCGACCTGCCACCGGAGGTCACCGCCGGTCACGAGGCGGAGGCCCAGCTCACGCGCGGGATCGTGAAGGCCAAGCTGCCCGGCTGCCTCCACTACCTGGTGACCACCTTCTTCTATCCACCCGTAGTGAAACAGAGGACGACGCTCGTGCCCCCCATCCTGCGCCCGGAGGTGCTCTCGGCACGGCCGGACACCGGCGAGCACCTGCTCGTGTACCAGACCTCCACGAGCGACGCGGCCCTGCTGGAACGGCTGCGGGCCACCGGCGTGGAGTGCCGGATCTACGGCGTGCGGCGCGGGATCCAGGAGGAGGAGCGGGACGGGTCGCTGCGCTTCCGACCCTTCTCCGACGTCGGGTTCATCGACGATCTCCGCACGGCCCGGGGCGTGGTGGCGAACGGCGGGTTCACGCTGCTCGGGGAGGCGGTCTACCTTCATCGCCCCGTCCTCTCCGTCCCGGTGGCCATGCAGTTCGAGCAGGTGCTGAACGCGCGATATCTCATGAAGGAGGGCTACGGGATGGCCGCCGAGGCCGTGACCCAGGAAGCCCTGGGGGCCTTCCTGGACCGGATCCCGGAATTCGGGCGGAACCTGGAGGGCTACCGGCAGGACGGCAACCGGGTGCTCTTCTCGAAGCTCGATGAGCTCTTCGAGGCCCTCTGAAAAAGCGCGACCCCGGACGTTCCGAGAACGCCGGGGTCGCAGCACGGCCGGAGGGGGGGTGGCCGCGCGGTCTTCTTAGAATGCAGGAGGCCTGCCAAAAATAAGATGCTGTAACATGATGAATTTACTGGTTATGCCTTTTCGAGCCCCCTGGGTCAAGAAAGCCCCAGGGTTTCGTAGCCCGACTCAGGGCAGGGGCTGATAGCGGGAGATACCCAGATTGGTCGCCGAGCGACCTTGCCACACGCGCCAGCCCTGCTACGGTCTGCGCCGGACCGTCGTGGGACGGTGGCGGGAGGCGTCGATGGGCGTAGGAGCAATGGCGATGGACAGTGGCGAGGCCGTTTTCGTCCTGGTCGATGCAGTGATCCGGCAGTACGGGATCCACCCCAGCGAGCAGGTTCGGTCGTTGCTCGCGGCGGCCGCGGAACAGAGGATGAAGGAGCGCGGCGAGGAATTCGCCGTCGCGGTGCCGCGCGCCATGGCGGCGCTCGTCCCCGCGGCGCGCCGACGCTGACCCGGCGCCCCCGCGGGGGCCCGCTCACTTCGCGCCGAGCAGCGCGGCCTTCAGATCCTCGAGGCCGCCGTCCGTCGGCTTCGGCCCGAGCCAGATGCGGAAGAGCGCGTCGGCGAAGTCCTTGCCCTCGATGGTGATGGCCTTGTCGCCCTCGACGCCCACCGTCGTCCCCTGGCCCGGCAGGTAGCTCACCGCGAGCACCTGCTTCTCCTTGAACTCGGCCGGGAAGGAGTTCTCCACCTGCTTCAGTCGGGGCGCCAGCGCAGCCGCCTGGTTCGGGGAGTTGGCGGCGATCCCGTCCCGGAAGGCGTTCAGCATGGTGTCCTTGTCGACGTTGCGGAGCATCGTGATCCGCAGGAGCTTCGGCGCGTCCGCGGCCACGATGGCCGCCGCGTCGCCGGAGCGCTGGGTGACGTAGAGCGCGCCCACGTACACCTTGATGGCGAGGAAACTCTTCGTTCGCAGGCCGGCGCCGTTCAGGGCGAGCGTCTTCCCGTCCAGGGTGGCGGTATCCGCCACGTTGACTCCGGCGATCTCGAGGGCCGAGGCGGGAAGGGCGGCGAAAAGGAGCGCGGCGACGAGGCTTCGCATGTGTACCTCCGGCGAGGGGTGACCCCACACGATAGGATGACCGGGCATGAAGAGCCAGATCCGGCACCTGCTCGCCGCGCTGCTGCTCCTCGCGCCCGGGGCGGTCCCGGCGCAGGAGGTCGGTGAACTGCTCGTGAAGAAGGGCGTCCTCGCCGGCGACCAGTACCTGGCCGGGGGCACGGTGGACGTGCACGGCAAGGTGGAGGGGGACCTCACCATGGGGGCCCTCCAGGCGGGGCTCGACGGCGTCGTCACCGGCGATCTCAACGCCGCCGGGCTCGACGTCCACGTGGGCGGGATCGTCGGCGACGACGTGCGGGTACTCGGCGGACGGGTGGTGGTGCAGGGATGGGTGGGGGACGCGCTGCTCGCGGGGGGCGGAGAGATCACGCTCTCGAAGGGGACGCGGGTCGGCGGCAACGCCATGCTGGCCGGCCGGCGCATCGTCGACCGGGGCGACGTGGCCGGGACCCTCGATGCCGCCGGCTCCTACGTGGAGATCGACGGGGACGTGGACGGGGTCGCGCGCATCCGGTCCGACGACGTGGTGATCGGTCCGAAGGCGCGGCTCCGCGGCGACCTGGTCGTGCGCGGTGCCAACCCGCCCCGGATCGCCGAGGGAGCCCGCATCGCGGGGAAGGTGACGCTGGAACCGGCCGTGCCGGCCACGGCGCGCGCGCGGGTGGTCGATGCGGCCCGGGCCGGGCTGCTCCAGATGGGGATGCTGCTCCTCGCCTGGGCCTGGATGGCGGTCGCCCCCGGGCTGGCGCGGGATGCCGCAGCCATCGAGTGGCGCCGCGCCGGGCTCGCCGAGTTCGTGGGGATCGCCGCCCTCGCCGGTCTGCCGATCGCCGCCGGACTCCTCGCCATCACCCTCGTCGGCATCCCGGTCGCGCTGGGTGTCGCGGCGGCGTGGACGCTCCTCGTGCTCGCGGGCTACTCCTCGAGCGCCATCTGCCTCGGCGACTGGCTGCGCGCGCGCGCACGCCGCGGGGCTGGTGCGCCCAGCCTGGGGGCCCGGCTTCTCTGGACGATGATCGCCCTGCTGCTGCTCCGCGCCGGTGCGGCGCTCCCCTGGGTGGGATGGGTCGTGACCGTGGGTGCGGCGGCTGCCGGTGCGGGCGCGGTGGCGCGCGCCGCGCGGATGGCCCACACGCGTGCGCGCCTCAGCCGTGCACCGCCCGACCCAGCCGGCGCATGAAGTCCATCTCCCCCTCGTCGAGAGGGCCCCGGGCGACGGCGGCCAGGTTCTCGCGCAGCCGCGCCAGCACCTCGACGTGGGCCTCCCCGAGGGACGACGAGACGCCGAGCCAGTAGAGCTGCACCACGTCCAGGTAGTCGGTGCCGAGCAGGCGGAGCGCCGCCTCGACCCGCTTGCGGATCGAACCCGCGAACCAGCCGAAGGTGGGGCCGGTGGCGACCACGTATCGCTCCCGCTCCCGGGCGAGCGCGTCGCGGAGCGGACGGACGAGCCGGCGGGCGGTGGGATTCCAGAAGACGTAGTTCATCTCGCCGTCGAGGGCCTCTCGGATGCCGCGCTCGTCGAGCCCGTGCGACACGGAGAGCCCGAGCCGGCATACCCGCTTGCCGAGCGCCGGCACGAGCCGATGCAGGAAGTCGGCCGCCGGCGGCGGCCTCCCCGGAGGTGTATCTTCAAGGATCATGACCGCCGCCATTCTCGCCCTCCTGCTCGCCGGGGCAAGCCCCGATCCGACGGCCGAGGCGCTCCTCCGGGACGCGGCGCCGGGTCTCGCAGCGGTGAGCCCGCTCGCCCTCTCGGCCGGAACGCGGTTCCTGGCCTCGGATCTCCTGGAGGGGCGAGGCACCGGAACGCGCGGCCACGAGATCGCGGCGCTCTGGGTCTCGACGCAGATGCAGTCCCTGGGGCTCGAGCCCGCCGCCGGGGAGGGGCGCTGGGAGCAGGTGGTGCCGCTCCGCGCCTGGGTGGTGGATCAGGAGTCGTCGTCGCTCCTCGTGCACGGGCCGGGGCGGCCGCCCATCCGGCTCCTGCGCGGGAAGGATTTCGTGGCCCTCGGCGACGGGGAGCTCTTCGAGGCCGAGCTCGATGGCGCGCTCACCTTCGTGGGGTACGGGATCTCGGCGCCGGAGTACGGATACGACGATCTCCGCGGTGTAGACCTGAAGGGGAAGATCGCCGTCGTCCTGCACGGCGCCCCCTCCTCCGACCGCCCCAGCTTCTTCCCGCCGGCGCCCCGGGCCACCTACGCGAGCGCCGACGACAAGATGCGGAGGCTCGCCGCGCGGGGTGCAGCCGGCGTGATCTTCGCCTACACGCCGGAGATGGAGCGCTCCTACGCCTCCTGGGAGGCCTTCTCCCGGTCGCGGCGCAGTGAGCAGATGGCCTGGACCGAGGGGCCGGTGCTGGGGGAGCGGATCTCCGGGCTGGCGGTCCGCGCGCTGGTCTCCTGGCAGGGTTTCGGGAAGATCGTCGAGGCGGCCGGGGTGCCCGGCGGCGCCCGGGGGATCCTGGAACGGGCGGAGCAGAACCGGCTCGCCCCCCAGGACTGGCCGCTCAAGGCGGCCATGAAGACCGTCTCCGAGCTCCGGCCGGCGCGGTCGTCCAACGTGCTCGGGATCCTGCGTGGATCCGATCCGGTGCTGGCCCGGGAGACGGTGGTCGTCACCGCCCACCTCGACCATCTGGGGATCGGCGAGCCGGTGGACGGCGACGCCATCTACAACGGGGCTGCCGACAACGCCGTCGGCGTCGCGGTGATGCTCGAGGTGGCCCGCGCCCTCGCCGCGCAGCCTCGCCGCCCGGCCCGCTCGGTGCTCTTCGCCGCCGTCACCGGGGAGGAGAAGGGGCTGCTCGGGTCCCATTACCTGGCGGTCCATCCGGTCGTGGAGCCTGGCGGGATCGTGGCCGACCTCAACGTGGACGGGGCCCCCACGGCATCCCCGCTCGAGAATGCGGTCGCACGCGGCGCCGAGCACTCCTCGCTGGGCGGAGCAGTCCGCCGTGCCGCCGACGCCCTCCAGATCTCGCTGGTGCCCGATCCGGTGCCCGGGGCAGCGGTCTTCGTGCGTTCGGACCAGTGGAGCTTCGTCCGGGTCGGCATTCCTTCACTGTACGTGACGCCGGGTCCGGCCCGGGACGGCGACCGCGCCCACACGCCCAGGGACGAGTGGAATCCCGCCTGGCTCTGGGGGGAGACGGCGCGCTTCGCCCGGCTCCAGTTCCTCCTGGCCTGGGTCGTGGCGGGCGCGGGGGAGCGCCCCGCATGGAATCCAGGGGACTACTTCGAGCGGTACGTGCGCCCGGCGCGACCCTCGGCCCGGTAGTCTGCGCCCCCGGTCGGCGTCAGCTTCGAGGCTCCAGCGCCACGTCGGTCCGTCGGATGGTCGCGCGCTCGATGTGGCGGGCCAGCGGCCGGTCGTTCTTCTCCATGTGGAAGCGGATCCACTGCGGGAGCCTCCCGCAGGCCCACTCGAGAACGCGTGGGGTGATGCCGGCGGCCCGGATCTCCAGAGCCGAGGCGTGCAGGTCCTGGAGGAAGAGGTCGTGGGCCGTCCGGTGCGCCACCCGGTCGGGGTAGGACGTGCGGTCCATCCACTCGTCCTCCTGGGCGAAGTGGAACGCGGTGGTCTCGAGGAGCTCGTCGAGGAGGTTGGCGGCCTTCTTCGCGTTCCGGGATCGCGCGGCCACGGCCAGCTCCTCGGCCCGGGCGACCATCTCGCGGTGGGGGGAGTCCATCTCCGGCATGTCGAGGATGGGTCCTCGGAAGCTCGTCATTTGGTCTCCTTCAGGATCGCAGCGAAGGTGTTCTCCTTCAAGATCGCCGATGCGCAGAGCACCGCCCCGGACAGCGCGCCGGCGAGGCCGCTCGTGGCGGCGTCGGCTCCGGTCAGGAAGAGGCCGGGGAGGGGGGCGCGGACGGGCAGCCTGGCCTCGAAGCGGCGCGGCGTGGCCTCGAGGCCGTAGACCTCGCCGTGCGGATGCGCGGCGAAGGTCCGGGTGGAGAGCGGGGTCGAGAGTTCCGCGATCTCCACGCGCCCCCGGATGGCCGGGAGGCGCGCCTCCACGATGGCGAGCAGGCGGGCCCGGAGCCGCTCCTTCATCTCCTCGTACTCCGGCCCGCGGTGGCCCCAGCGGGTGCCTTCCCATCGGGCGAACGGGGCGTAGGGCCCCATGGTGACCGCCTCCAGGGTGGTCTTGCCCGGGAATCGATCGAGGAAGGTGGGGTCCTTCGCGGACGGGAAGGAGAGGAAGACGACCGGGAACGGGGTCTCGGGGTCCCGGGCGAACCGGGCGAAGCTGCCGTCCGGGTCGGCGTCCGGGTAGAGCCACAGGTTCGTGCCGGAGAGTCCGAGTTCGCTCGCGGTGCCGCGCACCCCGACGTAGAGGGAGAGGTGGGCGGGGGAGGGACCGATCCCGCTCAGCGAGGGGAAGCGCTCGCGCCACTCGGGCGGCACGAGCCGCCCCACCGTGAGGGCCCAGCCGGCGTCGCTCACCACGATGGGCGCCCGCACCACCTGGCCACCCGCGATCCGCACGCCCGCCACCCGGCCGTCCTCCACGACCACCTGCTCCACGTCGGCGGCCACCGCCACGTGTCCGCCCGCGCCCTCGACCACCGGGAGGAGGGTGGCCGCGATCCGGCTCGAGCCGCCCACCGGGTAGGCGGCGCCGTTCAGATAGTGGTGGGCGACGAGTGCGTGGTTGCCAAAGCTGGAAAGCGACGGGGGGAGGCCGTAGTCGCCGTACTGTCCGGCGAGAACCGCGCGGAGCACCGGATCCCGCACGTGGGACGCGATGACCTCGCCGGTGGTGCGGCGGGCGTGGTGGAGGAACCCGCGCCGCATCGCCCCGCCGAGCAGCGAGGCCACCCAGGGAGGGAGGACCCTGGACGCGAAGTACGGTCCCGCGGATCGGGCGCAGGCCTTCACCTGGGTGACGTAGGCCGCGATGCCCTTCCGCTCGGACGGGAACGCGGCCGCGAGCCCGTCCACGAATCGCTGCTCGCCGGCCACCAGGTCGAACTCCCGGTCGCCGATCACGATGCGGTCGTAGACGTCGGGCATCGGCGCCCAGCGGAGCTGGCCGTCGGTCACGTAGTCGAAGAGCCTGCCGACCGCTCCGCCCCGGCCGGTCCCGCCGCCGACGTAGTGGACCCCCACGTCCCACTCGAAGCCATCCCGTTCGAAGGTGTGGGTGAATCCACCGGCGGTGTAATGGCGCTCGAGGACGAGCACGCGCAGGCCGCGTCGGCGCGCCAGGATGGCGGCCGCGCCGAGGCCGCCGATGCCGGAGCCGACGACGATGGCGTCGTAGGGGCCGTTGACGGGGCGCTGCGGCCAGGAGGTTCCGATGCGGTTTGCCAGGATCGTTCTCCACCCGGGAGCGTAGTGAATTCCGGCCAGGAGCGGCGCCCTTTCTTCCAACTCCTTCGGGGGATGCCCTGGCCCGAACCCCGGCTCCAGGGGTAAGAGTCGCCACCCTTGGCCCGCGGACCCGACGACCCCCTCCACGAGCGGGAGGCTTGCCTCGCCGCCCTGGTCCGCCTCGCCGCGGTGGACGGGCGGGATGCGGCCGAGGAGGAGGTCGTCGCCGAGGTCGCGAGCCGGCTCGGGCTGGGTCCGGATGCCCGCAGCGAGGCCCGCCGACGCGCCGCCGACCGCTCCGTGACCACCGAGGCCCTCGTGGGCGCCGTCCGGGACCCCGGCTTGCGGACCGGACTGCTCCACGACGCCTACCGGGTCGCCGCCGCCAGCGGCCACGTCAGCCCCGCGGAGCTCGAGGAACTGGTCCGGCTGGCGAGCGTGCTGGGCGTTGCGCCTCCCCTCCCGGCTGCGCGCGCGGCGACCGGCGCCGGGCAGGGTCCGCGTGCGGTGCTGCGCCACGCCGACGACGGCCACTCCGAGCTCGACGCCTCCGAGTTCGCCGACGAGATCGCGGCGGCCGCCGACGTGGCCGCGCTGGTCCGCCTCGCCCACGGCATCGGCGACCTGGGGAGGGACATGGTGGACGCGGGCGTCTCGGCGTCGCGGGTCACGCGGACGGTCTCCGCGCTCTCCGACGCGGTGTCGGAGCGGGGCATCCAGATCGTGTTCGCGGGGGAGTCGCTCGCGGGGGTAGACCTCTGCTGGCTCTCCTTCGGGAGCGAGGGGCGGCGGGAGCAGACCCTCTGCACCGACCAGGACAACGGGCTCGCCTTCTCGCCCGGGCCGGGGGACGACGTGGAGGTGCTGCGCAACCGGCTGGTGGCGATTTCACGCAAAGTGAATGAGGCACTCGCCGCCTGCGGCTTCCCCCTCTGCCGGGGAGGCGTGATGGCGGGGAACCCCGCCTGCTGCCTCACGATCGGGGAGTGGCGGGATCGCTTCCGCTCCTGGATCGAGGTGCCCACGCCCCAGGCGCTCCTCGCCGCCACCATCCACTTCGACTTCCGTCCCATCCACGGGAACGCATCGCTGGCCGACGCGATGCGGGACGACCTCACCCGGATCGCCCCGCGCCACCGGGGCTTCCTCTCCCTGCTGGTCCGGAACGCGCTCGAGCGCCGACCGCCGCTCGGACTCTTCCGGGACTTCGCCGTGGAGGGATCGGGCGCGCATGCCGGAACGGTGGATCTGAAGATCGGTGCGGCGGCCCTCTTCGTGGACGCCGGACGGATCTTCGCCCTGGCGGTGGGGGAGGGGGCCCCGGGCACGGAGGAGCGGATGCGCCTCGCGGCCGGGATCGTCGGCGCGGACCGGCGGGAGGCGGAGGGATGGATCGAGGCCTTCCACTTCGTGCAGGTGCTCCGCCTGCGCCACCAGCTCGAGCAGGGGCGCAACGGCGAGGCCCCGCACAACCGGATCGACCCCCACGCCCTCAACCCGCTCGAGCGCCGCTTCTTCCGCGAGTCGCTGCGGATCGCGTCCGAGATCCAGCAGCGGATGGCGCGCGTCCTGGGCGAGGAAGCCGGCGGGTTCTGACGAAACCGTTTTTGATCGCCCCTCACTGTCGGTAATCGAGTCTTGACCGATCGCTCCGGTTAAGAATCTGGAAGTTCACTAGCCGTGAATTTCACCGAATGGTGCAAGGAGA
This sequence comes from uncultured Anaeromyxobacter sp., assembly GCA_903855945.1. Lineage (GTDB taxonomy): Bacteria > Myxococcota > Myxococcia > Myxococcales > Anaeromyxobacteraceae > CAIOAK01. The sequence continues at coordinate 15,548 of CAIOAK010000046.1, forward strand.
ACCATGAACTCGCGAAACGGCCTCCGGTCCCTCGTCGTGTCCCTGTCCCTCGCCGCGCTGGCCGGCTGCGGCTCGACCCCCGCAACCAGCGGCCCGCCCGGCTACTACGTCACGGTCGGTACGCTGTCGTTCAGCCCGACCAACCTGACGGCCCCGTCGGGCGCCACCGTCACGGTGGTCAACGCCTCCGCGACCGATCACTCGGTGACCCAGCAGGCCGGGGTGGATCTGTTCGTCCTGGGGGCGCCGGCCGGGATCACCCCCGCGGACACCGGTCTCTTCCACGGCGGCACGAGGACCTTCACGCTGCCCACCGGGCTGCCGGATGGCACGGTGCTCCTCTACTACTGCCGGAACCACACCAGCATGATGGCCCCGTCCACCCTGACCATCACCATCACCGCGGCGGCCCCTCCCACGTCCGGCGGAGGCGTCTCCGGGTACTGATCGGGGCGAGGCACTATCCGGGGTCCGGCCGGTGCGTCATCGCGACCGAGTTCATGCAGAAGCGCTGCCCGGTGGGCGGCGGGCCGTCCGGGAAGACGTGCCCGAGGTGACCGTCGCACCGGGCGCAGCGCACCTCGGTCCGGATCATCCCGTGCGACCGATCGACGATCGTGGTCAACGCCTCCGGCCCGACCGGCGCGGTGAAGGAGGGCCAGCCGGTCCCCGATTCGAACTTGGATCCGGACCGGAAGAGCGGGTTTCCGCATCCGGCGCACTCGTAGGTGCCCGGCGTGTGGGTGGCCACGAAGCAGCCCGCGAACGGCCTCTCGGTGCCGTGGCCGCGGAGCACCGCGTACGCCTCGGGGGAGAGGCGGGCCCGCCACTCCGCGTCGGTCAGCTGAAGCTTGTCCATCATGGCGCCGATCTAAACGGCGGTCCCCCGCCCCGCACGGTAGGATTGCCCCATGTCCCTGCTCGAATGGCTCGGGCTCGCCCCCGAGACCCCGCGCAACCCCGAGGCCGAGATCGTGCACCGGATCTCCGCGCAGCTCGACTCCATGGATCCGGCCGACGCGCGCCACCTCTCCCTCTTCGCCTTCCTCCTCGCCCGGGTCGCCAACGTGGACTTCGTGGTGGAGCCGGCGGAGGTGGCGGAGATGGAGCGGCTCGTCGCCACCCACGGCGGGCTCGACGCGTCGCAGGCTGCGATGGTGGTCGAGATCGCGAAGGCCACCCAGCGCATGCTCGGCCCCACCCACAATTTCGTGGCCACCCGGGAGCTGCGCGACGCGGCCACGTTCGAGCAGAAGATCGGGCTGCTCCAGTGCCTCTTCGCGGTGGCGGCCGCCGACGGGGTCATCACCGGCGACGAGGAGGAGGAGATCCGGAAGATCTCCCGGGGCCTCCTGCTCCCGGACGGCGACTACCTGGCCGTGCGCGCCGGCTTCGCCTCGAAGCGATCGGTGCTCCAGTCGAGGGACGGCGGATAGGTCGTCACGGCCGGAAGGGGAACTCCCGGCACGCCCCGCCCGACTCGCAGTAGGAGCAGTTGTTCACGGCCCAGGTGCCTGGGGCCGCGCCGTCGGGCTGGACCAGGAACACCACGAACGCACCGCCCTTCGTCGCGGTGGCCCAGGTCCACTCGAGCACGCGGCAGGTGAAGGGACCGCTGCCGCCGCGACCGCCGCAGGTGGCGATCCGGTCGTTCTCCGGCGTCCCCATGTAGGGCATGACGGCCCACTGGCTCGAGCCCACCGAGCCGGAGCAGAGGTTGCCGAAGTAGTCGAGCTGCTCCTTGTGCACCTTGAGGTAGGCGGCGTCGGCCCGGGCGCAGTCCTGCGCCGCACCCTTCATCGGCGTGGGATGGCAGGCCGGCCAGGCCTCGGCAGCCTCCTTCTCGACCACGAACCACTTCTTCACGTTCTCGCAAGGCTTCCAGTCGGTGCAGGCGGCCGACTGGGGCGGCGGGATCCAGGAGGGAGGGGGGAGGGGAGGCGGGCCGGATGCGCAGCCGAGCCCGGCGAGGAGCGGCACGACGAGCGCGAGGCGGGTCTTCACCGGGCAACGATACTCCACACGTGTGCCGAGCAGCCCGCTCGAAAAAGTGTACCGGTCCCGAACGGTCGCACGGGGCATGCCGCATGCATGATCGATTTCATGAGTCTTCAACAGGAGAACGTATGCACGCCCAGGCCTCTCAGTTCCTCCGCACCGCAGCCCGCGTGGAGTTGCAGGCGGAGGAGATCTACACCGTGATGGCGGAGACCTTCTTCCGCTCGGCCGTCCTCCGCGACACGTTCGTCCGGCTCGCCTCGGAGGAGAGGCAGCACGCGATGCGCCTGCGGTTGCTCGAGCGGCACCAGTCCCACCTGCCCTGGTCGCCGGCGACCCTCAAGAAGATGACCGCATCCCTCGCCGAGATGTCGGACGCCCTGGCGGTGATTCGCAAGGAACTGGCCTCCGCCACGGCCCGGCGCGACCCGTACGCGATGCTCCGGCGGCTTGGGGAGGTGGAGCAGCGTTTCTCCCTGGTGCATGCCGAGGAGGCTGCTGCCGAAGGCGACCCGGGGGTTCGCGAGCTCTTCGCCGCGTTGGCTCGCCAGGACGCGGAGCACGGGCGGTTCATCGCCTGGGCGAAGTCGAAGGCGGCCGCGTAGCGGAAGGCTGAAGGATGCCACGGGAACCGGCGCCTGGCACGGGGCCCGACCGCGACCTCCACGCTCTACGCCGGTCCGGTCACGGTCTCGAGGTCGGAGACGATGAAGGCCATCGCCATTGCCACCGGCTACCTCGACAGCGCCGTGGGGTCGGCTGCCTACGTCGAACGGCAGCTGCGACATCCCGGGCGATTACCACGTCTGCATCATGTACAGCTCGGGCATCACGGCGAGCCAGCCGAAGACGGCCTGCGAGGGAAGCTTGAAGGGAACCTATTCGTCCTCCATCTGCACGGACATCGGGCGCGTCGGCCGATGCGGCCTGGGCTTCACGGAGGCCTCGGGCGGGGGCTGGGAGTCGCTCGCGACGTACACGGACACGCCCGGCAATGAACGGCAACGGAGAGCCGATTGCTACGGAACCATCGGCCAGCAGGACATCGCGTCGGTGCTCTGGATCAGTGGCTGATGGCGCCCGCGCCGGTCAAAGAAAAGCCCCACCGGCCAGCAGCCGGTGGGGCCTCGGAGAGACTGGCGCGCGGTACAGGATTCGAACCTGTGGCCCTCAGCTCCGGAGGCTGATGCTCTATCCAGCTGAGCTAACCGCGCGAACGCTCGCGTATCTATTGCAGGGGCGTGCGAAAGGCAAGGAGCATCCCCCGACCCGCCGGATCACGGGCAGGGGCGCGCGCGAGCGGCGGGGCTCGACGTCCGGAGCCACGCCAGGGTCGCGTCGCGGAGCCGGAGATCGCCGCGCACGGTGAGGGCGCCCGGGGGCAGGCGCGCGAGCACCCGGCGCAGCCCGTCACCGCCCACCGCCAGGAACTCGTTCATCGCCACGGTGTAGGTCTTCCCCGGGTCGAGCGGGACTCCGGCGCAGGTGCGGGCCGCCTCGCCGTCGAAGAGGAGCCCCGCCACCTGGGGCGCCTCGTGGCGGAAGCCGGACAGCGCGCGGAGCGCCGCGAGCAGGTCGGCCCCGGTCATGCGGATCACCGCGAGCCCGTCGTCGAAGGGCATCGCCTCGTAGAGCTGGCCGTAGCGGAGGTCGCCCGCCGGCAGGGATGTCCGGAGCGCCCCGGCGTTCACGAGGCCGAACTCGGCCCCCATGGCCGATCGGGCCGCCTGCGCAGCGGCCGCGCCCAGCGGCGAGACCCGGTCGCGGCTTCGACCCAGCGGTCGGTCGAGGTGGACGCCCACGGGGCGGCGCAGCTCCGCCTCGGTCTGGGCCATCCAGGGAGCGATCGCCGCGGTCACCTTCGGGTCGGCGAAGGCGTCGCCGCCGGCGCCGTCCCCCGGGCGGATGGCGAGGTGGAACCCGGCCGGCTCCCCCCGGCAGAGGGTGACCCATCCCACCGACGCCCCGTGGGGCGCCCCCTGGACGAGGGCCACGCCGTTGACGCGGTGGGAGAGGAGGCCGTGAGTGTGGCCGCCCACGAGCGCGTCCACGAGACCGGGGGGCAGGGCCCGCGCCAGCCGGAAGAGCTCGGCCTTCGGATCGCAGCTGGAGAGGTCGTCCGGCGATGCGGCCTCCCGGCAACTGCCGCCGGCGTGGACGAGCCCCACCACGATCTCGGCGCCCCGGGCGCGCAGGTCGCGGGCCTGCCGCTCGGCCTCCGGCTCGAGCTTGCCGAAGCGGAGCCCCGCGGCGTTGGCCGGCATCGTCTGCTTCGGGGTGGAAGGGGTGGCGAGTCCGAAGACGCCGACCACCGGGCCGCCGGGCAGGCGAAACAGGCGGCTCGGCGCCAGGCCCGGCCAGGCGGGCATCTGGCCGGTGCGGGCGTCGCGGAGGTTGGCGGCCAGGGTGGGGTAGGGGGCCGCGGCGATGCGCCGGCGGGCCGCCTCCTGTCCGAAGTCGAGGTCGTGGTTTCCGAGCGCGGCCGCATTCACTCCCAGTGAAATGAGGCCCGCCACCACCGCATCCCCCCGGGAGAGCGACGCCTGCAGGGTCCCCTGGGCCGAGTCTCCTGCGTCGAGGAGGAGGGCGGGCCCGCGGGCGCGGACCGGAGCGATGGCGCCGCCGATGCCGGGGAGCGCGTCGATGCGCCCGTGCAGGTCGGACAGGGAGAGGATCTCCACGCACGAAGCGCCGGCCGAGAGGGAGAGGGCGAGGACTGTGGCGAGGAGCATTGCGACCCGGTGACTCTATCAGGGGCCCGGAGGCGTCCCCGGTTGATCTGGATCAGGCGCAGGTACGATTTGACGCAAGGCGAAATGATCCGGCGCCTCCGTTTGTGCTCCCTTCCGTCGAAACCGGTTGGAGGTGCGGCGTTGGGTGTTCGTCTCGAACGGCTCGTCCAGATCATGAGGTCGGGCCTCAAGGTGGAGAAGCTCCCGCCGCCGCCCCTCTCCGATCCCGCTCCCACAAGGCGGTCCGGGCTCCGCTCGATCTTCGCCGCCGAAACCCTGCCCGAGACCCCCCCCGCGCCGCCCCGGTCCCACGCTTCCCTGTTCTCGGTGCTCTTCGCCCGGGAGTCCCTGCCACTCGATCCGGAGCGCCCCCAAGTGCACCGCAACTGGCTCGCCTTCCTGTTCGCCCCCGAACGCCTCGACCCGCCCGGTGGCTCCGGGCCGGAGGTCCGCTGAATGGATCACGCAAGGCACGTCTTCCGCATCGTTCTCCTGGTCGCGATCATCCTCGCCGTCGTGCTCCTGGCGCGCGGCTTCCTGGTGCCGAAGAGCTACGGGCTCTACGGGCGCTATCGCGGAGCCAGCGTGGCCGAGCAGATGAACCTGCGCCCGCCGATGCACGCCGGCGCCGCAGCTTGCGCCGACTGCCATGAAGACCAGGCCAAGAAGCGCACCGCCGGCGCCCACAAGAACGTGAGCTGCGAGATCTGCCACGGTCCGCTGGGCGCCCACGTGAAGGCCGACGGCTCGGTGGTGAAGCCCCCCATCGACCGCTCCTTCACGCTCTGCGCGCGCTGCCACCGCAAGATCGAGGGGCGCCCCGCGAAGTTCCCGCAGGTGGTGCTCGACCAGCACGTGAACGGGCCGGTCGAGGGCAAGGTCTGCCTGCAGTGCCACGATCCGCACTCGCCCAAGCCCTGAGAGAGGACACCATGAGCGACTGTCACGACGGGTGCAACGGAAGCCGCCGGGAGTTCCTCTCCGGCACCCTCAAGCTGGCCGGCGGCGCAGTGGTCACCGTCATCGGAGGGGCGGCGCTCGCCTCCTCCGGTGGCTCCGACGGCGCCGAGGCCTCCCACCCGGGCGGCGGCGAGTACGACTGGAACGAGCACCTCTGGGCCTACCTGGTGGACACCACGAAGTGCATCGGCTGCGGCTCCTGCGTGCGGGCCTGCAAGGCCGAGAACGAGGTGCCGGACGGCTTCTTCCGCACCTGGATCGAGCGCTACGTGGTGGGCATGAACGACAGCCACGTCGACTCCCCGAGCGGCGGCATGGACGGCTTCCCCCCGGTGCAGGTGGGCTTCGCCGCCACCAAGTCCTTCTTCGTCCCCAAGATCTGCAACCACTGCCGCGCCACCCCGTGCACGCAGGTGTGCCCGGTGGGTGCCTCCTACCGGACCAAGGACGGCGCCGTCCTCGTGGACAGCGACAGCTGCATCGGCTGCGGGTACTGCGTGCAGGCCTGCCCGTACGGAAGCCGCTTCATCCACCCGGCCACGCACACCGCCTCGAAGTGCACCTGGTGCTACCACCGCATCACCAAGGGGCTGAAGCCCGCCTGCGTCACCGTCTGCCCCACCCAGGCGCGCCAGTTCGGCGATCTGAAGAAGGAGGGCGACCCGGTGCGCGGGACCATCGAGCACGAACGCGTCCAGATCCTGCAGGGACACCTGCTCACCGAGCCGCAGTGCTACTACACGAACCTCGACAAGGAGGTCCGGTGATGCCCGAGATCAGCGGATTCGCCTTCCCGAACGACATCCACGTCACGTGGAGCCTGATGATCGTCATGTACCCGTACATCACCGGGTTCGTGGCCGGCTCCTTCATCGTGACGTCGCTCTACCACCTCTTCGGCCGCCAGGAGTTCAAACCCGTGGCCCGGCTCGCCATGGCGACGTCGTTCGCCTTCCTCCTGGTGGCGTCGCTGCCGCTCCAGCTGCACCTGGGGCAGCCGCAGCGCGGGCCGTACGTCATCATCACCCCCAACTTCACCTCGGCCATGGCCGGCTTCGGCATCCTCTACTCCTTCTACATGCTGGTGCTCGTGCTCGAGCTCTGGTTCGTCTGGCGGCAGGAGATCATCGACCGCGCCCGACGAAGCCGCGGATTCAAGCGCACCTTCTACGCCACGCTGGCGCTCGGCACCTACGACACCTCGCCCGAGGCGGTGGAGATCGACCACAAGGCCATCATGATCCTGGCCGGGATCGGCCTCCCGGCGGCCTGCATGCTCCACGGCTACGTGGGCTTCATCTTCGGCGCCATCAAGGCCAACCCCTGGTGGTCCACCCCGCTCATGCCGGTGATCTTCCTTCTGTCGGCGGCGGTCTCCGGCATCGCGCTGCTCATCATCATCTACCAGGTCTTCGCGAAGCTCGACCGCCGCCCCGTGGTCGCCACCTGCGTCCAGGCGCTCGCCAGCTGGCTCTGGTTCTTCCTCATCCTCACCATCACGCTCGAGGAGCTCGAGCTCATCGTGATGGCCTACGAGAAGTCGGAGTCCTGGCTCATCATCTCGGAGCTCCTCACCACCCGGCTCTCCTTCTCCTACGTGACGATGCAGATGATCGTGGGCGGCCTCATCCCGTTCATCCTGCTCGCGGTGGTGGTCCTCATGAACCGCTACCTGCACGAGAAGGTTCGCAACACGCTGGCCACGGTGGCGGCGTTCCTCACGCTGATCCAGGTGTTCGCCATGCGCTGGAACATCGTGATCGGCGGGCAGCTCCTCTCCAAGTCGCTGCGCGGACTCCGCTCCCCCTACGAGCCGGAGATCTTCGGGCGCGAGGGTGTGCTCATGGCCATCGCCCTCTTCGTGGCCCCCTTCGTCATCCTCTGGATCTTCGACCGGGTGCTCGGCATCGAGGAGCCCGAGGGAGGCGCGGACCATCCGCCGGCCGCTCCGACCGCAGGGCAGGCCGCGGCCGGCCACGCGCCGTGACGTCGGACGCGCCTCCGGGAGAGCCCGGCACGGGGGAGGGGATGGTGGACACGGCCTTGCTCGCGGCGCGTCTCGCCGATCTGGCGGACGTGGTGGCGCGGCTGGAGAGCCGGGTGGCTTCGCTGGAGCAGGCGGGGCCGCAGCGCCGCTCGGCCGCGCAGGCTGCGCTGAACCGGTCGGCCGCCCCGTACCGTCCGTCCGCCTCCAAGGAAGGGACCTTCGACGCGGCGCAGGCCACCCGCATCCTCTCGCTCGGTGGCCGGTCGTTCCTGGTCCTCGCGGGCGCCTTCATCCTCCGGGCCGTCACCGACTCCGGCACCATCCCGGCCTGGGCGGGCGTGGGGCTCGGCTTCCTCTACGCCGGCGTCTGGATGTTCATGGCCGATCGGGCCGGGAAGGCCGGCCAGCAGCTCTCGGCCGGCTTCCACGCCGTCCTGGTGGTGATGATCGGATTCCCGCTTCTCTACGAGGCCACCAGCCGCTTCCGGCTCTTCTCGCCGGCCGGCGCGGCGGCGGTGCTCGCGGCGCTGACCGCGGCCGCGCTGCTCCTGGCCACGCGGCGGATGCTGCCGTCGCTCGCCTGGGTGGTCTCGCTGGGCGGCATCGTGACCGCGCTCGCCCTGATGCAGAAGGCGAACGGACAGCTCGTCCCGGGCGCTCTCTACCTCGTGCTGCTCGGCGTGGCGGCCCTCTGGATCGGTTACGTCCGCGACTGGACGGGGCTCCGCTGGCCCACGGCCCTCGTCGCCGACCTGGTGGTGCTGCTCGTCGCCGTGCCGGCCGCCAAGGAGGGCGCCGCCGGCGCGCTGCTCGTCCAGACCACCCTCGTGGCGCTCTTCCTGGGCAGCTTCGCGACCCGCACGATCTACCTGGGGCGCAAGGTGGTGCCCTTCGAGATGATCCAGACCGCCGCCGTCATCGGCGTGGGCATCGGCGGCACGGTCTGGGTGGCCGTGCGCTCGGGCATGGGGCAGGCGGGCTTCGGCGTGATGGCGCTCCTCACCGGCGTGGCTGCCTACGGGCTGGCCTTCGCCTTCGTGGAGCAGCGCCAGAAGATCCGGGAGAACTTCTACTTCTACACGTCGGTCGCGATCGTCTTCGTCCTCGCCGGGACGGCCCTCGTCCTCGCCGAGCCGGCCCGGTCGCTGGCCTGGGGCGTGCTCGCGGTCGGCATGGGGTTCCTCTCGTCCCGCAAGTCGAGCCGGACCCTGGCGGTCCACGCGGCGGCCTACGGGCTCGCCGCCGCCTTCGGGAGCGGGCTCGTGCCGCACTCGGTGGGTGCCCTCTTCTTCGGGGGCAGCGTCGACTGGCGCACGAGCGCCGGGACCCTCGCGGTGCTCGTCGCGCTGGCCGTGAGCGCGGCGCTCGCCGACAGGGTCCCCCGCTCGAGCCTCCTCGAGCGCGTTTCCCCCACGCTCGTGGACGTCGCGATCGCGCTCGGCATCGCCGGGACGCTCGTCGCGTGGCTGGCGCCCCTCGCGGCCGGCGGTGGGCCGGCGGCGCTCGCCACTCTGAGGACGGTCGTGCTCGTCGTGGTGGCGCTGGCCGCGGCCGCGCTCGGCCGGCGGGAACTCCACGCGGAGGTGGCCTGGCTCGCCTACCCGCTGCTCGCCTTCACGGGGCTGAAGATGCTCCTCGAGGACCTGAAGCACGGACGCCCGGCCACGCTGGTGCTCGCGTTCGCCTGCTACGGCCTCGCGCTCATCCTGGTCCCGCGGATCCGGGCGCGGGGTGTTGCGGCCGCGAAACCGGAAGGCTCGTAAGGTACCGGATGCAGGGGTCCAGTTTGCCCGAGTCCCTCGTACGTGGTACGTCGAGGAGTCGATCCGGGTGCAGTTTCGACCGGAACGGCGGGGGTTAGCCGATGCCTACGAGAGCAATCGCCATCGAGGACGACGAGGCCGTATCCCGCCTGATCGCCCAGGTGCTGACGGCGCACGGGTTCGAGATGTGCGGTACCGCGGCCACCGGCGAGGAGGGCATCGCGCTCGCGAAGCGCGAGGTGCCCGACGTCGCGCTGGTCGACCTGGGCCTTCCCAGGATGAGCGGGGAAGACGTGATCGCCGCCATCCGCCGGGAAGTCCCGAAGACCCAGTGCATCGCGCTCACGGCGGTCGACATCCCGGCCCGGGTGCTCGGCGCGCTTCGCGCCGGGGCGGCCGGCTACATCTTGAAGCCCTTCCACGCGGGGGAGCTGGCCCGTGCGGTCGAGGAGGTCCTCCGGGGCGACTCGGCCCCCATCAGCCCCCGCGCGGCCAAGGTGCTCCTCTCCGAGCTTCGCGGCGACGCGCCGGACCAGCGGAACCACGGCCCGCCCCTCTCCAAGCGGGAGCGGGAGGTCCTCGAGTTGCTCGTCCACGGCCACACCTACGCCGACGTGGCCACCGCGCTCGGGATCGCAGAGGGCACCGTTCAGACCTACGTGAAGCGGATCTACGAGAAGATGGACGTCTCCACGAAGGCCGAGGCCGCGCTCCTCGCCGTCGCCCGCGGCCTGGTGAGGCCGTAGCGGGCGGGCCGGCCGCAGGGCCGGCCACCTTGACTTGCAGGGGTCGGTCCCTATAATGGACCGCTTTTCGCCTCCCGGAACTGCGCAAATGCGCGTGAACATTGACGAAATCAAGGACTCTGGCCTCGAACGGACCTGGGGTGTTCCCCTCGCCCGTCTCGAAGAAGCCCTCCGAGGCGACCGCGCCGGCTATCAGGCCGTCGGTCCGGCCCAGGTCGCGGTGCGTCTCGAGCGGTTCGGCACGCGGGTCCAGATCCACGGGTCCACCGCGCTCGAACTCACGGCGCCCTGCGGTCGTTGCCTCGTCGCGACCCGCATGCGCCTTCCCGTCGAGTTCGACCTCTCCCTCGTCCCGGAGAAGGAGGTCGCCGAGGCCGAGGGGGCCGCCGGCGAGACCGGCGACGACCAGGCCGAGGGGAGTTTCACTCCCCGTCAAGTGGACGAAGAGACCTACCGAGGCAAGGTGATCGACCTCGATCCCTTCGTCGAGGAGCAGATCGCGCTGGCGCTTCCGTCGTACCCGGTCTGCCAGGACGGGTGCAAGGGGCTTTGCCCCGTGTGCGGCCAGAACCAGAACGAGAAGACGTGCGGCTGCGACCGCTCCGTTCCCGACCCGCGCTGGGCCGGGCTGGAGAAGTTCCGGCAGTCGTAGTACCGAGACTCATTCACAAGGAGCGAACACCGTGGGCGTTCCCAAGAAGCGGACCAGCAGCATGCGGCGCAACCGTCGGCGCGCCGCCAACTTCAAGATCAAGCCGGCCAACGTGACCCTCTGCCCGAAGTGCAAGGAGCCGGTGATGTCGCACCGGGTCTGCGCTGCGTGCGGGTTCTACAAGGATCAGCAGGTCACCGGGGGCGCATAGGGCCCGATGGCCCAGGGCATCGCGCCGGTCGCTTTGGATGCCATGGGGGGCGATCACGCCCCCGTCGCCGTCGTGCAGGGCGCGATTGACGCAGCGCGCAAGGGCCAGGCGGTCATCCTCGTCGGCCCCGAGGAGCGGGTGCGCGCCGAGCTCGATCGGCAGAAGGCCAGCTGGAACCTCCCGGTGCAGGTGCGCCACGCCCCCGAGGTGGTGGGCATGGAGGAGCACCCGGGCCAGGCGATGCGCCGGAAGAGGCAGAACTCGATCCGGATCGCGCTCGAGCTCGTGCGGGACGGAGAGGCCTCCGCCGCCGTCAGCGCCGGCAACAGCGGAGCCGTGATGGCCGGCGCCATGATGGTGCTCGGCTGCTCCGGTGCGGTGCTCCGCCCCGCCATCCTCTCCGTGCTTCCCGCCGCGAAGGGGAGGCCGGTGATGCTCGACGCCGGGGCCAACGTGGACTGCAAGCCGGTCCACCTGGTCCAGTTCGCCCTCATGGGCGAGGTCTACTCGCGGCGCGTGCTCGGCGTCGCGCGCCCCCGGGTGGCGATCCTCGCGAACGGCGAGGAGCTGAGCAAGGGCACTGCGCTCACCCGCGCGGCGGCCGCGGCGCTCGGCCGCTCGGGGCTGCGCTTCCAGGGCTACTGCGAGGGACGCGACCTGCTCGCCGGAGAGGTGGACGTGGTGGTCACCGACGGGTTCACGGGCAACGTCGCCTTGAAGACCATGGAGGGGACCGCGCAGGCGCTCGCCGTGATGATGAAGGAGGCGCTCCACCGCACCCTTCCTGCCCGGCTGGGCGGTGCGCTCGTGAAGGCCGCCATCGACGAGATCCGGCGCCGGGTAGACTGGCGGGAGATCGGTGGCGCGCCCCTGCTCGGCGTGGGCGGGGTGGCGCTCATCGCGCACGGCGCCTCCGACCGGCGGGCGGTGGCGAACGCGGTGGCACGGGCCGCCGACGGCGCGCGGGCCAGCTGCACCGTGGAGATCGGAGAGGCGGCCGCCCAGGCGGAGGCGCTCCTCGAAGAGGCGCGGGACGACGTGGACGGAATGGTGGCGCGGCGCCGCCGCGCCACCGACACCTGAAAGGCGGAGAAGATGCGATCGCTCATCGTCGGGACGGGCAGCTACGCGCCGGAGAGGGTTGTCACCAACAAGGAGATGGAGAAGCTCGTCGCCACGACCGACGAGTGGATCGTCGAGCGCACCGGGATCCGGGAGCGCCACTACGCCGCCGACAACGAGGCCACGAGCGACATGGCCCTCAAGGCGTCCCAGAAGGCGCTCAAGATGGCCGGCGTCCGTCCGGAGGACGTGGACCTCATCGTGGTCGGAACCATCACCCCCGACATGCCCTTCCCGTCGGCGGCGGCCATGCTCCAGTGCCACCTCCACAACAAGAAGGCCTTCGCCTTCGACGTGTCGGCGGCCTGCGCCGGTTCCCTCTACGCACTCTCCGTCGCGGATCGCTACATCGCGACGGGGGTCTGCCGGGCGGCGCTCGTGGTGGGGGCCGAGGTGCTCACCCGGGTCACCGACTGGTCCGATCGGAACACCTGCATCCTCTTCGGGGACGGGGCCGGAGCCATGGTGCTCGTGCCAACGCCCGACCCGAATCGCGGCCTGCTCTCCACGCACCTTCACACCGACGGCTCGATGTGGCAGATGCTGAACATGCCGGGTGGCGGGTCGCGCCAGCCGGTGAGCCAGAAGGTGGTGGACGAGAACCTGGCCACCATCAAGATGCAGGGGCGCGAGGTGTACAAGGTTGCGGTCCGGGCCCTCGAGGAGGTCTCCCGGGAGGCGCTGGCCGCGAACGGGCTCCAGCCCAAGGACGTGACCTGGGTCATCGCCCACCAGGCCAACAAGCGCATCCTCGACTCGACCCTCGACCGTCTGGGCATCCCCGCCGAGAAGTGCTGGATGAACCTGGAGAAATATGGCAACACCTCGTCGGCAAGCGTGCCCACCACCCTCGACGAGGCCAATCGCGCCGGCTGGTTCAAGCCGGGCGACCTGATCCTCATGATGGCCATCGGTGGCGGCATGGCCTGGGGTAGTGCGCTGGTTCGCTGGTAGGAGGACTCCTTGTCGAAGCTGGCATTCATCTTTCCCGGGCAGGGCTCCCAGGCTTCGGGCATGGGCAAGGGGCTGTACGACTCCTTCCCCGAGGCGCGCGCGGTCTTCGACGCCGTCGATGCGGTACTCGGGGAGAAGCTCTCCACCCTCTGCTTCGAGGGGCCGGACGAGGCGCTGAAGCTCACCGCCAACACCCAGCCCTGCATCCTCGCGGTGTCGGCGGCCGCCGCCGCGGTCCTCGCCGCGCGTGGCATCCGGCCCGACCTCGTGGCCGGCCACTCCCTCGGCGAGTACTCGGCGCTCGTCGGCGCCGGGGCGGTATCCGCCGCCGACGCTGCCCGGGCCGTTCGAGCCCGGGGCACCTTCATGCAGGAGGCCGTCCCGGCCGGCCAGGGGGCCATGTCGGCGGTTCTCGGCCTCGAGCCCGAGCGGGTCCGGGCCATCTGCGAGTCGGTCCAGGCGGCCACCGGCAAGGTGGTCTCGCCGGCCAACTACAACGAACCCAACCAGACGGTCATCGCCGGCGAGGCCGGTGCGGTGGCCGAGGCGGGCCTCCGGCTCAAGGAGGCCGGCGCCAAGCGGGTCCTGCCCCTCCCCGTGAGCGCCCCCTTCCACTGCGCCCTCATGGCGCCCGTGAAGGCGCGGCTCGAGCCGGTGCTCGGCGCGCTGGCCTGGTCGCAGCCGGCCGTCCCGGTGGTGACCAACGTGGAGGCCAAGGCCAACCGGGAGACGGGCCGCATCGTCCCGCTGCTGGTCGAGCAGGTGACCGCGCCGGTCCGATGGGTCGAGATCGTCCAGGAACTCGCCCGGCTGGGCGTGACGCGGGTCGTCGAGGTAGGCCCCGGAACGGTACTGGGGGGTCTTGTGCGGCGAATCGAGAAGGGTGTCGAGGTACACTCCGTCTCCGACCCCGCCTCGCTCGAGAAGACCCTCGCCGCCATCGGAGCCAGCCCGTGACCGCCTTCGCCGGGAAGACCGCCCTCGTCACCGGAGCCTCGCGCGGCATCGGCCGGGCCATCGCCGTGGCGCTCGCACGCGGGGGAGCGCGTCTCGCGCTCAACTACGCGGGCAACCAGGCGGCCGCCGAGGAGTCGCTCCGGCTCGTGCGGGAAGCCGGCTCGCCCGAGGCGCGCCTCTTCCCGTTCGACGTGGCCGATCCGGCGGCGGCCGCGAAGGCGGTAGACGAGGTGGTGGCCACCATGGGCGGCCTGCACATCCTCGTGAACAACGCCGGGATCGCGCTCGACCAGCTCGTCATGCGCATCAAGGACGAGGACTGGCAGCGGCAGCTCGACGTGAACCTCTCCGGCGCCTTCCACCTCATCCGGGCGGCCACCCGCCCCATGATGAAGGCCCGCGGCGGGTCCATCGTGAACCTCACCTCGGTGGTGGGCGAGATGGGCAACGCCGGGCAGGCCGGCTACGCGGCCACCAAGGCCGGGCTCATCGGCCTCACCAAGTCGGTGGCCCGGGAGCTGGCGTCGCGAAACGTGCGTGTGAACGCGGTCTCCCCGGGGTACATCGACACCGACATGACCGCCTCCCTCCCCGATTCGGCCAAGCAGAAGATGGCCGAGATGATCCCGCTCGGCCGTCTCGGCCGGGTCGAGGACGTGGCCGCCGCGGTGGCGTGGCTTTGCAGCGACCAGGCGTCGTACGTGACCGGAGAGGTGCTCCGGGTGAACGGCGGCATGCACATGTAGGCGCGGGGCGCTCCCGCGAGACGTTTCAACCACAGGTTTCAACCACAGGAGGAAGCATCGATGACGACGGGCAACGTGGAGCAGAAGGTCAAGGGCATCATCGCCGAGCAGCTCGGGGTGGCCGAGGACGAGATCAAGACCACCTCCAGCTTCATCGAGGATCTGGGCGCCGACTCCCTCGACATCGTCGAGCTGGTCATGGCCATGGAGGAGGAGTTCGAGGTCGAGATCCCCGACGAGGAGGCCGAGAACATCAAGAGCGTCCAGGACGCCATCAACTACATCAACACCCACAAGAAGTAGCCGCGGGAGCCTCGGCCGCGACCGCCTCCCGGCCCGCCGGGTCGTGGGAGGGGTCCGCGCCGGCCCGTGAGACGAGAGGAGATCGGATGTCCAGGCGTCGCGTGGTCGTCACCGGGCTGGGCGTGGTCTGCCCGGTAGGCATCGGAGTGGAGGAGAGCTGGCAGGCCCTCGTCGCGGGAAAGAGCGGCGTGGGGCTGACCACCCACTTCGACGCCACGACCTTCCCCACCAAGATCTCCGGGGAGGTGAAGGGGTTCGACGCCGAGAAGTTCATGGACCGCAAGGAGGTCCGGCGAAACGACCGCTTCATCCAGTTCGCCATGGCCGCTGCCCAGATGGCCGTGGAGGACTCCGGCATCGACTTCGGGAAGGTGAACCTCGACCGGGCCGGGGCCATCGTGGGATCGGGCATGGGCGGCCTCGCCACCATCGAGGACACCCACCAGACCCTCATGGAACGGGGCGTCCGCAAGGTGAGCCCGTTCTTCATCCCGGCCATCATCATCAACCTCGCGCCGGGGCAGATGGCGCTGCGCTGGGGACTCAAGGGTCCGAACTACTCGCCGGTGTCGGCCTGCGCCACGGGCAACCACTCCATCGGCGACGCGCTCATGCTCATCGAGCGCGGCATGGCCGACGTGATGCTCGCAGGCGGCTGCGAGGCCACGCTGACGCCGCTGGGGCTCGCGGGGTTCTGCGCGGCGCGCGCCATGTCGGAGCGCAACGACGCCCCCGAGAAGGCGAGCCGGCCGTTCGACAAGGGGCGCGACGGCTTCGTGGCCGCCGAGGGCGCCGGCATCCTCCTGCTCGAGGAGTACGAGCACGCCCGCGCGCGCGGCGCGCGCATCCTCGCGGAGGTGTGCGGGTACGGCGCCAGCTGCGACGCCAACCACGTGACCTCGCCGGCGCCGGAGGGGGAGGGCGGCCAGCGGGCCATGCGCATGGCCCTCGCCGACGCGGGGCTCCGCCCCGAGCAGGTGGGCTACGTGAACACCCACGGCACCTCCACGCCCCAGGGCGACATCGCCGAGTGCCAGGCCATCCGCAGGGTCTTCGGCGACTGGTCCGACAGCGGGCTCGTCATCTCCTCCACCAAGTCGATGACCGGACACATGCTCGGCGCGGCCGGTGGGGCGGAGGCGGTCTTCTCGGTCCTCGCGCTCAGCCGCGGCGTGGTTCCGCCCACCATCAACGTGGAGGAGCAGGATCCCGAGTGCCGCCTCGACGTGGTCCCCAACGTGGCGCGGGAGGCGAAGCTCGAGGCGGTCCTGTCCAACAGCTTCGGATTCGGCGGGACGAACGCGGTCATCGCCTTCCGGAAGGTCTAGGGGACGCCCATGGCCGACCGCATCGTCTTCGGCTCGGACCACGCGGGGCTCGCCCTGCGGGCCGAGGCGGTTCGGGTGGCGCGCGAGGCCGGCTTCGAGGTCGAGGACCTGGGCCCCTTCGCCCCGGCCAGCGTCGATTATCCCGACTACGCCGCGCGCGTCGGCCAGGCCGTCGCCGGGGGGCGGGCGCGGCTCGGGGTGCTCGTCTGCGGGACCGGCATCGGCATGTCCATCGCCGCCAACAAGGTGAAGGGCGTGCGCGCGGCCCACTGCACCACCGAGTACGAGGCCCGCATGACCCGCGCCCACAACGACGCCAACGTGCTCTGCCTGGGAGAGCGGGTGGTCGGGCTGGGGCTCGGCGCCGCGATCGTCGCCGCCTTCCTCTCCCAGCCCTTCGAGGGTGGCCGTCACCAGCGCCGGGTGGACCAGATCACGGCCCTCGACCGCTGAGCCCTGCCGCGGTATGCAGTCCCCCTTCCAGAGGAGCGACCCATGATGCCCACCCAGCGCCTCTCCGAGGCCGATCCCGAGATCGCGCGGCTCGTCCGCGAGGAGACCCGCCGGCAGGCCGAGGGGCTCGAGCTCATCGCCAGCGAGAACTTCGTCTCCCCGGCGGTGCTCGAGGCCACGGGCTCCGCGCTGACGAACAAGTACGCCGAGGGCTACCCGGGGAAGCGCTACTACGGCGGCTGCGAGGTGGTCGATCAGGTCGAGCAGCTCGCCATCGACCGGGCCAGGCGGCTCTTCGGGGCCGACCACGCGAACGTCCAGCCCCACTCCGGTTCGCAGGCCAACATGGCGGCCTACTTCGCGCTGGCCCAGCCGGGCGACACGATCCTCGCCATGAGCCTCAACTTCGGCGGCCACCTCACCCACGGCTCGCCGGTGAACTTCTCCGGGCGCCTCTTCAAGGTCATCCCGTACGGCCTGCGCCAGTCGGACGAGACCATCGACCTCGACGAGGTCCGGCGGCTCGCGCGGGAGCACAGGCCGCGCGTCCTCGTGGTGGGTGCGAGCGCCTATCCCCGCACGCTCCACTTCGACCGCTTCGCCGAGATCGCCCGGGAGGTCGGAGCGGCGATGATGGTGGACATGGCCCACATCGCCGGGCTCGTGGCGGCCGGGCTCCACCCGAGCCCCGTCCCCCACGCCGACATCGTCACCAGCACCACCCACAAGACGCTCCGCGGCCCCCGCAGCGGCCTCATCCTCTGCCGCGAACCCCACGCCAAGGGCGTGAACAGCCAGATCTTCCCGGGCATCCAGGGCGGGCCGCTCGAGCACGTCGTGGCGGCCAAGGCGGTGGCCTTCCTCGAGGCGCTCCAGCCCTCCTTCCGCGCCTACCAGCAACAGGTCCTCGACAACGCCCGGGCGCTCGCCGAGGGGCTGGTCGCGGCCGGGCTGCGGCTCGTCTCGGGCGGCACCGACAACCACCTCATGCTCGTGGACCTCCGGCCCAAGAAGCTGACCGGCAAGATCGCCGAGGAGGCGCTCGGGAAGGCCGGCATCACGGTGAACAAGAACATGATCCCCTGGGACCCCGAGAAGCCCTTCGTCACCTCCGGCATCCGCGTCGGGACCCCGGCCCTCACCACGCGCGGGATGGCGGTCGCCGAGATGCGGCAGGTCGCCTCGCTCATCGGCCGCGTCCTCGACGCCCCGGCCGACGACGTCTCGCTCGCCCGCGTGAAGGGCGAGGTCCACGAGCTCACCCGACAGTTCCCCCTCTACCCCGACCGGATCTGAAGGCCGGCTTCCCCCCGCCCCGGCATGCGCTGTCCCTTCTGTGGCCACCTCGAGGACCGGGTCGTCGATTCGCGCGAGGCCCAGGACGGGCAGGCGACGCGGCGGCGGCGTGAGTGCCTGGGGTGCGAACGGCGCTTCACCACCTACGAGCGGGTCGAGGAGAGCCTTCCGGCGCTGGTGAAGAAGGACGGCCGGCGGGAGAACTTCGACCGGCGCAAGGTGGTGGAGGGGATCCGGCGCGCCTGCCAGAAGCGCCCCGTCTCCCAGGAGCGGGTCGAGGAGATGGCCACCCAGGTGGAGCGGCGCCTCCAGGAGACCGGCGAGAAGGAGATCCGGGCGAGCGCCGTGGGGGAGTTCGTCATGGAGTTGCTCCGGGCCGAGGACCCGGTGGCCTACGTCCGCTTCGCCTCGGTCTACCGCGACTTCCGCGACGTCGGGGAGTTCACGGCGGCGGTCGAGGGGCTGAAGGAGAAGGCGTGAGCCCCCCGGTCGATCACGAGAGGTACATGCGCCTCGCGCTCCGCGAGGCACGGCGCGGGCTGGGCCGGACCAGTCCCAACCCGGCCGTCGGCGCGGTGCTCGTGAAGGACGGGAAGGTGGTCGGTCGCGGGCATCACGCTCGAGCCGGCGCGCCCCACGCCGAGGTCGCCGCCATCCGGGCCGCCGGCGCCCGGGCCCGGGGGGCCGACCTGTACACCACCCTCGAACCCTGCGACCACTTCGGGCGGACGCCCCCCTGCAGCCTCGCCATCCTGGAGGCCGGCGTGCGCCGCATCTTCTCCGGCTCGGGCGACCCCAACCCGCGGGTGAACGGCCGCGGTCTCCGGCGGCTCCGCCGGGCCGGTGTCGAGGTCCGGACCGGCGTGCTGCGCGAGGGCTGCGACGCGCTCAACGAGACCTGGTTCCGCTTCATCACCACCGGGCGGCCCCACGTGACCCTCAAGGTGGCGTCCACCCTCGACGGGCGCATCGCCACCGCCGGGGGGGATTCACGCTGGGTGACGGGACCCGAGGCGCGGGCGCTCGTGCACCGGCTCCGCGACGCCTCCGACGCCGTGATGGTGGGCGCAGGCACCGCCCGGGCGGACGATCCGCGCCTCACCGCGCGCCTGCCCGGCGGGCGCGGCCGCGACCCGCTCCGCGTGGTCCTCGACTCGCGCCTCTCCCTTCCGGCCAGCCTGCGCCTCTTCCGGCAGCGCTCGACGGCCCCCACGATCGTGGCCCACGTGGCCGGCGATCCACCGGCCCGGCCGGGGCGCGGGGTGGAGTACCTGCGCTGCCGGGCCCGGCGCGGCCGGGTGGACCTCCCGGATCTGCTCGAGAAGCTGGGCGGGCGCGGGGTCACGTCGCTCCTCGTCGAGGGGGGCGCCGAGGTGGCGTCGGCCCTCCTGGCCGCCGGGCTGGTCGACCGCCTGATCCTCTTCCTGGCGCCGAAGGTCGCCGGCGGCGGGCGGAGCTGGCTCGAGGGCTCCGGCCCGGCCCGGATGCGGGACGCCCTGTCGATCCGCGATCTCGAGGTGCAGCGGGTGGGCGACGACCTGATGCTCACCGGCCGGCCGGTCCCGAAAGGTGATCGAACCCCCCGGGTGGACTAGGATCGAGGATCGATGTTCACCGGACTGATCAGCGACGTGGGCGTGGTGGAGCGGCTCGAGCCGCGGGGCGGGGGCGCGCGCATCACGATCCGCCCCGGAACGATCCCGGTGGACGAGCTCGAGCTCGGCGAGAGCGTGGCCTGCAACGGCACGTGCCTCACCGTCGTGGAGCGGGGTGGAGGGCGGATGTCCTTCGACGCGGTTCCGGAGACGCTCGCCCGGACCACGCTGGGAAGCTGGCGTCCGGGCTCCCGGGTAAATCTGGAGCGTGCGCTGCGCCTCTCCGACCGGCTGGGCGGGCACCTCGTCCAGGGTCACGTGGACGCGGTCGGCCGCGTGCTCGCCCGGGTGGCCGAGGGGCAGGGCGCCCGGCTCACCATCTCGCTTCCGCCGGCCGTCGCACCGCTCGTGGCCGAGAAGGGCTCCATCGCCGTGGACGGGGTCTCCCTGACGGTGGCCCACGCCGGTCGCGACCGCTTCGAGGTGGCGCTCATCCCGGAGACGCTCACCCGCACCATCCTGGGGGACGCCGCGCCGGGCACCCCGGTCAACCTGGAGGCCGACGTCGTGGCCCGCCACGTGGCCAGGCTCCACGAGTTCGGCGGGTCGTCCGGCGTCACGGAGGGTTCGTTGAAGGACTGGGGATACGGCGGGGGGGCGCGATGACGACCCACTCCGAGCACGCCCTGGAGCGGATCGAGGCGGCCATGGAGGCGTTGCGCCGCGGCAAGATGATCATCCTCGTGGACGACGAGGACCGGGAGAACGAGGGCGACCTGTGCATCGCGGCCGAGAAGGTCACGCCCGCGGCGGTGAACTTCATGGCCCGGCACGGACGCGGGCTCATCTGCCTCGCCATGACCGACGAGAAGGCCCGTTCGCTCGACCTCCCGCTCATGGTGCCGGAGGGGCAGAACGGCTCCAGCTTCGGCACCGCCTTCACGATCTCGGTGGAGGCGGCCCGCGGCGTCACCACCGGCATCAGCGCGAAGGACAGGGCCCACACCATCCTCACGGCGGCGGCGGCCGGGGCGAAGCCGGCGGACCTCGTGCGCCCCGGACACGTCTTCCCGCTGCGCGCCCGGCCGGGTGGGGTGCTCGTGCGGGCCGGGCAGACCGAGGGCTCGGTCGATCTGGCGCGCCTCGCCGGCCTCTCGCCGGCCGCGGTCATCTGCGAGATCATGAACGACGACGGCACGATGTCGCGCATGCCCGAGCTGGAGGAGATGGCCCGGGAGCACGACCTGCCCATCGCCTCGGTCGCCGACCTCATCTACTACCGGATGACGCGCGACTCGCTGGTGCGCCGCGCCGCCCAGGCACCGCTGCCCACCGGCTATGGCAAGTTCAGCGCGGTGGCCTACGAGAACGACGTGGACAAGAACCAGCACGTCGCGCTCGTGATGGGCACCTGGAAGCGGGGCGAGCCGGTCCTCGTCCGGGTTCACTCCAAGTGTCTAACGGGCGACGTCTTCGGCAGCGACCGCTGCGACTGCGGCCCCCAGCTCCACGCCGCCCTGCGCCAGATCGCGCAGGCGGGGAAGGGGGTGCTCGTCTACCTCGATCAGGAGGGGCGCGGCATCGGGCTCGTGAACAAGCTGAAGGCCTACAACCTCCAGGATCAGGGGCTCGACACCGCCGAGGCCAACGTGAAGCTCGGCTTCAAGCCCGATCTCCGCGACTATGGCATCGGGGCCCAGATCCTGCGGGACCTGGGCGTCGGGAAGATGCGCCTGCTCACGAACAACCCCAAGAAGATCGTGGGGCTCGAGGGGTATGGTCTCGAGGTGGTGGAGCGCGTGCCCATCGAGACGCCACCGTCCCGGACGAATCGCGCCTATCTGACGACCAAGCGGGACAAGATGGGGCACCTGCTCACGCTGGCGCCTGCACCGCGGAAGGCGGGGAAGCCCGCGAGTCGCAGGAAAAAGGGAGGAAAGCCATGAAGGTATTCGAGGGGAACCTGGTCGGCGAGGGGCTCACGTTCGCCATCGTCGTGTCGCGCTTCAACTCGCTCGTCACCGAGCAACTCCTCTCCGGCGCGGTGGATGCGCTGCGGAGGCACGGGGTGGCCGAGGGAGGGGTGGAGGTCTTCCGCTGTACCGGGACCTTCGAGATCCCGGCGGTCCTGCGACGGGTGGCCCGCACCGGCCGCTACGACGCGGTGGTGGCGCTCGGCGCCGTCATCCGCGGCGGAACGCCCCACTTCGAGTACGTGGCCAGCGAGGTCTCGAAGGGGGTGGCCCAGGTCTCCATGGAGGCCGACTGCGCGGTGGCCTTCGGCGTGCTCACCTGCGACACGATGGAGCAGGCGCTGGAGCGGGCCGGCGTGAAGGGCGGCAACAAGGGCGCCGAGGCAGCCGTGGCCGCCATCGAGCAGGCCAACCTCTTCCGGGCCCTCGCCGGCGGGAAGTAGCCGGAGACCCATGACCCATACCCGCCGCACCAAGGCCCGCGAGCGCGCCCTCCAGGCGCTCTACCAGATCGACGTGGCCGCCACCGATCTCGACGAGGCGCTGGCCCGATTCTGGCCCAGCTTCGAGCCGGTGGAACGGGAGGTGCGCGACGGGACCGAGGAACTGGTCCGCGGCGTGGCGGCCCACCGCATCGAGATCGACGAGGTCATCGAGAAGGTCTCCACGAACTGGCGCATGGACCGGATGGCCAAGGTCGATCGGAACGTGCTCCGGCTCGCGGTCTTCGAGCTGCGCTGGCGCACCGACGTGCCGGTGAAGGTCTGCATCAACGAGGCCATCGAGCTGGGCAAGAAGTACGGGAGCGAGAGCTCGGCCGCCTTCGTCAACGGGGTGCTCGATCGCATCGCGTCCGGCCTGCCCGAGGGTCGGCGCGGGGACGGTCCCGGCCGGTGAGGCTCCGCCTCGAGCTCTGCGACCTCTCGCTCGCGTCGCTCGACGGGCTGGAGGTGGACACCCTGGCCGCCTTCGTGGGGTCGGAGCGGCCACTCGTGGGCCTCCCCGCGCTCCTCGACTGGCGCCTGGCCGGCGCCGTCTCCCGCTCCATCCTCGACGGCACGGTGACGCCGGAGCACGGCGAGGCCCTGCTGCTCCCCACCGGAGGGCGGCTGCTCGCCGGTCGCGTGCTCGTCTTCGGGCTCTCCGACCCGTCGCCCCGGACGGTGGCGCTCGCGGTGCGCCACGCCTGCGAGGCGCTGCGGCGTGCCGGGGGGAAGGCGGTGGGGATCTCCCTCCCCGCGGGGGGGTCCCAGGCCGCCGCCGCCCGCGCCTGGGTCGAGGCGTCGGCCTCGGCCGGATTCGCCCGGCAGGTGCTCCTGTGCGACATCCGGGGGCCGCTCGCCCCCACGCTGGAGGCAGCCGCCCGGGATCTCGGCGTCGCCGCCGACGTGGTGCGGGTGGCCGCGCGGGCCGAATCGCCTACGGGGTGATCCGCTCCGTCATGCGGGCGAACGGGATGGTCTCCCGGACGTGGTGCAGCCCGCAGATCCAGGCCACGCACCGCTCCACGCCCATGCCGAACCCGGCGTGCGGCACCGTCCCGTAGCGGCGCAGGTCGAGGTACCACTCGAAAGCCTCGCGCGGGAGCTGGTGGTGCGCGATGGC
The DNA here is from genome assembly GCA_903855945.1 of uncultured Anaeromyxobacter sp. Taxonomy (GTDB): domain Bacteria; phylum Myxococcota; class Myxococcia; order Myxococcales; family Anaeromyxobacteraceae; genus CAIOAK01. The sequence goes on from CAIOAK010000046.1 coordinate 38,929, forward strand.
CTTCTCGAGCGTCTCGAGGTCGTCCTCGCGCTGGCCGCCGCCGATGATCTCGCCGTAGCCCTCGGGCGCGAGCACGTCGCAGCCGAGCGCCACGCTGGGGTCCTGCGCGTCCTTCTTGAAGTAGAAGGCCTTCATGGCGGCGGGGTAGCGGTGCACCATCACCGGCCGGTCGTAGGCGCTCGCCACCAGCGTCTCCTCGTCGCCGCCGATGTCGTCGCCCCAGGTCATCATGGGCGGGAGCTTCGCGACCTCCTCGGGGGGGAGCGCCGCGCGCTGCGCCTCCTGGGCGCGCCGGATCACCTCGACGGCCTCCGTGTAGGGGATGCGCGGGAAGGGGGGCTGCACCGCGTCGAGCTTCGACACGTCCCGTTCGAGCACCCGGGAGAGCTCGTCCCGGTGCTTCGCGAGCGCCGTCTGGACCACGAAGGAGACGAACTCCTCCATGAGGCGCATGTCCCCTTCCAGGTCGAGCCAGGCCACCTCCGGCTCCACCATCCAGAACTCGGTGAGGTGGCGGCGGGTCTTCGACTTCTCCGCCCGGAAGGTGGGGCCGAAGGAGTAGACCTTGCCGAGCGCCATGGCCGCGGCTTCCATGTAGAGCTGGTTCGACTGGGTGAGGTAGGCCTTGCCGAGGTCGAAGTAGGGCACCTCGAAGAGGGTGCTCGTGCCCTCGCAGGCGTTGGGCGTGAAGATGGGGCCGTCCACCAGCGTGAATCCGCGCTGGTCGAAGAAGTCGCGGATGGCCTTCTCCACCGTGTGGCGCACCCGCAGGATCACGTTCTGCCGCGGCGAGCGGAGCCAGAGGTGGCGCTGCTCCATCAGGAAGGCGACGCCGTGCTCCTTGTGGCCGAGGGGGTACTCCCGGGCCGGGCGGGCGTGGACGGCCAGCGACCGGACGTCGATCTCGAATCCGATGGGGGAGCGCGGCTCCTTCTTCACGAGGCCGGTGACGGCGAGCGACGTCTCCTGCGGAAGGTGGTCGGCCTCGGTGAAGGCCTCCGGGGTCACGTTGCCCTTGAAGACCACGCACTGGACGGTGCCGGTTCCGTCGCGCACCTGCAGGAAGTGGAGCTTCCCCGACGAGCGGCGGCCGTGGAGCCAGCCGTGGAGGGTGACCTCCTTGCCCTCGTGCAAGGCGATGTCGGCGACGTAGACGTTCTCGGCCATCCGTGGACCTCCGGGTCGAAGGAGGCGCGCAATATACCGCGGAGCCGGCGGGAACGCGCAGGTGCAAAAACCCCGTCCCGCGGTAATATCGCGCACTTCCATGGCATCCATGAACGAGCGATACGAGCCCAGGTCCATCGAGCCGCGCTGGCAGAAGCGCTGGGAGGAGGCGGGCGTCTTCCAGGCCGGCCGCCGCCCCGGCGCGGAGAAGCGCTTCGTCCTCGAGATGTTCCCCTATCCGTCGGGCGCCATGCACATGGGGCACGCCCGGGTCTACACCATCGGCGACGCGCTGGCCCGGCTGCTCCGCATGCGGGGCTACGACGTGCTGCACCCCATGGGCTTCGACGCGCTCGGGCTCCCCGCCGAGAACGCGGCGCTGAAGGACGGCCGCCACCCCGCCGAGCGCACCCGCGAGAACATCGTGGCCTTCCGCCGCGACATGCAGCGGGCCGGATTCGCCTTCGACTGGGCGCGCGAGTTCGCCACCTGCGACCCGGAGTACTACCGCTGGAACCAGTGGTTCTTCCTCCGCATGCTGGAGAAGGGGATCGTCTACCGGCGGCAGGGCAAGGCCAACTGGTGCACCGGCTGCCAGACCGTCATCGCCAACGAGCAGGTGGTGGACGACAACCTCTGCGAGCGCTGCAGCTCGCCGGTGCTGGAGAAGGTGATCCCGGAGTGGGCCTTCCGCATCACCGACTACGCCGACGACCTGCTGGCCGGCCTCGACCGGCTCACCGAGTGGCCCGAGCGCATCACCACCATGCAGCGCAACTGGATCGGCCGCAGCGAGGGGGCCGAGGTCGATTTCGCGGTGGAGGGCTCCGGCGAGAAGATCCGGGTCTTCACCACCCGCGTGGACACCATCTTCGGCTGCACCTACGTGGTGCTCGCCCCCGAGCACCCGCTCACCGCCCGGCTCACCACGCCGGAGCGGAGCGCCGAGGTGCAGGCCTTCGTGGATCGCATGGCGACTACCGACGCCGAGGCCCGCACCGGCGAGGACGCGCCCAAGGAGGGAGCCTTCACGGGCGCCTTCGCCCTGAACCCGTTCTCCGGCGAGCGCGTGCCGGTCTGGATCGCCAACTTCGTGCTGGCCGGATACGGCACCGGCGCGGTGATGAGCGTCCCCGCCCACGACCAGCGCGACTTCGAGTTCGCCCGGAAGTACGAGCTCCCGGTCCGGGTCGTCATCCAGCCCGCCGCCGGCACGCCGATTCCCGCCGGGGACCTGCTCGAGAAGGCCTTCACCGAAGACGGCGTGCTCGACGCCTCCGGACCCTTCACCGGCCTCGGCAGCGCCGAGGCGCGCAGGCGCATGTCGGCGCTCGCGAAGGAGAAGGGCTTCGGCGAGCTCGCGGTGAAGTACCACCTGCGCGACTGGGGCTTCAGCCGGCAGCGCTACTGGGGGACCCCCATCCCCATCGTCTACTGCCCCGACCACGGAGCGGTGGGCGTGCGCGATTCCGACCTCCCGGTGCTGCTCCCCGCCGAGGCCATCATCACCGGCACCGGGGAGCCGCCGCTCGCGAAGGTCCCGTCCTTCGTGAACACGACCTGCCCCACCTGCGGCAAGCCGGCGCGGCGCGAGACCGAGACGATGGACACCTTCGTGGACTCGTCCTGGTACTACGCCCGCTACCTGTCGCCGCGGGACGCGGAGCGCCCGTTCGCGCAGGACGCGGCGCGCCGCTGGCTGCCGGTGGACGTCTACGTCGGCGGCCCCGAGCACGCCGTGATGCACCTGCTCTACTTCCGGTTCTGGCACCGGGTGATGGAGCAGCTCGGGCTGGTGTTCGAGAAGGAGCCGGTGAAGCGGCTCGTCACCCAGGGCATCGTGAACGGCCCGGACGGACGCAAGATGTCGAAGCGCTGGGGCAACGTCGTGCAGCCCGGCCCCATCGTCGACCGCTTCGGCGCCGACACGATGCGCATGTTCATGCTCTTCGCGGCCCCGCCCGAGAAGGACATCGACTGGTCCGACGAGCAGGTGGAGGGGATGTTCCGCTTCCTCTCCCGCGTCTGGCGCATCTTCCACGCGCGACAGGCGAGCTTCGCGCCCCCGGACCGGGCGATCGAGGACGCGGTCGGGCCGTTCCTCGAGCTGCGACGGAAGACCCACCGCACCATCCAGCGGGTCACGGACGGGCTCGAGGGGGACCTCAAGTTCAACACCGCCATCGCCGCGCTGATGGAGCTCGTGAACGAGCTCTACGCACTCGAGCCGGTGACCGATGCCGACCACGCCGCGGTGCGGGAGGCGCTGCTCGCCGTGGCCACGATGCTCTCGCCCTTCGCCCCCCACGTCGCGGAGGAGCTCTGGCACGAGCTGCTCGGACCCGCGGTGCGCGATCAGCTGCTCGCCGAGGCGCCCTGGCCCTCCTTCGACCAGGCGCTCGTGGCCGCCGACGTGGTGAGCGTGGCCGTCCAGGTGAACGGGAAGCTGCGCGGCGAGGTCCGGGTTCCGGTCGCCGCCGGCGAGGCGGAGGTCCGGGCGTTCGCCGAGCAGGAGGAGCGCGTGAAGGCGCACCTGGCCGGCAAGACCATCCGCAAGGTGATCTTCGTCCCGAAGCGGCTCATCAACTTCGTGGTCGCATGAGACGCGCCGGGCTCACGGTGGCGCTCCTGGCACTCGCCTCGGCGGCGGGTTGCGGGTACACCGTGGGCGCCGGCTCGAACCGCCTGCCCTCCGGGGCAGGCGCGGTCTTCGTCGCCCCGCTCGACAACCGCACCGGAGACGCCGAGGCCGGGGCGCTGGTGGCCGCGGCGCTGCGCGGGGAGCTCGCCCGACGCGGCGCGGCTGGAGGGGAGGGTGCCTCCGCCCGGATCGAGGGGGTCGTCACACGCTCCGTGTCGTCGCCGCTCACGACCCAGAGCGCGACCTGGCGCCTCACCTTCGAGGTGGAGGCGCGCCTCGTCGTGGACGGCAAGGAAGCCGCCCGGATGAACGTGCACCGGGAGGTGGACTACCTGGGCGAGGTGGACGCGATCGCCACCGAGGGACGGCGCAGACTTGCCGTCCGGCGGGCGGCGGACGAGACGGGCCGCGAGATCGCGGAGCGTCTCGAGGCGCCGTAGGGAAGGCGGCTACTTCGCCGGCGCGGTCTTCGCGACGGCCTTGGCGAGGCGCGAGATCTTCCGCGAGGCGGTGTTGCGGTGAACCACGCCCTTCGACGAGGCCTGGTCGATGACCCGGGCGGCGACCTTGAAGGCCTCCTGGGCGACCGCCGCCTCGCCCTGCTCGAGCGATTCCCGGACCTTCCGGACTGCGCTCTTGACGCGGGTGCGAACGCCCTGGTTGCGGGCTCGGCGCTTCTGGGACTGGCGATTGCGCTTCTCGGCCGACGGGGTGTTTGCCAAGTGTGCTTCTCCCTTGGGGGTTCTCGAAAGACGCGGTTTTTACCGCCCGGCCCGCCCCCCGTCAAGGGGCATGGCGGAGAGGGCCGATCGGACGACACGGTGAGTTATCCACTTCCGAATAAATTGAAACGAGAAATGACCCGCACGGGGCGTGCCCTGTACAGGCAGGCGGCGAGCGACAGCTTCAAGTACCTGAATTTACTAGAGTGATGAAGATTGTGAAACTCGGGGACGCTGTGTCGTGGAGGTGACGGGAGACGAAAACCCCTGTGACTGGGTGAGTTTGTCCACGTACTTTCCACGAAGAGCAAAAGTCCGGCGCAAACATTGAAAAGCTCTTAGGTTTTATCGGAGGAGCACTTCGCCTCGTCCCAGAGCCGGTCCATCTGCCCGAGGGTCGCCTCTCCGTGGGGAGTGCCCTGGCGACGAAGCCCTTCCTCCACGTGGTGGAAGCGGGAGATGAACTTCGCGATCGTTCCCCGGAGCGCATCCTCCGGTGGCACGCCGAGCTTCCGGGCCAGGTTCGCGGTGGCGAAGAGCAGGTCCCCGATCTCCTCCTCCACCCGGCTGCGGTCCCCCGACTCGATGGCCTCGTCCACCTCGGAGAGTTCCTCCGCCACCTTGGCCCGGGCCCCCGCCGCGTCGGGCCAGTCGAAGCCGATCCGGCTCGCCTTCTCTGCGAGTCGCTCGGCCCGGGCGAGCGCCGGCATCTCCCTCGGCACCCCCTCCAGGACGCTCTTCCCGCGCCCTTTGGCCTCGTTCTCCTTCCGCTTCAGGGCGGCCCACTGCTTCAGCACCCCGTCGGCATCCCGCACGTCGGGCGCCGTGGGGCCGGGCCGGTCGTCGGCCTCGCGTGCCCCGTCCCCGAAGACGTGCGGGTGGCGCGACAGGAGCTTCTCCGAGATGGCGTCGGCGACCCCCGCGAAGTCGAAGCGCCCCTCCTCCTCGGCGAGGCGCGCCTGGAACACGATCTGCAGGAGCAGGTCACCGAGTTCCTCCCGGTGCGCCTCCGGGTCCCCCGCGTCGATCGCCTCGAGGACCTCGTAGGTCTCCTCGAGGACGTAGGGACGGAGCGTGGCGAGTGTCTGCTCGCGGTCCCACGGGCAGCCGTCCGGCCCGCGGAGGCGGGCCATGATCGCGACGAGGCGCTCCACTGCGGATGCGGTCCGGCTCATCGCCGGGTTCTAGCCCGGAATCCCCCGTGCTAGCATCGGAATCTCACGTGAGGATCAAAGCGTTCGCCGCGGTCACCTGGCTTCTCCTCCTCGGGCCGTTCCCAGCCGGGGGGCAGGTCCACGCCCCCTCGCTCGTGGAGGGCGAGCTGCCCGCCGAGGAGCCGAAGGCGACGAACCCGAAGGGGGTCGAGCCGCTCCCTCCGGCCGCCACGGCGGTGCCCGCGACCACCCCGATCCCTCCCGGTGCGACCTCCGGCGTGTCGATCACCGCCGATGATCTCCGGAGGCTGCAGCGCCCCCTCGAGCCGGTCCGCATCCCGGCCTCCCGCATCGACGAGATCGGCCGGGCGCGCCGCAAGGCCCTCCAGGAGCAGGACGGTCCGGCAGCCCGGGAGGCTTCGCGCGCGCTCCGCGACGCGATGCGGGCTCTCGGGATCGCGAGCCTGCCCTGGCACGCCGTCGCCGAGGTGCGCGAGAGCGAGCGTTCACTCAGAGTGAATGCGGTGGACGAAGCCATCGAGCACGCGCTCCTGGCGACCGAGCTCGCGTCGGATCTCCCCGAACCCTGGTTCGCGCTGGCCCGGGCGCGTCTCGCCGCCGACCCGACCCGTCCCGGGCCCGCCCTGGGCGCGGCGTGGGTGGGATTCCGCGCGGCCTACCGGGATCCCCATGTGGCCCGCGCGCTGCTCGGTGACCTGGCCGTGGCCGGCCTGGCCGCCCTGTTCGGCGCCGCCGCGCTCACCATCGGGCTGCTCTTCCTCTCTCGCCTCCGCCTCTTCCTGCACGACTTCGAGCACCTGCCCATCGTCCGCTCGGGCACGCCCTGGCAGGGAACGGTGGTCGCGCTCGCACTCCTCGCCCTCCCGGTCGTGCTGCGGCTCGGCCCCTTTGCCATCCTCTGCACGGCCGCCCTCGCGGCGTGGGCCTACCTGTCCCGCCCCGAACGGCTCACCGTGACCGTCGCGCTCCTCGCGCTCCTCGCGATGCCCTGGCTGGCGGGGGAGGCGGCGCGGGCCACCGCCTGGCAGGGGACGCTCGCCGACCCGGTCCACGAGATGGAGGTGGGATGGCCGACGCCCGAGTTCGTGGCGGCCCTGAAGGTGCGGGGGGAGCGCGAGCGGCTCCCGTCCATGGCCCTGCTCGCGATCGGGCGATGGCACAAGAGGCAGGGGGACCTGGCCGAGGCGAGGCGCTGGTACGAGGCGGCGCTCGTCGCCGACCCCCGTTCCGCGGCCGCGCAGGTGGACCTGGGCAACGTCCTCTTCCTGCAGGACGACCTCGCGGGTGCGCGGACGGCCTACCTCGCGGCCATCGAGCGGGGGGGCGATCTCTCCACCGTCGCCGCCGCGCAGTACGACCTCTCCAAGCTCTACCTGCGCCTCGCCGCCGTCGGGCAGAGTTCCGAGGCCCGGCGCAAGGCCCAGATGGCCGACCCCGCGTACCTGGCCCGGTACGGTTCCGACGACGACTTCCGCGCCAACGCGTGGCTGGTGGACGCGCTTCCGCCGATGGAGGCCCTGGCCGCCCTCGCCGAGCGCGACCCGGCCCACAGGGAGGTCGGGGAAGCCGTGCTCCACCGGGTGGCCGGACCCCTGGCGCGGTGGGGGTGGCCGTGGTTGCCGCTCGGGATGATCGGATCCCTCTGGCTGCTCGGGCTGCTCTTCCAGCGCCTCTCCCCCGCGGCGGCGTGCGATCGGTGCGGTCGGCCCGCCTGCCGTCGCTGCGACCCCGGTGCCGGGACGAACTGCGGCCAGTGCGTCAACGTCTACCTCCGACCGGACGCGGTGGACGGGCGGGACCGCACTCGGAAGGAGGCCCAGGTGAGGCGCCACGCCCGGATCCGGCGGTGGACGGAGCGGGTGCTCGCGATCCTGGGAGGAGGGGCCGGGAACGTCGTGGGGGGGCGCCCGATCTCCGGCTTCGTGGTCCTCCTCCTGCTCCTCTTCCTCGGTACGCTCGCCTTCGCCTGGCACGGGATCGTCCCGATGCCGTTGCCGTCGCCGTTCGCCGCCGGGCTCCGGCTGGCGCTCGCGGTCCCCCTCTTCCTCGTCGTGTACGCCATCGCCGTGCGCGATGCCTTCCGTCGGACCCGGCCGGAGTGAGCCCATGGCCCTGACCGGCACGCTCCAGGATTTCGGGATCGCGGAGATCCTCCAGCTCATCGGCCAGCAGTCGAAGAGTGGCGTCCTCCACGTCGAGGCGCGCGCCGAGGAGATCCACGTCGCCATGTCGAACGGGTCGGTGGTGAGCGCCGAGTACGCGGGCCGGAGGGCCCGCGATCGCCTCGGGAGCCTGCTCGTGCGCGCGGAGCTCATCGCCCCGGGGCAGCTGGAGAAGGCGCTCGCGCTCCAGAAGAGGACGCTGCGCCGGCTGGGAGACGTCCTCGTCGAGATGGGTGCGGTGACGCAGGAGCAGCTCCGGGAGACGACCGCGCTCCAGACTTCCCAGACCCTCTACCGGCTCTTCGAGTGGAAGACCGGGAGCTACCACTTCGAGCCCCGCGACGTCACGTTCGATCCCGAGACCGTGACCCCGATGCGCTGCGAGTCGGTGCTCCTCGAGGGGTACCGGATCCTCGACGAGTGGCCGATGGTGCGGCGCAAGATCACCTCGCCCGAGATGACCTTCGACCGGCTCCAGGAGCTCGAGACTCCCGGCGCGCTCGGGCGCAGCGAGTGGCGGGTGTACAGGCTGGCCGTGCCCGGGGCCACGGTGGAGCGGATCACCGATCGATCCAGGCTCGGCGAGTTCGAGACGGCCAAGGCCCTCTTCAACCTGGTGAACCTCGCGGTCCTGCGCGCGGTGGCGCCGCCGCCGCGGTCGGCGACCCAGGGAGTCGAGGCCTACGCCCGGGGATGGCGGGACCGGCTCCGGCGCGGGGCGGCGGGCGTGCTGGCCACCGCCGTGATCGGCATCGGGCTGGCGGCGCTCCTCCTCGTCGCCACCGGGCGAGGCGCATCCGGCGCACCGGCAACGCAACCCCTCGACGACAACCGGCTGGAGCGGTTCGTCTCCCGCTACCAGGTGGAGCGGATCCGGGCCGCGCTCGAGGTGTACCGGGTCGAGAACGGGGTCTATCCCGCCACCCTGGATGCGCTCGTCGATGCCGGGCTGGCCCGGCCGCGCGACCTCCGTTATCCGTGGAGCCAGCACCACGCCTACCGGCGCCAGGGGGAAGGCTACCTCCTCGCGCCCCCGCTGGAATGATGGGCCCGCCGGCCCGAGGAGGAAGATTGCCGAGAGAGGACGGGCCGCCGAGCTCCATCCGCATCGAGTTCCCCGACGTGGACAAGGTTCGCCTGCTCTGCGGCGTCCACCAGGAGAACCTCAAGCTGGTGGAGCGGCGCACCGGCGTCCAGCTGGGCGCCCGGGGCCAGCAGGTGGTGGTCGCCGGCGGGGACGTCGCCGCGCGGGATCTGGCGGAGCGCGTGCTGCGGGAGCTCTACGGCCTCGTCGACCAGGGCTACCCGCTCTACCTGGAGGACGTGGACCAGGCCGCCAAGCTGGTGGCCCAGGGGCAGTCGCCCCGGGAGGTGTTCGGGGACACCATCTACGTCACCGCGCGCCACCGGATCATCACGCCCAAGAACATGGGGCAGCGACGGTACGTGAAGGCCATCCGGGAGCACGACATCGTCTTCGGCATCGGTCCGGCCGGGACCGGGAAGACCTACCTCGCCATGGCCATGGCGGTCGCCCACCTGGTGGAACGGAAGGTGAAGCGCATCGTGCTCACGCGCCCGGCCGTCGAGGCGGGCGAGCGGCTCGGGTTCCTCCCCGGCGACATCGCCGAGAAGGTGAACCCGTACCTGCGTCCCCTCTACGACGCGCTCTTCGACATGGTGGACGCGGAGAAGGCCACCGCCTTCATGGAGCGGGGGACGGTCGAGGTGGCGCCGCTCGCGTTCATGCGCGGCCGCACCCTGAACGACGCCTTCGTCATCCTGGACGAGGCCCAGAACACCACCGCGGAGCAGATGAAGATGTTCCTGACCCGGCTCGGGTACGGTTCCAAGGTCGTGGTCACGGGCGACGTCACCCAGGTGGACCTGCCGAGCGGCCGACCCAGCGGGCTCCTCGAGGCCCAGAAGGTGCTCCGCGGCGTGGAGGGCATCGCCTTCTGCCCCTTCAGCGAGGTGGACGTGGTCCGCCATCCGCTCGTCCAGGAGGTGGTGAAGGCCTACGAGGGGTACGAGGCCCGGCAGGGCGGATAGCCGCGGGCCGAGCCCTGCGCTTGCCAACCGCCCGCCCGGGTGCCACCCTCCGCCCTCGTGGATCCAGAGAGCGACCCGCGCCTCGTCGTGCGCTCCACGCTCCGTCACCCGGAGCGCCTGGCCGTGGTCCTCCTGCTCGCCGTGGCGACCGTCGCCACGGCCATCCTCGCGGTCCCGGGTCCGCTTCCCGAGATGCCGGGGGAGGAGGCGCTCGGGCAGCCCGCCCCGACCACCATCCGGGCCACCCGCGACCTGGCCGTTCCCGACGAGGACGGGACGCGGCGCCGTCGCGAGGAAGCCGCGGGGGAGGAGCCGCGCGTCTTCGACCACGACCAGGGGGCCGCGGCCGAGGTGGGGGCCCGCATCCACGGGGCGTTCCAGCTCATGCGGACCACGGAGGCCGCCTGGCGCGCCCAGCGCGGGCCGGCCCGGAAGGAGACCCGCGCCGATGCGGCCGATCTCCGCCGCGCCTACGCCGCGCACCGGCACGATTTCGCCTCGCGCCTCCAGCTCTGGGTGGACGATCCGAGCTTCACCGCCCTCTCCGACGCCCGGTTCGGGGAAGGGGTGGAGTGGAACCTCCTCGGCCTCACGCGGGTCGGGCTGGCCAGGCCGCTCGTGGCGGATCGCTCGCTGCTCGCCGTCGATCGGGAGCGGGGCATCCGGATCCGGGAGGTGGGGAGCGGCTCGGCGCGCTCCGAGCAGGTGGTCCGGAACCTCGACGGCATCGACGATCTGGCCGCCGCCGGATCGGCCATCGAGGCGGGCGCCGCCGCGCTGCCCCACCTCTCGCCGGCGCTGCGCACCGCCCTCGCCAGCATCGCGATCGACCTCGTCGGCCCCTCGCTCGTGCTCTCCCAGGCCGAGACCGAGCGCCGCCGGGCCGTGGCCGCTTCCGCCGTCGCGCCCGTGGTGATCCCCCTCCGGCGCGGTGACGTGATCGTCCGCGCCGGCGAGCGTCTGGAGCGGCGCCACCTCTCCCTGCTCTCGGGGATGGAGGCCGAGACGCGCCTCTTCGATCGGGCCGCCATGCGGGTGGGCGCGGGCGTGCTCGTCGCCGTGACGCTCATCGTCCTCTGGGCGGCGGCGGCCCGGCTGGGAGGGCACATCCGCCCACGGCGGCGCGGCGCGCTCCTTCTCGTGCTCCTCTTCCTCGCCATGCTCGGTGCCGCCGCGGCGGGGGTGGCTGCGGCCGATCACCTCCGGGAGGTCGTTCGCCCCCTGGGCGCGGAGGCCTTCACCCTGCTCGTGCCGGTGCCCGCGGGCGCGGCGCTCGCGGCCATGCTCCTGTCGCCGGCCGCGGGCGTGCTGCTCGCCATCGCCGTGGGTTCGGCCGTGGGGCTCCTCGGCGCACCGTCGGCGGTGATGGGCGTGCAGGTGACGCTGGCCTCGGTGGCCGCGGCGCTGCTCCTCGCGCGCGTGCAGCGGCGCCGGTACGTCTGGCGTGCCGGGCTCGCCGTGGGGGCGCTCCAGGTGCTCCTGGTGGCGGCAGGCTGGCTCTTCGCAGGCCGGGCCCGGCTCGAGGTTCCCCCGCTCGACCTCGCCGCCGCGCTCGGCGCCGCGTTCCTCTCCGGCGCCCTGCTCCTCCCGCTCGCGGTGGTGATCCTGGCGCCGCTCCTGGAGCGCGCCCTGGGGCTGGCGACCGATCTCCGCCTGCGCGACCTCGCCAGCCTGAACCATCCCGCCCTGAAGGAGCTCATCGTGCAGGCCCCCGGCACCTGGCACCACTCGGTGGTGGCGGGCACGCTCGCCGAGGCGGGTGCGCAGGCGGTCGGTGCCGACGCGCTGCTCGCCCGGGTCGGGGCCCACTTCCACGACCTCGGGAAGGGGTCCGATCCGGCCGCCTTCCCGGAGAACACCCGCGGGGAGAACCGGCTCGCCGAGCTCCCGCCCGAGGAGGCGACGGAGCGGGTCCGGCGCCACGTGGAGGTCGGCGTGGCCGCGGCCCGGCGCTGGAAGCTGCCCCGGGCGGTCGTGGACATCGTCCAGCAGCACCACGGAACCCGGCTCGTCTCGTCGTCGGTCCGCTACCCGGGGCCGCGGCCGCGAAGCCGCGAGGCCGGGCTCGTGCTGATCGCCGACGCCTGCGAGACCTCCGCACGGGAGGCCACCGAGACCTCCCCGGAGCGGTTCCTCCAGCTCGTCCGCCGCCGCATCGCCGAGGCCGTCGAGGAGGGTCAGCTCGACGAGAGCGAGTTCACCATCGGCGATCTCGACGCCGTCGCCCGGGCCATGGCCGCCGCCCTCCACTCCGTGTACCGCTCCCGTTCCGCGGGGCTCTCCCAGCCACCGTCGCCCGCCGACCGGGGCCTTCCGCTCCAGCTCGTCCGTCCGTGACCGTCGAGATCCGCTGCGAGCATCCGTCCGGGGGAGCGGTGGTGCGGCGCGTGCGCGCCCGCATCGGCTCCATGCTGGCCGTGCTCGGCCGCCCGGAGGCGGGGGTGTCGGTGCTCCTGACCACCGACGGCCGGATCCGCACCCTCAACCGGCGCTGGCGGAAGGTCGACCACGCCACCGACGTCCTCTCCTTCCCGGCCGACGATCCGGCGGGGAGCGGACCGTACCTCGGCGACCTGGCGGTGTGCCTCGACGTGGCGGCGCGCCGGGCGCCGCGGGGCGGGCGCACGCTCGGTGAGGAGGTCGATCGCTACGTGGCGCACGGCCTCCTCCACCTGCTCGGCCACGACCACGACCGCCCCGGCCGGGCGCGCGAGATGGCCCGCATCGAGGCCCTGCTCCTCGGGAGCGACGGGATGGTGGCCGGCGCGCGGGGGAAGGGGAGCGTCCGATGAGGGCACGGGCCGGACGATTCGCGCTCGCCGCGCTGGGTGGGGTTCTCGAGGCCCTGGCGCTCCCGCTGGTGGTGCCGGGGCTCGGGCTGCGCCAGGTCGATCCGGCCGGCTTCCTGGAGCTCCTCGGTTGGGTGGGGCTCGTGCCCGCGCTCCTCGCCCTGGGACGGGCGAGCGGAGCGCTGGAGGCGGCGCTCCTCGGACTCACCGCCGGCGCAGCGGCCTTCTACGTCACCATCTACTGGGTGAGCCACGCCATGACCGCGTTCGGCGGCCTCTCCCAGGGGGTGGCCTTCGTCGGGCTCACCGCGCTCGTCCTCTACATGGCAGCCCACTGGGCCGGGGCCTTCTGGGGATCCTTCGTCATCCGCCGCCGCACCGGCTGGCCGCTCTGGGCGCACCTCCCGGTGGTCTGGGTCGCCACCGAGTTCTCGCGCAACTACCTCTTCACCGGCTTTCCCTGGGGCAACCTGGGCTACACCCAGGTGCGCAACGGCCCGGTGGCGCAGCTCGCGGCGCTGGGGGGCGTGTACGCGGTGGCCGGTCTCGTCCTGCTCGTGAACTGCGTCGCGGCGGCCTGGTGGACCCGCCTGCGCGCCGGATCGGCGGTGCCCCGCCCCTGGAAGGGGACGGCGGTGGCCGCGGTGCTCCTCGCCGCCACGCTGGCCCACGGCGCCTGGCGCCTCGCGTCGGTGCGGCGGGAGATGGCGAGTTCACCGTGGGTGAAAATCGGCCTGGTCCAGGCCAACGTGAGTCAGGAGGTGAAGAACCAGGGCCCGCGCCACGCACAGCGGATCGTCGGGCGGATGTGGCCGCTCACGGAGGAGGCCGATCGGCAGGGAGCCGCGCTGGTGGCCTGGCCGGAGGCCTCCTGGCCCCTCGCGCTGCCGCCCGACCTCCGGAACCTGAGAGCGGCGGCGCCCGACCTCCCGCCGCTCCGGCAGGCCCACCTGCTGCTGGGCGCCACCACCCTGAAGTGGATCGTCGGGCCGGACGGGCGCGTGCCCCAGGTGGAGAACTCGGCCTTCCTGCTCGATCCCTCGCTGGAGGTCGAGGATCGCTACGTGAAGCACCACCTCGTCCCGTATGGCGAGTACGTTCCGCTCCGCGAGTGGCTGCCCTTCCTGCGATCGGTCGTGCCCGCGATGGCGCCCGTCGCGGCGGGTGGGAAGCTCGCCCCCATGCACTTCGAGAGCGGGGGGCGCAGCTACTCCTTCGCCCCGATGATCTGCTTCGACGCCATCTTCCCGGAGGTGGCCCGCACCTTCGCCCTCCAGGGCGTCGACTTCCTCGTGAACCCCACCAACGACGCCTGGTACGGATACTCCTCGGGCCCCTACCAGTTCCTGGCCATCGTGCGCATGCGGGCCATCGAGACCGGCCGATCGGTGGCCCGCCCGGCCTACGCCGGGGTGAGCGCCCTCATCCTCCCCACCGGCGAGGTGCTGCCGGGCGCCCTGGAGGTGGGACCGGTCGACCGGGCGCTCGCCCCCGATCCCGACGAGCCGCCGCGGCTGCTCGTCGGCGAGCTGCCCGTCTTGCGGGGTCGCACGCCGTACACTAGATTCGGCGACCTGTTCGCGTGGGGCTGCGGGATCGCGTCGGCCCTCATGCTGGGCGCGGCGTTCCTTCGCCGGCCCGCCCGCACCCAGGAAGGTAGCTGACCGCCATGCCGTCCCAGACCGCCGCACGCCTCGACGAGATCTCCGCCCGCCTCGAGGCGCTCCGGGGGTCTCTTTGACGTAGAGCGGAAGCGTTCCCGCATCGCCGAGATCTCCCGCCTCTCCGAGGACCCCGGATTCTGGGGGGAGAACCAGAAGGCCCAGGCGCTCCTGAAGGAGAAGGCCCAGCTCGAGGGGACCACCTCCGAGTTCGACCGGGCCTTCGGCGCGCTGCAGGACGGCCGGGCCCTCGACGAGCTGGCCGAGGAGGCCGGTGACGAGGCCACCCGCGGCGAGGCCGCCGCGCACGTGGACGAGGTGGATCGACTCGTGAAGACCCTCGAGTTCCGGCGCATGCTGTCGGGGGCGCACGACCACGCCAACGCCATCGTCGAGGTGAAGAGCGGCGCCGGCGGCGTCGATGCCATGGACTGGGCGGCCATGCTCTACCGGATGTACATGCGCTACTGCGAGCGGAAGGGCTGGGAGGTCGAGCCGGCCGACATGGTGGCCGGCGAGGAGGCCGGCATCTCCACGGGCTCCTTCATCGCCCGGGGACCCTGGGCCTACGGTTTCCTGAAGGCCGAGCAGGGCGTGCACCGCCTGGTCCGCATCAGCCCGTTCGACGGCAACGCCCGCCGCCAGACCAGCTTCGCCGCGGTGGACGTCACCCCGGAGATCGACGACGACATCGTCATCGACATCCAGGAGGCCGACGTGCGCATCGACACCTACCGGTCCTCCGGCGCCGGCGGCCAGAAGGTGAACAAGACCGACTCGGCCGTCCGCCTCACCCACATCCCCACCGGGATCGTGGTCGCGGTCCAGAACGAGCGCAGCCAGCAGAAGAACCGGGGCGTGGCCTGGAAGATCCTCCGCTCCCGCCTCTACGATCTGGAGGAGCGGAAACGGCAGGCGCAGCGGGACGCCGACGAGGCCCTGAAGAAGGACATCGACTTCGGCTCGCAGATCCGCAGCTACGTCCTGCAGCCCTACCGGATGGTGAAGGATCTCCGCACCGGGGTCGAGACCGGCAAGGTGGACGACGTGCTCGACGGGGAGATCGAGGGGTTCATCACGCCCTACCTGCTCGGCGTCCGGCGCACCGACCGGATCGTGGACGACTGACTCCCCGGCTACGTCGGCCCGTGGATGATGGGAAGGCGCGCCTGGAAGAACCGCTCCACCGCGTCCACCACCCATCCCGGCATCCCGCTGAGCCGCACGCCGCAGCCGCCCGGCTGTCGTCCGGTGGTCGCCGACTTGGGCCGCTGGAAGACCACCACCCCGTCGAGGTCGATCTTCCGGCCGTCGGCGAGCCCCAGGCGGAGCTGCACCGGGGTACCGACCGGTGGGGGCATCGAGGTGGCGATGAAGACGCCCCCCGAGTCGATGCGGCGTGTCGCCCCCACGTAGAAGTTGTGCTCCGACACCAGGCTGACGGCGACCTCGACCCGGGTGTTGGCCATGGGCGGACGGGGCCGCACCTCCACGAGCTCCTCGTCGATGAGCGACATGAGGTCCGGTGGCGGCCGGGCGGAGGGGCGCGAGGGCAACTCGTCCGGGTCGGCGAGGGTCGGCAGGGCGATGGCCGGCCCCCGGGGGAGGGGGGCTGCGACGGGAGGCGGCGGGGGAGGAGGCGGGGGTGCAGGAGGCGGCGGGGCGGGCTGGGGCGCCGTGACCGGTCGGGGTCGAACCGGGCCGGGGTCGGAGAGCGTGGCCGGGCGCGCCAGGAGGTCGGCGCGGGAAATCGCCCTCTCGGCGCCGGCCACGGCGGCGAGCGGCCCCACCACCTCGCGCGACGGGGCCACCATGAAGACGCGGACGCCGTCCCGGGCCGCGCCCTGGGAGGCGGTGAGCGCCGAGCCCCAGGAGGCGTCGGGCGCCGCCGGGAGCAGGAGAACCACGAGCGACGGGGCGACGGCCTGGAGGAGCAACTCCAGATCGCCGGGACCGGGCGCGGTGTAGAGCAGCCAGCCCGCCGACGGGGCGTGGGCGTGGAGGACCGCCAGGAGCTCCGCATCGGAGCCCACGACGAGGATGCGCGCGGGGGTGGCCGCGGCCGGGATCACGCCGGGCGGCCCCCCGATTCGATGAGCACGCGCCGCTCCAGGTCGGCGCGGTTCGTGGCGTTGCCGAGCGCCGTGTCGAGCGAGATCCGTCCGTCCTCGTGCAGCCGGTAGAGGTACTGATCGAAGGAGTGCATCCCCAGGTCGGCGCCCGCGGTCTCCATGTAGGGCTTCAGGTCCTTGATGCGGTTCGCGTCGCGGATCATCTCGCGCACCGTGGAGGTCGCGAGAAGCGCCTCGACGGCCGGGATGAGCCCCGCGGCATCGGCACGCAGGAGCAGCCGCAGCGCGATGACCGCCTGGAGGTTGTCGGCCAGCCGCGCCCGGACCGTCTCCTGCTCGTCGGCGGGGAAGAGCCCCACGAGCCGTCCCATGGAGCGGGGAACGTCCGGCGTGTGGAGCGAGGTGATGACGAGGTGACCGGTCTCCGCTGCCTTGAGGCAGATGTCGGCCGACTCCCGGTCGCGCAGCTCGCCCACCATGAGGATGTCCGGGTCCTGGCGCAGCGCCGCCCGCAGCGCATCGGAGTAGCTCGCGGTGTCGGTGCCGACCTCGCGCTGGATGACGAGCCCCCGCCCCGAGGAGAAGATGAACTCGATGGGGTCCTCCACCGTCACCACGTGGAGCCGCTCCTGCTGGATGATCTGGTGGATGATGGCCGCGATGGTGGTGGACTTGCCGTTCCCGGTGGCGCCGCTCACCACCACGAGGCCGCGCCGCGCCTCCGCGACCGTGGAGACCACCGGGGGAAGGTTCAGTGCGGCGAAGTCGGGGATGGCGAAGGGGATGGTGCGCATCACCGCGCCCCAGCTGCCGCGCTGCTTGAATACGCTGGCCCGGAAGCGGGAGACTCCGGGGAGGGAATAGCTCCGGTCCACCTCGCGGAAGTCGAGCGGGCCGAACCCGGAGCCGGGTGCCTGCAGGACGAAGTTCGCGATGGCCTCGGTGTCCATGTGGGTGAGCGGCGGCACCTTGGCCGCGAGCAGCTCACCGAAGACCCGATAGGTGGGTGGGTAACCCACCTCGAAATGCACGTCGCTTGCCTGCCGCTTGACCGCGAGCTGCAGGAAGGAGTGGAACATCTCCTCGCTCAGGGGACCCTGGGACGGTTCCATGCCGCCCACTCTAGCCCGCGAAGGGTGGCGGGGGAATCGGACGTGTGGTTGCATGTCCTCATGCTCGCGTCCGTAGAGGAGTGCGCGAAGGGCCTGGAAGCGCAGGGCTACCTCCCATCGCGCGAGATCGCCACGTCGGTGTTCCTGGCCGAGCGGCTGGAGAAGCCGCTGCTCGTGGAGGGTCCGGCCGGGGTGGGGAAGACCGAGCTCGCCGTGGCGCTCGCCGCCGCCGCCGGCCGCCGGTTCCTCCGGCTCCAGTGCTACGAGGGGCTCGACGAGGCCAAGGCGGTCTACGAGTGGGAGTACGGCAAGCAGCTCCTCTACACCCAGATGCTGAAGGAGCGCATCGGGGACACGCTCGCGGGGGCGCGCACGCTCTCCGAGGCAGCCGATCGGCTCGACGCCGAGGGGAACGTCTTCTTCAGCGAGCGGTTCCTCCTCCCGCGTCCCGTGCTCCAGGCCGTGCTCTCCGACGTGCCGGCGCTGCTCCTCGTTGACGAGATCGACAAGGCCGATCCCGAGTTCGAGGCCTTCCTGCTCGAGGTCCTGGCCGACCACGCGGTGACCGTTCCGGAGCTGGGGACGCTGCGGGCGCGCTTCCCCCCGCGGGTCGTCCTCACCTCCAACGCCACCCGGGAGCTCTCGGACGCGCTGCGGCGCCGCTGCCTGCACCTCTTCATCGACTTCCCGTCCCAGGAGCGGGAGCTCGCCATCGTCCGTTCCCGCGTCCCGGGCGTCCCCGAGGAGCTGGCCCGCCAGACCGTGGCGGCGGTGGCGGTGCTCCGGGCCATGGACCTCAAGAAGGCCCCCTCCATCTCGGAGACCCTCGACTGGATCCGCTCCCTGGTGATCCTGCAGGCCCACGTGCTCGACGGGGCGATCGTCTCGGAGACGCTGAACGTCCTCCTGAAGCACGAGGCCGACCTGGCCGCGGCCCGGCCGCGCGCCGACGAGATCGCCCGGGGCGTCGTCCCGGCGAGGCGGTAGCCGGGTGACCGGCCCCGGAATCCTGCGCGCCCGGATCCTGGCGGGGCTCCGGCATGGGTTCACTACGCGTGAAGGTGGCGCCTCGCTCGGGCGGCACGAGAGCCTGAACCTCTCCCCCACGGTCGGAGACGACCCGGCGCACGTCCGGGAGAACTGGGAACGGCTGCGGGCCGCCACCGGTCTCGCCTTCGCCCGGGTTCGGCAGGTGCACGGGTGTCGGGTGGTGGAGGCGTCGGCCGGCGCCGATCCCGCGGAGGAGGCCGACGCGGTGAGCACCTCTGTGGCCGGCGTCGCCGCCTGCGTCTCGGTGGCCGATTGCGTCCCGCTGCTCCTCGCCGACCCCCGGAGCGGCGCGGTCGCCGCCGTGCACGCCGGCTGGCGGGGGACGATGGACGGGATCGCCTCCGCCGGGGTCCGGGCGCTCGTCGAGCGGCACGGGGCGCGTCCGGGTGACCTGCTCGCCGCGGTGGGTCCGGGCATCGGCCCGTGCTGCTTCGAGGTCTCCCGCGACCTCGCCATCCGCTTCCGGGACGGGGTGGACCGGACGGCCGCGGTCGCGCGGGAGAGGGGCTCCCGCGTCGACCTCTGGCGGGCCAACGAGCTCCTCCTCCGGCGCGCAGGGATGGGCCGGAACCGGATCGAGCTCCTGGGGCGCTGCACCTCCTGCGAGGAGCGGGTCTTCTTCTCCCATCGCCGGGACGAGGGCGTCACGGGGCGCCAGGTGGCCTTCATCGCCGCCGTTTCTTGACTGCGGCGCCTGGCCACCTGAGAATTCTCCAAGAATTGTCCTGTTCAGCCGCCAGAGCCGCTGCTGCGGCCCTCCTTTCCCTGTCCGCCTGCGCGACGGGCGGTGGTCCGGCACAGCAGGACATCTCCTCGCTCCGGACCGAGGTCCGCACGCTCCAGCGTCAGAACGAGGAACTGGCGAGGCGGCTGGAGGCCTTGAACACGCAGGTGGACCTCCTCCAGGCACGGGCACCCCAGGCCGCTTCGCCGGCGCCCGTCACGCCCGCGCCCGCGCCCGGAAAGGTGGCTGCCACGCCCTCCGATCCCGGCTCGCTCGTCCCCGCCGGACTCGCGGTGGTGCGACTCGAGGACACGGGGACCCCGAAGGCTCCCCCCAGGAAGAGCTCGACCAAGGCGCGCACGACCCCGCCGCCGGTGCCGACGACCACGCCCATCGTGGATCCGCAGTCGCAGCAAGGAGCAACGCCATGACCCGCCGGATCGTCGCCCTCCTCGCAGCGGTCGCCCCGTGGCTCGCGCTCCCCCAGGCGGTACCGGGAGACGACGCCCCCCGGAACCACGTGATCCAGCCCGGCGACACGCTCTGGGACCTGTCGGGGAAGTACCTCGACAGCCCCTGGTTCTGGCCCAAGCTCTGGTCCTTCAACCCGCAGATCGAGAATCCCCACTGGATCTACCCGGGCAAGGAGATCTTGCTCGGTCCGGCCGGCGCCCAGACCCCGGCGCAACTCACCGTGGACGTCGAGGACGTGATCCCGCCCACCGAGCTCGGAGACCTGAGCCGCGGGCAGCTCGGCCCCGGACAGGTGCTCGATGCGGCCGATGCGGTCACGGTCGGCGGCGCGTACCCGATCGGTGGCGTCCGTCCCAGGGGTCCGGCCGTCCTCCGGAACAGCTTCGTGACGGCGACCCAGCTCGAGGCGTCCGGCAGCGTGGTCGCCGCCTACGAGGAGAAGATGATCCTCACCGCCGGCGACCGGATCTACGGCAAGTTCCGGGACCCCGACTCCGTGAAGGTGGGAGACCGGTACTCGGTCTACCGGACCGAGGGACGGATCACCCACCCGGAGACGGGTCGGGAGGTCGGCTGGAAGACGGTGATCCTGGGGACGGCCCGGGTGACGGCCGTCGAGCCGGGGAGGGCCGCCTCTCTCGTCATCACCTACGTGAACGACGGCATCGAGCGCGGAGATCTCATCGGCCCGGCGGTGGAGCAGGCCCGGCGCCCCCTCTTCGTGCGCCCCAATCGCTCCTCCGTCGACGGATACGTCATCGGCGTCCAGCCCTCCATCGTCACCGGCGCGTCCGAGTACAACATCGTCTACCTCGACAAGGGGAAGGAGGATGGCGTGGACGTCGGCAACACCTTCGAGGTGGTCCGCTCCGGCGACCCGCTCACCGAGCCGGTGGACCGCCCCCTCAACACGCCCGGGCTCCCCCGGGAGGTCATCGGCCAGCTCGTGGTCTTCGACTCGCAGGAGCGGGCGTCGAGCGCCTACGTGCGCCGGTCGGTCGCCGAGCTGCTCGTGGGCGACCACGTCGAGATGCGCCCCTCCGACGAACCTGCGCCCGTGAAACAAGGGGGTTAGGCGGTTTTTCGGGCACGCCCCGCCAGGGGTGTCGCTTGACCTGCCCCACCCTGGGCCGTATATGACCCCGCCTCATGTGGGGTGCTCGCACCATCCGTCGAGGCGAGGAGGGATGGCCCCAGGCCCTCGACTCCTTGCGCGACTGTCCAGAATTCCTCAGGGTTCGCGGGAATTTGCCGCAACCAGGGGAGCGGATCGTGGCCGTGGTCGGGTCCCGCGTCGCCGGTTCGGACGGTCTCGAGCAGGCCCGCGAGGTGGGGAAGGCGATCGCCCGGGCGGGTGGCTGGTTGGTGTCGGGTGGGGCCGTCGGTGTGGATGCAGCGTCCCACACGGGCTGCCTCGAAGGCGGCGGCCGGACGCTGGTCGTGCTGGGCGGCGGGCTCGACCACCTCTACCCGGCGGAGAACCGGGAACTGTTCGCCCGCGTCGTCGAGTCGGGTGGTGGGCTGGTGTCGGAGGTGGAGGACGGGCAGCGGGCGGCGACGTGGAGCTTCCCGAAGCGAAACCGGATCGTGGCGGCGCTGGGTGAGGCCACCGTGGTGGTCCGGGCCGGGCAGGGGAGCGGAGCGCTCCTCACGGCGGGGCACGCCGCACGCCTGGGACAGCGGGTCCTCGTCGCGGGTGGAGTGCCCGGCGCCGAGGGCGAGGGATTGAGGGAACTGGTCGCGGCCGGAGCCACGGAGTTCGACACCGTGGAGGAGTTGCTCGCCGCGCTCGGGTTGGAATCGGCGACGAGGGCGAGTGCCGCGGTCGTGGATCCGGGAAGCGTGGGCGGGGAGGCGGCAGCGCTCCTCGGTGCGCTCGACCGGGAGCCGCGAGGAGCCGACGAGGTTGCGCACCGGACCGGCCTCCTGCCGGGCGCGGTGCTGGCGGGACTGATGGAGCTCGAGCTGCTCGGGCTCGTGGAGCGGAGGCCTGGGCGCGGGTTCGCCCGGCGCGAGAACGGGCCTCGGGGAGCGTGATGGGCACGGCAGCCAAGAAGGTGAAGAGCACGAAGGGCGTCGGGGCCGCGAAGGCCCGCAAGCCCGCGGCCACCCGTGCGAGCGCCGCCCGGGGCGGCACGCTCGTCGTGGTCGAATCGCCCGCCAAGGCGAAGACCATCAAGAAGTACCTGGGGCGCTCCTACGACGTGCTCGCCTCGGTGGGGCACATCATGGACCTGCCCAAGTCCAAGCTCGGCGTGGACGTCGATCAGGGCTTCGAGCCGCAGTACGTGGTCATCCGCGACAAGACCAAGGTGGTCGCGGACATCAAGAAGGCGGCGCGGAAGGCCGACCGCATCCTGCTCGCCACCGACCCCGACCGCGAGGGGGAGGCCATCGCCTGGCACCTCTCCATGGAGCTCGGCGCGCCCGGCGGCGACGACCGGATCCAGCGGGTCCTCTTCAACGAGATCACGAAGACCGCCATCCTGGCCGCCATCGAGAAGCCCGGCCCGCTCGACCGGAAGAAGTACGACAGCCAGCAGGCGCGCCGGATCCTCGACCGGCTCGTCGGCTACCAGATCAGCCCCATCCTCTGGAAGAAGGTCCGGCGCGGACTCTCCGCCGGCCGGGTCCAGTCGGTCGCCGTTCGACTCGTGGTGGACCGGGAGCGCGAGATCGAGGCCTTCGTCAAGGTCGAGTACTGGACCCTCGACGCCGATCTCGCGGCAGCCCTGCCGCCCGAGTTCCGCGCACGCCTCTTCAAGGTGGACGACCGGAAGGCGGAGGTGGCGGACGGCGACACGGCCCGCGGCCTCGCCGCCGAGATCGAGAAGGCCCGCTTCACGGTGGCCTCGGTGGACCGCAAGGAGCGCCGGCGCAACCCGCCTCCGCCCTTCACCACCGCCAAGCTGCAGCAGGAGGCGGCGAACCGGCTCGGCTTCAGCGCCAAGAAGACGATGACGCTCGCCCAGCGGCTCTACGAGGGCGTGGACCTCGGCGAGGACGGGACCACCGGTCTCATCACCTACATGCGCACCGACTCGGTGCGTCTCGCGCCCGAGGCGGTCGAGGCGGTCCGCGGCTACGTGGCGCAGCGCTACGGCAGGGACCACATTCCCGAGACGCCCAACGTCTTCAAGACCAAGCAGAAGCAGGCCCAGGAGGCCCACGAGGCGGTCCGCCCGGTCTCGGTGGCCTTCCCGCCGGAGAAGGTCGCGCCGCACCTCGACGCACAGGGTGAGCGGGACATGAGCCGGCTCTACGAGCTCATCTGGAATCGCTTCGTGGCCTGCCAGATGATGCCGGCCGTCTACGACCAGACCACGGTGGACGTCCAGGCCGGCCGCGCCATCTTCCGGGCCACCGGCTCGATCCTCAAGTTCCCCGGCTACCTGGCGGTCTACGGCGCGCAGCGCCCCGAGGACGAGGCGGGCGCCGAGCCGGAGAAGGAGGGCGAGGAGGCCCGCGACAAGGGCGAGGAGCGCTCGCTCCCGCCGCTCGAGGCCGGCCAGGAGCTGCGGCTGGTGCGCCTCCTGACGGAGCAGCACTTCACCCAGCCGCCGCCGCGCTTCAACGAGTCGTCCCTCATCAAGGAGCTGGAGGAGAAGGGCATCGGCCGCCCTTCCACCTACGCGAGCATCCTCTCCACCATCCAGGACAAGGGGTACGTGGAGAAGTTCGAGCGGGTCTTCAAGCCCTCCCACCTGGGGCTCGTGGTCACCGACGAGCTCGTGAAGGCCTTCCCGTCCGAGCTGGACGTGGCCTTCACCGCCGGCATGGAGGAGCGGCTCGACGAGATCGAGGAGGGGACCACCGCCTGGCAGGCGGTGCTCACCGAGTTCTACGATCGCTTCAAGGTCGACCTGGCCCGCGCCGGCGAGCTGATGCGGGACGTGAAGACCGAGCAGCAGCCCACCGACGTGCCCTGCGAGAAGTGCGGCAAGCTCCTCGTCATCAAGTGGGGGCGCAACGGGGAGTTCCTGGCCTGCCCGGGCTACCCGGAGTGCCGGAACACGATGAACTTCGTCCGCGAGGGGGACAAGGTCGTCCCGGTGAAGGAGGAGGAGGTCCTCACCGACGAGAAGTGCCCCGAGTGCGCCGCACCCATGGTGATGAAGCGGGGGCGGTTCGGCCGGTTCTTCGCATGCACCCGCTACCCGGAGTGCAAGGGCACGAAGTCGGTGCCGCTCGGCGTGCCGTGCCCCAAGTGCGGGAGCGATCTGTCGGAGCGCCGCTCCAAGCGCGGCAAGACCTTCTACGGTTGCACCGCCTATCCCAAGTGCGACTTCGTCGCCTGGGACAAGCCCCGCCTCGAGAAGTGCCCCCTCTGCGAGAACCCGTGGCTGGTCGAGAAGTACTCGAAGCGGGACGGCGCGGTGGTGGCCTGCCCCAACAAGGAGTGCGGGTATCGTCGAGCGGGGAGCGACGCGCAGCCGGCTGCGAAGCCGTAGTTAATTCGGGATCTTAGGGGTGCGCTGTGCGCGCTGGGGACTGCACGGTCCCTTGAATGGCTGTCAAGGAGCGTTCTGCTCTATTAGGTATTCTC
>CAIOAK010000047.1 GCA_903855945.1 uncultured Anaeromyxobacter sp.
CATCGACGCCGCGCTGGATCTCCTCCTCGCCCAGCAGGAGAGGCGCAAGGCCAGCGTCCCCGCCAAGGTGAAGCGGGAGGTCCTCCAGCGGGACGGGGCAAAGTGCCAATGGCCGACCCACGACGGCGGCATCTGCGGCGCGACGGTGCGGCTGGAGATCGATCACGTGCAACCGCGTGCGCTCGGCGGCCCCTCGACCGTGGACAACTGCAGGATCCTTTGCAAACCGCACAATCTCGAGGCCGCGCGGAACACCTACGGGGACGAAGTGATGGACCTCTTCGCGCCCCTTGCCCTTGAGGCGGTCGCCTCCTGCGGCGCCTACCTACTTCCTGTGCCGGCTCGCGATCGTCTCGGTGAGCAGCCGGAGCAGCGCTCCCGCACCCCGCGTGTGGCCGGCGAGCCGTCCCAGCCGCCCAGCGCTGAAGCGCCCCGCGGCCCGGACCGATGGGTCCGCGTCCACCATCGCGCTCCGCGTCTCCTCGATGGCCCGCTCGAAGGCCTGCAGCGCCCCGTCGAGCGCACCCCGCTCCCGGCTCGCGAGAACACGCAGCACCATCCGCCAGACCTGCGTCTCCGCCTCGTAGTGATCGCGCCGGTCGCCCGGAAGGTTCACCGTCCGTACGGCGCCGAGGGCCCGCAGGTCGGCCAAGGTCATGGAGAGGAGCCCGGTGGAGATCCCGAGCCGCTCGCAGGCCTCGGTGGCCGTGAGCGGCCGCTCCGAGAGGAAGAGCACCGTCCAGACCCGCCCCATCTGCCGCTTGAAGCCCCAGAGCTCGACGAGGTCCCCCACCGCGTCGGCGGCCCGCTGCTCGGCGCGCCGGAGCGCCGGCGTGGGCGGTGGAAGCGGCGAGGCGGCGTTTCCGGTCGGGCTCACGGGCGCCCTCCCAGGATGAGCCCGGCCAGCGCGCAGACCGCGAAGCCCACCGAGGCGAAGGCGTTGAAGTCGAAGAAGGCCTTCCCGATCCGCTCGGGGCGGAGCTGGCCGCGCGGGGCCACGTACACATGCTCGGCGAGGAGCACGGCGGCGAGCAGCCCCGTCCCCACGAACCAGGCCGGTCCCTGACGCCCCGCCACGCCGGCACCGAGGATCGCCGCCACCGCGATCACGTGCAGCCCCCGGGCCCACGGCAGGGCGCCCGCGACGCCGAAGCGTGCCGGGATGGAGTTCAGGCCGCGGGAGCGGTCGTACTCCATGTCCTGCATCGAGTAGAAGACGTCGAAGCCGCCGATCCAGGCGCCCACCCCCAGGCCGAGGAGAAGCGCCGACGGCGGGGCGGTCCCGGTGAGCGCGATGGCCACGCCGATGGGGCCGAGCGCCTGGGCCACGCCCAGCCAGAGGTGGCAGCCCCAGGTGAAGCGCTTGGCGTAGGAGTAGCCGAGCAGGATGGCGAGCACGGGCAGCGAGAGCCAGCCGGTGAGGGGCGAGAGGAACGCCGCGGCGGCGACGAACACGGCGCTCGATCCGACGAGCAGCGCCCGGGCCGAGGTCGGGGAGACCTCGCCGGTGACGAGCTCGCGGCTGGCGGTGCGCGGGTTGCCCGCGTCGAAGGCCCGGTCGGCGATCCGGTTCATGGCCATCGCGGCGGTGCGGGCCGCCACCACCGCCACGGCCACGAGGAGGAGCCGCACGGGTTCCAGCCGCGCCTGCCCGGCCACCAGCACCACCGCCGAGACCGCGAAGGGCAGCGCGAAGAGGGAGTGGGAGAACTTCACCATCCGTGACATGGCGGCGACGGTCATGCGCGGACCTCCGGGCCGTGGCGGGCGAGCCAGCGGAGCGGCCGGGAGGCCGCCCCGTCGAGGAGCCAGGCGAACGGGTCCGCCGGGCGCGCCCCGTCGAGCGGGGCCGCGAGCACTCCGGGGCAGGCACCGGGGGCGAGCCGCCCCACCGAGGGCGCTCCCACCGCGCCGCCGGACCACGCCAGGGCGACGATCGTCGCGGCCGGAACGGCCGGGAAGGCCCGGTGCAGCGCGGCCAGCTCCTCGAGCGGCGCGAGCGACGGCGACGAGGCGAGCGAGTCGGTTCCCACCGCGAGCGGGATGCCCGCGGCGAGGAGGCGCGGCAGGTCGGGCAGCCGCCCGGAGACGTGCAGGTTGGAGCGGGGGCAGAGGACCACCGTGGCCCCGGAGCGGCGCAGCGCCGCCACGTCCTCCCCGTCCAGGTCCACCGCGTGGACCACGAGCGTCTCCGGCCCGAGCCACTCCTCCACCGCGGCGACCGGCGACCGGGCGAAGGGGCGGAGCGCGCCCGGCTCGAGGCCGAGCCGCAGCACGAGGTCGGCGAAAGGACCGCGCGCGTGGGCGACGAACTCCCGCTCCTCCGGAACCTCGGCGAGGTGGATGGAGGCCGGCCCGGCCCGGAGCATCCCGGCCACGGCCGGGAGGTGGGTGGAGTAGACGGCATGTGGGCTCGGAGCCACCCGCAGCCCGGGACCGGGAGGGCCTGCGCACCTGCGCGCCTCGGCCGCCGCCCGGCCGGAGGCCTCGGCCCGTTCGGCGGTGAAGCCGTAGATCTCGTGGAAGAGCGTACCCGCGATCCCTTCCCGCGCCAGGTGCGCCCCCGACGCGAGCCCGTTCGTCACGTCCCCCACGGCGGCCACGCCGGCGTCCCGCAGCATCGCCGCGCCCCGCGCCATGGCCCCCTCCACGTCCCCTCCGCGGAAGCGCGCCGCGACGAGCGCCTCGATCCAGGGTACGAGGCCGCCCCCGCCCGGCACCTGGCCGGCGAGGTGGCAGAGCTCGAGGTGGAGGTGGGCGTTCACGAGAGCCGGGAGGATCACCGCGTCGATCGGCTCGGCGCCGCCGTGGCGCGCCTCCACCCCGGCGCGCGGACCCACCTCGACCACCCGGTCGCCGTCGAGCGCCAGCGCCCCGTCGCGGAACGGCTCGGCGCCAGCTCCGGGCAGCACCCAGGGTGCGGTGAGGACGCGGACGGACACCCGGGGCCTCCTAGCCGACCCGCTCGTAGCGCATGTTGCGACGCGCCGGCTCGAACCCGGCGTCGCGGATGTGCCGCTCCACCTCCTCCGAGTCCATCTGGAAGGTGGTCCCGGCGGCCGAGACGACGTTCTCCTCGATCATGACGCTGCCGAAGTCGTTCGAGCCCATGTGGAGCGAGGCCTGCGCGACCCCGCCGCCCATGGTGACCCAGGAGGCCTGCACGTTGGGCACGTTGTCGAGGACGAGCCGGGAGAGGGCATTCTGGCGCAGGTAGGCGTGGGCGCTGTTGTCGGACGGCTCGAGCCGGGTGTTCTCCGGCTGGAAGGTCCAGCAGATGAAGGCGGTGAACCCGTTCGTCTCGTCCTGCAACTCGCGGAGACGGACCAGGTGGTTCACCCGGTGCCGGGCCTCCTCGCCCACCCCGAACATGAGGGTGGCCGTGCTCTTCAGCCCCTTCCTGTGAGCCGCCCGCATCACCGTGAGCCACTCGTCGGTGGAGCACTTGAGCGGCGCGATGCGCCGGCGCACCTCGTCGTCGAGCACCTCGGCGCCGCCGCCCGGGATGGAGTCGAGCCCCGAGGCGACGAGCCGGTCGATGGTCTCGTCGAGCGGAAGCTGGCTCACCCGCGCGATGTGCCAGATCTCCTCGGGGGAGAGGGCGTGCAGGTTGATGGTGGGGTAGGTGGACTTCACCCAGCGGAAGAGCTCCTCGTACCAGTCGAGGCCCAGGTCGGGGTGGAGGCCGCCCTGCAGCAGGATCTCGATGCCTCCGAGCGCCAGCGTCTCCTCGATCTTGCGGGCCATCTGCCCCCGGTCGAGGACGTAGGCCTCGCCGTGGCTGCGCGGCCGGTAGAAGGCGCAGAAGGAGCAGGCCGTCGTGCACACGTTCGTGTAGTTCACGTTTCGTGAAACGATGTAGGTGACCAGGCCGTCGGGGTGCAGCGCGCGCCGGCGCATGTCGGCGGCCAGCCCCAGCTCGAGGAGCGGCGCCTTCTCGTCGAGCGCCTCGGCCTCGTCGGCGTCGATTCGCTCCCCGTCGGCCCCCTTCTGGAGCGCGGTCTCCACCGACACGGCCCGCCGGGTGCGTCGGGTGCGGATCACGTCGTCGGCGAAGCGCAGGGTGGTGGGCGGAACCAGGCCCGCCTCGGCGGCCCGCCGGAGGAAGGTCTCGAGTCCCTCGATCTCGTGCGGCCCCAGGCCGTAGCGGATCTTCTGGGTCAGGTAGCGCCGGTAGTGCTCCGGGTCGCCCCCCGCCTCGCGGGCGTACTGCTGGGCGAGCTCGGTGCGCATGCCCAGGCCGACCTGCGCGCCGCGGGCCAGCTCCTGCACGTCCTCCGGCCGGAGCACGCCGGGCCGCGCCGCCCAGACCGCGAAGACCATGGGAAGCCGGGTGAGCCGGTTCCACTCCCGGCCCAGGTCGAGCACCACCTTCTTCTTCACCCCGAAGGCCCGGTCGCCGATGACGAGGGCACCGCGCGGTCCGGTGGCACGCGCCAGCCCCTCCAGCGCGGGCATGTGGGTGAATCGCGGGGTGAGGCCGCGCTCCCGCAGGACGAGCTGGGCGAGCAGCTGGGAGGTGCGAGAGGCGGTGTCGAGGAAGACCTCCTCCCAGGCCTCGGGCGGCTCGTCGCCGGCCAGCACCACCGTCTCCACCGGTCCGTCGGCGCCGATGGCGAGGCCGGGGACCACCTCCCAGTCGCGCCCCGGCAGCGCCCCCACCGGGAGCAGCGCCAGATCCACGTCCCCCTGCTCGAGCATGGAGGCGCAGACGGACGGCTCGGCCAGCACCAGATCGATGCGCGGGCTGTCCAGGAGACCCGCGGTGAGCGGGCGGGCGTTCAGGAAGGTGACGGCGGGGGCGCGAAGCTTCATCCCGGACCTCCGGCGCTGGCGGCGGCGGGGGCATCGTGCACCCGGAGTACGTGGTAGAGGCTGTCCCGCTCCACCGGCACGCGGCCGGCGAAGCGGATCATCCGGTGGAGCTGCCCCTCGGAGAGGGCCTGGGGCGTGGTGGCGCCGGCCATGTGGTAGATGCGCTCCTCCAGCACGGTGCCGTCCACGTCGTCCACGCCGAAGGAGAGCGCGGCCTGCGCCATCCGCTCGCCCAGCGAGACCCAGTAGGCCTTCACGTGGTCGAAGTTGTCGAGGAAGAGGCGCGCCACCGCGAAGGTGCGCAGCCCGTCGTAGCCGGTGGGCTTGGGGAAGGCCTTGCCGATCATGTTGTGCTCGGGGTGGAAGGCCAGCGGGATGAAGACCTGGAACCCGCCGGTCTCGTCCTGGAGCGCGCGCAGCCGGGCCATGTGGTCCACCCGCTCGGCCAGCGTCTCGATGTGGCCGTAGAGCATGGTGGCGTTCGACTTCAACCCCAGCCGGTGGGCGGCGCGGTGGACCTCGAGCCACTGCTCGGCGGTGGCCTTGTCGTCGCAGATCTTCCGGCGAACCCGCGCGGCGAAGATCTCGGCGCCGCCGCCCGGGATGGTGGTGAGACCGGCGTCGATGAGCTCGCGCAGCACCTGCTCGAGCGTCTTCCCGAACTTCTCGGCGAAGAAGTGGAGCTCGACCGCGGTGTAGCCCTTGATGTGCAGCTCCGGCCAGGCCTGACGGATCCGGCGCACGGTCTCGAGGTAGTACTCCCAGGGCAGGTCGGGGTGCAGGCCGGAGACGATGTGCACCTCGGTGATCCCGAGCGCCCGCTTCGACACCACGTGGTGCACCGCCTGGTCGAGGGACATCGTGTAGCCCTCGCTGGCGTGCCTGTCGTCGGGGCGGGCGAACGAGCAGAACTTGCAGGTGGCCACGCAGACGTTGGTGGGGTTCAGGTGGACGTTGCGGTTGTAGAAGGTGAAGTCGCCGTGCCGCGCCTCGCGCACGTGGTTGGCGAGCGAGCCCAGCGCCGCCAGATCGCGGGCCTCGAAGAGGGTGACCGCCTCGGCCTCGGAGAGCCGCTCGCCGGCGAGCACCTTGTCGCGGATGGGGCCGAGCCCGTCGCGCTCCAGCGCGCGGTGTGCCAGGGGGGTGAGCATCATTCCTCCGTCGGATCGCCGCAGTGGTGGGGTGAGATCCCGTCCCACCGGCGCATCACCTCGTTGGGGATCCCCATGCGGTCGAGGACGCGCGCCACCACCGTGTCCACCAGCTCGTCCAGGGTGGTGGGGCGGGAGTAGAAGCTCGGCGAGGCCGGCATGACGAAGGCGCCGGCCTCCACCACCTGGGTGATGGCGCGCGCGTGGACGAGCGAGATGGGGGTCTCGCGGAGCAAAAGCACGAGCCGCTTCCGCTCCTTCAGCATCACGTCGGCGGCGCGCCCCACCAGATCGGTGGAGACGCCGTAGGCGATGCGGGCCAGGCCGGCGGCCGAGCAGGGGACGACCGCCATGGCGTCGTAGCGGGCGCTGCCCGAGGCGAACGGGGCGGTGAGGTCCTGGTTCTTCCAGGTGCGGAACGGGTAGTCGGGTGCGCCGCCGATCTCGTGGGACCAGATCTGGCGGCCGGTGGTGGTGAAGACGAGGTCCACCTCCACGCCCGCGGCCGGCCCCTCGCGGGCCAGGAAGTCGAGCAGGCGCTTCGCATACGGGGCGCCGGAGGCCCCACCCACGGCGACGACGACCTTCATGCGCGCACCCCCGTGACGAGTCCGCACACGCCGGGGAAGAGGAGCTCCCCCTTCACGCCCCGGAAACCGGCCCGCCGCGTGGAGTCCACGAACTCGGGCAGGGAGGCGAAGCGCTCCATCGACTCGACCAGGTAGCGGTAGGCGTCGGCGTCGGCGGAGAGGAGCCTCCCCATCACCGGGAGTGCGAGCCGGTTGTAGACGCCGTGGAAGGCCCGCGTTCCGGTGGACTCGGGTCGGAAGAACTCGAGGACGGCGAGGCGGGCCCCCGGCTTCATCACCCGGGCCATCTCGGCGAGCCCCACCTCGTGGCTGTCGAGGTTGCGCACGCCGAAGGCCACGGTGACGGCGTCCACCGCGCCGCTCCGGAAGGGGAGGTGGAGCGCGTCGGCGGCCGAGGCCGGCAACCCGGTCTTCTGCGCGCCGCGCGAGAGCATGGGGAGCGAGAAGTCGCTGCCCACCACCAGGGCTTCCGGGTACTGGCTCCGCGCCTCGGCCGAGACGTCCATGGTACCGGCGCAGACGTCGAGCAACTTCTCCCCCGGTGCGAGCCGGAGCGTGCGCACGGCCCGGCGCCGCCAGAGCTGATCCACCCGCAGCGTCATGACCCGGTTGAGCAGGTCGTAGGTGGGGGCGATGCGGTCGAACATGGCGCGCACCGCCTGGGCGCGATCGCCCTGCCCGGGCAGGGGGACGCCGGTCACGCCCCGCCTCCGCGGCGCGGGGTCCAGCTGGCGGCCGGCGGCGGCGCGATGCGCGGCCGCACCGGAGCCGGCGCGCCCGGAACCAGCCGCGCGTAGAGCGCGTCCATGCGGGCGAGCACCTCGGGCGGGTGGACGCAGGGCTCCGGCCACTCCCGTCCGCCCTCCTCCACGAACTTCTTGGTGGCGTCGATGCCCACCTTGGCGCCCAGGCCGAAGGCCGTGGAGGCGTGGTCGAGGACGTCCACCGGCCCGTCCAGCACGACCATGTCCCGCTTGGCGTCCACGTTGGCGAAGGCGCGCCAGGCGCACTGGGAGAAGTCGTGCACGTCCACGTCCTCGTCGAACACCACGAGCGTCTTCGTGGCCGACATCTGCCCCGAGCCCCACAGGCCGTGCATGAGCTTCCGCGCGTGGCCGGGGAACTCCTTCCGGATGGAGAGGAAGCAGAGGTTGTGGAAGACCCCCTCGGGCGGGAAGGCCATGTCCACCACCTCGGGGAAGACGAGCTGGAGCATGGGCAGGAAGAGCCGCTCGGTGGCGGTGCCCATCCAGTAGTCCTCCATGGGCGGCGGCCCCACCACGGTGGCGGGATAGACCGCGTCCCGGCGGCGCGTGATGGCGGTCACCTCCAGGAAGGGATAGTCGTCGGCCAGCGAGTAGTAGCCGGTGTGGTCGCCGAAGGGGCCCTCCCGAACCACCCCCTGGTCCGACACGTACCCCTCGATGACCACGTCGGCGTCGGCCGGCACGTCGAGATCGACCGTGACGCCCTTCACCATGTGGACCGACTCCTTCCGGAGGAAGCCGGCGAAGAGGTACTCGTCGATGCCCGGCGGGAGCGGCGCCGAGGCGCAGTAGGTGAGCGCCGGGTCGCCGCCGAGCGCCACGGCCACCGGCATGCGCTCGCCCCGCTTCCGGTAGGCGCGCCAGTGGGCGTGGGCGGTCTTGTGGAGCTGCCAGTGGAGCCCGAGCTTGCGCGGCCCCATCACCTGGCAGCGGTACATGCCCACGTTGCGGATGCCGGTCTCCGGGTCGCGGGTGATCACCTGGGGCAGCGTGATGAAGGGGCCGCCGTCGTGGGG
Source organism: uncultured Anaeromyxobacter sp. (assembly GCA_903855945.1). Lineage (GTDB taxonomy): Bacteria > Myxococcota > Myxococcia > Myxococcales > Anaeromyxobacteraceae > CAIOAK01. The sequence continues at coordinate 8,340 of CAIOAK010000047.1, forward strand.
CCAGGTGGTGAGCACCGGGATGGAGGAGAGGTCGGGCTCGCGCTCCACCACCTCCTGCACCGGTCCGGAGGAGACGTGTTTCGGGGGAAGCGAGGCGAGCCGGCCCAGCTTCGGGATCATCTTCAGCTTGTCCCAGAGCCCCTGCGGCGGGGCCATCTTGAGCAGCGCGCGCAGCTCGTTGGCCGGCTCGTCCAGGTCCTCGCAGGAGAGCGCCCAGGCCGCGCGCCGCCGCGTGCCGAAGAGGTTCATCGCCACCGGCATGACGCCCGACGAGGGGCGCTCGAAGAGGAGCGCCGGCCCCTCCTGCTTGGCGGCGCGGTCGGCGAGGGCGGCCATGTCGAGCTTCAGGTCAACCGGCTCGGCGACCCGGACGAGCTCTCCGGCCCGCTCGAGACGATCGAGGAAATCACGCAGGGAGCGGTAGGCCATGGGTGGGCGGGATCTACTCCCTTCCAGCCCTTGTTTCAATGATCGTTGAAAGATATGAGTGCGCCCATGCCGCACACGATCCGGGTGGCCCACAGCCCCGACTCCGACGACGCCTTCATGTTCCACGGCCTCTTCTCCGGCGCGGTGACGGCCGAGGGGCTCTCCTTCGAGCAGACCACCGGCGACATCGAGACGCTGAACCACCGGGCCCGCGACGCCGTCTTCGACATCACCGCCATCTCGGTGGCGGCCTACGCCCACGTCTCCGACCGGTACCTGCTGCTCGACGCCGGGGCCTCCTTCGGCGACGGCTACGGCCCCACCGTGATCGTCGAGCCGGGGTCCCGGTTCGGGCGGCTGGAGGAGCTCGCCCGGGCGCGCATCGCCGTTCCCGGCGAGTGGACCAGCGCCTACCTGGCGCTGCGCCTGCGCATCCCCGGCTTCGAGCCCATGTTCGTGGACTTCAAGGACGTGGGACGCATGGTGAAGCTCGGCAAGGCCGAGGCGGGGCTCGTGATCCACGAGGGGCAGCTCACCGCCCGGGAGGACGGGTTCCGGATCGTCGAGGACCTGGGTGCGAGCTGGAAGGCCCGCACCGGCCTGCCGCTCCCGCTCGGCATGAACGCGCTCAAGCGCGACCTGTCCCCCGAGCTGCGCCGCACGCTGGCGCGGGTGATGGCCGAGACGGTGGCCTTCGGTCTCGAGCACCGCAAGGAGGCCCTCGACTACGCCATGGGCTTCGCCCGCGACCTCGACCGCGAGAAGGCCGACCGCTTCGTGGGGATGTACGTGAACGACTGGACCCGCGACGCCGGACCGGCCGGGAAGGAGGCGGTGCGCCTCTTCCTCGCCGAGGCCGCCGACCAGGGGCTCGTACCCCGGGTGACGCCCGAGTTCCAGGAGCGGTGAGGCCGCCTACTTCTTCGACTCCAGCGCGTTGCGCTGTGCGAAGGCCGCCGGCATGTGCACCTGGTGGCAGGGCAGGCAGCTCATCTCGTTCACGTCGTTGAAGAGCGGCGTGTAGCTCGCCACGGCCGTGTCCCCGCGCCGCAGCAGTCCGCCGATCTTGAAGAGGCGCGCCTTCACGCCCGAGTCGATGAAGTACTGGCGGGGCTGGTCGTGGCAGTTGGCGCAGAGCTGCTCCATCATCCCGAAGCGCTCCATCAGCCGGGTGTAGGCCGAGGTGGCGTCCTTCAGCTGCCCCGCCTCCACGTCGGAACGCACCGCGCCGAGGTCGGTGGCCAGGTCGAGCATCACCTGGTGGAAGGTGAGGTTGCCGGACCCGGTGGAGACGACGGCGTCGGCGAAGCTGCCCCAGCGGTACCGCGCCTGCACCTGGAACATGAACTTCGCGTGACACCCGGTGCAGGAGCCCTCCAGCTTGCCGACGAGCTTCTTGCGCGCCGCCAGGTCCGCCTTCGAGGCCACGGCGGCGTCCATCTCGTCGATCACGCCGGTACGGAACCAGGGCTTCCAGGAGGGCACCATGGCGCCCACCTTGTTCATCTGCTCCCGGAGGCTCTTCAGCGCCACCTTGGCGCGGGCGGGATCGCTGCGCAGCACGGCGCTCGTGGCCGCGCCCGTGCGCATGCCGAGCTCGAGCATCGCCAGCGTGTAGGCGTGCCCTTCCCGGCCGCCCTTGAAGTAGGGATCGAGCTCGGCCGCCGGGATGTCGGCGTCGGCTGCGGCCGACGGAGCGGCCCAGACCATGAGGCCGAGGGTGAAAAGAACAGCAGCCAGCCGTTGCGTGAGCGTCCGCGCCATGCCTGCCTCCCGGTACCGAGGGGCTCCTAGCCTAGCAGCGTCCGATCGGGAAAGTCTCGCCTGTTCACTCTCAGGCGAATGCGGCTGGCGCCGCGGCGCGTCAAGATCGGCCCCGCGCCCGGGGGAACTAGAAGGCCCGCTCGGTGAGGGCCACCGCGGAGCCGACCAGGGCGCGCCGGTGCGGGCCGTCGGGCAGGACCTCGAGCGCCGCGAGCGCGGTGCGGGTGTGCTCCCGGGCGAGCGCGCGGGCCGCCTCGACGCCGCCCGAACGGCGCACCGCGTCGATCACCTGGAGGCAGAGGTCGTCGGTGGGGTCTGCGCCGTCGGCGATGGGGGCGAGCCGCTCGCGGAGCGCCGGTTCAGCCTCGAGCGCCCGGATGAGGGGCAGGGTGGCCTTCCCCTCCACCAGGTCGGCGCCGAGCCGCTTGCCGAGCTTGGCCGGATCGGCTGCGTAGTCGAGCGCGTCGTCCACGAGCTGGAAGGCGGTGCCCACCCCCTCGCCGAAGCGGGCCAGCGCCGCCGGCATGGCGCCCTCCCGGCCGGCGGCCCAGCCGCCCGCCGCGCAGGCCCAGCCGAAGAGCGACGCGGTCTTGCCCTCGATCACCTGGAAGTAGTCCCGCTCGGTGGCCCGGAACCCGCCCCGCAGCGACAGCTGCTTCACCTCTCCCTCGACGAGCCGCCGCATGGTGGCGAGCAGCGCCGGCAGCGCCCGAGCCGAGGCCGGGTGGGCGGCGGTGATCTCGAGCGAGCGGGTGAGGAGCCAGTCTCCCGCCAGCACCGAGACGGTGTTCCCCCAGATGACGCGCGAGGCCGGAAGGCCACGGCGCGTGGGGCCGTCGTCGATGACGTCGTCGTGGAGCAGGGTGGCGGAGTGGGTGAGCTCGGCGGCCACGCCGAAGGGGATGGCGTCGGCCATGTTGCCGCCGCAGGCTCCGCAGGCGAGCAGCGTGACCGTGGGGCGGACCCGCTTCCCGCCCGCCGACACGAGGTGGCGGGCCGCGGCCTGGAGCGTGCTCTCCGCGTCCACCGTGGCCCGGGTGAGCTGCTCCTCGAGCGCCGCGAGCTCCTCGAAGAGGCGGGGAACCTGCGCGAGCGCGGCCTGGGCCTTCGCCGGCCGGGCGCCGCCCTGCGCGGCCTCCTCCAGCTGCTCGCGGATCTCCCGATCGGTGCCCATACCGGGCGCGATATAGCGCGCCGCCGTCGGCCCGGTCAAACGACGCCTTCGCGCCGACGCGACGCGGGACATCGGAGAGGACATCGCCTAGCCTGCGCGAGGAAGGGATCCTCTCCTGCGCTTGCTCCTCCGACTCCTCCCCTTCCTGGTCGCGATCGCCGCCGCGGGACCGACCTCCGCCGCGCCCGGCCAGGATCCGCTCGGCGTCCGGATCCCCGGCACGCTCCGCGACCTCTTCCTCGACGTCGTCCCCTGGGATGCGCGGGCGGTTCCCGCGCTGCGGCTCGACGTGGGATGGGCGGCGGCGAACGACTGGAGCACCCCCACCACCCTCGCCCGTGGCGGGGACGTCATGCAGGTGCAGCTCGACGAGCAGGCCGACTCGCTCTTCGTCGCGCTGCGCGTGCCCTGGGGGGTGGTGCTCCGGGCGCCGGAGGGCTCCTTCCTCCACCGGCTCGCCACCGCGCTCGAGATCCGCGGGACCGTCCACTGGGGCGGCTGGATGGATGGGCCCATCGAGGTCTGGCACAAGGTCTTCGCCTACAACGACTTCAACCGCCCCGACTTCCCGCGCAACGAGATCCACGTCTCCCTTCACCCCGAGGGAAGCGCCTCCCCGGTGCAGGTGGACCAGCCCACCTTCGCCTTCGGTGACGTCGTCCTGCGGAACCAGCTCCTGCTCTGGCAGGGGGGCGAGCCGCTCACCGAAGGGGGGCCCGTCCGCGCCGGCGTCTCCCTGCGGCTCGACCTCAAGATCCCCACCGGCTCGCTCCAGCGGCTCGGCGGGTCGGGGGGCTTCGACACGGGGATCGGGCTGCTCGGGACCTGGCAGCCCCTGCCCTGGCTGGTGGGGCACGCCATCGTGAGCGGCTCGTACCTGTCGCCCATGGCGAGCAGCATGCCGATGCAGCCCCGGAGCTGGCAGGGGAGCGTGGGGCTCTCGCTCGTCGCGCTCGTGGGGGAGTGGTCCTTCCTGCTCGAGGACCGCTGGCTGAGTCCCGCGTTCCAGTGGGGCTGGGCCTACGCCAACCCGAGCGACATCTGGACGATGCAGTCGAGCGCCTACACGGCGGTGACGATGTCCCAGAACCAGATCACGGCGGGCGTCCGCTGGGGGCCGCTCACATTCTGGTTCATGGAGGACTTCACGCCGGGATACGTGCCGGGGTACGGGCCGACCTGGTTCTACGACACGAACGCCCCCGACGTGGCCATCGGCCTCACGCTGACCGTGCAGCCCTGACGTCGCGGCGGCGTGCTACGGTTTCGCCGTGCCGTTCGTGAAGCTCATCCTCTCCTACGACGGGACCCGGTACGCGGGCTGGCAGTTCCAGCTCAACGGGCGGTCGATCCAGGCCGAGGTGGAGCGGGCGCTCACCACCCTGCACGGGGAGACGGTCCGGGTCCGGGCGGCCGGGCGCACCGACGCCGGCGTCCACGCGCTCGGGCAGGTGTGCAGCTTCGCGGTGGAGCGGCCGCTGCCGATCGCCGCCTACGTGAAGGGGATGAACAAGATCCTGCCCGAGGACGTGGCCGTGCGGGAGGCCGAGGTCCGGGACGGGCCCTTCGACGCGCGGCGGGACGCCCGCGGCAAGCGCTACCGCTACCGGATCGAGAACCTGCCCACCCGCTCGCCGCTCTCGCGCCTGCAGTCGTGGCAGCTGTTCCGGCCGCTCGACGTGTTGGCGATGCGGGAGGCCGCGGGAGCGCTCCTCGGCCGGCACGACTTCGGCGCCTTCCGCGCCGCCAACTGCGAGAGCCCCCACGCGGTGCGGGAGCTGCGCCGCCTCGACGTCCTCGACG
>CAIOAK010000048.1 GCA_903855945.1 uncultured Anaeromyxobacter sp.
GGGGCGGGTCACCGTCTCGATCGGCCTCGCATCGCTCGCCGCCGGGAGCACGAGCACCGCGAACGACGCGATCGCCGGCGCCGATGCCGCGGTCTACGAGGCGAAGCGGGCGGGGCGCAACCGGATCCGCATCGGCGCGGCGCGCGCGGGAGCCCCGGTCGGCGAGTAGCCGGGGCACGGCTCGTTCACCAAGAGCGCCGTGCCCGTACCAGGCGGGCGATCACGCCGCCGGCGGCTCCTTGCCCAGGGGCTCGGCATGCGCGAGGATCCAGTCGGCGGCGTGCTGGGCGGCCGAGCCGGCCGCGATGAGTGCCCGCGGGTCGGATGCGATCCGGGTCATCCAGTTCGCGATGTAGGACGCACTATTCTCGAAGCTCCGGTCGATGCCGAGCCGACCGGCGACGAGCGCGGCCCCGAACTCGGCAACGAGCTCCTCCCGGCTGTACTGATCCGACCCGAAGTGATCGAAGGAGCCGATGCCCGGGCGTCCGACACGGGTCGCATGTCCGGTGCTGTGGACAAGCTCGTGGAAGAGCGCGGCATAGAGCTCGTCGGATGACGAGAAGCGCTCGCGCATCGGCAGGTGGATCGTGTCGTTGTCCGGCCGGTAGAAGGCGCGGGTCCCGCCGTCGTAGGCGATCGACGGGCCGTCCCGGAGGGCCGCGACAAATGCCTCGGCCGACGCGATCGGCGTGAACTCGCTCCGGGTCGCCGCCTCGTCCGCCGGCAGCGGCACGTTCTCGGTCTGCTCGAGGTTGTAGACCGTGACCATCCCGGCGAGCGGTCGATCGGTGACGCGGATCTCGCCGGTCTTCTCGTCGGTCGTCTCGACCTTGCGGAAGCGCCACCAGAGGGCCGGGAAGGCGCGCTTCGTCTCGGACGCCTTGATCGCCCCGCCCCGCTCCTCGGCCTGGTGTCGCGTCATCCAGTAGGGCGACCCGTAGCCCGCCGCTGGCAGGAGGATCGCGTTGATCCCGCGGTAGACGTGGCCGGTGATGTTGCGGGCCGGTCCGCCCGCGGTCCGCCAGCCGCGCTGCCAGGGCACGATGCCGTCGCGGAGCATCTCGAGCGTCCGCTGCGTGAGCACCTCGGCCGCGTTGAGCCGCTCGGGTGCCTCTCCCGTACCCCCCGCAGACCTGGCAGACTTGGCAGACCTGCCGGACGCGGTGGTGGTCGATCGCACGGGCGCCGGCACCGGTCCAGAGGGGATCGCGAGGTCGTCGATGCCGTTCTCCGACGTCCGGGCCTGCGCATCGGCGACGAGCGCGAGCCGACGGCCGAGCTCGGTGATCCGGCGGAGGTTGGCCTGCCCCTCGGGGCAGCCGGCGTCGAGGAATCCGGGGAGCGACCCGGAGGCGGCGATCGCGCCCGACTTGGGGCTGACCGCGCGACTGCCGATCGGCCGATAGCGAGCAAGATCCGGGTTGTGCCGGGCGAAGTCGGCCCAGGTGCGCCCCGAGGCGATGAGGTCGTCCTTCACCCAGACCCGGGTCCCGACGACCTGGTCGCCGACGCCGGGCAGTGTCCCGGACGAGCCGAAGGAGGGGGCGCGACCGCCGAGCCCGACGAGCGCATACCAGTGGCGGGAACCGGCATCGTCGGCCTCGAGGTAGAGGACCGACAGGCGAGGGGTGAGATTATCAGGGGCGGGGGCGGCGGATGAGGTGGTCATGCCCCGATGAGCGGCCTCGGACGCGTCGGGGTCAAGTCTCGGCGCACTGGACGCCCATCCCGGGCGACACGCTCACCGGGCTTCAGCGGGCCGCACGGGCCCATGCGACGTCCTCATCGGCTCCCCGGTCGAGGCCACCACACGGCAAGGATTCGAGTGTCGGCGCGCCCCGCGCCATCATCGGCCCACCAGCCGAGGCCGTCGCCCAGTGAGGGCGCGAGCGCTGCCGCGGTCGGCGGAGCCCTCCTCGCCCGCGTGCCTCGTGCCGTCACGCCCGAGCACGCCCCCTCCGGCTTGACGCCGCGTGCCTCGCTGCCGGAACTCTGGGGGGTCGCGCCTCTCGCCGTTCACGACGGGAGCGGGCTGGACCAGACGGGCAAGGGGATCTATGCGCTTCCTTCTCGGCATCCGAGTGGCGGGGCTCCTCACCGGGGCCCTGCTCGGCTATGCCCTGCTCCCGTCCGCCTCGTCCGGGTCAGGACCGGGACCCCTCGCGGCCGCGATCTGGCTCGCCGCCTGGACCCTCGTCGGCTTCTCGCTCCCTCCCTATCTCGCGGTCGTGCCGACCCGCGTCATCAGCCGCGAGTTCGCCGCCCTGAGCGGCGGACAGATGGCGGTCACTGCCCTCGCCGGCCTCTGCGGGGCGTTGCTCGGACTCGTCCTCGGCCTCCCGCTCGGCAACCTGCCGGGAGTGGCTGGTATCTTCGTCACCCTCCTCGTGAACCTCTGCTTCGGCGCGGGGATGGCAGGGCTCGCCCTCACGCGCTCGGCCGACCTCCTACAGGCGCTCGGGCGGCCCGTATCCCTCCGGGCGAAGCGAAGCCCCGCCGCGACGGGGGGCCTCGTGCTCGACACGAGCGCGCTCATCGACGGGCGGATCATCGAGATCATCCGCCTCGGGCTCACCGACGGGCGGATCGCGGTGAGCCGGGCCAGCGTCGACGAGCTGCGCATGCTCGCCGACGACCCCGCCCGCCATGACCGGGGGGTGCGCGGACAGGAGATGCTCATGGCCCTCCGCGCGATGCCCCGCATCCGCCTCGAGGTGCCGGCGACGAGCCGCGCGTCCGGGCGCGATGCCGATGCCCGCATCCTCACCCTCGCGGCGACCCGCGAGGCCGTCCTCGTCACCACCGACGCGGCCCTCGAGCGGGCGGCGGTCGGCGCCGGCGTCGCCGTGGTCAACGTGCACATCCTCGCCGACGCGCTCCTCGCGGTGGTGAGCCCCGGCGACCGGCGCCGGGTCCACCTCACCGAGCTCGGGCGCGAGCCCGGCCAGGCTATCGGCCACCTGCCCGACGGCGCCCTCCTCATCGTCGAGGGCGCCGCCGACCTCGTCGGCGAGGACGTCGAGGTGACGATCTCGCGCTTCGCCCGGACGAGCGGCGGACGGATCGTCTTCGCCCGACCGAGCGCCCCCGCGCGCCGGTGACCGGCCTTGACCGAGCACGGCCGCTGCCGATGATCGGGGCGTTGGGCCATCAAGTCAGAAGGAGCCGTCCATGAACGTCATCGAGCATACCGACGAACTCGTCAGGGCCATCGAGAGGACCCTCGGCCCGCTCGATGGGATCCAGTGCATCGATGCGTACCCCGAGGGCTTCCTCGTGCATGTCCAGGTCGTCATCGTGAGCGCGATGCCCTGGCACGAGGCGAACCGGGGCATCACGGCGGCCCTCGCCCCGATCCGGGCATCCTCGCCCGTCCCGTTCACCGTGCGCATCTCCCATCTCCAGTGGTCCGATCCGACGTACGGTCGGTCGGCCGAAGACCTCTGACTCCCGTAGGGGGCCAAGCCGCCGTGATCTCGTTGCGCCGACCAGTCATCGCCACGCTCATCGCTGCCGAGGGGGCTATCCGGTTGAATCCAGTCGGCACAACATGTAGTGTCGGCAGGTGCCCGCCCGTCGCCCTGGCTTCCCCAAGACGCTGATCGAGTTCCAGCGTCGCTTCGCAACCGAGGAGGCGTGCGATGCCTACCTCGCGGAGTGTCGCTGGCCGGACGGCTTCCGGTGCCCGAGGTGCGACCACGATGCGGCGTGGGCGCGGAGCAACCGGCGGTTCCGGGTGTGCGCCGGATGCGGCCACGAGTCTTCGACGACCGCCGGGACCATCCTCCACCGGACCAGGACGCCGCTCGTGGTCTGGTTCTGGGCGGCCTTCCTGATGATCACGGACAAGCGCGGCATCTCCGCACTCGGGATCCAACGGCAACTCGGCATCGCGCGCTACGAGACCGCGTGGATGATGCTCAACAAGTTGCGCCGGGCGACGGTCAACCTGAACCGGAGCCGCCTTCACGGGGCCGTCGAGGTGGACGAGGCGTGGATCGGCGGCAAGCAGACCGAGGGCAAGGGCCGGAGCCGCGTCGGTCGTCGCGCGGCGCTCGTCGTGATGGCGCTCGAAGTCCGCGACGGCCACCCGGAGCGTCTCCGCGCCAAGCTCGTGCCCGATGACAGCGCCGGATCCCTCGTCGGGTTCGTCCAGGAGGTCGTGGAGCCCGGCTCCACCGTCATCACGGATGGCTGGCCCGCCTACCTCGCGCTCACCGAGGCGGGCTTCACCCACGAGCGCATCATCGAGGGTTCGGGGGCCGATTTCATCAACCCGGTTCCGCACCTCCACCAGACCATCGGGAACATGAAGGCGTGGCTGAACGGGACCCACAAGGGGGGTGAGCCGCCGCCACCTCGCCACCTACCTCGACGAGTTCGTCTTCCGGAACAACCGGCGGCTCAACCTCGCCGCCGCCTTCCAGACGCTCCTCGGCCTGGGCGCGAGCCGCGCGCCCACGACCTGCGCTACCGATCACCGGGGCGAAGGACCTGCCGACCATCACCTACACGCCCTCGCAGAAGGTCGCGGGCGAGCGCCGCAAGCGCAAGAAGTTCACGCCGGCCACGCCGAAGGCGGCTGTGTCGGCGACCGAGTTTCCGTCAGCACCCGACCACAA
>CAIOAK010000049.1 GCA_903855945.1 uncultured Anaeromyxobacter sp.
CCCCACCGAGGCGCTCGGTATCCAGGGGAAGTGGGCCGAGCTCCTGCCGTCGATCCCGGAGGGACAGAACTACCTCTGGCACACCGAGCGCTACGGCGGCCTCCGCCTCTTCGGCTGGCGGCGTCGCTACTGGTCGTTCCTGCTGAAGCTCGCCAAGAATCGCCCCTCCTGGACGATCCAGGCGCAGCCCGGCCCTGCCATCGGACCGTTCCACTGGAAGAGCCGCAGGCTGAGCGTCCGTGAGCTGTGCAGGCTCCAGACGTTTCCGGACGACGTGACGGTCACGGGGAGCCGCATCGCGCAGCAGCGCCAGATCGGCAACGCGGTGCCGTCGCTCCTCGGCGAGGTCCTCGCGAGAGAGATCCGCGTGCAGCTGCTCGGACTGAGGCCGCTCAGGAGCGCGCTGCGGCTGATGCCTCCCGATCGCTCCCCTGCTCCGCCGCCCGAGCGGGTGGTCCCCGCTCCTCCTCGCTTCAGGGAGATGGTCGGCGCTCACGAGGCTCATCCCGGCACCGGCAAGGGGACGCGCGCCTCGGCCAGGGCCGCCGCGCACGCCTGAGCGCTTGGCCGACCTCTACCCGAAAGAGACTCGCTCCTACGTGATGTCCCGCATCCGCAAGCGGGACACGAAGCCGGAGCTGCTGCTTCGTCGCGCGCTCTTTGCGCTCGGCGTCCGGGGGTGGCGCCTTCGTGCGAAGCTCCCCGGCACGCCCGATCTCGTGTTCGCCCGCGTGCACCTGGCCGTCTTCGTCGACGGCTGCTTCTGGCACGGCTGCCCCCGCTGCGCGATCCCTCGGCCCAAGAGCCACAAGCAGTACTGGGGGCCGAAGCTCTCGCGCAACGTGGCCAGAGACGTCCGCGTGAAGCGGGAGCTGCGCGCCCTGGGCTGGAGGACGCTCCGGGTCTGGGAGCACGAGGTGATCCACGACCCGGCGCGCTGCGCCGAGAGGATCGCGACGAAGCTCGCCGCGATCTAACCCGCCCCCAGCCCCGGCGGGCTCCGGCGTGCGAGGTGGTCGAGGCGGACGCTCTTCAAGGCGCGCGCCGGGCGGGGCCCCAATTTCCCCTTCCCGTCACGCGCCTTGAATCCGGGCCGGCGAGCGGCCCGGCCGCTGGCCGATAAGCCGGCTTATCGGCCCCGCACCTTTCATCTCCCTGGCCGCCGCGCGGCCAGGGGGCACCCCGCACGCCTCCGGGCTCTCGCCTTTACATAACCAAAGGCTATGTAAACCCGCCGGGGCTGGGGGCTGGTCGTCGTCGTGCGTCCACGGCTCTCGGCTTCGAGCACCGTCGTCACGTCGAGCTTTCGCGCTCGCTTCGCTCGGGCAGCTACGGCGTGGCACGCCCCGTGACGTCGCCCGTGCTCGGGCATCTGCGGGCCTCGCGCCGATGGCGCTGCGTGTCCTCGATTCCCTCCGCCCGGGAGCACGGCTCGCGCCACGCCCCGGAGCACGCGGAGCACCGGGACAGGGACCGAGCGGAGCGCGGGCCGCACCGCGGCCCCGGGCCCCGCCCCAGGGCGGCGGCTAAAGAGGGAAAGTTCAGCGGCCAAGGCCAAGGTTCAGGCCGGATCGGCTTCCCCTTTTCTTAGCCGCTTCCACCGGCGGCACGGCGGCGCCGCGCCGGTCCCCCGGCGCCTTCGTGGCCTCGGCGTGGCGCGAGGAGGCGCGGGCGCGTGGACCGAGCACGGGGCCGAAGGCCTCCGCGCGCAGGTGCTCGTGCCCGCTCTCGCGGACGCAGTGCCACGCCTTCACCGCCCGAGCGAAGCGAGCTCCGCCAGCCCGACGGCCTGGCGCGCCGCCTGCGCGAAGGCGCGATGACGGAGCACGTCTTGCGCGCGGACGTGATCGCGCGGGAGCCTTCGCAGGCGGCGTGACAGGCCCTTCAGCACCCGCGCGTCCGAGCGCGCTCCTTACGACCCCGGCGGTTTGACATAGCCTGTGGTTATGTCAAACGGCGTCGCGCCAGCGACGACGCGGAGGGGGAAGGCGTGCCCCGCGGACCCGAAGGGGACGCGCTTCAGATCAGTTCCGGGGACGATAAGGCCGCCTTATCGGCCAGCGGCCGCGACGCGCGCGCGGCACGCAGTGACGCGACGCGGCGCGGGCTCAAGGCGCGTGACGGGTGGGAGGTCCGAGGAGGGACCCACCCGGCCCGCGCCTAGAGGAGCG
>CAIOAK010000050.1 GCA_903855945.1 uncultured Anaeromyxobacter sp.
CGGGCTGGTTCGTCCTCCTCTTCCTCGTCGCGCTCCTCAACCGGGAGAGCGCGCTCTTCGTCGGCAGCTACCTCGTCATCGCGAGCCTCGACTCCCGCCCCGGTAGCCTCCTGCCGCGGGTCGGCGACCGGGCGCGCGCGCTCCTCGGCATCGCGGCGGTGCTCCTCGGCGCCGTATTCGTCAAGGTCGTCCGCCACGCCCTCTTCGTGGCGCAGGCGAGCGGCGGCGGCGACGCGGAGCACGCCGCCTTCGGGAACCATGTCTACTGGAGGCAGAACCTCGCGGACCTGCTCCTCGCGAGGCCGTCGCCGGAGTCGGTCATCGTCACCCTCTGGGTGGTGGGCTCGGTGGCCTGGGTCCTCTTCGCGGCCCGCAAGCTCGCCCGGCCGTACCTGGACCTCGCCGCCCTGTACGCGCTCGTCATGGCGAGCATCGTCGTCTTCGGCCTCGTCCACGAGACCCGGATGTACGGGATGCTCTTCCCCATCTTCCTCTTCCTCACCGACGGGTTCGTCGCCTCGCGCGAACGAGCCGGGAGCGCCTGAGATGGCCCCGGTCCGTCTCGGGGTCGTCATCCCCCTCGCGAACGAGGGAGCCAACGTGGACGACCTGCTCCGTCGCGTGGCCGCTCAGGTCGGGGAGGGCGACCGGGTCTTCTGCGTCCTCGACCGGGTGAGCCGCGACGACACCCGCGCACGGGTCGAGGAATTCGGCGCCCGGGACGGCCGATTCGAGGTGGTCTGGGCGCCGGAGAACCGCTCGGTGGTGGACGCCTACTTCCGGGGCTACCGCGAGGCGCTCGACGCGGAGTGCGCCTGGATCCTGGAGATGGACGGCGGCCTCTCCCACCTGCCCGAGCAGATCCCGCAGTTCGTCGCCGCCATGGAGGCTGGCTTCGACTTCGCCGGCGGCTCCCGCTTCGCCCCCGGAGGCCGCCACGCCGGAAGCGCCGCTCGACGCGCCATCAGCTGGGGCGGGACGGTACTCGCGAACCGGATGCTCGGCACCCGGATGAGCGACATGACGAGCGGTTTCGAGTGCTTCCGTCGCGACGCGCTCGAGCACGTGATCGCCCGGGGCGTGCGGAGCCGGGCCCATTTCTTCCAGACCGAGATCCGGTGGATGATGCACCGGTTTCGCTGGACCGAGATCCCCATCGACTACACCTGCGCGAGCCCCAGCGTCGGCACCTCCAGCCTGACGGACGCGCTCGTCTCGCTCCGGGAGCTCCGGCGACGGGCCCGGGCGGAGCGCGCGCCGTGACCGGAAAGCTCGCCGTGGTCGTGACGACCATCCAGCCGCCCACCGCGAGCATGCGCGCCCTCGCCGGCCGCCTCGCGCGGGAGGGGGCCTCGCTCCTCGTGGTCGGGGACGCCGCCGGCCCCCGGGAGTACGACCTCGCCGGCGCGCGGCTGCTCTCGCTGGAGGCGCAGCGTTCGACCCCGTTCCGGCTCGCCCGTTCGCTCCCCACCGGCCACTACGCGCGGAAGAACCTGGGCTACCTGCAGGTCATCTCGGAGGGGGCCGGCTGCATCTACGAGACCGACGACGACAACCACCCGCTGCCCTCCTGGGCGCCCCGGTCGCGGACCGTCCATTCACTGAGAGTGAATGGCATCGGCTGGACGAACGTCTACCGCCACTTCTCGGACGAGCTCGTCTGGCCGCGCGGCTTCCCGCTGGACCGGATCCACGACCGGCAGCCCCTCGCGCTCGGGCCCGAGGAGGAGATGGAAGCGCCCATCCAGCAGGGGCTCGCCGACGGTTCACCCGACGTGGATGCCGTCTGGCGGCTGGTCCTCGATCGGGACGTCCGGTTCCGCTCCGCACCCCCGGTGTTCCTCCCGCCCGGGAGCTGGTGCCCGTTCAACAGCCAGAGCACCTGGTGGTGGCCCGAGGCCTGGCCGCTCCTCTACCTGCCGAGCTCCTGCTCCTTCCGGATGACCGACATCTGGCGGAGCCTGGTCGCGCAGCGCTGCCTCTGGGAGCTCGGGCTCGGCGTCGTCTTCCACGCCCCCGAGGTGGAGCAGGCGCGGAACGAGCACGACCTGGTCCGCGACCTGGGGCTCGAGGTCCCCGGCTACCTGGGCAACCGGCGGATCGCCTCCCTGCTCGAGGGGCTCCCGCTCTCCCCGGGCGCGGGTGCAGTGGCGGGGAACCTGCTCGCCTGTCACGAGGCGCTCGTCCGGGAGGGGTTCCTCGAGGCGCGCGAGCTGCCGCTCGTGCGCGCCTGGCTCGACGACCTGCAGCCCCTTCTCGACCGGCGCCTCAGTCCTTCTTCCCCCCCTGGATGAGCCCGAAGCGCGCCTTCTTCCGCTCGGGCGGTCGGAGCGTCCCGGCCACCACCGAGCCCCACGGGAAGGCCACCTCCTGCCGGATCCCGCGGAAGGTCAGCTCGCAGCGGATGCCCCACTCGTCGAGCAGCACCTCCGCCGTGTCCCGGCCGGCGACCAGGTTGAGCCGCACGAGCTGCTCGTTCTGCAGGTACTCGGGCACGACGACCCCGGCGATCCCGGGCGCCACCATCACCCACTCGATGGCCGCGGCCTCCCGGCAGGCGGCCAGCATCTCCGGCCAGCGCTGCTGCAGGAAGTAGAAATGGAGTGCCCACTCGCTCCAGCGTGGGCAGGCGGGGGTGCAGGGGGCCTCGGGGGGGTGTTCGTGGGGGGCGTCCACCACTCCCCTTTTACAACGAAACGGAGCGAGCGGGCCCTGCCCGGGATCGGGTACTCTCCCCGCTTCCGCGGGCGGGTGGCGGAACTGGCAGACGCGCCGGACTTAGGATCCGGTGCCGCAAGGCATGAGGGTTCGAGTCCCTCCCCGCCCATCACATCGGCCCGGTCCGTACCCCCATTTCCCTTGACCGGGAGCCCCCGGGGCCGTAGGTCTATGCCCCCGTTCCGCTTGAAGGAATTCCCCGAATGAAAGTCCAGGTAGAGAAGCTCTCCCCCGTGGAGAAGAAGGTCACCGTCGAGATCGAGCCCGCCGAGGTGGCGAAGGAGATCGATCGCGCCTACGCGAGCCTCGGTCGCCGCGTGAAGCTGCGCGGCTTCCGCCCGGGCAAGGCCCCCCGCACGGTGCTGGAGCGCAACTTCAAGGACCAGGTGGAGGCCGACGTCGTCGAGCGGCTCGTCAACAAGAGCTTCGCCGAGGCCACGCGGGACGAGAAGCTGGACGCCGTGGCCGCGCCGCGCGTGCAGGTCGGGGAGGGGGGCATCGGCCCGGACCGTCCCTTCTCCTACACCGCCCGCGTCGAGGTGAAGCCGGTCATCGAGCCCAAGGACTACCGGGGGCTCACCGTCACCCGGAAGGTGGTCGAGGTCGCCGACGCCACCGTGGAGGCCGAGCTGGAACGGATCCACCAGTCGTTCGGCGAGATGATCCCGGTCGAGGGGCGCGAGGTCGCCGAGCCGGGCGACTGGGCCACCATCGACTACGAGGGCAAGGTGGACGGCAACGGCTTCGACGGCGGCTCCGCCAAGGGGGCGCTCGTCCAGGCGAAGGACGGCAGCTTCTTCTCCGGCGAGATGGCCGCCCTGCAGGGGCGCAAGGTCGGCGAGACCTTCGAGACCGAGCAGACCTTCCCGGCCGACTTCCGCGATCCCGCGATGGCCGGCAAGAAGGCCCACTTCACCATCACCCTCCAGACGCTGCGCTCCCAGAAGATCCCGGCCCTCGACGACGCCTTCGCGAAGGAGGTCGGCATCGACGGGGTGGAGACGATCGAGGCCCTGCGCGCCCGCATCCGCTCCGACGTGGAGAAGCGGGAGAAGCACAAGGCCGAGGGCGAGGAGCGGGACGCCCTCGTGAAGGGCGCGCTGGCGCGGAACGAGTTCGAGGTTCCCGCGGCCCTCGTCGAGCACACCATCGACGCCATGGTGGAGAACACCGCCCAGCGGCTGGCCCGCCAGGGGGTGGACATCCGGCAGCTCGACCTCGACCTGGGGCGCATCCGCGGCGACATGCGCGAGCAGGCCATCCTCACGGTGAAGGCGGCGCTGCTGCTCGAGGCCATCGCCCGGGAGGAGAAGGTCGAGGTGTCCGAGCAGGACGAGCAGGACGAGATCCAGCGGCGCGCCGACGAGATGGGCGTTCCTCCCTCCCGCCTCCAGCTCAAGGCGGAGGGGCGCGAGGCCCTGCGGCAGCGCATCCGCGAGGACAAGGTGATTGCGCTGCTCGCGGCCGGCGCTAACTTCCAGTAGGAGGACCGATGCCCTACATCCCGATGCCCTACGTCGTCGAGCAGACCCACCGGGGCGAGCGCTCCTACGACATCTACTCGCGGCTGCTCAAGGACCGGATCGTCTTCATCGGGACGGCCATCGACGACGACGTCGCCAACATCGTCACCGCCCAGCTCCTCTTCCTCGAGTCGGAGGACCCGGAGAAGGACGTCTCCATCTACATCAACAGCCCGGGCGGCTCGGTGACGGCCGGTCTCGCCATCTACGACACGATGCAGTACGTGAAGCCGCCCGTCTCCACCATCTGCCTCGGCCAGGCGGCCAGCATGGCGGCGGTGCTCCTCTCCTCGGGCGCGAAGGGCAAGCGCTTCGCCGTGCCGAACGCCCGCATCATGATCCACCAGCTCTCCGGCGGATTCTCCGGCCAGGCCAGCGACATCGAGATCCAGGCCCGCGAGGCGCTGCGGCTCAAGCGGACGCTCGACGAGATCCTGGGCCGCCACACCGGCCAGGCCATCGACCGCATCTCCAAGGACACCGACCGCGACTACTTCATGTCGCCGCAGGAGGCCAAGGAGTACGGCCTCATCGACCAGGTGATCGTCACGAAGAAGGCGGCCGAAGCGAAGTAGCGTTAGGATTCCCGGATGGCCGGTTCCGAGAAGCGCGAGACCCTGTGCTGCTCCTTCTGCGGGAAGTCGCAGAAGGAGGTGAAGAAGCTCATCGCCGGGCCCACCGTCTACATCTGCGACGAGTGCATCGGGCTGTGCAACGACATCATCGCCGAGGAGATCGCCGGCGAGGAGAAGCGCGACCCGAAGCTGCGCATCCCGCGCCCCTCGGAGATCAAGACCATCCTCGACGAGTACGTGGTGGGGCAGGAGCGGGCCAAGAAGACCCTCGCCGTCGCCGTCCACAACCACTACAAGCGCGTCGAGACCCGGCTCGAGACCGACGACGTCGAGCTGCAGAAGTCGAACATCCTGCTGCTCGGCCCCACCGGCTCCGGCAAGACGCTGCTCGCCCAGACGCTGGCGCGCATCCTGAACGTCCCCTTCACCATCGCCGACGCCACCACGCTCACCGAGGCCGGCTACGTGGGCGAGGACGTCGAGAACATCATCGTGAACCTCCTGCAGGCCGCCGACCACGACATCGAGCGGGCCCAGAAGGGCATCGTCTACATCGACGAGATCGACAAGATCGCCCGCAAGAGCGAGAACCCCAGCATCACCCGGGACGTCTCCGGCGAGGGGGTGCAGCAGGCGCTCCTGAAGCTCATCGAGGGCACGGTGGCCAACGTGCCCCCCAAGGGCGGCCGCAAGCACCCGCAGCAGGAGTTCCTGCAGGTGGACACCACCAACATCCTCTTCATCTGCGGCGGCGCCTTCTGCGGTCTCGAGGGGGTCATCGAGCGGCGCCTGGGCGGACGGAGCCTGGGCTTCGGCGCCGACGCCCAGAAGCGCGAGGACCGCAACGTGGGCGAGCTGCTCGCGCTCGTCGAGCCGGAGGACCTGCTCCGCTTCGGGATGATCCCCGAGTTCGTGGGGCGGTTGCCGGTGGTGACGGCGCTCGAGGAGCTGGACGCGACGGCGCTCGTCGAGATCCTCACCCGGCCGCGCAACGCGCTCGTGAAGCAGTACCGCAAGCTCATGGAGATGGACGGCGTCTCCCTCAAGTTCACCGACGGTTCCCTCCAGGCCATCGCGCGGGCGGCGGTGCGCAACAAGGCCGGAGCCCGCGGGCTGCGCGCCATCGTCGAGGGGGCGATGCTCGACATCATGTACGACGTGCCGAGCCGCCGGAACGTGCAGGAGATCGTGATCAGCGAGGACGTCATCGAGAAGGGCGAGCCGCCCATCGTCGTCCTGCGCAAGGAGCAGGAGAGCGCCTAACGCGCCCCCGGCAGCCCCTCCGTCTCCACGTAGCGAAACCAGGCCAGTTCGTCTACCTCGGGATGCCCGGTGGGGCGATTCCACGCGGGAGGCTCGCGTCGCCAGCGCGCGTCGAGGGCGTCGGCGATGCGCTCCGCCTCGGCGAGGTAGGAGGCCTTCTCGGCCCTGCGCTCGGCCGGGGCGGGGGGCGAGGGCGCCGGGGCGGGGTCCTCGAGCAGCGACTCCGCCGTGAGCCGGACCGGGGAGGGTCGGGCCACCTCCGCCTCCCGGTGGCGCCACACCCCGTCCCGCCAGTCGAGCCGGTAGAGGGGGACGAAGGCCTCGCCGCGGGAGGCCACGAACTCCACCGCACGGAGGGTGAACTCGACGTCCTCCGGCGCCGCGTACCAGGGCAGGGAGACCCGCACCCAGCCGGGCTTCGCCCCGGTCACCCCCGACGCGATGAGCCGCCGGAAGCGATCGGAGCGCTCCCCGGTGACGCCGAGGAGCCGGTGGCCGTAGGGACCGGCGCAGGAGCAGCCGGCCCGGTTCTGGATTCCGAAGAGGTGGTCGAGGAGCGCCGAGACGAGGTCGTGGTGCAGCCCGTGGACGTTGAAGGAGAGGATGGGCAGGCGCGGGGCGTCGGTCGGGCCGTAGACCCGGATGCGCGGGTGCCGGGCCAGCCGGTCCAGCGCCGCCCGGGCGAGCGCCACGTCGTGGTCGCGGATGGCCAGGGCGCCGGCCGCGTCCTTCAGGACGAAGGCGATGCCGGCCCGCAGGTCGCCCAGGATGTCGGGCGTGCCCGCCTCCTCCCGCTCGGCCAGCGACCGCACGTAGTCGATCTGGTCGCGCCGGCATCCCGAGACGTAATCCACCGTGCCGCCGCCCGGCCGCTCCGGGACACGGGTGCGGAAGAGGTCCCGGTGGGCCACGAGCACCCCCGAGCCCTCCGGGCCGCCCGGGAACTTGTGGGTGGAGACGAAGATCGCGTCGAGCCGGGCCATCGGATCGGCGGGGTGCATGTCGATGGGCAGGTAGGGCGCGCCGGCCGCGTAGTCCACGAAGGCCAGCGCCCCCTCCTCGTGCAGCACGCGGGCCACGGCGGCCACGTCGGTGAGGAGGCCGTCCACGTTGGAGGCGGCCGAGAAGGTCCCGGCCACGAGCGGCCGCCCCCGTGCCGCACGGGCGCGCCGCCGCAGGTCGTGGAGATCGATGCCCCCCCCGGCGTCGAGACCCACCTCCTGCACCTCGGCGATGCTCTCCACCCAGGGCAGCTCGTTGGAGTGGTGCTCGTAGGGGCCGACCAGGATCACCGGGCGGGCCTCGGGGGGGATCCGGGCCGAGAGGCCGTGCACCCGGTCGAGCGGCTCGGAGATGCGCAGGCCGAGGAGCCCCACCAGCTTGTTCACCGCCGCGGTGGCTCCGCTCCCGGTGAAGAGGACGACGTCGTCGGGGCCAGCATTCACTGAGCGTGAAATGGCCGTCCGGGCCTCCTCGCGCAGGCCGTTCATGACCCGGCCGGTGGTGGAGACCGCGGTGTGGGTATTTGCGTACAGGGGGCGCAGGGCGTCCACCCAGCGCTCGACGAGGTCGAGGTGGTGGCCGGTGGCGGTGCCGTCGGCGGGGTGGAGCAGGCGTGGCCCGAAAGGGGTGGGAATCCGCGTTCCTGGGCCGCACTCGGCGGAGCGAAATCGCTCGGCGATGGCCTCGAAGGTTCTCACCGCGCCGTTCTAGCCCGAGCGGTGGTAGAAGAAAACCCGGAGGTCGAATTGGCCATCTTCAACCGGGGCGACGAGGGGCAAGAGGAGCCCCGCGTCCACACCCTTCCGCTTCTCCCGCTGCGGGACATCATCGTCTTCCCGCACATGGTGGTGCCGCTCTTCGTGGGGCGCGAGAAGTCCATCGCCGCCCTCGAGGAGGCCATGGGCAGGGACAAGACGGTGGTCCTGGCCGCGCAGAAGAAGGCCAAGACCAACGAGCCGGCCTTCGAGGACCTCTTCTCGGTGGGGACGCTCGCCACCATCCTGCAACTGCTCAAGCTCCCCGACGGGACCGTGAAGGCGCTCGTCGAGGGGAAGCGGCGGGTCCGGCTCGAGGCGCTCACGCCCGAGACCAGGTTCTACGAGGTCCGGGCCGAGGAGATCGACGGGAACATCGCGCGGGACGTGGAGGTGGAGGCGCTGCTCCGGCAGGTACAGGCCACCTTCGAGAGCTACGTGAAGCTGAACAAGCGCATCCCGCCGGAGATGCTCGCCAGCGTGGCCACCATCGACGACCCGGGTCGGCTGGCCGACACCATCGTGGCCCACCTCGCGTTGAAGCTCCAGGACAAGCAGGCGATCCTGGAGACCGCCTCGCCGCGGGCCCGGCTCGAGAAGCTCCTCGAGCTCATGCAGGGGGAGATCGAGATCCTGCAGGTGGAGCGGAAGATCCGCACCCGCGTGAAGAAGCAGATGGAGAAGTCGCAGAAGGAGTACTACCTCAACGAGCAGATGCAGGCGATCCAGAAGGAGCTCGGCGATCGCGACGAGTTCAAGAACGAGATCCAGGAGCTCGAGGAGAAGATCCGCGACAAGCGGATGTCGAAGGAGGCCACGGTCCGGGCGCGCAAGGAGCTGAAGAAGCTCAAGATGATGAGCCCGATGAGCGCCGAGGCCACCGTGGTCCGGAACTACATCGACTGGATCCTGGCCCTGCCCTGGGCCGAGGTGACCGAGGACAAGCTGGACGTGCCGGCGGCCGAGAAGATCCTCGACGAGGACCATCACGGGCTGCGCAAGGTGAAGGAGCGGATCCTCGAGTTCCTGGCGGTGCAGTCGCTGGTCGCGCGCATCAAGGGGCCGATCCTCTGCCTGGTGGGCCCCCCCGGCGTGGGCAAGACCTCGCTGGCTCGCAGCATCGCGCGGGCCATGGGACGGCGCTTCGTGCGCATCAGCCTGGGCGGCGTGCGGGACGAGGCGGAGGTCCGCGGACACCGGCGCACCTACATCGGGGCCATGCCCGGCAAGATCCTGCAGTCGATCCGCAAGGCCGGTGTTTCCAACCCGGTGGTGCTGCTCGACGAGGTGGACAAGATGTCCACCGACTTCCGCGGCGACCCCTCGGCGGCGCTGCTCGAGGTGCTCGACCCGGAGCAGAACGCCGCCTTCGTAGACCACTACCTCGACCTCGACTACGACCTCTCCAACGTGGTCTTCGTCTGCACCGCCAACACCATGGCGGGCATCCCGCTGCCGCTGCAGGACCGCATGGAGGTCATCCGGCTGGCGGGGTACACCGATAGTGAAAAGCTCACCATCGGGACCCGCTACCTCGTGCCGCGCCAGCGGGAGGCGAACGGCCTCGCCGACGTGGACGTGGACGTGAAGAAGGCGGCCCTGAAGCTCCTCATCCACCGCTACACCCGGGAGGCCGGCGTCCGGTCGCTGGAGCGGGAGATCGCGAGCCTGCTCCGCAAGACCGCGCGCGAGGTTCTGAAGGAGGGCAAGGAGCGGAAGTACGTCATCGGGGCCAAGCGGGTGCAGCGGCTGCTCGGGCCGCCGCGCTTCCGCCACGGGACCGCCGAGGCCCTGGACCAGGTGGGGTTGGCCACCGGCCTCGCCTGGACCGAGCTGGGGGGTGAGCTGCTCACCATCGAGGCCACCGTCGTGCCCGGCAAGGGGAAGCTCACCATCACCGGCAAGCTGGGCTCGGTGATGCAGGAGTCGGCCCAGGCCGCCATGAGCTACGTGCGGAGCCGCGCCGAGGTGCTGGGGCTCGAGAAGCGCTTCCTCGAGCAGATCGACATCCACGTGCACGTGCCGGAGGGGGCCATCCCCAAGGACGGGCCGTCGGCCGGCATCACCATGGCCACCGCGCTCGTCTCGGCGCTCACGCGCGTGGCGGTTCGCAAGGACATCGCCATGACCGGGGAGATCACGCTGCGAGGGCGCATCCTGCCGGTGGGCGGGGTCAAGGAGAAGGTGCTGGCCGCGCACCGGGGCGGCATCAAGACCATCCTCCTGCCGCGCGAGTGCGAGAAGGACCTGCGCGAGGTTCCGCGGAAGGTTCGCGAGGCGATGTCGCTGCGGCTCGTGGACCACATGGACGAGGTGCTCCGGGACGCGCTGGTTGCGCCGGCGCGGGAGGCCTTCGGGCGGCCGGCCGGCGAGGACGCGCAGCCGCAGGCGTGAGCGGGGCGGCGGGCGGCCGCTGGGCCGGGCCGCAGCCGGGCCGCAGCCGGGTCGCAAGCCGGGCCGCAGCTTCAGGTGGCGTCGAGCCAGGCGTAGAGCCGCTGCGCCCCGCGCCGGGAGTCCATCGGGGCGAGGCCGAGGCGAGCGAGGTCCCAGCCCGGTGCACCGTCCTTCACGAGGACGCCCCGGCGGGCCACCCTCCGGGCCCGGTCCACGGCCGCAAGGGAGAGGGGACGGGCGTCCCCGATCCGCCGGAGCAGGTCGAAGCTGGGTTCGGCGGCCCGCGCGTGCCGGAACATCGGGTCGAAGACCACCACGTCGAAGGAGCGGTCGGGAGCGGCGTCGAGCCAGGCGGCGTGGTCGGCGGCGAAGACCTCGATGCGGGCGGCGGCCGGATCGGGATGGCGGGCCAGCCCCTCGCCGGCCCAGGCTGCGAGGAGCGGAGAGGACTCGAGCCCAACGACCCGCCCGCCGGGGCCCACCGCGGCGGCGGCGACGAGCGCGTCGGCCCCGAGTCCGAGCGTCCCGTCGAGCACCGCGTCGCCTGGGCGGAGTCGGGCCGACTGCAGGAACGAGTCGGACGTGGTCGTCTCGCCCTGGGCGAGCCGCTTGGCCCGGAGGCTGCCCATCCCTGCGTGCCAGCGCTGCTCGGCCCCGTCCGTCCAGAGCGCCGCGTGGGCACCGAGGACGAGGAGGGCGTCGGCGCCGGCCGAGGCGGCCACCTGGGCCAGGGAGCGGTTCGAGCGGGGGTGGAAGGGGAGGGCACGCCGGTCGGCCGAGGCCCGGGCCCGGGCCAGGATGGCCGCGGAGGGGTCGAGGGGGGTGGTGACGGCGAGGCGCACGCAGGACTCCATGCCCCGGTCCGGCCCGGGGGGCAAGGAGCGCTTGCACGAACCCCGGCGGCTCGATTACAGTCTTGACGAAGCATTACTGAATATTTATATAACTCGCCATGCCTCGACCCCCCGGACGGGCCGCCAAGGTCCGCAGCTACTCCAGCACCGACGAGGACGCCGCCATGCTCGAGGCGGTGGCCCGGTACCACGGCTTCACGCGGTCGGCGACGCTCGTGGGGCTGGTCCGGCGCGAGTTCTGGCGCCTCTTTCCCGGGGGCACGGCCGACATCCGGCCAACCCGCGGTGCACGCGTGGTGAAGACATGAGCCAGACCGTCGTTTCCGTCCACGATCCGGTCGCGAACCCCGTCAACGGGACCGACCTCTCCCCCGCCCAGGTGGCCGAGCTGGAGGCGGAGATCCGCGAACTCCGGCGCGAGAAGGACGCGGTGATCCTGGCCCACAACTACCAGCTGCCGGAGATCCAGGGGCTGGCCGACGTGGTGGGCGACTCGCTGGCGCTCGCCATCGAGGCCCAGAAGGTGCCCCAGTCCACCATCGTCTTCTGCGGGGTGCACTTCATGGCCGAGTCGGCCAAGGTGCTCAACCCCGGCAAGACGGTGCTGCTCCCCAACCTCTCCGCCGGCTGCTCGCTCGCCGACTCCATCTCCGCCGAGTCGCTGCTCGACTGGAAGGAGCGCTACCCGGATCACGCGGTCGTGACCTACGTGAACTCGACCGCCGAGGTGAAGGCGCTCTCCGACGTCTGCTGCACGAGCGCCAACGCGGCGAGCGTGGTCCGGTCGATGCCGCAGAAGAAGATCCTCTTCACCCCGGACCGCAACCTGGGGGCGTGGGTGAAGGGGAAGGTCCCGGAGAAGGAGATCGTGGTCTACGACGGGGCCTGCCCCATCCACGACGTGCTGCGCAGCGCCAGCGTGGAGAAGGTGCACGGGCAGCGGCCCGATGCGGTGGTCATCGCCCACCCGGAGTGCCGCGCCGACGTGCTGGAGCTGGCCGACGAGGTCTGCTCCACCACCGGGATGGCCGCGGCGGTGGCCCGCCACCCGGAGGCCCGGACCTTCATCGTGGCCACGGAGCACGGGATCCTCACCGGATTGCAGAAGCGCTGGCCCGACAAGGAGTTCGTGGTGGCCGACGGCTGCCTGGGCTGTCGCATGCACTGCCCGTACATGAAGATGATCGACCTGGTCATGGTCCGGGACGCGCTGCGGCGGGGCAAGCACGCGGTGGA
This sequence comes from uncultured Anaeromyxobacter sp., assembly GCA_903855945.1. Lineage (GTDB taxonomy): Bacteria > Myxococcota > Myxococcia > Myxococcales > Anaeromyxobacteraceae > CAIOAK01. The sequence continues at coordinate 12,321 of CAIOAK010000050.1, forward strand.
GGTGCCGGCCGACGTGGCGGAAGGCGCGCGGCGGGCGCTGGAGCGGATGATCGCGGTGCCGCGAGACGACTGAGCGGGGCGCCTTCGGCGGCGCGGTGTCGCTCGGGAGGATCGCCTTCGGCGGCGCGGCCGAGGTGCCGCCGGCGGGATGGGCGCACCTCCCGCCGGCTGGCTCTCGTCGGGCCGAAGGCGACTCGGACGAGCACGCCTCGTGGGGGGATCCGGGCGGGCGCGGCGTCGCGCGGCCTTCCGGCAGGCGGGACGGGGTGGCCCCGGTGCGGGGCGCATCTGCGCGGGCGCCGGATCGGGGCCGCTCGGTGGACGCGGGCGGCGGCGCCATACACTCGAAGTGCACTCACCCCGCGCAGCCGGCGCCCCCCAGAGCCGCGGGTCCC
>CAIOAK010000051.1 GCA_903855945.1 uncultured Anaeromyxobacter sp.
CCCTCTTGGGGTGCAAGTGGTCGCAGGTTCAAATCCTGTCGCCCCGACTTCGTAAACGCCCGCCGTTATTGGATAAAACCGATAACGGCGGGTTTTTGTACCCTTCGGGGTCGTCCATCAAAGCGAAACCAAGGCGAAAGTCCGGCGGTCGCCCGGCGCCCTCCCCCTGCGTTCGCTTTCGGGCGCGGCCGAAGTGAAACCGTTGGAGAGCACCGGCGGTGAAGGCGCGGCCCGGATCAGAGGCGCCTGCTAGCGTCCGCGCCATGACCAAGCCAGAGCCCGTCCCCGTCGAGTTCACCGCCGAGATCGGCGGCAAGACCTACCGCGCGACGTATACCGTGGCGAAGGGCTGTATCACCGTCGTCTGCTGGTTCCCCGGCGCGGACCGGCGCGAGATGACGACCCAGTTGGGTGGCCATGCGACCATCCCCGAATCCCTCGCGCGACGGCTGCTCGCGGAGATGGTCGGCGCGACAAGCTGATGCCATCGGCCCTCAGAGGGCCGCCCTATTCGTCGCCGGGTAGTTCATCGGATCGGACACCCTGGAACGGAGGCGTTTGTCGCGGAGCTGGATCGGCTGACGCGGCGCTGCATTGTCCAAGCCCGACGCCTTCCCCGCGCACCTACCCTGGCAGCGATCGAGTCTTTGCTCGGCCTGCTTCGCCGGATCGACGAGGACCCCGACGGCGTCCTGTTCTTCGCAGACGAGGGTGGCGTGTGGCAGCTCGGCGTGGACTGGCGAGGGCTTCTCCCTGCGTACTTTCGGTGCCTGGCCGACGAATCGTCACCCGACGTCTTCGTCCAGCGCGCGAAAACCGCCAACGACGACTTCGTCCGCATCGACCGCCCGTGGTTCATCGCCGCGGCCGCTCGGGCGGCACGGCCAGCACAGCGGACGGCGCTTCGGCGCACCTTCGGGGTGACGACACCCAGATGAAGAGGCGCGTCGACGCCGCGCGAGCACGAGCTAGCCCTTGGGGCCACACGCTCACCGTGTTTCGGTCCCGCCCCTCGGACCAACGAGCTCGGTCCCCGCGCGCAGCCTCTCAAGATACCGTGAATAGCGGTAGGTACGGTCCCGCTTTCGTCCCGTGGTTTCCCGGACGATGCCGAGCCTCTCAAGGAGCTCGATGCTCTTCGTCGCGGTGGGCTTGGTCGTCTTCAGCAGCTTCACCGCGCCCGGAATGGTGAGGACCGGTCGCCGTGGCAGGAGTTCGAGGAGCCTCACCGCCGTGAGCGAGGAGCCCTTCGCCGTCAGCACGCGATTCCTGTCCCGCGCCACGAGGCGGTAGAGGTCGCGCGCCGTCGTGGCGGACTCTTCCGCGATCTCGGCGACCCCTTCCAGGAAGTAGTCGGTCCATCCCTCCCAGTCGCCGGTCTGCCGCACCTCGTTGAGGAGGCGGTAGTAGTCCGGCCTGCGACGCTTGAAGTGGAGGCTGAGGTAGAGCAGGGGCGCGTGCAGGAGCTTCCAGTGCTCGAGCAGCAGCGCGACGAGGAGCCTCCCCACGCGGCCATTGCCATCCAGGTAGGGGTGGATGGACTCGAACTGGACGTGCACCAAGCCGGCACGGACAAGCGGGGGCAGGGAATCCTCGGCGTGGATGTACCGTTCGAGGTCGCCAAGCAGTCGGGGTACCTCCTCCGGTGGGGGCGGCACGTACACCGCGTTGCTCGGCCGCGTCCCGCCCACCCAGTTCAGGCTTCGCCGGACCTCACCGGGCTGCTTCGAGGCACCGCGGACGCCCCTCATCAGCCTCCGGTGGACCCCATGCACGAGCCGCATCGAGAGCGGAAGCCCCCGGGGCCGAGCGAGCTCGCGCCGCGCCCAGGCGAGCGCGTCGAGGTAGTTGCAGACCTCCTCCACGTCCGCCCCGGGCCGGGTCCCCTCGGGCGTCGACTCGAAGGTGAACAGGTCGTCGAGCGTGGCCTCGGTTCCCTCGATTTGCGAGGAGACGACCGCCTCCTTCCGGACGAAGGCGTAGATGAACCAGTCGAGTGAAGGAACCATGTCGCCCGCTAGGTCGAGGCGGGCCACCGCGTGCTCGGCCCGGGAGAGCAGGGCCTTCGAGGGATCGAGCGCCAGGGGTGGATGCGACGGGGGCAGCGGATCGGGGATGAACGCCGCGACGGCTTCGCCGGCCACGGTGCTCGTTCGAGTCTGTCCAACCGTCCTCGCCATGTCGCTTCTCCGCTAGGGTCGGATTCTTTACCAGCGCGAGACCAAAGTAAAGGGTGCTTTCTTTTCAGTTCGTCGCGTCACACCATCCTCCTCTCCAGTGTCCGGAGCGCTTCCGCCGCCAGGTCCACCCTGCCGGCGCTCAGGGAACGGAGCGCACCGGAAATCGTAGTGCGCAGCTCGCGCCGGGAAAATGCACTGACCGATTGTCGCCTGGTGCGCACGATCCGCTGTCTGGCCTTCGTTCGCGAACGTTCCTGGCTGACCGAACGGGTGCCGCCCACGTCGATCGCCGCCACCGCCTCGCACATGCGGGGCCAGAGCGAGTCGAGACGCCGGTAGAGATCCTTGGCCTCTTTCGGCGATGGGTGGGTGACCAGGTCGGCGAACCGCTCCAGGTCGGGCCGAGCGGAATGAGCATGGGAGCACGCGGTCCCGCTATCATCGCCGCAACGGTCGCCGGGATCGCGTGCTCCTTCCTTGCAGGCCGCCTTTCGGCCACGGGGATAGGCGCGAGGGGACCGGTGCACGCACGCTCTTGGTCAGCATGGACCCGAACCTGAAATCAGAGCTCGTGAAAGGCCTGGTGCAGGCCTCCGCCACCGTCATCGGCGGGTGCGTCGTCCTCTTCCTCGGCTGGCTCATCCTCCGCTCCCAGGAACGGGTGAAGCGCGAAGAGGAACTCCGGGCGTCGATGCGGCGTCTACGGGTCGATACGCTTGCCCACGAGCAGTTCCTTCTTGGCCCGCTCGGTAACACGCTAAGCGAATGCCTCGACCGCATGGCCAAGGCCGAGACCGCCCCCGAACTCTCCGACGCGGTGGCCGCCCTCCATGCGGCGCTCGAGAAATGGATCCCACCCCTCGAGCCGCTTCCCTGACCGGGAGACAGGTCCCCTGCGAGGTTGCCCGCTACAGTTTCCGCATGAACTCGTGCCAGTCCAGACCGAAAGCACGGCAAAGTGCCCTCAGGTAGACGTCCGAGATCTCAGTGCGGTCGCCGTTATGGCAGGGCAGTGTCTACGCCTTGCCCGTCGCGTCACGCAGCTTCCAGTGCGATCCGCTCGAAGGCGGCTCAGCAGTGATGCCGTAGTCGAGCAGGGCCCGCCTAATGTCGCGGAAACGCGCCGGCAAGGCTCACCCTCCCCGCTATCAGATTAGGCGGCCTGCGCGCGGAGCGGGGCTTCAATCTCCTGGAGCGCCGCCGGGTGCATGCTGGTCACGGCTTCGAACCCCAGCATCAGCGGGGCAAGGGCGTAGTGCATGTGGCCCTCGTTCGCGAAGAGTTCGCTCAGCGTGTACAGCTTCGGGTTGGCAGAGTGGACGACTCGGGTGGCCGCTTCCCACTCCTCGCGAGGCGCAGAGCGCAGCGTGGGCTCCCTCCCGGCGTTGAGATCGTCGAGGATGAGTAGTTCCACGGCCTCGCGGGTCATCTCGTAGGCGTGGCGCATCGAGTCGCCCTGGCTCACGACGTCGAGGTCGAGGCAGTGCCCCACCCACTGCCCCTCCACATCGGGAGCGCGGGTCAGGAAGACACTGAGGTTGAGGGTCCGCATGGCGGTACCGTTCGGCACGCTTGAAGCCCCCTTGAGTTAGCCAGGATCTACAACCGCCTGTAACGACGGTGGAAAAGTTCGCACGCCCGCCGCCCATCAGTACTGCGAGAGAGAGTCTACTCCCCCGGCCTCCCCAGCGCCAATCAAGAACGCCAGTGGACGCTCGCGGGCACGCCCGAGGCGAAAGTCTACCGCCTCCACAACTTCAGCGCTGTCATGTCGTTCGGCGAAGCGAGAGCGTCCCCGGTGGGGCGGTCCTGTCCGATCTCGGGGCCTCCATCGTCATTCTGGAGTCAGATCCAGGTGAGCCCGGCCCGTACCGGCACCCGAGCCCGAGGGGAAACACCGTGAGCGACACCGCCGTCGATGCCGCCCGACCCGTCCGCGTCACCCTGACTGCAGCGCGCGTCCTCGCCGCTCTGCGTCGCCTGGGATGGCAGGAGAAGCGTCGGAGCGGTTCCCATGTCACGCTCGCGCGCATCGGGTGGCCCGACTTCGTTTGGGCGTTTCACGAAGGCGAGGAGATCGGCCCTCGGATGCTCGCCTGTGCCAGCCTGGCGGAGGTACGCCCTGGGTTGACGCCAAGCTCCCGGGTCATTACACTCACTTTGCCCTCACTTCCCCGGAACCCAGGATGCGAATCGAAACCACCCTCCCCGACCCCCGCGCCAGGCAGCTCGCCGAGCTGGCCGACGAGCTCCACATGTCGAAGAGCGCCGTCATCGAGGAGGCCCTCGCCCTGCTCTTCACCGGCCTGGTCGAGGCGCGGCGAGGCCGCCGGGTGGCGATCATCGACGCGGAGAGCCAGCGGGTCATCAGCCAGCTCGCCACGCCAGCTTTGAGCCAGGTGGAATGGGCGTCGCGCCGCGAACGGGTCACCGTCTCCGAGGGTGGGCTGCTTCGGGTGGCCGAGGCAGTGGCCAGCCCTCCGAAAGCCACGGCGGCGCTCCGGAAGGCCATGCGACCGGCACGGCACCCTCGCAACGGTTGACCGTCGGGACGGCGGCGCGTGTTCATCACCGAACCGATCGGCGATGACGACCCCGGGAGTGGCTTCTCCTGTGGGGAGCCTGCGCTCGACACCTTCTTCGCCAGGCACGCCCTCCCCAACGACCGCCGCGGGCTCGGGCGCACCTTCGTCCTCCGGCGGCGGGCGGACCGCCTCGAAAGCTTGCCCGCTGTGCTCGGCTTCTACACCATCAGCATGGCCGACCTCGAGGCCGCCCGCGTCCCCGAAGGCCTCCGGGCAGGGCTGCCTCGCTATCCGGTTCCGGTGGCGCTCATCGGACGGCTCGCGGATGCACTCGCTCGCGTCGGCTTCTACCTCAAGTACGGCTTCGCCCTGCTCGAACCGGACTCCGCCTTCCCCCGGCGAATGTTCCTGCCCACGGCGACCATCCTCGAATCCCTCGACGACGGTCCCCAGGCTCGCTCGCCGTCGAGACCTTGAATCGCCGGGCCGCCAACCAAGAGAGTCGATCATGAAGAAGCGGACACTGCGCCTCCTGCCCTGCGCCCTCCTGGCGATGGTCGCGGCGCTGACGCCCTGGACCTCGTCGGCCAACGACGCGGCCGCCTCGCTGGGCGCGGGCGGCCTCGAGCTCCGGACCGAGCGGCGCGTGACGATGGCGAGGGAGCGGCTCTACATCGGGGCGCGGAAGGGCCAACCTCGCACCGACATCGGGATCCTCGGGCTCCTGGTTCGCGTCGAGTACGAGTTCGTGAACGACACGACGGAGGACGTCTCGACCGAGGTGGCATTCCCCATCGCGCCCCTCCCCTTCCCGAACGGGTCCCTGTGGCCCACGAGCCGCTTCGAGTCGTTCCGGGTCTGGGTGGACGGCCGGGAGATCGCACCGAAGAAGAGCGTCCGTGCATTCCGGGACGGCCGCGACGTGACCGCCATCCTCGGGTCGGCCGGTGTCCCCGTCGAGAGCTACGGCGGCTTCGACGAGGAGAAGGGGGCCGACGTCTTCCATCGGCTCCCGCGGGAGAGGTCCGACCTCCTCGTCCGGGAGAAGCTCGTATCGGACGACCTCGACTGGCCGCTCTGGGACGTGGCCGTCACCTACCACTGGCTCCAGAAGTTCCCCGCCGGGAAGACCGTGAAGGTCCGCCACGAGTACCACCCCTCGTTCGGAGCCGAGCTGGTCCACCCTTCGGAGGTGGCGGTCGGCCGCGCGGACGGGTGCTTCGACGGGAAGTCCGCCGCGTCCGCCTCCCAGCGGAAGCCGCGCCAGGAGGGACAGGAGGAGAAGATCATCCCCCTGATGTGGGTCGACTACATCCTGACCACCGCCAACACGTGGAAGACCCCGATCCGGGATTTCGAGCTGGTCGTGGAGCGCCCCGCGGACACGCGGGTCAGCTTCTGCTGGGATGGCGAGGTCGAGCGCGTCGAGAAGACGCAATTCCGGGCCCGGGTGAAGGACTTCGTCCCGAAGCGGGAACTGAGGGTCTACTTCTACAAGCAATGAGGCACCCGCTGCGGGGGCTTCGCCTTTGCGGTACCCTGCGAGGTAACCATGTTCCTCGTCGACGTCAGGCTCGGCAAGAGCGCCATCCACGGCTGGGGGGTATTCGCCCGCCAGCGGATCCCCGCCGGCACGCGAACGTGGGAGTTCGTGCCCGGGGTCGATCAGCTGCTCGACCCCGCCGCGGTCGATTCGGCGCGGGAGGACCTCCGGAACCTCCTCATCCACTACACCTACCTGCACCCCTTCCTGAAGCGGCGCGTCCTCTGCGGGGACATCGCCAAGTTCATGAACCACTCCGATGCGCCGAACATCCAGAGCACGCACGAGGCGAACGGCGGGTTCGACCTCGCGCTCCGGGACATCGAGGTGGGCGAGGAGCTCACGGTGGACTACCAGGACTTCAAGGATCCGCTCCTCCTGGCGCGCGTCCCGGCCGGAGGCCGTCCGCCCCCGGCACGGTGACGCGCACGGTGACCCCGGGCCGATGGACGCGCTCCCGTCCCCCGTACGACCACGACGGCATCCTCGTCGATGCGATGGCGAAGGACGTAGGCGCCGCCGCCGGATGGCGCCGCCAGGTCACGGAACTCCTCGTCTTCGATGGCGCTCCCGATCTCGGGTCGGTTCCGCAGCACCGCCGCGGCCTCCCGGATGCGTAGGGCCGCGCGAGCGGCGGCACCCGGGTTCTCGTGGCCGAGAAACCCACGAAGCCGGACCAGATCCTGCACCGCCCCCTACTCCCCCCGCAACTCCGCCGGCGTCTTCCCCGCCCATCGCAGGATGGCGCGGTGGAAGGCCCGTCGGGAGGAGAAGCCGAGCCGGTCGGCCACCTCATCGACCGGGCGTCGTTGCTCCCGGAGCATGTCGATCGCGGCCTCGCGGATCGTGTCACCGAGGACGGTCGAGAAGGTGAGCGACTCGCCGGCGAGCCAGCGCTGCAGCGTCCGGGAGGTCGTCCGCAGTTCGCTGGCCACGTCCTTCACCGTGGCGCGTCGATCGAGCCCGATGGTCAGGATGGCCGCGCGAACCCGATCGATGGTCCTCTCGCCCCTTCGCTTCGCGAGCTCGAGCTCCGCCTGTTTCAGGAAGACCGCTCGACTGCTCGGGGACGAAAATCGAAGCGGCTTGTCGAGGGTCCCGTGGGGGAGGCGAAGCTCGACCTGCTTCGCGCCGTAGCGGACGGGCGCACCGAAGGCCTTCTCGACGGCAGCCCTGCCCGCGGGAGCGGGACCGGTCAGGAGCAGCTCGACCGGCTTCACCGGACCGATCTGCTCTGTCGAGGCCGTCAGGATGCAGGCGGCGAAGGACATTCCGTCCAGAGGCAGAGGGAGGAACTCCGGGGGGCGACGGAAGAAGATCGCGTCGAACTCCGGTGTCGAGAGGACCCCGAATTCCGTGTCGTCCACGACGAGATCGGAGTACCGGCGCCACGTCTCGAACGCCTCGCGCACATCCCTGGAGAGCGCGAGCACGTGGCCGACGACGCCCATCGACTGGTACGGGATTCGAGCCCCGACCGCGAACGCGAAGGCAGGATCGCCCGACGCCGTGACCGCAGCGGTGAAGAGTGCGTTATGGCGCCGCAGGGTCAACCATCCCTCCGGGTCCTCCATCTCCGCCCGGGTAAACCCGTGGCGCGCGAGCAACTCGTCGGCGGGCATGGCGCGGGAGTCGAGTTCCAGGAGCACCGCGCGTGTATTCCAGGTCCGGACCTGAGGTTCCCGGATGTTCGTGGACCTCGCGGATGTCGTCGATTTTCCGGTCCTCTTCGCCTGGCTCACGAGGAAGTTCTAGCACCTTGCGAGTCGCGACGGCACAGGAGATGGCGCCTTCGGTCACATCCTTTGGCGCCCTCTGCCACATCGCTCTGTGCAGAATCGCGCGTCGAAGAAGCCGCACGTACCCCCGAGGAGCGAAAACATGAAGAAGACGGAGCAGAAGGTCGAGGCGAAGGCCCCCGAGCGGGACGAGCGACCGGTGCGGCGGAGCTACCAGCCTCCACGGATCGTGAAGAAGCGGGCCGTGTCGAGGGCGACGCTGTTCACGGGGAGTGGACCGAACACCGGTGGCGTGATCGGTTCCGGATAGCGGACGCCATGTCTCGGACCCAGGCCCATCGACTTCGAAGGAGAATCGAAATGAAGAGACTGACCGTGTTTGCCGCCCTGATGTTCGCCGCGTGCGGATCGCAGAAGCCAGCGGAGAGTTCGCTTCCGCCCGGGTACGTGACGCTCGCCACCTTCACTGCCGACGTGGACACGGCGGCGGGCACGTTCGTCTTTCGAACCGACCCCGTGACGAGCAACGGCGCCTCGGGTCCTGGTCACATGGCGTTCGTGGAGCCGACCGAGGTCACGGTCGCGAGCAGCGCCGCCTGGAGCAACGTCTCGACCGAGAAGGGCTGCGGGCTCGTTCCGACCTGGGGGGCGAGCGTCACCGTGACGAACAAGATCGCGAGCCCGACCTCGATCGGCGGTGTGTACGCGGAGATCACCGCCTTCGCAGGCCCGGCGGGCACCACGGCTTGCAACGCAGTCGCCAATACCGCTCGGCCCGCCGGCATGAGCAACTCGCTCGGGCTCTGGACGTACGGCACCCTCCTGCCCGCAACCGGCGCCGCCTCCGTGAGCTGGGCGTTCAACTACACCTCGGGGGCAAAGTTCTCCTTCTCGGGGCGTATCGTTGGCGTGAAGGTCACCTCCTACGCGGCGCTGCCCCCGAGCACGCGCACGGCGGGCAACATGGCTCCGTACGGGTCGTACATGGTCTACGGAGCGCCCTCCGGCACAACGGCAACGATTGTCTACGCGAACGCATCCACGGGTGTCCTGGATAGCCAGGTGACGGTCCCGTCGAACGTCTTGACTGGCGTAGCCGGTGACGCGACGAACAGTCGGGTATGGTTCCTGTCCGAGTCCAGCAGTACTGGGCCCGGCTACGTCGGAGTCGTGGCCGACCCCGGCCATGTCGTGTCTTCGGCGACCGACGACAATGCGGCGCCGTTTAACGTCATCATCGACCCGCGAGACAAGACCCTCGCCTGGTTCATCAATCAAGCCGTCGCGCCTGCTGGTTACATTCGCAGCGCGAGGTACACCCCCGGATCGCCTGGCACGATCGCGCTGTCGCCGACCAAGACGTCGCTCGCTTCTTACCCCCAATACATGGCGATGGGACTCAACAACAACCTGTACGTCGCGAACGGGGCATCCGGCATCACCGAGTACACCACCAGCGCCGTGACCGGTGTCGCGACCTGGTCGAAGGACTACCCGAGCGGCGTGAACTGCAATGGCGCCGCGGCGCTGATGTGGGTGCCCAGCACGAGCACCCTCTGGGTCGCCGCCAACACCAGTGGATACGTCTGTTCGGTGACCATCAGCGGAACCGGAGGTACCGCCACGTGGACGGCCGTCGCGCCCATGCCTTCCGGCTCGTTCAACGTGCGGGATCTCGCATGGGCGCCGTCGGGGCGGGCGGCCCCCCATGACTACGCCGTCTGGGCTGCCAACCTGGCGAACAACACCGTGATGCGCGTGGACCCTGATTCCTCCGTGGGATACACGATCACCATGCCCGTCGCCAGCGGTGCGTTCATGGGTCCTCAGGAGATCGCCCTGAGCACCATCGGGGAAATCTGGACCTCGAACAACGCCCGCATCTTTCGAATGGTGCCGTGAGGATCGGGTCATCGAGACCGAGTTGCGCGGAGACCTGGCCGCGATCCAGCTCCGCGACCAGCTGCGCGCGGCCAGGCCCGGAAGCCTCACCGAGGACTCGGTGATCCGGGCCGTCCTGGACCGCAACGTCGTCGTCACCGCCCGCGTCTTCTTCACGATGGACTGGCTGACGGGCGCTACGCCTCCCCCCCGACACGCCCCTCGAGGGCCTGCAGGAGCTGGAGGAAGGCTTCCAGCGGGGACCGCGCCGTCTCCCGGACCCACTCGTCGTGATGGCAGGCGCAGGCCCATGACGTACCGTGGGTGAACCAGCGAACCGAGCTCACCCCGGGAACGGCGCTCACGATCTCGACGGCGGCCTCGATGAGCCGGGCCTCGCCTTCGGCGGCAATGGACAGTCCCATGGTGCCTAGGACGCCGCGAATACGTGCATGGCCAGGATCGAGGTGGCCGCGTACAGGACCACCCCCACGCCGATCAGGTAGACCCAGAGCAGCTTGCCGTTCTTTCCCTCGTCACATTCGAAGCTCATGCTCGATCAGACGACGGGCCCAACCATATGTGACACTTATGCACGGCACCCCGATGGGGGGTCCCCGGGATCCCGGACCCGCCCCGCTCGCTTCTGGCAAGTCGAGGGCGCGCGTTGTACTGAGTCGGCGTGCGCCAGACCATCCCCCTGCGAGAGCGCCCCTTCGACTGGGTCCTCCTCGCCTTCTTCGTCGTCAACCTCGGCTTCATCACCTACATCGTCGATCTCGAGCAGCTCGTGATCGCCGACGTCCGGAACTTCACCTACCCCCTCTGGCCGCCGCCCTTCCTGGTGGACATGGTCCACTGGTGGGGGAACAACTTCGACCCGCTGCAGAACGCCCGCCCCGCCTGGTGGCGCGCCACCATCTGGCTCGACGTCCTCCTCTTCGGACCGTTCTACGTCGCCGGCATCTGGGCCATCGTGAAGGGGCGGGAGTGGATCCGCGTCCCGGCCATCTTCTGGTCGGGCGTGATGTTCGCGAACGTCTCCATCATCATGTTCGAGGAGCTCGTCGGCCCCCACGCGACCCCCGCGCGGGCCATCGTGACGCTCGCCAACCTCCCCTGGTGGCTCCTGCCGTTCGTCGTCACCTGGCGCTTCGGTCGCAGCGATCACCCCTTCAGCCGGGAGGTACCTTCACCATGAGCGACGAAGCCCACCTGGATCCCAACGTCCCCGGGAACCCCGCCTACCACTTCACCATCGTGCCGCCCGGCACCCCGGCGCGCGCCGGATGGGCGTCCCGGGCCGGTCTCGTGCCGTCCGCCGGCCTCGCCACCCAGTGCGTCCACGCCGGGGTCCAGCCCGACCCCGCCTACGGCGCGGTGATGCCGCCCATCTACCAGTCCTCCACCTTCGCCTTCCGGGACCTCTGCACCAACGCCGGGTACGATTACACTCGCAGTGGAAATCCCACCCGCGCCGCCCTCGAGGAGGCCATCGCGCTGCTCGAGGGGGGGCAGGGCGCCACCTGCACCAGCACCGGGATGAGCGCCATCGTGGTCGCGCTCAACCTGCTCCCCCGGGGCAGCCACCTCCTCTGCACGGTGGACTGCTACGGCGGCACCTTCCGGGCCCTGGAGCACGCACGGAGCGCCTACGGCCTCGACGTCACCTACCTCGACCTCGCCGACCTCGACGCGGTCCGGGACGCGTTCCGCCCCGAGACCCGGATGGTCTGGGTGGAGACCCCCTCCAACCCCATGCTGCGCCTCACCGACATCCGGGCGGTGGTCGAGATCGCCCGTGCGCGCGGCGCGCTCGTGGCGGTGGACAACACCTTCCTGTCTCCCGTCCTGCAGCGCCCCTTCGAGCACGGCGCCGACCTGGTGGTCCACTCCACCACCAAGTACCTGAACGGCCACAGCGACGTGGTGGGCGGAGCCGTGGTGGCCCCTCCGGGCAACCTGGCCATGCTCCAGCGGATCCAGAGCATGAACAACCTGCTCGGGACCTCGCAGAGCCCGCACGACTGCTTCCTCGTGCTTCGTGGGCTGAAGACCCTGCTGCTCCGGATGCGCGCCCACGAGCTGGGGGCGGCGGCGGTGGCCCGCTTCCTCGAGGCCCACCCCGCGGTGGCCCGGGTCCACTACCCGGGGCTCCCGAACCACCCCCAGCACGCGCTCGCCTGCGCCCAGCAGCGGGGCTTCGGCGGCATGCTCAGCTTCGAGATCCGGGACGGCCGCCGGGACCGGGTGGATCACGTGCTCGCGACGCTGCGCTGGTTCACGCTGGCCGAGAGCCTCGGCGGGGTGGAGAGCCTGGTGGCCCACCCGGCCTCCATGACCCACGCCTCCATGACTCCCGAGGCCCGGCGGCGCGCCGGCATCACCGACGGTGTCATCCGGCTCTCCATCGGCATCGAGGATCCGGCCGACCTGATCGCCGACCTCGACCGGGCGCTCGGCTCCCTGCCGGCCTGAGAGCGCCTCCTACCCGGGGAGCACGAGCGGCATCGTCCGCAGCCGCTTGCCCGTGGCCGCGAAGACCGCGTTCGCCACCGCGGGGGCCACCGGCGGGACGCCCGGTTCGCCCGCCCCGGTGGGAGGTCCGTCGGAGGATACGAGGTGGGTCTCGATGACCGGGCAGTCGGTCATCCTGACGAGCTCGAAGTCGCCGAACCCCGACTGCTCCACCCTCCCCTTCTTCCAGGTGATCTTCTCCTTCAGGACCGCCGAGAGGGCGAAGACGACCGAGCCCTCCAGCTGGGCCGCGACGAGGTTCGGGTTCACCACCCGTCCGCAGTCGAGGCCGACGACCACGCGCCGCACCGCGATGACGCCACCGACCACCTCCACCTCGGCCACCGCGGCGGCGAAGCCCTGGAACGAGGCGTGCTGGGCGATCCCGCGGAAGCGCCCGGGCGGCGGGGCGGTGCCCCAGCCGGCGCGCGAGGCCACCAGGTCGAGGACGGCGCGGTTGCGGGGGGCCGAGGAGAGGAGCCCCTTCCGGTAGAGGTACGGGTCCTTGCCGGCTGCGTGGGCCAGCTCGTCCACGAAGCTCTCCACCGCGAAGGCGGTGTGGGAGTGGCCCACAGAGCGCCAGTTGCCGGCCGGCATGCCCAGCTCCCGGGTCACGAGCCTCACCGACATGTTGGGCACCGCGTAGGGCACCGCCTCCGTCCCCTCGTAGGCCGCCTCGTCGGCGCGCCCCAGGAACCAGGTCGCGAGCCGGGCCGCGCCCCCCTTCACCGCACCCGGCACCCAGGCCGGCAGGATGGCCGGGATGATCTCCGGCGCCGCCTGCCGCATGATCGACTGGGTGACCACCCGGTGGGACCAGGCCACGGGGTTCCCGTCCGGGCCGAGCGCGCCCTGCATCGCGTGGAGGGCGAAAGGCCGGTAGACGTCGTGACGGATGTCGTCCTCGCGCGACCAGACCACCTTCACCGGCCTGCCGGCCGCCTTCGCGCACCAGACCGCCTCGGCGACGTAGTCCTGCGAGATGCGCCGTCCGAAGGCGCCGCCGATGAGCGTGGTGTGGACCACCACCTTGTCGTGCGACAGGCCGGTGATGCGGCAGGCCACCTCCTTCGCCATCCCGGGCCCCTGCGTCGGCGCCCAGACCTCGCAGCGATCCGCGGTGACGTGGGCGGTGGCGTTCTGCGGCTCGATCGTGGCGTGGGCCAGGAAGGGGGCCACGTAGGTGGCCTCGATGCGGCGCGCGCTCCCCGCGAGCGCCCGCGCGGCGTCGCCGTCGCTGCGGACCTTCTTGCCGTCCTCCTTCGCAGCGGCCTGGTAGTCGGCGAGGATCGCGTCCGAGTCGATGCCGGCGTTCGGCCCCTCGTCCCAGGTGACGCGCAGCTTCGCCGCTCCCTCCCGGGCGGCCCAGGTGTCCCGGGCCAGCACCGCGACCCCGGCCGGGATCTGGATCACGTCCACCACGCCCCGCATGCCCTTCACCGGCGCGCCGTCGAACCCCTTCACCGTCCCGCCCGGCACCGGGCAGCGAACCACCGCGGCGACCAGCATGTCGGGGAGCCGGACGTCGATCCCGTAGACTCCGCTGCCGTCCACGCGGGGGCGGGCGTCGAGCCGACCGATCGGCTTGCCGATCACCTGGAATCCGCCGGTCTTGAGCCGCGGCTTCCGTGGGACGTCCGAGCGGGCCGCCTCGTCCGCCAGTTCACCGAAGGTCGCACGCTTCCCCTTGGCCGCGCAGGTCACCGCGCCCGACGCCGCGGTGCACTCCGCCGGGGACACGCCCCAGCGCCTTGCCGCCGCGGCCACGAGCATCTCCCGGGCCGTGGCTCCCGCCACGCGCATGGGCTCGAAATCGGCCTGGACGCTCGTGCTCCCGCCGGTGAGCTGCAGGTGGAACTCCGGGTTGTCGTAGGCCCGCTCGGCCGGTGAGGCGACGACGCGGATCTCGCCGGGGGCGATCTCGAGCTCCTCCGCGACCACCATCGCGAGCCCGGTCATGATCCCCTGCCCCATCTCCACCTGCGGGCAGACGAAGGTGACGCCCTCGGCCGAGATGCGCAGGAAGGCGTTGGGCGCGAAGGGAGCGGACCCCTTCCAGCCCTCGGCGCGCGCCGTTCCGGGGGACCAGACCTCGACGAGGAGCCCGCCGCCCACCGCGGCGCCCACCTTCAGGAAGTCCCGTCGCGTGACGCTCATCGCCCTGCCCCCGCCGCCTTGTGGATGGCGGCGCGGATGCGGGGGTAGGTCCCGCAGCGGCACAGGTGTCCGTCCATGGCCCGGTCGATGTCGGCGTCGGTGGGGCGAGGCTTCGCCGCGAGCAGCGCCGCCGCGCTCATGAGCTGCCCCGGCTGGCAGTAGCCGCACTGGGCCACGTCGTGCTCCAGCCAGGCCTCCTGCAGGACGTGGAGCCTTCCCTGCCCCAGCCCCTCGATGGTGGTGACGCCCTTCCCCTCCACGTCTCCCACGGCGGTGACGCAGGAGCGGGTGGCCTGCCCTGCCACGTGGACCGTGCAGGATCCGCAGAGCCCCTCGCCGCAGCCGAACTTGGTGCCGGTGAGGCCGAGGACGTCCCGCAGCACCCAGAGGAGCGGCATGTCCCGGGGGACATCTGCCTGCACGGGCTTCCCGTTGAGCGTGAAGGCGATCATGGGCTGCATTAGCCCTTTTTCCCTGCGACCTGGCAACGCCAAGCTGATACGAGACAGGGGCATGGCGACCCAACCCGCTCCCATCCCGATCGTCAAGAGCCTCCTCATCGGTCTCACCGCCGGCTGCTTCGGCGGCCTCGTCGGCCTGGGGGGAGGCGTGGTGATGGTCCCGCTCATGGTCGGGTACGCGGGGCTGCAACAGAAGCAGGCGCACGGGACCAGCCTGGTGGCCCTCGTCTTCACCGGGATGGTGGGTGCGGCGACCTACGGCATGAAGGGACAGGTGGACGTCCTGGCCGCCGCGCTGCTCGCCGTGACCGCGACGGTCACCGCACGCTTCGGGGCCCGCTACGCCCACGTTCTCCCGGAGTGGAAGCTGAAGCGCTCCTTCGGAGCCTTCCTGCTCGGGATCGCCCTGCTCCTGCTCGCCCGCCCCTGGCTCGGGACTTCCGGCGGCCACCCCGCCACCTGGATCGTCGCGGTGGTTCTCCTCACGACCGGCGTCTTCACCGGATTCCTCTCCGGGATGATGGGCGTGGGAGGCGGGAGCATCATGGTCCCGGCCATGGTGCTGCTCGCCGGGTTCCCCCAGGTGCTGGCCCAGGGGAGCTCGCTGCTCGCCATGGTCCCCGCCGGCGCGGCCGGCGCCTACACCCACGCGAAGCTCGGCAACGTGGTCCGGGGCCTGCTCCCGGGGCTCATCCCCGGCATCCTGGTGGGCACGTTCCTGGGCAGCAGCCTGGCGCTGCGCCTGCCCGAGCTGGCGCTCCGGCTCACCTTCGCCGCGGTCCTCATCTGGACCGGCACGAAGTACGTCCGGACGAAGGTACCGGCCCTGGCGCGCGGGTCCGCGAGCACCTGACGTCGCGAGCCGGTCGCCGCCATGCACGTCCCCGACGGATTCCTCTCCCCCCGGATCACGCTGCCGGCCTGGGGCGCGGCCCTGCCGCTCTGGGCCTGGGCCGCCCGCCGGGGATTCGGACCGTCGGCTGCCGACTCCCTCCCCGTCGTCGGATCGCTCACGGCGCTCGCCTTCGTCGTGCAGGGTCTCGCCATCCCGGTGCCGGGAGGCACCTCGGTCCACCTGCTGGGCGTGGCGGTCCTCGCGGTGCTGCGCGGACCCGCGGTGGCCTTCGTCTGCGAGTCGCTCGTGCTGGCACTCCAGGCCCTGATCCTCGGCGTGGGCGGCTTCACCGTACTGGGAGTGAACTCGATCGCGCTCGGGCTGATCGGCCCGGCGGCGGCCTGGCTCGCGTGGAAGGCGCTCGGGCGACTCTCCCCCGTCGTCGCGGCCTTCGCGGCCGGGTGGCTGGGGATGCAGGCCTCGTCGCTCGCGCTCGCGCTCGTGCTGGGCCTGCAGCACCGGATCGACCCCTCCTACATGCCGGTCCCGGGAAGGGTGACGCTGCTCGCGATGATGGTCCCGAGCCTCACGGCGCTGGGCGTCCTGGAGGGGCTCTACACCGTGGCCACGCTGGCGCTCTTGCGGAAGGCGAGGCTCCTCCGTGCGGAATGAGGCCCGGCGAAGCCACCTGGCCCTCGTCGCCTGGGCCGTCGCGGTCTTCACCCTCTCCGCGATCTCCGACCTCCGCCTCCTGCTCCTCTCGGGGCTCGCGGCGCTCCTCCTCTTCCGGCGGGGCGCCGCTCGCGTGGCCGCCCGGGTGCTCGCGGTGGTGGCGCCACCCGCGCTCGGCCTCTCCCTCGTCTCCTGGGGCTGGCTCGCGGTCACGGGCGGGAACCCGCCGGTGGCGCCCTACGCGGCCCTCCTGGCGCGCACGCTCGTCATCGCCTTCCTCTCCCTGTCGGTCCTCCGCCGCGTGGACCTCCTGCGCGCCGCCGCTCCCTTCCCCACCGTCTCGCGCCTGCTCGTCCTCTGCCTCGCCCAGATCCACGCGTTGCGGCGACTCGCCACCGAGTCGGCGCTGGGCCTTCGGAGCCGCCTGGCGCGGCGTCCCGGGACGCGGGACGTGCTCCGCAGCTCCGGTGCGGTGACCGCGTCGCTCCTCGCCCTCTCGGTCCGGAACGCGCGCGAGGCCGGCGAGGCCATGCGCTCCCGGGGGTTCCATTGATCTTCGAGGCGCGGGACCTGGGCTACGCCCAGGACGGCCGCCCCGTCCTCCGCGACGTCGGCTTCTCGATCGGTCCGGGCGAGCGGGTTGTAGTACTCGGAGTGAATGGGTGCGGGAAGACCACGCTGCTCCGGATGCTCGACGGGCTCCTCTTCCCGACCTCGGGCAGCCTCCGCTATGCCGGCTCGACGCTCGACGCGAGGGCCCTCGAGGAGGCCGCCTTCCGCCGGCGTTTCCGGGGCGAGGTGGGGTTCCTCTTCCAGAACGTGGACGCCATGCTCTTCCACACCTCGGTGGCCGACGAGATCGCCTTCGGACCGCGCCAGCTCGGCATGGCGGACGTCGATGAGCGCGTCCTCCGGTGGGCCGGCGCGCTCGGACTCGAGCCTCTCCTCGCCCGGCCTCCCTTCGAGCTCTCCGGCGGCGAGAAGAAGCGCGTCGCCCTGGCTTCACTTCTCGTGTGCGATCCCAAGGTCCTGCTGCTCGACGAGGCCACGGCCAACCTCGACCCCGCCTGGTCGGCGAGGCTCGTCGATCTCCTGGCCGCCCGGCGCGACCTGACGGTCGTCGCCGCGACCCACAACCTGTCGGTGGCGCAGGAACTGGGGGACCGGGCGATCCTGGTGGGACCGGCCGGGGAGGGACTGCTCCACGACGGCCCCACCGCCGCGCTTCTGCGCGACCCCGAGCTCCTCGTCCGGAGCGGCCTCGCCCACCGGCACCTCCACGCCCACGACGGCAGCGATCACGCCCATTTCCACGTTCATGACGTGGAATGACGGCGAGGGACGTCCAGGGCCTATATATATAAGATGCTCTCATGAGAGGATGCGATCCCGCCATCGAATATGGTGCCGGGACGACAGGGTCGGTTAGCATTTGCTCTGTGCATTTCCTCAACGGAGACGACAAGTGACCCTTGGTTCCATCGCCCTGGCGCTCGCCCTCGCGGCCGGCAAGGACCCCGTCTTCCTCGGGCTCGACCTCGAGTTCGGTCACCAGACCAGCACCTCGGCCGAAGCGGTGCAGCGCGGCGTCGAGCTCGCCATCGCCGAGGTGAACGCGGCAGGCGGCGTCCTCGGCGGTCGCCCGCTCGAGGCGGTGGTGCTCCCGAACCGGGCGGTGCCGGCCCGCGGCATCGAGAATGTGAAAACCTTCTCGGCCCTCAAGGACGCGGTGGCGATGTTCTGTGGAAAGTTCAGCCCGGTGGTGCTCGAGGAGATTTCGGCGCTCCACGAGAACGAGATGATCATGCTCGACCCATGGGCGGCGGCCGACACGATCGTCGACAACGGGAAGCAGCCCAACTACGTCTTCCGCCTCTCGCTCAAGGACGCCTGGGCGATGAAGACGCTCCTGGATCATGCCACTTCGCGGGGTTTCGAGCGGGTGGCCCTCCTCCTCCCCAACACCGGATGGGGGCGAAGCAGCGCGGCGGCGGCGGAGGCGTACACGAAGACCCATCGCTCGCCCCGCATCGTCGCCACCCGCTGGTTCAACTGGGGCGTGGAGACCTTCGCGGAGGACTACGCGGCCTTCCGGGCCGCCGGTGCGGAGGCCCTGGTGTTCGTGACGAACGAGGGGCCCGGAGCCGTGATGGTGCGCGAGGTGGCGGCCTTGCCCCCCGAGAAGCGGATGCCGATCCTGGCCCACCACGGCGTCGCCGGGGGCGACCTCGTCACCCTCTCCGGCCCTGCCCTCGGCCAGGTGGATCTCCAGGTCGTCCAGTTCTTCACCTTCATGGGGAACCAGCGACCGCAGGCCCGCGAACTCCTCGCCGCCATCGAGAAGCGCTACGGCGTGCAGGATGCCGCACACGTGCTCTCCGCCGGCGGCGTCGCCGCGGCCCATGACCTGACCCATCTCATCGCCATGGCCATCCAGAAGGCCGGGACCACCGACCGGAAGGCCGTCCGGAAGGCGCTGGAGGAACTCCGGGAATACGACGGGATCGTGAAGAAGTTCGCTCGCCCGTTCACTCCGGAGCGGCACGAGGCGCTATCCTCGGAGGATCTGTTCATGGCTCGCTTCACCGCCGAGGGCGCGCTGGTCCGCATCCCGCGCTGACACCTTGGCTTCGGGATCCCCGTCGGCGTTCAGGCGCCTGAGCGCCTGGCTCGGAGCCAGCGTCTCCCGTCGGGTGGGGGTCTCGCTCGGCGCGACCACGCTGGCCTTCGCACTGCTCGTGGACACCGCCTCCTTCGTCACCGCGCGCCGCCAGATCCACGAGTCGGTCG
Source organism: uncultured Anaeromyxobacter sp. (assembly GCA_903855945.1). Classification (GTDB taxonomy): domain Bacteria; phylum Myxococcota; class Myxococcia; order Myxococcales; family Anaeromyxobacteraceae; genus CAIOAK01. The sequence continues at coordinate 19,301 of CAIOAK010000051.1, forward strand.
AGCAACTGCTCGAGACCGAATCCCGGTACGAGGTCGAGCGGATGTCCACTGCGCTCACCTCCGCGGTGGACGCGGTGGCCGTCCTGGCCCGGAGCCGGCTGCTCTCCAACGCCCTCGTCGATTCGGACGGCCGGCAGTCCTACGTGACCCCGTTCCTGCGCGACTTCGAGACGGGGCGCAGCCGGAAGATCGGCCTCACGCTGGTGGACTTCCGCGGCAACGCCATCGCCACCGCCCGCGTGGGGGGTGCGGCGCCACCCGTCGCCATGCCCTGGGCTCCGGGGACGGTGGAGAAGGGGAGCCCTCACGCCGAGTTCGCGGGTGCGCGCGAGGCCCCGGTCCTGATCGTGGCCTGGCCGGTGCTCTTCCCCGAGACGCAGACCGCCGAGGGCCTGCTCGTCGCCGAGTTCGATGCGCGGTCGCTTCTCCAGGCCATCGGCCAGGGAGGCGGGCACGCCAGCACCCTGCGGCTCCGGGTCAGCGACGCTCGCGGCGCCGTGATCTCCACCGCGGGGGACGACGGCCCGTGGACCGACATGCTCTCCCGGTCGGCACCCGTGCCGGTGCCCGAGGTGCTCATGCCCCTCGGCCTCCGCGTCGAGGTCGGCCTTCCTCGGGAGACCGCCTACGCCCCGCTCCGCTGGCTCGCCTTCGTCTACCTGCTCGGCACGGTCACGGTGGTGCTGGCTGCCGTCGGGGTCGCGCGGCAGGTCGCCCGCTGGCTCACGCGCCCCATCCTGCGCCTCTCCATCGAGGCCTCCCACATCGCCGACGGCTCACGGCTCGACTCCGGCGTCACCGTCGAGGGGCGGGACGAGGTCGCCCAGCTGGGTCGGGCCTTCAACGAGATGCTGCTGCGGCTCCAGCTCACCACCGAGTCGCGACTGGCGGCCCTCCGGGAACAGAACACCGAGCTGGTCCGCGCCCACGCCCAGCAGCGTCGCCTCGAGGATGAACTGCACCACGCCCAGAAGCTCGAGGCGGTGGGGCGGCTGGCGGCGGGGATCGCCCACGAGATCAACACCCCCATCCAGTACATCGGGGACAACACCCATTTCCTGGCCGACGCCGTCGATTCCCTCTGCCGGTTCCTGGACGGGCAGCGCGAGGAACTGGAACGAAGCGCCTCCCCGGAGGCACTCGCCCGGCTCGACCAGCTCGGCGCGCAGCTCGACCTGCCCTACGTCCGCACCGAGGCGCCCCAGACGGTGACGCGCACGCTGGAGGGGGTCCGGAGGGTGGCGACCATCGTGCGGGCGATGCGGGAGTTCGCTCACCCCGGCGAGAACGAGCCGGTGGCCGCCGACATCAACCGCTCGCTGGAGGCCACGCTCGACGTGGCGCGGAACGAGTACCGGTACGTGGCCGACGTGGTCACCGACTTCGGCGAGCTTCCCATGGTGATGTGCCGGCCGGGCGAGCTGAACCAGGTCTTCCTGAACGTGATCGTGAACGCCGCCCACGCCATCGCGGAGGTGGTCCAGGACACCGACAGCCGCGGCACCATCCGGGTGCGGACTTCCCTGGACGGGGACCGGGTCGAGATCGCCATCTCCGACACCGGCAAGGGGATCTCCCCGGAGCTCCGGAGCAAGGTCTTCGAGCCCTTCTTCACCACGAAGGACGTCGGGCGCGGATCGGGGCAGGGGCTCGCCATCTCCCGCGGCATCGTGGATGCGCACGGCGGGACGATCACCTTCGGGCCCAACCCGGGGGGCGGAACCGTCTTCCGGATCCGTGTGCCCGTCGTTCCGCCGTCGGCGTCCACTGCCTCCGAGCCCCTCGCTTCCCCCTCACCCATTTCCCGGGAGGCGGTGTGACCGACACGCCCCCCTTCCGGATCATGCTCGTGGACGACGACGCGTCGGTCCTGTCGGGGCTGAAGAACGTGCTCCGCCGGGATCGCCACCACTGGTCGGTGCGCTCGGCCGATGGCGCCGAGACGGCCCTGCGTGAACTGGCCCGCGAGCCGGCCGACGTCGTGGTCACCGACATGCGGATGCCGGGCATGGACGGCGTCGAGCTGCTCGGACACGTCCTCGTGGAATGGCCGGGCACGGCCCGGGTCCTGCTCTCGGGCTGGTCCGACATGCGCTCGATCACGCGGGCGGGCACGGTGGCCCAACGCTACCTGCTCAAGCCCTGCGACGGGGAGACGCTTCGAACCGAGCTGGCGGGGGTCCAGCGCGTCCAGGCGACGCTCCCCGACGTGCGCCTCCGGGCCGCGCTGGGCGCCCTCCGCTCCCTGCCCAGCTCGCCCGGGACGCTGAAGGCCCTCTCGAGCCTCCCCGAGGACTCCGGGGAGCGGAACCTGGCAGCCGCCGCCGCCGCCGAGACCGACGTGGCGCTCGCCACGCGCATCCTCCAGTTCGTGAGTTCCCCCTCCTTCGGTCCCCAGCGGCGGGTCTCCGGACTCCGGGCCGCCATCGGGCTGGTCGGACAGGGAGTGCTCCGCGAGATCGCCTCGCTCCTCGAGCCCCTGCCCTCCTCCGCCAGCTTCCCCGGGGCGTTCGAGTCCCTGGCCCGCCTGGAGCGTCACGCGCAGACCTCGTCCCAGATGGCCAGGGTCCTGGCTGGCGACGGGGACGGCGCGGACACCGCATCCACGGCGGCCCTGCTCCACGACTGCGGCCGCCTCGCCATCCTCTCCCGCCTCGCCCCGCTCTACGCAGACATCCTCCTGGATTCGGCCCGCACCGGCCGCACCCGGGCGGAGACCGAGCGGGAGGTGCTGGGGGCCGACCACGCCCGGATCGGCGCCTACCTCCTCGCCCTCTGGGGCCTTCCCGAAGTTCTCGTCGATGCCGTCGCCCACCACCATGACGAGGGCATCCTCGACGAACCGGGCCTCAGTGGCCTCGTAGCCACCGCCGACCTTCTCGCCCACCAGGCAGACGCCACACACGCACGGAGCCCCCGATGAGCACCAGCGCACTCCCCCGCATCCTCTGCGTAGACGACGAACCCAACCTCCTCGCCGGCCTTGCCAACACGCTCCGGCGTCGCTTCGACGTCACCACGGCCGCGAACGGTCCCGACGCGCTCCGGATCGTGGCCGACGCGGGCCCGTTCGACGTCATCGTCAGCGACTACCGCATGCCGGGGATGGACGGGGCCGAGTTCCTGCGCCGCGCCCGGCAACTGGCGCCCACGACCGTCCCGGTGCTCCTGACCGGGCACGCCACCCTCGAGGGAGCCATCGCCGCGGTGAACGAGGGGCGCGTCTTCCGCATCCTGCTCAAGCCGTGCCCGCCGGAGATCCTCATCGGGGCCATCGACGAGGCGGTCGCCCAGGCGCTGGCCCCGTCGCTCGAGCGGCGTCGCTACGAGGAGGAGATCGAGGGGCTCTCGGGCGAGCTCCAGGAGGCCGCCCGGCTGGCCACGGCGGGAAGGCTCGCCAGCGGCTTCGGCCACGAGATCAACAACATGGTGGCGGTCCTCGACGGGACGATCGCCGGGATCCGCGACGCGACCGGAAGCGGCGGAGCCCTCGACCCGGAGGACATCGCCGCGCTCTCCCATGTCCGCAAGCACCTCGCCACCCACGGCAAGAACTTGATGAGGCTGGGGCGCCCCCAGAGGACCGTCGCCGGCACGGCCGATCTGGGCCGGGCCGTCCAGGACGCGGTGGCCATGCTGAAGGAGACCGGCCCCCTCAAGCGGGCCAAGGTGGTGGTGGAGGTGCCGGCCACGCCCACCTGGGTCGGACTGGCGGAGACGCCGCTCGAGCAGATCCTCCTCAACCTGATCAAGAACGCGTCGGAGGCGGTGACGACCATCCGCACGCGGATCCCGACCATCACCGTGGCCGTCACCACCGACAACGTCATCGGTATGGCCACCTGCACCGTCGCCGACGACGGCGTGGGCATCCCGGCCGCGGATATGGATCGCCTCTTCGAGGCCTACCACACCACCAAGCCCGTGGGCAGCGGCACCGGGCTCGGCCTCTTCGTGGTCCGCCACATCGTCGAGACGGCCGGCGGGCGGGTGACGGCGCAGAGCCGGGAAGGCCAGGGCAGCACCTTCACCTTCACGGTTCCGCTCCGTCCGGCGCCGTAGGAACTCGAGCCCTACCCGCGGACCGGCGTCTGGGTCTGGGGGATGTTCGACGGCGCAGGCGACGGCGCGCCCGCCGGATGGGTCCCGGTCGGAAGCGGGCCCGATCCGCCCGATCCTCCCGTACACTCGTAGTCAATGCGCGTGCCGTAGGCCGTGGCGCCCGCCCCGACCGGGTCGGCCATGGCGCTCGGCGTGGCGGGAGGCGGCCCGCCGCGCGCCGCCGGGGTCTCGATCGACTGCGCCAGCACGCGGTAGCTCCCGTCGCAGTGGTTGCTCATGAGTTCCTTCGCCTTCTCCCAGGCCTTGTCGTTGTTGGCCGAGAGCATGATCGACCCTCCGTCGGGGCGGGTCCCGATCCGCTCGGCCTTCCCGGGGGCGGCGCAGGCGAGGCAGGACACGGCGGCGGCGAGGGCGGCGAGAACGGGCGTGCGGAGCATGCACCATCGGTATCACGTCACCGGGCCGGCCGCGAGATGCCCCGGCCGGGTTGCCGCTCAGCGGGCTGGCGGGTGCTTCTGGAGCTTCCGCTGCAGCGATCGCCGGTGGAGCCCCAGGCGGCGCGCCGTCTCCGACACGTTTCCCGCACAGTCCGCCAGAACCCGCTGGATGTGCTCCCACTCGGCGCGCGCCAGGGACGGGGTCTCGATCTCCGCCATCCCCTCCGCCACGGGGCGCCCGGTGAGGGCCGCCACCACCTCGTCGGCGTCGGCCGGCTTGGAGAGGTATCCCACGGCGCCGCGCCGGGTGGCGTCCACCGCCGTGGCGATCGAGCCGTAGCCGGTGAGGATGAGCACCCGCGTGGCCGGATCGACCTCGCGGAGCGCCTCGAGCACCTCGATCCCGTTCGCTCCGGGCATGCGCAGGTCTACGACCGCGAACTCCGGCGCGTCGCGCCGCGCGACCGCGATCGCCTCCTCGCCAGCGGACGCCGTCGCCACGTCGAATCCCCGCTCGCGCAGCGCGCGCGCGAGGCGCTCCCGGAGGACCTCGTCGTCGTCCACGAGCAAGAGCGTCGGGGCGCCCTCCCGGGCTGCTTCCTGGCTCATCTTCCAGCCTCCTCTGCCGGCGTCTTTCCCGCCGGCAACGTGATGCGTGCGGTCGTACCGGCTCCGGGCCGGGACGATAGCTCCAGCCGGCCTCCAAGTTGCTCCACGAGCGTGCGCGCCAGGTAGAGCCCGAGGCCGCTTCCCAGGCCGGGCTCCTTGGTCGTGAAGAAGGGCTCGCCCGCCCGCGCGAGCACCGCCGGCGACATCCCGGCACCCCGATCCCGGACCTCGAGGACCACGACCGCCCCGGACCGCCGCGCCTCGAGCGAGACCTCGGACCCCCCGGGGCTGGCCTGGAGCGCGTTCACGAGGATCACGCGCAACGCCCGCTCCAGCGCGCGCGCGGGGCCTAGCACCCACAGTCCGTGCGGGATCGCCACCGGTGCGACCTGCTCCCGGCCCGGGAGCCCCTCGAGCGCTCCCTCGATCCAGCGCTCCAGGGGCAGCTCGACCATGGCCTCCCCGGCGTTCTCGCCGGCGCGGGCCGACATCTGCTGGAGGATGCCCTTGCACCGCTCGACCTGGGACCGGATGAGCCGGAGATCGCCCAGCGCGCTCTCCCCCACCCCGGCCCTGGAGAGCTCCCGGTCGAGCTCGCGGGAGGCGATCGCGATGGCCCCGAGCGGCGTGGCGAGCTCGTGGGCGGCACCGGCGGCGAGCGTGCCGAGTGCGGCCAGCCGGGCTCGCTGCTCGGCGAGGTCCCGCTCCCGGGTCAGTTCCGCCTCCCGCTCCCCGAGCGCGCGGGTCACGCGCTGCACGATGAGGACGATGACGAACGCGGCGATGGCCACCGCGACCAGCATCCCGTAGAGGTGCACCCCCATCATCGCCTCGTGATCCTGCACGCCGAACGGAGCCCAGCGCTGCAGGGGGAAGAGCGCGCCGAACGCGATCACGCCGGCCGCCGCCTGGGTCCAGGACCAGCGCGGGGGGAGCAGGACCGCGGCCAGGGCGACGTTCACGAGGTAGAGGGTGGAGAACGGGTTGAAGTGCCCCCCCGAGAGGTGCAGGAGGCCGGTGAGGACGGCCGTGTCGAAGAGCATCACGCCGGCCAGGAAGCCGTCCGGCACCTCCGGCCCCCGCCTCAGCCAGGCCACCAGGGCCAGGTTCTCCGCCACCGCGATTCCCAGGAGCCCGCCCAGCGGGAGGAGCGGCAACTCCAGGAGACCTGCGCCCTCGACCAGCGCGATGGCGACCGAGGCGCCCAGGATCGCGATCCAGTGGACCCGGACGAGCGACGCCAGCTTGATCCGCCCCGGCTCGGAGGCGAGGTCCGGAGCGCGATCGATCTCGGAGGTGGAGCGGGGCGCTGACATTGAATTCCCATCCTCGCAGAGAGCGTCCACCCGTTGCCAGGAAGCATTTGTCGCACCCTCCTGCGGGAGCGCTCTGGTATCGTCCCGGACCGAGGAGGTACCGACCTTGCGCATCGTCTCCGCCAGCGAAGCCGTCCAAGCGATCCAGTCGGGCCACCGGGTCTTCATCCACAGCGTGGCGGCGGCGCCCCGTCGCCTCATCGAGGCCATGACGGCTCGGGCCGGGGAGCTGCGCGTCGTCGAGATCGTGCAGTTGCACACCGAGGGCGAGGCACCCTACGCGGCGCCCGAGGTCTCCCGGAGCTTCCGGGTGAACGCGGTCTTCGTCGGCCCCAACCTCCGTCAGGCCGTCCAGGAAGGGCGCGCCGACTACCTGCCGGTCTTCCTCTCGGAGGTGCCGAAGCTCTTCCGGTCGGGTCTGCTCCCCCTCGACGTGGCGCTCATCCAGGTCTCGCCGCCCGACCGGCACGGGTTCTGCTCCCTGGGCGTGTCGGTGGACGCCACCCGCGCCGCGGTCCAGACCGCGCGGACGGTCGTCGCTCAGGTGAATCGACGGATGCCCCGCACCCACGGGGACGCGCTCATCCACGTGGACGACATCGACCTCGCCGTCGAGCACGACGAGCCCCTGCCCGAGCTCCACTCCCCCCCGCTGAACGAGGTGGACCGCGCGGTGGGGCGCCACTGCGCCGAGCTGGTGGAGGACGGGGCGACGCTGCAGCTCGGCATCGGCACCATCCCCGACGCCACGCTGGCGGCCCTGGCGGGGCACCACCGGCTGGGCATCCACACCGAGATGCTCTCCGACGGCGTCGTCGATCTGGTGGAGAAGGGCGTGGTGACCGGCGAGGAGAAGCGGGTCCACCCGGGGAAGATCGTGGCCGGCTTCGCGCTGGGCTCCCGGAAGCTCTACGACTTCATGGACGACAATCCGCTCGTCCAGATGCTCGACATCGCCTACGTGAACGACCCGGAGGTGATCCGGCGCAACCCGCGCGTCACCGCCATCAACAGCGCGCTGGAGGTGGACATCACCGGGCAGGTCTGCGCCGACTCGATCGGCGAGCGGCTCTATTCGGGCGTGGGCGGCCAGATGGACTTCATCCGCGCCGCGGCGCTCTCCGATGGAGGGAAGCCCATCATCGCCATGCCCTCCACGACCTCCGGGGGCGTGTCCCGCATCGTCTCGCAGCTGAAGCCGGGGGCGGGTGTGGTCACCACGCGCGCGCACGTGCACTTCGTGGTCACCGAGCACGGCATCGCCGATCTCTTCGGCAAGAACCTGCGGCAGCGCTCCGAGGCGCTCATCGCGGTGGCCAGCCCGAGGCACCGCGACGCGCTGGCCGCAGAGGCGCGGCGCCGGTTCGGGAGCTGGTAAGCGGGACGGCTAGAAGCGGAACTCGGGCGAAGCGACGAGCTGCACGCCGCCCATCCAGGACCCGTTCATCGACCCGCCCTCGAGCACGAGGTCGAGCCCCACGCCCCAGCGGTTCGTGTTGAAGAAGGCCACGCCGGCGCCGACGCGCCCCAGGAATCCGAGCTTGGTGTCCGGCCCGATGAGCAGCCCGCCCCCGAAGCGGAGCCGCCCGGCCGTGTCGGAGAGCGGAGTCCCGAGCAGCACCACGTAGTCGAGGGTGGGCTCGTAGGTGGTCACCTTGGCCGAGTGGTCCACCTGTCCGGTGCTCGTCACCACGGTCGATTTCACCGTGCCGAAGCCGATGAGGAGCCCCAGCGAGATCGCGCTCGGTCCCGAGATGTGGAGGTCGAACTGCGGGCCGACCACGAACGGAACCCAGCTCGCGTAGGAGGTGGGCGCGCAGGTCCAGCCGTAGGCACACACGTACCAGTCGGAGTTGTAGAGCCCGACGCCCACGTTCACCCGGACCGTGTTCCGCCATCCCTCGAGCCGCAGCGGGGGGGGCTGCTGGTCTGGCGAGAGGAAGGTGTACTGGGCCGCGGCGGGGGCGGCCACCGCGAGCAGGGCGGCGGCGGCGGCGATCCGGAGGAAGGTGCGCATGAACTTCCATTATCGCATGGCCGCGGCGGCCGTACAGCGAGCGGCCGCGAGCGGCGTGCGTCCGGCGTGCGTCAGGCGTGCTGCTGGGCGGGCGCGAGCCGGGGCAGCTGCATCCGCAGCGGCTCGAGCTCCTTCTCGGCGGAGACCCGGACGACCCGGTGGCTGCTCGGGTCTGCGAGGACCTTCGTGACGAGCGCGTGGTTCAGCCCGTGGCCGCTCTTGTAAGCCCGGAAGAGGCCGATGACCGGAAGACCGAAGAGGGAGAGGTCGCCGACGGCGTCGAGCACCTTGTGGCGGGCGAACTCGTCGGGGAAGCGCAGCCCCTCCGGGTTCAGGATGGAGAAGTCATCGACGACGATGGCGTTCTCCAGGCTTCCGCCGCGGGCCAGGCCGGCCTTCTTCATGGCCTCGATGTCCCGCAGGAAGCAGAAGGTCCGGGCGCGCGCCACCTCCCGCTCGTAGTTGCGGTCGGAGAAGGCGAAGCGGAAGGCCTGGTCGGTGACGAGCGGGTGCTTGAAGTCCACCGTGAACTCGATGGAGAGCGAGTCGGCGGGCTCGAGGCGGGCCAGCTTGTCCCCGTCCCGGACCTCGACGGCCCGTTCCATGAGGATGAACTGCTTCCCGGCGCGCTGCTCGGCCACGCCACCCTCGCGGATGAGGGCGACGAAGGGGGCGGAGGAGCCGTCCAGGATGGGGATCTCGGGACCGTCCACCTCGATGCGGCAGTTGTCGATGCCCATGCCGGTGAGAGCGGAGAGGACGTGCTCGACGGTGTGGACCCGGGCCTTCCCGATGGCCAGGTTGGTGGAGAGCGTGGTGTCGACGACGTGGGCGGAGCGGGCCGGAATCTCGACCCCCAGGTCCATGCGAACGAAGCGGAGCCCGCTGTCGGCCGGGGCCGGCGCGAGCGTGAGCGACGCGGTCCGTCCGGAGTGGAGTCCCACCCCCGAACAGGTCACGCGCTTCGCGATGGTTCGCTGGTTCCAGTAGCTCATTTTTTCGCCTCCGATGCCCCCACCAACCCGCCACGACGCGCCGCGCAAACGCGGGGCGTCATGGTTTGGAGCAATAAGGATGCCGGGTTCGACGGGAGGGGCCACCTGAGGTCCCGATCGGGTCATCCATCCGATATCACGGGCTTTTAGCGTCGATCAACCGGGAGGTCCACTTTTTTTGAATCCGCCCGATGTGTCGCCCTTGCCGAACAACCCTGACACGGATGTCGCGGTCCCGCAGGATGGCGCACTTCCTCGCGGTTTCGGATATAGCCGGTGGAAGGCGTGTTCCCCCTGAAGAACGACATCCCGGTCCGGCACCTCCCGGCCGTCACCCTCGCGCTCCTCGCCGCGAACGTGATCGGGTTCGCCCTCCAGGTCTGGTACGCGGTGGAGCGGACCGGCATCGCGAGCACCCACGGGCTCCCCGTCGCGGAACTCCTTCGCCGCTTCGACATGGGGCTCTCGTACACGGCTCTCGTCGGTGGGGCCATCCCCTGGGAGATCGTCACGCTCCAGGACATCGGCCCGCGCGACATCGTCCCTCCACCCTTCACGATCCTGACGAGCATGTTCCTGCACGGGGGGCTCTTCCACCTGCTCGGGAACCTGCTCTTCCTCTGGGTGTTCGGCCCCAACGTGGAGGACGTGCTGGGGAGGCTGCGCTTCCTGGGCTTCTACCTGGCGAGCGGGGTGGCCGCGGCCACCGCACAGGTGCTGCTCTCGCTCGCGCAGGGGGACCCGCTGGTCCCGATGGTGGGAGCGAGCGGCGCCATCGCCGGCGTGATGGCCGCCTACATGGTCTTCTTCCCCAGGGCGAGGGTGCTCACCGCGATCCCGATCTTCTTCTTCGTCCGCATCGTCCACCTGCCCGCGGGGTTCTTCATCGGACTCTGGTTCGTCCTGCAACTCCTCTACGCCTTCCTGGGGGGGATGGGCTCCGGAGTGGCGTTCTTCGCCCACGTCGGAGGGTTCGTCTTCGGGTGGGTGGTGACGAAGGCGCTGCGGCTCGCGGCGGAACGGCGGCGGGCGTAGGCCGGGCGACGCGCTAGAAGAGCGGAGACTGGCCGCCACGAGGGCGGTCGCGCCCGAGGTGCGCATAGGCCGGAGGCAAGGCGGCGCGTCCGCGAGGCGTGCGCGCCAGGTAGCCCTCGCGAACCAGGAAGGGCTCGTACACGTCCTCGATGGTGTCCCGCTCCTCGCCCACCGCGGCGGCGATGGCCTCGATCCCGACCGGCCCGCCGCCGAAGGTGTCGATCACCACCGTGAGGATGCGCCGGTCCATGGCGTCGAGGCCCGAGGCGTCAACCTCCAGCCGCTCGAGCGTCCGCTGCACGATGGCCGGGTCGAGCCGGCCCGTGCCCTCGACCTGCGCGAAGTCGCGCGCGCGGAGCAGGAGGCGGATGGCGATGCGGGGTGTGCCGCGGGCCCGCCGGGCCAGCTCGTCCACTCCCTCCGGATCGACCGGGAGGGCGATCTTGCGGGCGGCGCGGATGGCGATCTCCTTCAGGTCGGGGGGCGCGTAGTAGTCGAGCCGCTCCTGGATGGGGAAGCGATCGCGCAGCGGGCTGGCGAGCAGTCCGGTGCGGGTGGTGGCGCCCACCAGCGTGAAGCGTTCCAGCTTCATCTCCATGGTCTGGGCACCGAGGCCGGCGCCCAGGACCACGTCGAATCGGAAGTCCTCCATGGCGGGGTAGAGCGCCTCCTCGACGGCCGGGGAGAGCCGGTGGATCTCGTCGATGAAGAGGATGTCCCGGGGCGCGAGCGCGGTGAGCAGGCCGGCGAGGTCGCCCTTCTTCACGAGGGCCGGGCCGCTCGTCACGTGGAGCGTGACGCCCAGCTCGGTGGCGAGGATGTGGGCGAGGGAGGTCTTGCCCAGCCCGGGCGGCCCGGAGAGCAGGACGTGGTCGAGCGCGTCGCCGCGACGGCGCGCGGCCTCGGCGTAGACCCGGAAGTTCTCGACGAGCTTCTTCTGCCCGACGTACTCGTCGAAGGTGGCCGGGCGGAGCGACTGCTCGAGCCGCTCCTCCCCCTCCTGGGCCTTCCCGGACACCTCGCGCACCGACCGCACGGACATGGGGGTAATGTAGCACCCGTGTCCGACCGGTTCGACCGACCCTGGGTTCCGTGGCGCCCGGCCGCCCTCGTCGCGCTGGCCGCCGCCGCCGGTCTCCTGGTCCTCACCGGCTGCCCGACGCACGACCCGCTGGTCGTACCGCCCGACGGGGGGGTCCCCTGCACCCGGGCAGCCGCCATCGCCTCCGACACCGTGGTGATCGCGGCGCTGGTCTGCAACCCGTCGTGCATCCACGTGAAGGCCGGGACCCCGGTCTACTTCATCAACCACGACCCGTTCACGTACTACCTGGTCGCCGATCCTCCCCTCCCCTACGATCTCTCGGTGCCGCCCTACGCGGGGACGGTGACGCTCCCGCTCGCAGCGGGAACGGTCACCTGGACCGCGCCGCACCAGCCGTCGGCTGCGGCGACGATATTCGTCGAGTGACCGGGGGGCGGGGACGAGGCCTCCCGCTTCTCCTGCTGGGCGATGAGTAGGTGGAGCGCGGCGGCTCGAACTGAACCCGTTCGGGGTGGGTCAGTTCCCGCCCAACCGGTTGGACGGGAACCGGCGTGACGACCGTCCTCGTCGGAACCACCTCGGGGAACTTGTCGATGAGGCGAGTTGCCGGTAGACGGCCAGCCGGTCGAACTCGGCGAGCGCGCAGTGCTCGTGGCGTGCGAGAGATCTCGAACCCCGCCGAAACCCACGGGCGCGCCTCCGTGTCGCAGGTGCCGTAGGTCGCGGGGGGTTCTCGGACTGTCGTCGTGAACTTGTTCATCAGTTCGTCGCCGTAGGTGTTCCGCGCAGCTTCCAGATTGTGGGGTTTGCAGAGGATCCTGCAGTTGGCGACCGTGGAGGGGCCGCCCTTCCCGCGCGGTTGGATGTGGTCCACCTCGAGCTTGACCGTGGCGCCGCAGATGGAGCCGTCGTGGGTCGGCCATTGGCAGCGGGCCTCGTCCCGGGCCATCACGGCGCGCTTCACCTTGGCGGGGACGCTGGCCTTGCGCTTCTCCTGCTGAGCGATGAGGAGGTGGAGGGCGGCGGTGAGTACCTGCTCGTCGGAGGCG
>CAIOAK010000052.1 GCA_903855945.1 uncultured Anaeromyxobacter sp.
CATCGGCGGGCCCACCTACCCATCGTTCTGGCCTCCGGCCTTCTGAACAGCCCCGTCAATGTGCCGTGGTGGGGCGGACGTCCGCTACGGTTCACAGCCTGAGCTCGGTCCGAAAAAACACCCTGGCTTAGCGGAATTCCCTATGGCGTGGAAATCCAGGCTAGTGCAGGAGGCCGACGTCCCGTCGACGGCGCCACGCCGATCTCGAACAAGTCATGAACGCATGGCTGACACCGCAGGCTCATTTGTTGATTCGTTGTCTCAAATGTAGACTGCCAAACGGTGAGCAGTTGATGGACCTGTCGCTGACCCCGGGCGTCCGCCTCGGCCCGTACGAGATCCTCTCCCCCCTTGGAGCGGGCGGCATGGGCGAGGTCTACCGGGCGCGAGACTCGCGGCTCGGACGGGACGTGGCGGTCAAGGTGCTGCCGCCGCCCCTCGCGGGCGACGACAAAGCGAGGCTCCGTTTCCAGCGGGAGGCGAAGGCGATCTCGGCGCTCTCTCATCCGCACATCTGCACCCTTCACGACGTCGGTTCCGAGGCGGGTCTGGAGTACCTCGTCATGGAGCTGATCGAAGGGGAATCTCTGGCGGGACGCCTTTCCCGCGGGCCGCTCCCCCCAGCTCAGGCTCTCCGGATCGCCGGCGAGATCGGGGCCGCCCTGGATGCAGCCCACCGTCTGGGCATCGTCCACCGAGATCTGAAGCCGGCGAACGTGATGCTGACGCGGTCGGGAGCGAAACTTCTCGACTTCGGGCTCGCCCGCCTCCGGGAGCGCGACCCGGATGTCGCGTTCCCGTTCCTGAAAACCGAGGCCGAGGCCGAGACCGAGTCGGAGCTCACCCAGGCGGGAACGGTTCTTGGAACGCTCTCCTACATGGCCCCGGAGCAGCTCGAGGGGCGGCCGAGCGACGCCCGGGCCGACATCTTCTCCTTCGGGGCCGTCGTCTACGAGATGCTGACTGGACGGCGGGCCTTCGCCGGGGAGACCCGCGCAGCGGTCATCTCGTCGATCCTGACGGCGAACCCTCCCTCGGTGACCTCCTCCCTTCCGGCACTTCCCGTTGCGTTGAACCGGATCGTCGCGACCTGTCTGGCGAAAGACCCGGAGGAGCGCTGGCAGAACGCCGCTGATGTCGGTCGCCAGCTCAGTTCACTGGCTGACGCCGGTCCGGCGGCGAAGGACCACTCCGCCCCGCCGCGCGGGGCCTTTTCGAGATGGCTCCCCTGGGTGGTGGCGGCCGTGGCGGCCGTTGCCATGGGCCTCGCGGCGAGGGCGCTCGTCCGGAAGGGAGCGGGGGGCCCGATGGCCTCGACGACCGTCCGATTCTCCCTTGCCCCACCGCCGAACGGCGGGTTTGGCTTCTCGGTAGAGCAGACGTTCCTGGCAGTTTCACCGGACGGATCGCAGCTCGTCTACTCGGCGACCGAACCCGAAGGGGGCCAGCGCCTCTGGCTCCGGCAGCTCGGAGCCCTCGACGCCCGGCCCATCGCTGGCACGGAGGGGGCCATGTCGGTCTTCTGGTCGCCCGACGGCCAGTCGATCGGCTTCTTTTCCGGGTCGAAGCTGAAGCGCCTCGACCTGCCCGGCGGCGCTCCCGTGACGATCTGCGAAGTTGCCGCCGGCGGAGGAACGTCGGGAACGTGGGGTGCAGGCGGAGAGATCCTCTTTGCGCCCATTCAGGGCGAGGCGCTTTATCGCGTTCCGGCTTCGGGGGGAATCCCCGAGGCGCTGATCCGGCCCGACCGGGCGCGGGGAGAGACGCGGGTCTGCTGGCCCTGGTTCCTCCGCGACGGTGCGCGCTTCCTGTTCGTAGTGCGGATCCGGGACGGCGAGGGGCGCCTGATGTTCGCCGAGCCGGGACATCCCCCGCGAGCCGTCATGCCGGTGGATTCCGTCGTCCAGTTTGGCGGGCCCGGGTCACTCGTCTTCGTCCGGGATGGCGTCCTCTTGGCCCAGCCCTTCGACGCGAAGACGGGCCGCGTCTCGGGAACGGCCACGTCGATCGCCGAGCAGGTCAGATACTTCCTCTCGACCGGAGGGGCCGCCTTCGCGACGTCCGGATCGGGCACGCTCGCCTACCAGTCGGGGCGCATGTCGAGCCGTCTCGCCTGGTTCGACCGGTCCGGCCGCGAGACGGGGACGGTCGGACACTCCGCCAACTACCTGAGCGTCGCGGTGGCACCGGACGGCCGGAGGATCCTGTTCGACCGCACGCTCCCCGGACCGGAGACCTACGACGTCTGGTCGATGGACGTCGAACGAGGCGTCGAGACCCGGATCACGACGAATTCGTTCACGAGCGAGTTCGAACCACTCTGGCTGCCCGACGGGAAGAGCGTCGTCTACTCGGCAACATTCGAAACACAGCCGAACCTCTTCAGCCGCGACCTGGCGACCGGGAAGGAGGAGGCGCTCGCGCCGGCGATCGCCTTCCAGCGGGCGAATGACGTCACGCGCGACGGGCGGACGCTCGTCTACACGGAACGGTCGGTGCACGGAAACTGGAACCTCGTGGCAATTCCCCTTGGCCGCCCGGGAAAGCCGGCAGCGCTCTTCCCGGCGCCGTTCAACAGGATGAACCTCACGTTCGCTCCAGCTGGCGACTTCGTGGTTTTCCGCTCCGATGAATCGGGCCGGTTCGAGGCCTACGTCGCGCCGTTCCCTGGGCCTGGAGAAGTGACCCGGATCTCGACGGCGGGAGCCCGGATGGCCCGCTGGAGCCGGGACGGACGGGAGATCCTCATCCTGTCCGGTGACCGGCGCCTCGTCTCCCTGCCCGTCCGGACCTCGCCGACGCTTCAGATCGGAGCGCCCGCGACCCTCTTCGAAATCAAGGGAGCCGGCTGGAGCGGCTTCGACGTCTCGCCGGACGGGAAACGATTCCTGGCGATCGTTACCGAGGTCGTCGCGGACCGGCTCCCGCTGACGGTCGTGGTGAACGGGTATCCCGTCACGGTCCGATGATGCTCACCCGCTCCTTGCGCCTTCACCTGCAGCCCAGGATGCTCCAGAATTTCACTGCGATCTACGAAGATAGGGTCCTGACGGCTCTCGCCGCCACCGAGGCCCGGAAGGCCGTCAAGGAGTTCGTCCTGGGCACGTTCGAGCCCTGAAGACATCCGCCGGGCCTGTCGGGGTTCCGGATGATCCTCGATTCCAGCTGGCGTCCGGCATCGCCAGGACACCGCGGATCAGCAGGAAACCGGCCTTGTCGGGAAGGTCGAGGGAAAGGTGTCGCTGGCGCGCCCCCGTTGCTGGGTCGAAGCGGCTGATCACGACCGGAAGCGCGTCGTTCAGGGTCTGCTCGAGAGGCCGGGCAGGGTCGCGGTGCGGACCCGCCCCGACCCACCGTTCGCCCGGTCGTGAAGGGTCGCTCCCTCGGTGGCCGTCATCCCGAGGCCGTCGTGTATGCGTGGATCCAGGAGAGCTCTTCGG
>CAIOAK010000053.1 GCA_903855945.1 uncultured Anaeromyxobacter sp.
CAGGTGGTCCTGAACGTCCAGCATGGCGGTTCCCACGCCCGCCATGACCCCCGTCAGCGGATTGTTGATCTCATGGGCCACTCCTGCCACGAGGGTACCCAACGCTGCGAGGCGGGAGGCCACGGCGAGCTGGCCCTGGAGGGTGCGGGTCTCGGTGATGTCCAGCGCGCTCCCGATGATCCCCACGACCCGGCCGCTGGCGTCCCGGTACGGGACCTTCGTGGAGTGGAAGATCCGGGTCCCGGCGGGGGTCGGGATGGTTTCCTCCACGACCTCGGGAACCCCGGACTTCATGATCCGACGGTCGTTCACCATGACGGCGTCGCCGACGGCAGGGTCGTCGTAGATCTCCCGGTCCGTCTTTCCGATGGCCGCCGCCGCGCTCCTGCCGACGACATCGAACAGGGCTCGGTTGCCCACCAGCCAGCGGCTGTCCGCGTCCTTGAGGAACACCGGGCCGGGGATGGCATCCACGAAGGCGCGGAGCCTGGCCTCGCTTTCCCGGAGCGCGCTCTCGGTCTCCATCCGCTCCAGCTCGGTGCTGGAGCGGACGGTCACCTGCTTCAGGACCGCGGCGGCCACATCGGGATTCGCCAGCGGCGATCGTCCGATGACGGCGATGAGCCCGATGGGCACCCCGGTGTGGCTCCACAGGGTCACGCCCACGTAGCTCTCGGCCCGGAGCTCCTGGAGGACCACGTCGTTGGGGAAGAACTGGCAGACGCTGGCCGGGAAGCAGCAGACCTCCTTCCCGACGACGTCGCCGCAGGGCGTGTCCTTCAGCGCGTAGGTCACGTTGTCCTGGAATGAGCCGTCGCACCATACCGCCAGGGTCTCGGCGGTCAGTCCGTCGCCCGAAAGCCGGTCGATGCAGACGAAGTCCACGTGGAGGATCCGGGCCAGGAAGGTCGCCAGCTGGTCGAAGAAGCGGACGCCCTGCCCAGGCTGGATGGACTGCGCCAGGAAGGCGAAGACCTCCTCGGTCCGGCTGCGCTCGGTCACGTCCGAGAGCGCGACGCGCACCGTCGGATCGGATTCTCCGACCACCCTCGGCCGGCAGGCCAGGTGACCGCGGAAGACCGAACCATCGCCCCGCCGGAGTCCGAGGTCGCAGACGCTCTCCCCGTCCCGATGGAGCACGGTTCCCAGGAACAGTTGCCAGCGGTCGGCGTCCGGTGGATCGACGAAGCCCGCGAAGGGCCTGCCGACGAGCCCCTTCCGCTCCACGCCCAGAAGAGCCGCTCCGGTCAGGTTCGCGTCGGTCACCTTCCCCGCCTTGTCGAGCGTGAGATACCCGACAGGCGCGAACTCGAAGAGATCCAGGTAGCGGTCGCGCGACTCCTCGAGCTCGGCCTGGTGGGCCTGGAGTTCGCGCAGGAGATCCGAGGTGGACGAAGGTCCCGCCGAGGCGGGAGGGGCGCGAAGGAACGGCGCCTCCGCCTCCGCCCGCAACCTCTGGTTGTCATCGGTGCTGAGATTCTTGGCCAATTGCTCCCCCTTCGCGCCGACACTGAGAATGACTTATTTCGTCGGTCGATGCTTGCCCCCGCCCCGTTTGGGGCCAACGCGGCGCGGGTGACGGCCTCATGCCTCCGCAGGCGCCGCAGGCAACTCCACCCGGAAGTTCGAGCCCTTCCCGACCTCGGTCTCGACGGTGATCGTCCCGCCGTAGGCCGTGATGATGGCGTGGCAGATGGAGAGACCGAGGCCGGTTCCCGTGCCCTCGGTACGGGTGGTGAAGAAGGGCTCGAAGATCTTCTCCCTCAACTCGGGAGGGATGCCGGGCCCGTTGTCGGAGACCTCCAGCCGGACCATTCCCTCGGTCC
>CAIOAK010000054.1 GCA_903855945.1 uncultured Anaeromyxobacter sp.
CCGACCGACTAGACCGAACTTCCAGCCCCGAACGGGCAGATCTGAGCACGAACGGGGCCCGGATCGCTGCGGCGCTCTGACTACATCGAGCCGGGAGAGACCCCGATGAGCTCGAAGGCGCGGGCCTGGAGCGGCGTGGGCTCGGTGAGGAGCTCGAAGGCGGCCCGCTCGTCGGCACCCGCGGGCACGACCCGGTTGCGGGTCAGGGTGGCGAGCTCGGCGAGGAGCGTCGGAAAGCTGTGGACCGGGAAGCCATCGGCCGTCCGGTGGTCGCGCTCCTTGGCGATCGCCCCGGGCGAGCGCTCCGGCGGAGCGACCGGATCGGTCCGCGCGGGCGGCGTCTCGTCGCGGAAGAGCAAGGGTGCCCAGGCGGCCTCGAGGTGCCAGCGCACGTACGCCGCGAGGAAGCAGAGGAAGAGGTGGGCCCGGACCCGGTCCTCTCGCCAGTGGAAGATCGGGCGGACGGCGAGGTCGTCGCCCTTGAGGGCCCGGAAGTCGCGCTCGACCGCGGAGAGGCGCTTGTACGTCTCGACGACCGCGGCACTCTCGAGGCGCTCGGCCGACACGCTGGTGCGCACGACATAGAGCCCGTCGAGGGCGGCCTCGGCCGCGATCGCCTCGGTCCGCCGGTGATAGGCGAAGACCCCCTCGGCGATGTCGAGCTCGAAGTGCTTCGCCATCTTCTTCGCGTTCACCACCCGCCCCGCCCGCAGGCCGATCGCGGCGGCCGTCTTGAGCCTGCCCCGCGCCACCGATGCGGCGACCTTGGCCAGGGCCCCCTCGGTGGCGACGAGGAGCGCCTCGCGCTTGCGCGAGCGCTCCGTCGCGAGGGCCGGGTTGCGACACACGACGAGGCGCTCGCCCGGGAACTGCGGGCTCGTGATCTCCGCGAGGTTCGTCTCGTCGAAGAGCCCGAGCTGCAGGTCGCCGGCCTCCACGAGCGCCTGGATCGCGGGAGCCCGGAGGCAGCTCACCCAGCCGATCCCGCCGGTCTCCCGGAGGCGCTCGATCCGCGCCTGGGTGAGCATCCCCCGGTCGCCGACGAGGACGAGCTCGGTGAGGCCGAACCGGTCGCGGAGCTTGGTGACCGCTGCCTCGACGGTGGCGGGATCCGCGGTGTTGCCCGCGAAGGCCTCGACCGCGACCGGGCAGCCCCGCTCATCGGTGAGCAGACCGAACTCGATCTGCGGACGGTCCGGGCGATGATCGCGGGAGTGGCCGTGACGGGCGAGCGGGCAGTGGCTCCCCTCGACGTACACCGATGTCAGGTCGTAGAGGACGAGGGATCCCCCGGTGAGGTGGCGCCGGGCGAGGGCGGCCTCGACCCGGGCCTGGCGCGCGAGGAGCCAGTCCATCGCGCCGTACAGCTCGTTCTCGTCGGCGCCCGCGACGCCCATGACCTCGCCGAGCGTCGTCATCTCGAGCGCGCGGGCGGTCGCGAGCTTGGAGCAGGGGGCAAGAAGCCGGGCGACGACGAGGGCGACCCCGAGATCTCTGGCCCGCGACGGCGCCCGATCGAGCAGCGCCTCGAGCCCGAGGGAGCGGAGCATGCCCAGGACCGCGGCGACGTGGCCACCGGGCAGGCTGCGCACGATCCGGAACGCCGTCCCGGCCGGGACGAGGGTCTCGCCCCGGAGCGAGCGCTCGATGACGTCGATGACCGCAGGGGGCAGGGCGGTGAGGCTCGCGAGCGTCCGGTGCTTGACCTTGCCATCCTCCCGGTACGACTGGCGGAGCAGGACCGAGACGTACTCCTTCCCCCCGTGGACACTCCTCACTCTGGCCACGTGCATCGCGCCGCTGGCTCGTCGACTCATGCGTCCATCATCGCACATCAGCGCCCACTGTCAAGCCCTACTCTGGCTACATCCCAGCAGGCGCGACAGGCACTCTCAGGCGATGATCGAACGGGGAAACGGCCGCGCCAGCCCGAAATGGCGCTGGAAGTTCAGATTAACCACTACGGCGACGAGATCCTCAAGGTGTACGGGGTCTGAGACGCGTACCGCCGGCGGCCGCAATGGTTCACATCACCCGGCCTTGACAGGCATCCGCCGTCGGGCGCACGGTGCGGTTCCGTCCCGCCGCGAGCACGGAGCGTCGAGATGATCCTGAACGTTCCCGACATCGACGACCACGCGCAGCTCGCGGCGAATCGCGAGGAGATGATCGTCGAGCTGCGGGCGAGGCTGAACGTCTTCGAGAACCGCTACGAACTCGCCTCCGCCCGCCTTCGCGCAGCCCTTGATCCACCCTCACCGGGGGCGCTGTTGGAGATGGGGACGTGGAGAAGATGCACGTGGACCGGGTGAGTGGCCGGCTGGCCTTCGAGGTGCGGCGGAAGCGTCCAGGCCGGCGCAGGACCCCGGCGAGGCCCATCCCCCGATCGGGCTCAGCCTCGGCCCCGTCGGCCCGCCCCGTCATCGTGGAAGGCCGACACGCGAAGGTGGCTGTCGGAGGACCGACAGATGAGTGACCGGAGTCCCGAACAGCGCAGGACCGTAGGCGCGTTCATGGGGCCATCGGGGACATTCCCTGCCGCGATGCACACGCTGAGCGACGAGATCCCGGGCGAGCCGACCGAGCTCGAGGCCGAGAAGCGGAGCCCGGCGCGCGCCGGGAAGGAACTCGACTCCTTGCGCGACCGTATCCGCCGTCGGCTCCGCAGGACCAGCAGGTAGCCCTCGGCCAGGCCGCCTGCGCCCTGATCGCTACCCCGGTGATCCGCACGGGACCGGGGTAGCGTTGGCTCCGGCCAGCGCGTATGAAGCCGCCCCGCAGCCAGACGTCGTCACGAGGATGCCCCTGCTGACGCCCGCGATCCGCAGCGCCCTGAAGCAGAGATCGGGCGCCGCGCCGCCTACCTCGTCGCCTACCCGGCCGCGTCCAGGACCATCCGCCGGAGAACCCGTGACGTGGCGGATCTGCGGTAGGCGGCGGTCGAACGCAGGCCATCCCGCGGGTGGATGTCCTGGAGGACGGCCGCGGCAGCCCGGTCGGCCACGTCGGCGCCCGGTACCGCACCCTCCAGGGCAGCCTCCGCGCTCGGCGCCCGGATCGGCACGTCGGTGATCGTGCCGACCGCGACGCGGACATCGCGCCACGCCGGCGACCCGGGATCCTGCCGCCACGTGACCGCCAGCGCGACCTTGGCGAGCGCCAACGCCCGCCGCGTGCCGATCTTGCGGTAGCGCAGCTGCCGTCCCGCATCGAGCGGGAACTCGATCC
>CAIOAK010000055.1 GCA_903855945.1 uncultured Anaeromyxobacter sp.
CCAGAGGAGGAATCCCGACTCGAGCCCCATGGCCCGAGCCTTCTCCAGGACCCCCTGGTAGATCTTCAGTGCGTCCGCGGGGTTGCCGGCCTCGGAAGCATCGTACCCACGGCGCATCTCAGCGGACAGCGTCAGGAGCCGTCCGTCACTGCGTTTCGTGTTTGTCATGTGCACGGATTGTACGGGGGGGACGGACACAACTCGCCCGGGGCCCCGGCCATGGCTGCGTCCGGCAAGCCGCGATGCTGGGTTGACACCCCAACCAGGAGGCGTTCACGCATGGCCACGATCCGTTTCTACTTGAAGGGTCCCGAGGAGTACCGGTTCCTCTCCAACTTCTTCCCGTCCCCGTTCATCCTCGACGGGGTTCGCTACGAGAGCAACGAGCACTACTTCCAGTCGCAGAAGGCCCTCGACCCCGAGGAGGCCGCGTGGGTCCGGTCGGCGCCGACCGCGCTGGAGGCCAAGCGGCGGGGGCGCAAGGTGGCCCTCCGTTCCGACTGGCCGACCGCCAAGCTCGAGGTGATGGCCCGTGGTCTCTGGGCCAAGTTCACCCAGAACCTCGATCTCCGCGCCCAGTTGATCGCCACCGGCGACGCCATCCTCGGCGAGCACCCCCGCGCCTTTCGGGGCAAGGGAGCCGAGACGGGCAAGGCGGTCGGCCCCATCCTGATGGACGTTCGCCGGCGGCTCCAGGAAGCGTGAGCGGGGTGCCCCGCCCACGCTCCGGAGCCCGGGCGGGGCTACCGGGACCGGTTCGAGACCCGCCTCGCCCGCGCGCTCGCCCGCTCCGCCCGGCTGCCCTCGCCGGCGAGCTCGAGCGCCGACAGGTGGACGATCCGCCCGTCGACGACGAGCGCCTCGCCCACGAGCCCGGGCGCCTCGAGCCGGACGTCCTCGCCCTCGCCAACGGCCTTCGCCACCTCGGACCGTGCCCCGGCCGTCCGGGTCACGAAGGCGGCGGCCCGTGCGGCGTCCGGCTGGGCGGTGGACTGCCCGGGCTCCTCGATGGCGTCGAGCGCGTAGCTCTCGACCAGCCGTCCGAGGGTCGAGGCGAACGTTTCCGGCGAGTCGAACATCTCGAGCCCAACCGGACGCCCGTCGATGGCGAAGACCGCGCCCACCTGGCGGGGGCTGGCCCGGAAGGCCTTCCGGTACTCGCGGATGTCGCCGCCCACGTGCTTGTACACGTCGCTCATGGCCTCGGAGGGAGCGGCGGCCTGGAAGAGCGTGGCCTTCCTCCCGACGGACTCCCAGACGGCGCTCTGGTCGGAGTGGCGCGTGCCGGACTCCCGCATGGACTTGCTGACGGACGCCATCTTCTTGGCCCGGCCCTTGGCGAACATCATCCGGTCCTCGCTGGAGAATTCAGCGGAACGGGAGTTCCAGCGGCCGCGCTCGACGCAGGAGACCGGAATGACGATCTTCTGGTTGGCGCCGACGAGGATGGTGATGTTGAGGACGCGGTTCTGCTTGGCGCCGACGAGCTCGTCGCCGTCGAGGAGGAGGACGCGCTTCGGGGAGGCGTTGTCGAGGAGCAG
>CAIOAK010000056.1 GCA_903855945.1 uncultured Anaeromyxobacter sp.
GTCCAGAAAGAACATCGCCAGCCGTCTGGCCCGCAAGACTCCCGCCCGGAAATGCTTGCCGTCGCTGAGCAGCATGTCCATCCGGTGCGGGTAGGCGAAGCGGCGCGAGTCGCGGACCTTGGCCCCCCTGCGACGCTCCACCGGAATCCCCATCCGAAGGCAGGCCCGGTAGAGCGTCGTGCGGTCCACCGGCTCTTGCTCGGCGAGGATCCCGACGACCCGGGCCCGCCTCAGGAGCTCCGGGAGCGAGGCCCGCACATCCTCTTCCTTCTGGGCGGCCACGTATGCGAGCAGGCGTTCGGAGAGGACGACCGAAGACTTCGTGAGCAATCGCGGGCTGCGCTCCAGGCCTTGGATCTGGTCCTTCTCGAACGCGGCGAGCCACCGGTAGATCGTCCGCGGCCCCGCGCGCTGCGACGCACCACCGGACAAGACCGAGGGCAGGTCGCCGGCCACCGTGGCCACGGCATGCTGGCGCTTCTCGCCCCGCAGCTGCCGACCGAGCACGTCGCAGACCACCCGGAAGCGGTAGAGGGCTTCAGGCGAAGGGCTTCCCGTGGGCTTGACGGAATCTTTCGGCATCGTCCGCGGACGGTATCGAGCCCGCGCCGACGGGGCCACGTTTCGAATTCGTTGGGAGAAGAGGTGCAGCCCTCGCCGCTACCGAAGGGCTGCTTGCAGACCCCGGAACGACCAGGAACGGAGCCTTCCCGCCTGCGTGTCCCACCACAGAGGCGGCCCCCAGAGTCCGGCGAGGTGACCGCTCGCCATCAACCGCGACAACACGCAGGACCCTTCGGAAAGCCGGTCCAGCACGGCGCAGATCCCTTCGCCGCGGCGGCGGTAGCCTGGGGCCTCAGCGACCCTCTGCGCCTGCTCACGAAGGAGCAGCAGCTCAACCTCCAGCGCCGCAGCCACCATCTCGCGCCCGGCCTCCCCCAGTTCCGGCGAAACCCCACAGATCCGCTGGGCCATCGCCAGGCTCCGCCACTGCGTCCCCCACCAGCGCTCGCTCCCGCCCTCGCGCTCTCGGTCCCACGCGGTTCCCTTCGACGCATCCAAGGCTGCCGCGAAGACCGTCCCATCGAATACCTCAGCGCCACTGGGCCCATCGATGATCGCCCGTCCGTCCGGCGCCACCCGAGCTACTGCCGCGCGGCCGTACGGTACGTGGCCAGGCGGGTAGAGCGTGAAGCCCACCTCGTGCGTCCCGCACACGAGCACCGTCAACGGAAAGCACGGCCCCGTCTTGCGCTCGCGCACGTGGTCCACCCAGACCACACACGCCTCGCGATCCCGAGAAGCGCACGGCCCGACCTCGGGTATCGCAGGCTCCAGCACCCCGGAGGCCCCGGCGCTATAGGCCGTTATGACGAACGGGCGCTGTGCGCTTACTCCAGATTCGTGGCATCCTTGCATCGCATCCTGTTTCTGTCGGACAGGTGGTGGAAACCTGCCGGCTCGGTAGATCTCGCCCACGACCTTGGCCGGTCGTGGGCTTCTCCACTCTACCCTTTAGCCCGCTTCGCCCACCGCCTCGAACCGGTCTCCGCCAACAAGCTCCACCGAGCCAGCACCCCGGGACGGTCTACCACCCGCCGCGCCACGAGGGCGCGGGATGATGTTGTCCTAGCTCAGACACCGACAACGCAACCGAACCCCTCCGGCAGCGTCATTGGGCACACAACGTAAGACTTGGAGGGGCCGGACGAGTTGGAGGTCGCGTGGTCTGATGTCCAGGACCTCCTGGACGCGACCGCCGGTGTTGAGCATCACGAGAAGGAGCGCACGATCCCGGCGCCCGTCGGCGGTCGTCCCGTCGGTAGCACCAAGCATCGCACCGACCTCGTCCTGCTCGAGATAGTCGACGACGCGAAGCCGAGCCCGCTTGAAGGGCACGGCCAGAAGCCGCTGGCAGAGTTCGAGATGCTCTGGGTGCTGAGCAGCGACGAAGCGGGCGAAGGCGTGGATGGCGGCGAGCCGGGCGTTGCGCGTCGCGGCACAGTTTTCGCGTTCGGTCTCGAGGTCATCGAGAAAGGCAATGACGCCGTCGGGATCGACGTCGGACAGGTCGAGATCGACTACGGACCGGCCTCGGCGTGCCGCGAGGAACCGTAGCAGCAAGGCGAATGCGTCGCGGTAGCTCAGGACGGTGTGCGGGCTGAGTCCGCGCGCGAGAGGCATGTGCTCCGCGAAGAAGCGGCGCAGAGAACGGGCGAGGCTGTTGGGCTGCATGTGGGGCGTCATCGGGCACCTCGCTCGTCCAGCGTCGCGTCGAGGATGCGTGCGCAGTGCCGCTCAAACCTCTCGCTCGCCTCGGACGCGAGGACGTCGAGAGTCGGGAGGTAGTACTCGGTGGAGAGGATCGAGGCGTGGCCCATGTAGGTCGCGAGCGCCGGGAGGCGCGCCTGGACGTCGGCGCCAGCGCGGTACCAGCGAAGCAGGGCATGGAACGCGAACGTGAAGCGAAGGTCGTGGACCCGTGGCAGCCTTCCGACGCAGGTCCGCACTCCGGCCATCTGGAATAGGTGCCGCATCAACGTGCGCACACCGTTGCCTGAATATGGGGCGGGACGGCCGCCATTGCGGTGAAGCAGGAGTGGCGCGTCTGCTTCGCACGGGAAGCCGGGTCGGCGACGGTCCTCGAGGTAGTGTCCGATCTCTGTCGCGGCGTCTTTCGAGAGCGGGATCAAGCGGGACTTATGGAACTTGCTGTCGCGCACGAGCAGGACGTGCTCCACGGCGTCGTAATCGCCGAGCCTCAGGCGCACGAGCTCGCCGCGGCGAAGCCCCGACGTGTAGAGCAGGGCCAAGGCGAGTCGCGAGCACTGCCGGTGAAGCGGCGAGTCTCCCGGGCAGCGCAGCGAACCGGCCGCGTGCAGGCACCGCGCGATCTCGTCCTCGGAGAAGACGTGCGGCCTGCGTCTTGGCTGGGCTGCCGGGAACTGGGTCGGGTCGGGAACGAAGCAGCGGCAGTCACCCCGCCTTCGGTAGAGACAGAACTGGCGGACGAGGAGCATGTACTTGCGCCGTCCGTCGGCCGTCATGTGTGCGAGCGAGGAGCACCACGCCGAGAAGCTCTCGGCGGTCAGGTCCGAGACGGCGCGTACGGCGAGGAAGCGGTCGAGCTGAACGAGGACTTGGCGCTGCGAGTCGTAGCGGCGGCCCAAGGCCTGCTTGTATGCGACGTACGTAGCGATCGTCGGGCCGATCGCCGAGGTGAACGGGGCGGGTGGGCTCATCTCCGCACCTCTTCGATCCCGGCGGCCGGGGGCAGAGGTAGCGCGACGTCCCGCAGGTCGTCGACGTCGAGACGGAGGTAGACCCCGGTCGCCTCTGCGCTTCGATGCCCGAGGATGTCGCCGATCGTTTTGAGCGTGGCCCCCTCGCGGAGAAGATGCATTGCCAGGGAATGCCGCAGGCAGTGCGGCCCGCCGTTGACGGGAGGACGTATCCCGGCGTGCTGTGCCCACACGCGGAACGCGGCTCCGATCGCGCCCAGCCCGAGAGGACCGAGCGGCACCTCGACACGAAGAAACAGCCGACGGTGCGCCGAAGCAGGCCGGCCGTGGCGGACGTAGTCCAGCAGCGCCGCAGCGACCTCGTCGGTCAAAGGCAGGACCAGGGCCGTGCCGACCTTTGGTCGTGGAACGCTGATCTGGCGGGAACGCCATGCGACGTCATCGAGAGCCAGGGCACGGACTTCGCTCGAGCGCAGTCCGTACGTGGCGACGAGGAGAAACATCGCAAAGTCGCGCCGACCCTTTGGCGTCGTGCGATCGATCGAGCGCAGGAACGTGAGGACCGTCTCCCATGGGAGAGCACGAGGCAGGCGCTCGCCGCGCCAGAGGCAGGGCGATTCGACGTACGCGTCGAGGCCCGGCGCCCCTTCGCCTGTTGTGGCGAGAAACCGCAAGTACGTGCGCAGCGCTGCGGTGACCGGCCCCATTCTGCCTCGGCTGACGCGACTGCTGACCTTCACGACGAACGCCTCGATCTCGGAGACGCGAGGCTCGTGAAGCCTCCGAGGATCTGCGTCGTAATCAAGGAAGCGCAGGAACTCGGAAACCGTTGCAACGTGCTCCTTGATCGTGCCGGAGCAGAAGCCGCGGACACGATCGAGGTACCGTCGATAGTCGGCGACTCGACGCTCGGTGGCTGTCGTCGGTGTCGGGGCCAAGTCGCCTCGTTCCTCCAGGTACTGCGTTAGAGAACGGACGAGCGCGCCCATCGGCGGCGCTCCGGACCTCCGCGGCGGCGGCGCGTACGAACGGAGCCCCGGTGCCGTCAAGTCGCCGAGAGAGAGCACACCGCGACGGCGCAGCGCGCGAGAGAGCGGCTCGGCGGTTGTCATGCGCCTGCCGATCGCGTCCCGCGGGTAACCCCGCGCATCGAGCCAGACGCACAGTCCCTCGAGGGACCGGCCCAGAACGGGCAACGACGTGTAGCGGGCGTGGGCCCGCGGGAACAGAGCTTCGAGCATCGAGACCTCCTTGTTGGGGCGCGTCCGAACATGGCACGGTCGCGATGCTAGCCAGCCGAGTTATGTGGAGGTGGACGGCCGTAGAGGCCAGCAACTACACGGGTCTTGTGAAGCCCACTCCACATAACCAGGCACTCCACATGAGTCCAGAAAGAACATCGCCAGCCGTCTGGCCCGCAAGACTCCCGCCCGGAAATGCTTGCCGTCGCTGAGCAGCATGTCCATCCGGTGCGGGTAGGCGAAGCGGCGCGAGTCGCGGACCTTGGCCCCCCTGCGACGCTCCAC
>CAIOAK010000057.1 GCA_903855945.1 uncultured Anaeromyxobacter sp.
ACCGAGCACGCCCGAAGGGCGCTGTCCGGCGGCGCCATACACCCGAAGTGCACCCACCCCGCGCAGCCGGCGCCCCCCAGCGCCGCGGGTCCCACCCCGGCCCGCCGGCACCACCCCGGCCCGCCGGCACCACGGAAGGGCCTCGCGATGAGGCGCCCGCCGCGTTACGCTCGACCCGTGCTCCGCCGAACCTTCCAGCTGACCCCCGGCATCGGCCCGTGGCGCGAGCGGCAACTCTGGGCCCAGGGTGTCGCCACCTGGGACGACCTGGAAGGCCGACGCGGACCGGCCGCCTCCCGCCTCGACGAGCGGCTGCTCGAGGCCGTGGCCGCCGCGCGCTCCGCCCTGGAGCGGCGCGACGCCGGCGCACTCGCCGCGATGATGCCCTCCCGCGAGCGCTGGCGGCTCCTCGCCGACTTCTCCACCGAAGCCGGCTTCCTCGACATCGAGACGGACGGCGGCGACCTCGTCACCGCCGTGGCCCTTCACGATGGAAGCGGCCCGCGTGTGCTGCTGCACGGACGCGACCTCGCCCACCTCCCCGATGCCACCCGCCACTGGAAGCTCCTCGTTACCTTCAACGGCCTCTCCTTCGACGTCCCGGTTCTGCGCCGCGCCTTCCCGGGCTGGCGCCCCCCCGCTGCCCACGTGGACCTGCGCCATCTCTGGGCGCGGCTCGGCCACCGCGGCGGCCTGAAGCGGCTCGAGGAAGCGCAGGGCGTCGGCCGGCCCCCCCACCTCGCCGGACTGGGAGGCTGGGATGCGGTGCTGCTCTGGCGCCGTCACCTGGGCGGCGACCGGGCCGCGCTCCGCCTCCTCGTCGAGTACAACCTGCACGACGCCGTGAACTTGCAGGCGCTGGCGGCGCTCGGCTACAACCGGACCGTCGAGCAGCTTGGACTCCCGGTGAATCCTCTGCCGGTCGCCCACCGGGGCGACTGGCTCCTCGACATGTCCCGCCAGGTCCTCGCGCTCGGATGATCCCCTTCCTCACCCTGATCGCGGCCGCGTTCGCGGGAGCCGGTTCCAACCCGCCGGGCCCGCTTCCCACGTCCCAGCCGCGCGACGAGGACGGGGCCTTCCTGAACCTCGACCCCCGGGAGAGCCACGGGTTCGGGGACGTCCTGCGCTGGCAGATCCTCGACCGGCTCGACGGAACGAAGCGGTCGAGCCCCGACCGCGCCGCCGTCCCCACGGTCGTGCCGGACCGGGAAAGGCTCCGCGAGCCGCCCGTGCGCGGCGAGGGGGCGCGCATCACCTGGCTCGGCCACGCGAGCTTCCTCGTCCAGCTCGACGGGGTGTCCCTGCTCGTGGACCCGGTTCTCGCCGATCGCATGGGTCCCGGCGGCGTGGTGGGGCGCAACGTTCCGCCCGCGCTGCGCCCCGAGGAACTGCCCCACATCGACCTGTCCCTCGTGTCCCACGATCACTGGGACCACATGGACGTCCCCACGCTGCGCGCCGTGGGCGCGCCCGTGCTCGCCGGCCTCCAGACCGAAGCCCCGCTCGCGAAGGAGAAGCTCTCGCATCGCGCGATGCGCTGGTGGGAGAGCGTGCAGTACCGGGGTCTCACCATCACGTTCGTGCCGGCGCAGCACTTCTCGGGGCGGGGGATCGGCAACCGGGACCACACCCTCTGGGGCGGCTGGGTCATCCAGGGCTCTTCCGCGACCCTCTATCACTCGGGCGACACCGCCTGGTTCTCCGGATTCAAGGAGATCGGCCGCCGCTTCCCCGCCATCGACGCGGCCCTGCTGCCCATCGGCGCCTACGACCCCCGCTGGTTCATGAAGTCGGTCCACGTCGATCCGGAGGAGGCGCTCCAGGCCTTCGAAGATCTCGGCGCGCGCACCTTCGTGGCCATGCACTGGGGAACCTTCAAGCAGTCGGACGAGCCGCTCGACGAGCCGCCGGTGAGGCTCGAGGCCGAGCGGGTGAGGCGCGGGATCGCTCCCGGGCGGGTCCGGGTCCTCGCCATCGGCGAGACCCTGGACATCCGGCGCTGAGCGCGGGATCCGACCCAAATGGGCTGCGCGCCCCGCGCGGTCAGTCACACGCGGTCCTCCGGCAAGGCTAGAATCGCCCGACGACGCGACGGCCTCCCCCCGGCCGTGTTCGGAGAGGATCACTCGTGCCCGAAGCAGAACGTCTCATCCTGGCTGCCACCTTCGAACGCGCCGTCGGCGACCGTCTGCTCGCTGCCGAGCGTCTGGCCGCCTGGCTCCCCACCATCCTCGGTGGCGCGCTCGAGAGCGTAGACCTCGGGTACAGCCCGGCCAACCGCTCCTTCGTGGTCTTCGCCCGCACCCAGGCGCTCCCGCCCTCCGCCGAGTCCAGGTTTTACTACTGGTGTGCTCGAGCCGGGGGGATGCCCTGGAACCTCTCGACCTGCCCTCCCGAGGACCGGAAGATGCTCGAGGACCGGGCCGTGCGCTGCGAGGTGCGCTCCGTCGAGGTGCCGTCACGAAACGTCCCCGAGGCAGCGGCCCGGATCGCCAACGTCGCCGGAGCCCCGCCCGACCGGCGCTCCGCGGCGGCTGCCCAGCCCACGCTCTCGATGGACGCGGGGAGCGCGGCCTTCGCCGCCATCACGTGGGACCCGGCGAGCCGCCGCCTCTTCGTGCCAGGCGTCAGCGCGCCGCCCACGGGAGATCTCGTGAACGTGCTCCTGCGGGTTCCCCGCATGGAGCGGCCGCTCGAGGCCAGGGCGCGGGTCGTCGAGGTTCGTGGAGAGCAAGACGCGGCGGCGGGTCAGCCTGCCGGCTTCACCCTCGCCTTCGACAGCCTCCCGCCCATCCTCGCCGCGGCGCTCACCACCCACGCCGCCAGCCCGGCCGCCGCCGGCATCGGCTCGCGCAACGCGCCGCGCTACACGGTCAACGCCCCGGTGACGGTCCAGACCGACGAGGGGCCGACCGCGAAGCTGGAGTACGCCAACCCCGAGGAGTTCGCCGCCGACTACGTGGAGAACCTCTCCCAGGGCGGCGCCTTCGTGCGAACGAGCACCCCTCTGGCCGAGGGCACCCGACTCACGCTCGACATGCGGTTGCCCGGCGGGACGCTCCTCCACGCCCCCGCCATCGTCATGTTCCGCAACCCCCGGGGCATGGGCGTGAAGATCGAGCTGGACGACGACGGTCGCCAGAAGCTGGCCGCCGTCCTGGCCCGCATCTCGGCGCGCCCGCGCCGCGCGCTCGTGGTGGACGACGACGTGCTCATCCTCCGCGCCCTCAGCGACGCACTCCAGGCCCGGGGATTCGAGGTGCTCACCGCCCGGGACGGGCAGGAGGGGCTGCACATCGTCGCCGATGAACTGCTCACCCTCGACCTGCTCGTGACCGACGTCCGGATGCCGACCATGGACGGAGAGACCTTCGTGCGCACCATCCGCGGAGCCGGAGGGGAATCGGAGCTGGCCATCGTGGTGGTCGCCGGCACGCTCGACGCTGCGCTGGAGCGGCGCATGGAGAACGCCGGCGCCGACGCCGTGCTCGACAAGGCGCTCGGTCCCCAGGACCTGGCCGCCGCCGCCGACGCTGCACTGGAGCGGAAGCGGCTCATCCCCCCCGGGAGCTGAGTGCCCCGATGATCGCTCCCACCCTGGCCCTCCTCCTCGCGGCGCACGCTGCCACGGGCCCGGCCGATCTCGAGGCGGCGCACCTCTCGGCCGAGGCCGCCGTCCGCGCCGGCGACTACCGAGACGCCGCCGCTCGCTACCGGGAGATCCTCGGCACGCTCGAGGTGCGCGAGTCGCCCGACGCTCCCTGGGCCGAGTGGCGCCGCGCGCTCCTCCAGCTCGCGGTCGTCGAGACGACGCTGGGCAACGGCGCAGCGACCCGCTCCGCGATGGACCGGGTGCTGGCGCTCGATCCCCAGGCCTCCCTCGATCCCGACCTCTTCTCCCCCTCGGTCCGGAAGGAGTTCGAGGCCGCCCGCACCCGCGACGCGACCCGGCCGCGGTACCGGCTCCGGCTCACGAGCCTCGACGGTGTCGGGACGGGCTGGGTGCAGGGGCGCCCGCTCGGGCCGGTCCCCGCGGAGATCCTGCTCCCGGCGGGCAGCTATCGCGCGGGGGTGGAGAGCGGCGGACGGGAGCGGACGGTGACGGTGGACCTCGCCCGCGACGAGTCGGTGATCGTAGACGTCGGTGCAGCCGTGCCGATCCCCGCACCCCCGGTGGCGGTGGGCTCCTCGGCCGGCGAGATCGACTCCCGGTCCGGCTCCTGGATCCGCCCGGCCGCCTGGACGGCCACGGGCCTCGCCGTGGTCGGGGCCGGCCTGACGACCTGGCAGGCGATCGCCGCCGGGAGTGGCTACTCCGAGGCGAAGGGGATGCTCCAGCCCGACGGAACGCTGAAGCCCGGCGTGAGCCCCTCCGACTACACGGTGGCCATCGCGAACTACGAGTCGCACCGGACGAACGCCTGGATCGCGGCGAGCGGCACGCTCGTCCTGGGGGTCGGCGCCACGGTCCTGTGGCTGCTCGTGCCATCGTCGCCGGTCGAGCCAGGGCCCACCGGCGTGGCGCTGCGATTCTAGCGCCCCGACCCGGGCACTATGGACGCGCCGGAGGGAGCGCGCCCTGCGCCGCGGCGAGCCCGCGCTGGAGCACCGGCGCGAGCTCGGGTCCGAGGTAGGTCCGCTTCGCCTCGCCCGTGCGCGCCTTCACCCGCTCGGGCGTCTCCACGTATCCGACGTAGTCCCCCACGAGCGAGACGACCTCCGCGTCGCCGCCCGCCGCCCCCCGCCAGGTCTCGCCCACCGCAACGCCCGGCTCGGCCGGTACGGCGAGCAGCGTGGCCGGGCCGATCCGGACCACGACGACGCGGGTGCGCGCGGGCATCCAGCTCCAGAGAAGGTTCTGCAGGAGCCGGTCGAGGAAGGCCGGGACGGCGCCGAAGGAGGGAGCGGGCAGGCCCACCTCGGCCTCGGCTGCAGCGAGCTCCGGGGCACGGTCGCCGGGCGGGTAGGGGAGGCGCGCCACCTCATCGGCCACGAGCCGGCCGTAGGCCGCGTGGGTCGGACCGGGGTGGGGCGAGGGGAGGACGTAGGTCTGGTCCCCCTCCGCCCCCTGCAGGAAGACCGTGACGCCCGGCAGGCTCCGCGCCAGCGCACCCGGCCAGTCGGCGGAGAGCAGGCGGTTCGAGCTGCCGTGCACCGTGGCGTGGGCGGGGAAGACCACGATCTGTCCGACCACGTCGCCGCCCGGTCGCTCGACGCGCAGGGCGAGGAGCCGCCCTCCCGGATCGCCGCCGGCCCGGTTCCGCACGAGGTCGGGACGCCGGGACCGTGCGACGGAGACCTGCGCCGGTCCCCGGATGGCCGCAGCGGCGCGGATGGCGTCGGCGATGCGGCCGGCGAGCGCCTCCTCGAACGCCCGGTCGTAAGGGCCCGTGCCGAACCGGGCGCCGAGCGCGTCGTCCCAGAAACCGCCGGGGCCGGAGTGGGTGTGGGTCGCGCCGACCAGCACGGCGTCGAGCCGGAGGTCGGAGAGCCGCTTCTCCACCTTCTCGCGCAGGGCGGCCGGGACGAGGAGCACGTCGACCGACGCGATCGCCATCGATGCGCCCGGCTCGGAGAGGACGATGACCCGGACCATCGGCTCGTCCTCCACGCCGGTGCTTCCGTAGCGGAGCCGGGGGTATCCCCCGATGGGAGCGCCGGCCGGCGCGGAGAGGGGGACGGCCACCGCCCCGGCCGAGAGGATCCCTTGCCCCCGCACCGCCGAGGTGACCCGCGGCGGAGCCGGATCCCGCGTCCCGTGAACCGGAAAGATCGCGAGAATCAGGAGGGTTGCGCCCATCGCGGCGGCGCCCCAGGCCGTGAGCTTTTTCAGCACCCAACCGTTATACTGCGCGGTCCATGGGTTACGAAGCCGCCTTCGACAAGCTCGCCGACGAATGCGGGGTCTTCGGGATCTGGGCGATCCCCGGCGATCACGAGGCGGCCAACTTCGCCTACCTGGGACTCCACGCATTGCAGCACCGGGGGCAGGAGTCGGCGGGCATCGTGGCCACCGACGGCAAGACCCTCCACGTTCACCGGGGCATGGGGCTCGTCGCCGACATCTTCACCGTGCCGGTGCTCGACACGCTGAAGGGCGTGGCCGCCATCGGCCACGTCCGCTACAGCACCGCGGGCGCGAGCCACCTGAAGAACGCGCAGCCCATCGCCATCCAGTACGCGGGAGGCGCGCTGGCGCTCGCCCACAACGGCAACCTGGTCAACGCGGAGCAGCTCCGCACCGACCTCGAGACCGCCGGCTCGATCTTCCAGACCACGAGCGACACCGAGGTGGTGGTCCACCTCATGGCCCGGGCGCGCACCGAGTTCCGGCCCGGCTCGCGCGAGCACCTCCTCGCGGCCCTCCGGCAGGCGCTCGGCAAGGTGAAGGGGGCCTACAGCCTCGTGCTCCTCACCGAGAGCACGCTCGTCGGCGCCCGGGATCCCATGGGCTTCCGGCCGCTCGTCCTGGGTCGCCTGAAGGGCAGCTACGTGCTCGCCAGCGAGACGACCGCGCTCGACCTCATCGAGGCCGAGTACATCCGGGAGATCGAGCCCGGGGAGCTCGTGGTCATCGACGAGTCGGGCTTTCACTCGGAGCGGATCTTCCCCGGTCCGGGGCTGGAGCGCACCGGCCGCTGCGTCTTCGAGCACATCTACTTCGCGCGCCCCGACTCGGTGCTCTTCGGCCGGTCGGTCTACGCCACCCGCGCCGCCTTCGGCGCCCGGCTCTCCGTCGAGAAGCCGGCCCAGGCCGACCTCGTCCTCCCGGTTCCCGACTCCGGCGTCCCGGCCGCCATCGGTTACTCCAACGCGAGCGGCATCCCCTTCGCGATGGGGCTGGTGCGCTCCCACTACGTCGGGCGAACCTTCATCGAGCCGGCCCAGTCGATCCGCCACTTCGGCGTGAAGCTGAAGCTGAACGCCGTGAAGGACATGCTGAAGGGGAAGCGCATCGTGGTGGTGGACGACTCGGTGGTCCGCGGCACCACGTCGCGCAAGATCGTGAAGATGCTCCGCTCCGCCGGGGCGAGCGAGGTGCACATGCGCATCTCCTCCCCGCCCACCGCCTGGCCCTGCTACTACGGCATCGACACCCCCACGCGGCAGGAGCTCATCGCCAGTTCACACAGCGTGGATGAGATCGCGCGCTACATCACCGCCGACTCGCTCGGCTACCTCTCCCTCGAGGGGATGTACGCCGCCCTCGGAGAGGATCGGTCGGGCTACTGCGACGCCTGCTTCTCGGGCGAGTACCTGCTCGACTTCCCGAAGCAGAGGCCCCAGGCGCCGCTGCGCCTCGTGGGCGCCTGAGGCGCTCAGGCCAGGCGGAGCGGCACGAAGCGGGCCATCCGGGCGAACACCGCGTCCTCGGTGAGCAGCGCCCCGGCCAGGTCGAGCGTGCACTGGGCGACGTGGGCGTCGGGCGTGGAGACGGAGAGCCCGCGGGCGGCCAGCGAGGACCGCAGCGTTCCCACCCGGAACCAGTGGTCGCGGTCGGCGGCGCAGAGCGGCAGATCGGAGAGGAGCTCCTCGAGCGCCCGTCGCCGCCCGGGGGTCATCCGGCCGGAGAGCAACTCGGCGGCGACCACGGGCGGAAGATGGACCCGTCCCTCGGCAAGCGCCTCCTCCAGGGCATCTCCCTCTCCTCGCCCGAGGTAGGAGACCCAGGATGACGTGTCAACGACGAGGGCGCTCACGCGACACGTCCAGATCGAGGTCGAGCGGGAGCTTTCCGCGGAGGGCCCGCGCCCGGGACGCCGCGGCCGATCTGCGGACCATCTCCAGGCCGAGCGTGAGGGTCTCCGTGATGCCCTCCCCGGTGACCGAGCAGGCCTTCTGGAGCAGGGCGGAGTCCAGGTTGGCGGTGACCCGGCGGGTGCCGGGCGGCGTGGTGAGAGACATATCGGTATTC
Organism: uncultured Anaeromyxobacter sp.; assembly: GCA_903855945.1. Classification (GTDB taxonomy): domain Bacteria; phylum Myxococcota; class Myxococcia; order Myxococcales; family Anaeromyxobacteraceae; genus CAIOAK01. The sequence goes on from CAIOAK010000057.1 coordinate 7,919, forward strand.
ATACCTGGATATGTACGCGACCGCCATGCCAGGAACCCCGCGGGCGGGGCTCCCCGGGACCACTTACCCTTGCGCGGCCGGCGCTGTGGTCGCCGCGGCCACCGGCACGCTGCGCGAGGAGGCGGTGGCGTGCGAGGTCGAGATCTGGACCACGAAGGCGCCGAGGACGATCGCGAGGGAGGCGACCACGAAGAGGTCCTTCCATGCGCTCGACTGGGAGATGGTGAAGTTCGGCTTCCGGGTCTGGGTCGTCATGGCGGGCTCCGTGGGGTCTCGGGTTCGTGTGCCTTCACCCGGATGGAGACGGCAGCCCGGCGGATGTGACATGCGACCCATCCGGGCCGGAAGGGCGAGTCCGGGGTCGGGAAGCGGCAAAGCGGCGCATCCTGTGCGAAAATCGCCGCTTCCGGTGAATTCACTGCCCGCCGCCGACCGCCGAACCGCCACACCGACCCTGTCGGCGGTGGTCCCCATGTTCAACGAGGGGCGGAACGTGCAGGCCTTCCTCCGGCTCCTGCACGACCAGCTGGCCGCGCTCACCCCGTCCCACGAGATCGTGGTGGTGAACGACGGAAGCCGGGACGACACGCGCGACCGGGTTCTCGAGGTCGCCGAGGCCTGCGCGGTCCGCTACGTCGAGCTCTCCCGCAACTTCGGCAAGGAGAACGCCCTCTCCGCCGGCCTCGAGGCGGCGCGGGGAGAGGTGGTGGTGCTCCTCGACGGGGACGGGCAGCACCCTCCCGCCCTCATCCCGGAGATGCTCCGGCACTGGCGCGACGGTGCCGACATGGTCTACGCGGTCCGCGCCCACCGCCGGGACGAGTCCTGGCTGAAGCGAACCGGCACGGCGGCCTTCTACGCGGGCATGGCCTGGGCGGCCCACGTGGACATCCCGCCCGACGCCGGCGACTTCCGGCTGCTCGACCGGATGGTGGTGGATGCGCTGCGCCGCCTGCCGGAGCGGACCCGGTTCATGAAGGGGCTCTACGCCTGGGTGGGGTTCCGGTCGGTGCCCATCGAGTACGAGCCGCCCCCGCGTGCGGGGGGGCGCAGCTCCTTCGGCTTCGGCAACCTCTTGCGGCTCGCGATGGCCGGCCTCACCTCCTTCTCCACCTTGCCACTGCGGCTCGTGGCCGGCGTCGGCGGGGTGATCTCGATGGCGGCGATCGGCTACGGAACCTGGGTGATCGTCGAGGACCTCGTCTACGGGATCAAGGTCCCCGGCTACCCGACCATCGTCGTCTCCATCATGTTCTTCTCCGGTGTCCAGCTCCTCTCCCTCGGCGTCATCGGGGAGTACCTGGGGCGGGTCTTCGAGGAGTCGAAGCGGCGGCCCAACTTCCTCGTCTCCGAGGAGGTCGACCGCGGGCGGATCTCGCCGGGCGGGGAGCGGCAGGGGGGATGAGCCCGCCGGGATCGCGCCGGGTCGTCCTCTGCGCGGACGACTTCGGGATGGAACCGTCGGTGAACGAGGGGATCCTGTCCCTCGTCGAGGCCGGACGGCTCACCGCGGTGACCTGCATGGTGGAGATGCCGGCCTGGGAGGACGGGGCCCGCCCGCTCGTCGCGCTCTCGGCCCACGCCGACGCCGGGCTGCACCTCGACCTGGGCACGCGTTCCGCCGGCGAGCTCCTCCGGTTCGCCGCCCGCGGGGCGCTGGGGCTCGTCGCCTCCGACCGCGTGGCCGCCCGGGTGGTCGCGCAGCTCGACCGGTTCGAGCGTGTCGCCGGCCGGCCTCCGGCCTTCGTGGACGGCCACCACCACGTCCACCAGCTCCGGCCGGTCCGCGAGGCGCTCCTGCGCGTCCTCCGCGAGCGGTACGGTGAGCGGATGCCCTACGTCCGCAACGTCGTGCCGCTCCGGCCCCGCGGGGCCAAGGCCGCGGTGGTCGCCGGGCTGGGCGGCCGCCCGTTGCTCCGGCGGCTCGAGGCGGAGGGGATCCCCCACAACCCGGACTTCGCCGGCGTCTACGACCTCTCGGCCGGTTCCGGCTTCGCCGCGCTCCTGCGCGGCTGGCTCTCCGACCTCGCCGACGGCGGGCTCGTCATGTGCCACCCCGGTCTCCCCGGACCCGGGCGGGCCGCCCAGGCCCGCGGGGCGGAGCTCCACCACCTCGCCTCCGACCGCTTCGCCGCCGACTGCGCCGCCGCCGGCGTGCGGCTGGTGCGCCCCACGGAGGTCACCGGATGAGCCCGCTCCGGCGCCGGCTGGCGACCTTCTTCCTCGACCCGCGGGTGGCCTTCCTGGCGCCGCTCCTCGTCGCGGTGGTGGCAGCGGTGCAGCAGCTCGCCCTCACCTGGCGCTCGCCGCTCCCGGGCGGCTACACCCACTACAACAACTACCTCATCTTCCGGCAGGCCTTCGTCCACCTGGTCGAGCACCGGAACCTGTACCTCGAATTCCCTGCCGAGCACTTCGACAACTTCCTCTACAGCCCCACCTTCGCCGCGCTGATGGCGCCGCTGTCCCCACTCCCGGTGTGGGCCGGGCTCATCGGGTGGGACCTGCTCAACGCGGCCGTGCTGGTCCTCGGCGTCCGGGCGGTGCCCGGTCTCGACCTGCGCTCCCGGGCGCTCTTCGTCTGGTTCATCCTTCCGGAGTTCATCGGGGCCTCGCAGCACTCCCAGACGAACCCCATGATCGTGGGGCTCCTCCTGCTCACCTTCGCCGCGGCGGAGCGGGACCGCGACTGGCTCGCCCCCCTCTTCCTGGCGCTGGCCGCCTACATCAAGATCTTCCCGCTGGCGGCCGGGCTCCTCTTCCTCGTCTACCCGCGCCGCGTGCGGCTCGTGCTCTGGACCGGCTTCTGGATGGCCGTTCTGGCCACGGTCCCGCTGCTCTTCGTCTCCGGGGAGCAGCTCGGCTGGCAGTACGCGAACTGGTGGAGACTCCACACCACGAGCCGCCACGCCGCAGGGGAGCCCTTCTCGGTGGCGGTGCTCCTCCGGTCCTGGTTCGGCCTCGACCCGCCGCGGATCCTGCTGCTCGCCGCGGCCGGCCTCGTGACGGCGCTCCCGCTCCTCCGCATCCGCGATTCCGGTCGTCCGGCCTTCCGGGCGGTCTTCCTGGGCTCGCTCCTCATGTGGATGATCGCCTTCAACCACCTGACCGAGTCGCCCACCTTCGTCATCGCCATGGCCGGGATCGCGCTCTGGTACTTCAGCCAGCCCCCCTCGACCCTCCACCGGTGGCTGCTCGGGTTCGCCTTCGTCTTCGTGTCGGTGACCTACTCGGACCTCGTCGCCCCCGGGTTCCGGGCCCGATACATCACGCCCTACGCCCTCAAGGTGCTGCCGGTGCTGGTGATCTGGATGGTGGCGGTGTGGGAGCTCGCCACCGGACGGATCCCGGATGGGTCCCCCCGCTCCGCCGGGGCGTCGTCCCCCCGCCTCGATCCGCGCTAGGCTCATGGGGTGAAGCCCGCCCCCTTCCGCGTGCAGGACGGCACGATCCGGATCTACCGGATCCTCGACGTCGCCGACGGGATCGACCTGGCCCGCGCCGAGGCGCTGGCCGTGCTGCCCAAGTCGCGCGTCCGACTTGCGAGCCCGCGCTCCGCCATCGAGATCGCCCATCCCCCGCTCCGGCTCGGTCTCGGCCCCCGGGAGATCTTCGTGGCCGGGGAGCTGCGCAGGGCGGAGGTGCAGGCGAGCCTCTTCGACTACGGGGTGGCGAGCTTCCTCTTCGAGGTGCCCGTCACGCCCGGGACATCCCTCGACGAGCTCGTCCCGCTGGCCGAGGCGCTGCTCGAGCGCCCCACGCCCGAGCTGGACGAGATGGCCCGCGCGATGGCCGGGGAGCTCACCACGTCGCTCGCCCCGGCGATCACCCGCCCCCACATGTGGGACGGGATGGAGACCTACACCGTCTTCTTCGTGCGGGCCTTCGACCGGCGCGTGACCGGGGCCGAGCTCGTCGACGGGGCGCCGATCGACCGGCTGCTCCTCGGCGAGACCGATCCGGTCCCGCTCGCGTCCGGGGAACGGGCCGACGTCCTGAAGCACCGCTTCGCGTATCTCGAGACCGACCTCGCGGTGGTGGACTGGAACAGCGCCTTCGTCCACGAGCCCTCCGGCTCCACCGACGTGCCCGACCTGCTCGAGCTCGCCACCGCGCAGCTCCTCGAGCTGCGCTACTACGACGCCTTCCTCGACCGGGAACTGGCCGCCATCCGCGGCGAGGTGGACCGCGCCGGCCAGGGCGGGCTATTCACTCGCCGTTACAATCGCCTCCTGCGACGGACCACCGCGCTGCTCATCGACATGTCGGAGATGACCGACCGGGTGGAGAACGCGGTGAAGATCGTCGGCGACTTCTACCTGGCGCGCCTCTTCCAGGCGGCGCTGCGCCGCTTCCGCCTTCCCGCCTGGCAGGCGTCGGTGCTGCGCAAGCACAAGATGCTCGCCGAGGTGAACCGGGTCCTCTCCGACGGCGGCGACACGCGCCGCGCCGAGCTGCTCGAGATCACCATCATCGCCCTCATCGCCTGGGAGATCATCTGGGCCTTCTGGAGGCCGTGAGGACGCCATTTTCGGGCCCGGCACGCCCCGGAAGGGCCTGTTTCTGGGGGTTTTTGGATCTTTCCGGGGTGTCGATCGACGGATCAGCCCAGTTTCACCGGCAAAATCGCTCAGTCCTCGGTTGACTCGGAGATCCGAAAGCGATATCCCGATCGAACGATTCGCCGGCCCGGCGCGGGTTTCGCGGCGGTTTCCCGGCGGTGCCCCAAGGAGGGACGCAATATGAGCATGACGCAGGCTCAGTTCTTCACCGCCGTCGCGGAGAAGGCCGGCATCTCGAAGGCCCAGGCGAAGGCAGTGTTCCAGGCGGTCGAGGAAGTCGTGATGAAGAGCCTCAAGTCGGCCGGCAAGATTCCGCTGGGTGGCCTGGGCGCCGTGAAGCTCCAGCAGCGCAAGGCTCGCATGGGTCGCAACCCGGCGACGGGCGAGGCCATCAAGATCGCCGCCAAGACGGTCGTCAAGATCGCCCCGGCGAAGGGTCTGAAGGACGCCTTCAACAAGAAGAGCAAGTAGTCCGAGCCGTCTCGGTACCTGGGGGCCTGCCGGTCACGAACCGGCGGGCCCTCGCGCTTTTTCGGCGCTTTTCGCGGCCCGGATCTTCCTTGACAACCCCGGACCCGATCCGTAGCCTGCGAGGACTTTTTTCGAGGCATCTCCGACCCTTATGTCCCATCACGACCACCCGAACGCGGAGCTCGGTCCGCTTCAGATCGCGGAGCTGCCGAAGGACAAGGTGGCCCGGTTCGATGCCGCGCTGCCCGAGATCCTGAAGCGGTATCCGGCGGACCACAAGGAGGCGGCGATGCTCGCCGCCCTGCGCCGGGCCCAGGAGATCTTCGGCTGGCTCTCGCCGGCGGCCCAGCGGCTGGTGGCCGACCGGCTCGGCGCCCCGGTGACCCGCGCGGAGGAGGTGGCCACCTTCTACGTGATGTACCACACGCGTCCGGTGGGTCGTCACGTGGTCGAGGTGTGCACGAACGTCTCCTGCTCGCTCGCCGGCGGCTACGACATCTTCGAGGATCTGAAGCGGAAGCTCGGCGTCGAGAACGGCGGCACCACGGGCGACGGGCGCATCACCCTCCGCCAGGTCGAGTGCCTCGGTTCCTGCGGCACCGCACCGGCCATGCTGGTGGACGAGGAGATGCACGAGGGGCTCACCTCCCAGTCGGTCGCGAAGATCCTGGGAGCTCTCCCGTGAGCGAGACCCTGATCCTGACGAAGCGCTGGGCGAAGAACGATCCCTCCCTCGCGGGGTATCGCGCCGACGGCGGCTACCGGTCCCTCGACAAGGCGCTCGGCATGGCGCCCGCGGCCATCGTAGACGAGGTGAAGGCCTCCAACCTGCGCGGCCGCGGCGGCGCAGGCTTCCCCACCGGCCTCAAGTGGACCTTCCTGCCCAAGGACATCCGTCCGCGCTACCTCTGCATCAACGCCGACGAGTCGGAGCCCGGGACCTTCAAGGACCGCTACATCTGCGAGTACGATCCGCACCAGCTCGTCGAGGGCATCGCCATCTCCTGCTTCGCCCTCGACATCCACCTCGCCTACATCTACATCCGCGGCGAGTTCGCGAAGCAGGCCCGCAGCCTGGAGACGGCGCTCACGGAGGCCTACGAGGCCGGCCTGCTCGGCCCCCGGATCGGCGGAAAGGCCGACTTCGCCCTCGACGTCCACGTGGTGCGCGGCGCCGGTGCCTACATCTGCGGCGAGGAGAGCGCGCTGATGGAGTCGGTGGAGGGCAAGAAGGGCTACCCGCGCTTCAAGCCCCCGTTCCCGGCCATCGTCGGCCTCTGGGGCAAGCCCACCATCATCAACAACGTGGAGACGCTCGCCAACGTCCCCTGGATCATCGAGAACGGGGCCAAGGCCTTCTCCGACCTGGGTGCCGGGAAGACGGGCGGCACGCGCCTCTTCGGGGTCTCCGGCAACGTGAAGCGGCCGGGCGTCTACGAGAAGCCCGCAGGCTACAATCTGAAGAAGCTCCTCCTCGAGGACTGCGGCGGAACCGCCAGCGGCCGCCCCATCAAGGCGGTCATCCCGGGCGGCTCCTCCTCCCCGGTGCTCAAGGGCGACGAGATCGACGTCTCCCTCGAGCCCGACGCCATCAAGTCCGCCGGCACCATGTCCGGCTCGGGCGGCGTCATCGTCATGGACGACTCGGTGTGCATGGTCCGGGCGCTCGCCCGCATCGCCATGTTCTACGCCGAGGAGAGCTGCGGACAGTGCACCCCCTGCCGCCAGGGCACGCCCTGGATGTGGAAGGTCCTCGAGAAGATCGAGCGGGGCGAGGGAACCATGGCCGACCTGGCCCTCATCGAGCAGCTGCCCGGCAACATCATGGGGCAGACCATCTGCGCCCTCGGCGACGCCGCGGCCATGCCGGTGCAGAGCTTCGTGAAGAAGTTCCGCCAGGAGTTCGTGGAGCACATCGAGGGGCACGGGTGCAGGCACGGTGAGACCGGATGGGGCGTCTCCCGCAGCTCCCGCGAGGCGCTGGTGGGCGGCAACCGTCACACCCCGAGGTGAGCGATGGGCGCAAGTGCCGAGACCGTCCTGTTCTGGATCTTCGCCGTCCCGCTGATCGCGTCGGCCGCCGGCGTGGTCGCGGCCCGTAACCCGGTCCACGCGGCCATGAGCCTCGTGTCGGCCTTCTTCTGGCTGGCCGGCATCTACGTGCTGCTCACCGCGCACCTGCTCGCCTTCGTCCAGGTCATCGTCTACGCGGGCGCCATCATGGTGCTCTTCCTCTTCGTCGTCATGCTCCTCTCCCTCACCGACGCCGAGCTCGGGCTGGAGAAGCTCTCCGCCCTCAAGTGGGTGGGGGTGGTGGGCGCCGCCGGCATGCTCGTCCTGGTGGTGAGCGCGCTGGCGCAGTCCGGGCCGCGGGCCATGCGGGCGGTGGGGGCCGACTTCGGCACGGTCCGGGCGGTGGGCCGCATCCTCTTCACCCAGTACCTGCTCCCCTTCGAGGCCACGAGCGTGCTCCTCCTCGTCGCCATCGTGGGCGCGGTCGTGGTGGCCAAGGAGAAGATCTAGCCATGGTCCCGGGCACCCACTACCTGGCGCTGGCCGCCTTCCTCTTCGCCATCGGCTTCGCCGGCGTGCTCGTGAAGAAGAACGCCATCATCGTCTTCATGTGCATCGAGCTGATGCTCAACGCCGCGAACCTCACCTTCATCGCCTTCGCCCGGCAGAGCGGCTCCATGTCGGGCCAGGCCATCGCCTTCTTCGTCATCGCGGTGGCCGCAGCCGAGGCGGCCGTGGGGCTCGCCATCGTCATCGCCGTCTACCGCACGCGCGGGACGATCTCGGTGGACGAGGTCGAGGCGCTGCGCGACCGGTAGCGGTCAGCCCTCCGCCCGGGTCTCCCGCGCCAGGAGGGTGCTCACCGTCGATCGCGGATCCTCGCCCTCCTCCAGGACGCGGTAGACGGCCTCGCAGATGGGCATCTCCACGCCGAGCTTGGCGGCCAGGAGGTGCACGCTCCGTGCGTTCACGACCCCCTCGGCCACCTGCCCGAGCTCGTGCTGGATCTCCTCGAGCTTCCTCCCGGTTCCCAGCCCGAACCCGACCCGGTAGTTCCGGGACTTCTCGGACGAGCAGGTGAGCACGAGATCGCCGAGCCCGGAGAGCCCCATCAGGGTGAGGGGGATGGCGCCCTTCGCCATCGCCAGCCGGGAGATCTCCGCGAGCCCGCGGGTGACGAGTGCGGCCCGGGCGTTCGATCCCAGCCCCAGCCCGTCGCACAGTCCGGTGGCGATGGCCACCACGTTCTTGGCGCAGCCGCCGATCTCCACCCCCGCCACGTCGGCCGACGTGTACGGCCGGAAGCTCCGCGTGTGGAAGGCCTCCTGCACCATCTTCCCCACCCGGTCCCATCGCCCGGCCACGGTGACCGCGGTGGGAGCCCCCCGCGCCACCTCGACGGCGAAGGACGGCCCGGAGAGGAAGGTGAGGTACGGATGCATCTCGAGGGGCAGGACGTCCTCCAGCACCTCGCTCATCGTCATCAGAGTGTCGGCCTCGACCCCCTTCGCCACCGTGCAGATGGGAACGCCACCGCGAAGCCAGGGGCGGGCCTGGACCGCCACCGGGCGCACGGCGCTCGACGGAACGGCGATCACGACCAGCTCCGCCCCCGCGAGGGCGCTCGCGAGGTCCGGTTCGGCGCGGAGGGTCTCGGGGAGCGGGATGCCCGGAAGGTACCGCTCGTTCTCCCGGCGGGCCGCGATGGTCCGGAGCGGTTCTCCGTCGGCGTCCCAGATCGCGACCGGGAATCCCTTGCCGGCCAGAACGGCGCCGAGGGCGGTACCCCAGGATCCGGCGCCGAGAACGGTGGAGCGCAAGCGGTCTCTCCTCTCCCCCCCGGCCATCCTATTCCGGGATGTCGAACCGGTGAACCGGGTGGGGCAGGTCGGTGGCGGTCCGGAGCACGAGCTCCGAGAGCCGCCCGGTGTCCATGTCGTAGACCCAGCCGTGGAGCCAGGGTCGCCCCTCCATCTTCCAGGCCCGCTGGATCACCGACATCTTCGCCAGGTGATCCACCTGCTCCAGCACGTTCAGCTCCACGAGCCGCCGGAGCCGATCCTCCTCGCGAGGAAGCCGGCCGAGCTCCTCCTGGTGCCGCTCGGCGCAGTCCTTGATGTTCTGGAGCCATCGGTTGATGAGCCCGAAGTCCTGCCCCGACATGGCGGCCTTCACGCCGCCGCAGCCGTAGTGGCCGCACACGATGACGTGGCGCACCCGCAACTGCTCCACCGCGTAGAAGACCACCGTGAGCATGTTGAGGTCGGTGTGCACCACCTGGTTGGCCACGTTCCGGTGGACGAAGAGCTCCCCCGGCGCGCATCCGGTGACGGTCTCGGCGGGCACGCGGCTGTCGGCGCACCCGATCCAGACGAAATCCGGGTCCTGCGTGCCGGTCAGGCGCGTGAAGAAGTCGGGTCTCTCCCCGAGTCGTTCGGCGACCCAGCGCTCGTTCGTCTCGAGGAGTCGTCGGTACCCTTCCACGGCCCCGCAGGGTAGCAGATCGACCGCCGCCCTTCGAAATACGGGAGCGGGGGGCACGTAGGGAGGGGCACAAGGAGAAACCCCATGAAGAGTCTCGCCATCGTCGCCTTCGCCCTCGCCCTCCAGATCGGTTTCCTCGTCCAGCTCGCCTCGCTGTAAGCTCGCGGGCAAATGCTCGCGCGCTGCGTCTTCTGCCAGAAACCCTTCGACACCGAACGCTTCGGCGTCCAGCCCTGCCCCCACTGCGGACAGCAGGTCCACCTCGCCGACCCGGGCGCCCCACCGCCCTCGCCGCCGCCTCAACCCCCTCCGGGAAGCTGGGCCGGTGCTCCCATCCCCGGTGCTCCCATGCCCGGCGCACCCTGGGCGGTGGGGGAGTCCGATGCGCCCTTCGCGCTCCGCAGGTCGACCGGCTGGCTCTCGAGCTACGTCGCCACCTGGAAGCTCGCCTGCCTGGAGCCGGCCGCCTTCTTCCGGCAGGTGAAGGTCGGCGCCCCCGGCTCGGCCGTGCTCTTCGGGGTCATGGCGATGACCGTGGCGAGCTGGTTCCAGACCCTCTACGGCGCGCTCATGGGCGCGGCCACCCGGGGGATGGTCCAGGAGATGCTCCGGCAGGTCCCCCAGGGGGCGCAGTTCCAGGACACCTGGATGGTGCAGTGGATGTCGGGCACCACCGTGGTCGGGACGCTCGCCCAGCTCTTCGCCGCGCCGTTCGTCGCCGCCATCTGGATCCTCATCTGGGCCGGCATCTACCACGTGGCGCTGCTCGTTCTCGGCGCCGCGTCGCGCGGCTTCGACGCCACCCTCACCGTGGTGGGCTACGCGTCGGGCGCGCTGCTCGTGGGCGCCGCCCCGGTGCCGGGACTCGCGAACCTCGTGGGAGCGGTCTGGTTCAGCTTCGCCGCCGCCATCGGCTTCCGGGAGGCCCAGCGCACCACGAACGGGAAGGCCTGGACGGCGCTCCTGCTGCCCTTCCTGGCCGTCTGCGCCTGCTGCTGCGCGGTGGCCTGGATGGCCTTCACCGGCCTCTCCGCCTTCCGGGTCCACGGAGGGTAGGGCGTGGGGCCGGCGGAAAGGGAGGCGCGGCGCCCCGGGATCCCGGAGGCCTACGCCGCCATCGCCATCCTCTCGTTCGCGGTGGCCCGCTTCCTGCCCGTGCTCGATATTCACTATCAGTGTACATTCATGGCGCTCACCGGATTGCCCTGCGCCTCCTGCGGGATGACCCACGCCTTCGTGTCGCTGGCCCACGGGGACGGCGCCGGCGCCTGGCGGGCGAGCCCGCTCGGCGCGCTGCTCGCGGGCGGGGCCTGGCTCTACGCGGTGCTCGACCTCCTCCGGCTGGCCGCCGGCCGGCCCTGGCCCGCCCTCTCCGTCGGCACCTGGCGGGTGATGGCCATCGGGGCCGTGGGGGCGGCCGCCGCGAACTGGGCCTGGATGCTCTGGCGGGCGGGAGTCGCGTGACCGGGGACCGGCTCCCGTGGACGCTCCTGGCGGCGAGCTACCTCGCGGGCTCGGTCCCCTTCGGGCTGCTCCTCGGCCGCCTCTTCGCCGGGGTGGACGTCCGGAGCGCCGGATCCGGGAACATCGGCGCGACCAACGTGGCCCGCACCGCGGGGCGTGGGCTCGGGCTGCTCACCCTCCTGCTCGACGCGGCCAAGGGCGGAATCCCGGTGGCCGTCACGGCCCTGGTGCTCGGGGAGGCCCACGACGCCGGCTGGCCCGCCGCGGCGGGGCTGGCCGCCTTCCTCGGGCACGTCTTCCCCCCGTGGCTCCGCTTCCGGGGAGGCAAGGGGGTGGCCACCGCCTTCGGTGCCTTCGTGGTGCTCACCCCGTGGATGGCGCTCCTCTCGGCGGTCGTCTTCGCCGCCGCCTTCGCGGTCACCAAGGTGGTCTCGGTGAGCTCGCTCGCGGCCGCCGGCGTGATGGCCGGCGGGGTGGCTCTCTTCCAGGGGTGGGACGGTCCGGTCTCCCGGGTGGCGCTCGCGGTGCTCGTCGTGGTGGTGCTCCGCCACGCCGGGAACATCGCGCGCCTGCTGCGCGGCGAGGAGTCGCGCCTCTCCGCTAAACGTTCGGGACCGCGCTGACCTCGCCGGCGGGACGGATGAGGACCTGGCGCGGCTTCACGCCGTTCGGGGGGCCCACCACGCCCTCCCGCTCCATGCGCTCCACGATCTTGGCCGCCTTGTTGTAGCCGAGCCGCATCTCGCGCTGGAGCTTGGAGACCGAGACCTCCTCCATGCGGGAGACGAGCGCGAGCGCCTCGTCGTAGACCGGGTCGTCCTCGTCGTCGTCGCGGCGCGAGTCGCCGGAGCCGTCGCGGGCCTTCAGGATCGACTCGTCGAAGACCGGCCGCCCCTGCTGCTTCAGGAACCCGACCACGCCGGCGATCTCCTCCTCGGAGACGAAGGCGCCCTGCACGCGGGTGACCGGCTGGGTGGCGGTGAGCACGAGCATGTCGCCGTCGCCGAGCAGCGCCTCGGCCCCCGGGCCGTTGATGATGGTGGTCGAGTCGTGGCGCGAGGCGAGCCGGAAGCTGATGCGGGCCGGGAAGTTGTTCTTGATCATCCCGGTGATGACGTCGGTGGACGGGCGCTGGGTGGCCACGATGAGGTGGATGCCGGTGGCCCGGGCCTTCTGGGCCAGCCGAGCCAGCGAGATCTCCACCTCGCGCGGCGCGGTCATCATGAGATCGGCGAGCTCGTCGATGACCACCACCATGTAGGGCAGCTTCTGCGGCGCCTTCTTCTCGCCGGGGACCGGAGGACGCGTGGGGTCCTCGAAGAGCGGGACCTGCTCGAGCGCCAGCCGTGCCGCGGCCTCCTCCTCGGTCTCCCCCTCGGTGGCGTCCACCACGAGCAGCTTCTTCGGCGGCGGCTCGTCGTCGTCCTGGAAGGTTCGCCCCTCGGCCCGCAGCTTGTCCACCTTGGCGTTGTACGACTTCAAGTCCTTCGAGCCGGTGTCGGCCAGGATCTGGGTGCGCCGCTCCATCTCATCGACCGCCCACTGCAGCGCCCGGGCCGCCTTCTGCGGATCGGTCACCACCGGGAGCAGGAGGTGGGGGATGTCCTCGTAGATGGAGAGCTCGGTCATCTTCGGGTCGATCATGATCATGCGCACCTGGTCCGGCGCGTGCCGGTAGAGGAGCGACAGGATCATCGTGTTCAAACCCACCGACTTGCCCGCGCCGGTGGTGCCGGCGATGAGCAGGTGCGGCATCCGCTGGAGGTCCACGCAGTAGGGGATCCCCTCGATGTTCTTCCCGAGCGCGAGCGGCAGGAGCCCGGCGGCGCGCTCGAACGCGTCGCACTCGATGACGTCGCGGAGGTAGACGTTGGCGCGGTCGCGGTTCGGCACCTCGATGCCCACCACCCCCTTGCCGGGGATGGGCGCGATGATGCGGATGCGCGTGGCCGACAGCGCCATGGTGAGCTCCTTGTCGAGGTTCTCGATCCTCGAGAGCTTCACCCCCGCCACCGGCATGAACTCGTAGAGCGTGACCACCGGCCCGGGGCGGATGTGCCGGATGGCCCCGTCCACTCCGTGCTGGCGCAGCGTGCCGACGATGACCTCGGCCACCTTCTGCATGCCGGCCTCGTCGAGCTCCCCCTTCGGCTGCTCGTGACGGGTGAGCAGAGAGATGCCGGGGAGCTGGAACACCTCGCCCGACTGCATGAAGGCGAACTCGGGCGCGTCCTTGTCCTTCTTCTTGCGCTTGCCGCGCTCCTGCATGGCAGCCGACACGACGATCTCGGGCCGGTCCGGCCCGGCCTCGACGACCACCGGCGCGGGCGTGGGCTCCGGAGTCACCGCCGAGATCACGAGCGGCAGCGTCGCCTGAAGGTCGGGTTCGTCGTCGAGCTTCTCCTCCCTGGCACGGCGTCGTCGCCGCGGCAGGACCTCCTGCTCCTCGCTGGACGTGGCCCAGGCCGGTTCGTCGTCGAGCCGGCCGCGCTTCCTCTCGAGGACGAGCGCGCCGGCCACGGCGAGCCCCTCCCGCTCCTCGCCCTTGGCGTCCTCGACCACGGTCGAGGCGGCGAGCTCCTCCCGCCGGGAACGTTCGGCGGCCTGCTCGGCGCGCATCTCGCCGACGGCGGCCCGGTGCCGGTCGATGGCGTCGGAGATCCGGTGGATCGTCCATCCCCAGGCGGCGCGCAGCGCGCCCCACACCACCGCCCACGCCTGCGGGAGCTTCACGTCGGTGGCGACGATGAGGGCCACGGCCGCACCGGCCCCGACCACGAGCGCCGTGCCCACCGAACCGAGCAGGAGCTCGGCCCGCGTGCAGAGGAGGCGCCCCACGATCCCGCCCGGGGCGAAGCTCGAGAGCCCCCGGCCGGAGAGGAAGAGGTGGGCGAGCGTCGCGAGCGACGCGGTGAGGACGGCGTAGGCGGCGGAGCCGACGAGCGTCACGCGGGGAGGCTGGCCGCGGAAGAGGGCGATGGAGGTGGTGATGAGCGCCACCGGCAGGACGAGCGCCGAGAAGCCGAGCACGTGGAAGAGGGCGCTCGCGACGTGGTGGCCGACCGGGCCGACCAGGTTGGAGACGGGCGGTACCCCGTGCTCGATGAGCTGGGCGTCCATGGCGGAGAAGGTGACGAGCGCTATCGCCGTGGCGGTGCCGAGCGCGAGCAGCGCGACCGCCAGCGCATCCCGACCCATACCGGTCCGAAGGGAGGTTCCCTCCCGACCGTTCTCGGACTTCCGGTTCGACTTCTGCTTGGCCATGGGTCCTCGGCGACGACGTGGTTTTGGCGGGGCGGACGACCCCGCCGAGGACGATATCGCCGGGGGGCGAAGGGTCAATTTTTCCACCGGTATCCGCTGCTTGCGCGGGTCCGTGCATCGGGGCTACCTTGGACGGCTCCCTATGGATGTCCAATGCGAGCGCTGCCGGGCCGGGTACTCCGTCGACGAGGCCCGGGTTCCCGACCCGGGGGTGAAGGTGGCCTGCACCTGCGGCCACCGCTTCCTCCTCCGGAAGCGCGTCCTCCCGGTGGTCGTGCCGCTCGGGGCCGACGACCCGGGGCGGGTCCTGCCCCTCTCCGAGCTCGCGCCGGACCCCGACTCGCTCGACCTCCCGTCCGGGTCCGAGACGGAGGACCCCGCCTGGGCCCGGGAGGGGTCCGGTTCGCCCCGGGCGCCCCCGAAGCCCCCCCCTCCCGCCCCCCCCGGGAAGCCGCGGAGGCGATTCCTCTGGGTGGCCCTCATCGCCGTCGGGTTGCTCGCCGTGGCCGCCGCGGTGATGCTCCTTCGCAGGGCCGACACGGCGGAGGTTCCCCCTCCTGCGCCCGCGCCGGCCCCGGTCCCGGCCCCGGTCGTCCCGGCGCCCGCGCCGGTGCCTCCCCCCGTTCCGACACCCGCGCCTCCACCGGTGGAGCCTACGCCGGCCCCCGCACCGCCCGCCCCGAGCGGGCCCTCGGCGGCTCCCTCCGTTCCCCGCGACCCTGCCCCGTCGCCGCTCGCCCGGGCGCGGGAACTCCGGAACCGGGGAAGGTGCGAGGAGGCGCTCGACCTCTACGGCCAGGCCCTCGCGCGGGACGGGCGCAACGCCGTTGCCCTCGCCGGACGCGGGGCGTGCTATCTGGATCTCACACAGTACGCCCAGGCGGAGGCGAGCTTCCAGGCTGCCCTCGAGCTCGACCCCCGCAATGCGGAGGCGCTCTTCGGACTGGCCGAGACCTACCGCTACATGGGAAACAAGGCCGACGCCGTGACCGGTTACGAGAGATTCCTCGCAGTTCGGCCCACAGGAGACGATGCCGCCGCCGCGCGGAAGCTCATCCAACAGCTGAAGGAGTGAACGAAATGTCCGAGTCCGTGAAGCCCTCCCACACCGAGGACGACTACTTCGCCCGCGAAGACGCCGAGAAGAAGCGCAAGCTCGCCCAGAAGGTCCACAAGGACATGGCCGCCGACGAGGCCAGGCGGCTGCGCGACCTTCACCATGGCCACTGCCCGAACTGCGGCCAGGAGATGAACGAGGTGAAGCTGCGCGACGTCCCGGTTGACGTCTGCTTCGCCTGCCACGGGATCTTCCTGCAGCACGGCGACGTCGAGGCCTTCCAGCACCAGATCAACGAGGGGCGTCGCGGCGTCGTGGCGGCCATCCTGAACTGGCTGAAGCCCGAGAACGCCCCGAAGTAGCCGGATGGCGCTCTCGCCCGAAGAGGTGCGCCGCATCGCGTCCCTGGCGCGCCTCCGCCTCTCCCCCGAGGAGGAGACGCGGCTGGCGGGCGAGCTCTCGGCCATCCTCGATTACGTCCGGCAGCTGGAGGAGCTCGACGTCTCCGGCGTCGAGCCGATGACCCACGCGCTCGCGTCCGTGGAAACCCCGTTCCGCGAGGACCGGGTGACCCCCGGCCTCCCCGCCGACGAGGCGCTGGCCAACGCGCCGGCCCGCGCCGGGACCTGCTTCCAGGTTCCCAGGATCATCGAGTGAGTGCCCCCGCCCTCCTCGACCGGTCGATCACCGACCTCGCGGGCGCGCTCTCCCGGCGCGAGGTCTCCTCCGAGGAGGTGACCCGCGCGGCGCTCGCGCGCATCGAGGCCACCGACGAGCGGCTCCACGCCTTCCTGCGGGTGGTGCCGGAGCGGGCGATCGCCTCGGCGCGCGGCTCCGACGCCCGGCGGGCCCGCGGCGAGGTCCGCTCGCCCCTCGACGGGATCCCGATCGGGCTGAAGGACATCTTCCTCACGAAGGGGGTCGAGACCACCTGCGGCTCGCGGATCCTCGCGGGCTTCGTCCCGCCCTTCGATGCCACGGTGGTGGAACGGCTCGAGACGTCCGGCGCGGTGGTGATGGGCAAGCTCAACATGGACGAGTTCGCGATGGGCTCGTCCAACGAGAACAGCGCCTTCGGCCCCTGCCGCAACCCCTGGGACCTCGAGCGCACGCCCGGAGGTTCGTCGGGCGGCAGCGCCGCGTCGGTGGCGGCCCGCCAGGTCTTCGGCGCGCTCGGCACCGACACCGGCGGCTCCATCCGCCAGCCCGCCTCCCTCTGCGGCGTCGTCGGCCTGAAGCCCACCTACGGACGGGTCTCCCGCTACGGGGTGGTCGCCTTCGCGAGCTCGCTCGACCAGGTGGGGCCCATCGCCCGCACCGTGACGGACGCCGCGGCGATGCTCGGGGTGATCGCCGGCCACGACCCGCGCGACCAGACCTCCTCCCTCCTGCCGGTCCCCGACTACCGGGCCGGGATCGAGGAGGGCGCCCGCGGACTGCGCATCGGCGTGCCGCGGGAGTGGCTCCAGGGCGGTTCGGAGGCCGGCGTGGAGCGGCGCGTGCGGGAGGCGCTCGCCGCCTACGAGGCCATGGGCGCGACGCTCGTGGACGTCGAGCTGCCTCACTCCCGGTACGGGGTGGCGGCCTACTACCTGGTGGCGCCGGCCGAGGCCTCCTCCAACCTGGCCCGCTACGACGGCGTCCGCTTCGGGTTGCGTGCCCCGGCCCGCTCGCTCGCCGACATGTACGGCGAGACCCGCGACCAGGGGTTCGGCGCCGAGCCGAAGCGGCGCATCATGCTCGGCACCTACGCGCTCTCGGCGGGCTACTACGACGCCTACTACCTGCGGGCCCAGAAGGTCCGCACGCTCGTCCGTCGCGACTTCGACCGGGCCTTCGAGCGGTGCGACCTCGTCGCCGGCCCGGTCTCGCCCACCGTGGCCTTCCGGCTGGGGGAGAAGGTGGACGATCCCCTGCAGATGTACCTGGCCGACGTCTTCACCATCTCCTGCAACCTGGCCGCCCTGCCCGGACTCTCCGTCCCGGCCGGACTTCACCCGGAGTCGCGTCTGCCGGTGGGGCTGCAGCTGGTGGGCCGCCCCTTCGACGAGGCCACGCTGCTCCGCGCCGCCCGCGCGCTGGAGCGGGAGATGGGCCCCTCGCCCGCGCCGGAGGCCATCGGATGAGCGCGCCCTCCCGCCGGACGGCCGTGGCCGTGTGGGCCACCCTCTTCCTCCTCCCGGTGCTCTTCGCGGGCGTGACGGGGATCGCCCCGCCGCCGCGCGACCCGCAGGCGGCCGGCATG
The DNA here is from genome assembly GCA_903855945.1 of uncultured Anaeromyxobacter sp. GTDB lineage: Bacteria > Myxococcota > Myxococcia > Myxococcales > Anaeromyxobacteraceae > CAIOAK01. The sequence goes on from CAIOAK010000057.1 coordinate 25,479, forward strand.
TCGGTGCTGCTCCTCTGGATGTCCACCGCCGTGGTGGGGCTCGGCGTGGGGATGTCGCGCCTGCTCCTGCCCCGCCTCGGTCCGGTGCCCTCCGGCCCCCCGGACGTGGCCGCCTTCACCCGGACGCTCGTCGCCTGGGCGGTCCTGGAGGGCGCGGCGCTCTTCCCGCTGGTGGCGGTGACGGTCACCGGGAGCAGCCTCCTCTACCTGCCGAGCGTGGTGGCGCTCGCCGCCCTCGCGATCGTCTTCCCGGCCGAGGAGCGCTGGCTGCGACTCGGGCTGGCGCAGCCCCGCGGACCGGGGCCGGACCGGACGGTGAAGCCGTGACCCGCGAGTGGCAGCTCGTGGTGGGGCTCGAGGTCCACGCCCAGCTCCTCACCCGGAGCAAGATCTTCTGCGGCTGCCCCACCACCTTCGGGGGCGAGCCCAACACCCACGTCTGCCCGGTCTGCCTGGGGATGCCCGGCGTGCTCCCCGCGCTCAACCGGCAGGTGGTGGAGTTCGCGGTGCGGACCGGGCTGGCGCTCGGCTGCGCCATCCAGGAGAAGAGCGTCTTCGCCCGGAAGAACTACTTCTACCCGGACCTCCCGAAGGGCTACCAGGTGAGCCAGTACGAGCTCCCCATCTGCGTGGGGGGCGGCGTGGACCTCACGCTGGACGGAGTGGAGCGGAGGGTGCGCCTCACCCGCATCCACATGGAGGAGGACGCCGGGAAGAACCTGCACGGCGTGGCCGCCGACGGCTCCTCCGGCGTGGACCTGAACCGGGCCGGCGTCCCGCTGCTCGAGATCGTGAGCGAGCCGGACATCCGCTCCATCGACGAGGCGGTCGAGTACCTCAAGTCGCTGCGCGCGATCCTCATGTTCCTGGGGGTGAACGACGGCAACCTGGAGGAGGGCTCCTTCCGTTGCGACGCCAACGTGTCCCTCATGCCGGTGGGCTCCACGGTGCTCGGGACGCGCTGCGAGCTCAAGAACATGAACTCGTTCCGCTTCCTCCGGCAGGCCATCGAGTTCGAGGTGCGTCGGCAGTCGGAGATCCTGGAGGGGGGCGGCCGGGTGGTGCAGGAGACGCGCCTCTTCGACCCGCAGCGCGGCGAGACCCGATCCATGCGGTCGAAGGAGGAGGCGCACGACTACCGGTACTTCCCCGAGCCCGACCTGCCGCCGGTGCGGGTGCCGGCCGCCTGGATCGAGGAGGTCCGCCGCTCGTTGCCCGAGCTGCCGCGGGCGCGCGCCGCCCGCTACCAGCGCGACCTCTCGCTCTCCGCCTACGACGCCGGGCTGCTCACCGCCGACCGGGAGACGGCCGAGTTCTTCGACGCCTCTGTCCGGGCCCGGGGCGGCGGCGCCGAGTCGGCGAAGCGCATCGCCAACCTCCTCACCGGCGAGGTGGCCCGGCTCGCCAACGACGCCGGAGCGGGGACGTCTCGCGGGAAGCTCACGCCCGAGGCGCTCGCCGGCGTGGTGCGACTCACCGAGGCGGGGACCCTGGGCGGGCCCGGCATCCGCCAGGTGCTCGAGGAGCTCTTCCGGCAGGGGGGCGACCCGGCGGTGGTGGTGGCGTCCCGCGGCCTCGCCCAGGTCTCGGACGAGTCGGCCGTGGAAGGAGCCTGCGACGCGGTGCTGACGGCCTTCCCCGGCGAGGTGGAGCGCTTCCGGGCCGGCGAGTCCAAGCTGCTCGGATTCCTGGTGGGGCAGGTGATGAAGGGGATGAAGGGCAAGGGCAACCCGGCGGTGGTGAACGCCATGCTGAAGCGAAAGCTCGGGGCGTAGTGATCCGCGCGAGCCGGTACTTCCTCTACGCGGCGCTCGCCGCCTGCGCCGTCGTCTCCGGCGTCCTGCTCCTCGACCGGCACTGGGTCGAGGGGGGCGTGGCCGCGGCGGGGGCACTCTACTTCGGCCTGCGGGCCTCGGGACGGATCGGCGGCCGCGGCGGGGGGTCAACGTGACGGAACGTGAAGTTCTCAGGCCGGTGCTCTACGACGAGGCGCGCGACGAGGTCTGCCTGCTCGACCAGCGGCTCCTGCCGGGCGAGGAGACCTGGCTCCGGCTCGCCACCGCGGAGCAGGTGGCCGACGCCATCCGGACGCTGGCCGTGCGCGGCGCGCCGGCCATCGGCGTGGCGGCCGCCTACGGCATCGCCGTGGAGGCCCGGCGGGGGGCCTCGCCGGAGCGGCTGCGGGAGGCGGCGGCGCTGCTCGCCCGGGCACGCCCCACGGCCGTGAACCTGGAATGGGCGGTGCGGCGCATGTCGGTCCGCATCGGCGAGCCGGCGTCGTCGGTGCTCGCCCTCGCCCACGCCATCCGCGACGAGGACGAGGCGGCCTGCCGGCGCATCGGCGCGCTGGGGGGGCCGCTGCTCCCGCCCGCCGCGCGGGTCCTCACCCACTGCAACGCCGGGGCGCTCGCCACCGCGGCCTACGGCACCGCGCTCGGCATCGTGCGGGCCGCCCACGAGGCCGGCCGTCTCGCGCACGTCTACGCCGACGAGACCCGCCCCTTCTTCCAGGGGGCCCGGCTCACCGCCTGGGAGCTGCAGCGGGACGGCATCCCGGTCACGATCCTCACCGACAACATGGCCGGCTGGCTCATGGCCCGCGGCGAGATCTCCTGCGTGGTGGTGGGCGCCGACCGGATCGCCGCGAACGGCGACGTGGCCAACAAGATCGGCACCTACGCGCTCGCGGTGCTGGCGCGTCACCACGCGCTGCCGTTCTACGTGGCCGCGCCCTGGAGCACCTTCGACCCTTCGCTCCCCACCGGCGCGGGGATCCCCATCGAGGAGCGGGACTCCGACGAGGTGGTGCGCATCTTCGGGCGGCTCATCGCCCCGGAGGGGGTCGCGGCGCGCTACCCGGCCTTCGACGTCACCCCCGCCGAGCTCGTCACCGCCATCGTCACCGAGCGGGGCGTCCTCCGGGCGCCGTACGGCGCGGCGATCCGGTCCATCGCCGGTTAGGACCTCG
>CAIOAK010000058.1 GCA_903855945.1 uncultured Anaeromyxobacter sp.
CGGGTTGCGCGCGGACGTGGTGAAGGCGAGGGAGAGGTAGGCCGGCGGGGTTCCGGGGAGAGCGGTCAAGGCGGTCAAGACGCCACCGCCGGAGGCGGTCCTACGCCCCCGGCGGTGAATTGGCTGGCCCGGCCATCGACCCGGCCGCCTGGGGCGAAAGGTACGTCCCGGCCACTGTACCCAGCGAGGGGGTTACAGCCAGGGTTACAGCCCACGGGACGCCATCAATGAAAAACCCCGCCACCGGGACGACGGTGACGGGGCAACTGGTGACCCCTACGGGACTTGAACCCGGTGAAGAGTGATTTGTAACACATTGTAATCACTCACGATTACCGGACAATCTACCGTATTTGCTCTGTTTCTCGCGCTAGAAGAGTCGACGCTAGTTTTCGCCAGTCGTCGCCAGTTGCCGTCAGGTTTGGAGACATTTTGGAGACGGAATCATACTCATGGTGCGTGCCCGAAAGAGCCGGACTGGCCCTGTCTCCCTGGTGGTTCCAACGGTTCTCTCGACACCATCTTTCCCCCGTGTCAGTCCACCCATTAGACTACACGGATGTTCAGCTACTCCAGCCCATCCCCTTCCCCGTCGCACCCCCACCGCCGAGGCGGCCCCGTACACGTAGAGGTCATCCTGCGAGACCTGGAAGTCACCCTCGTCGAGAGCTACCTGACCGGCGGCGAGCACGGCCTCGAACACGAGCCCAGCGCCGCCCGACCGCCCCCGCACACCCGCTATCCCCGGGCGGCCTGACCATGCCCCGCATCGTCCGTCCACCGCCTCCCCCGCTGAACGCCGTGACGCTCGCCCATGTCGAGCAGGTCCTCGCCGAGCGGCTGAAGACCGTCGAAATTTACGGCGTCAAAGATGGCTGTCCGAGTTTCCACGCCGGGGGAGCTGCGCGGCGCCATCCTCACCGTCCGGGAGATGCGGGAGCGGGTCGCCAAGCCAGCACAGCAGGCATAGCCTGACCACGTCGACCACCCCAGGAGACACCACCATGCCCACCGAAGCAGAGATGCAGGCAGAGCTCGAGCAGTTGAAGGCCGAGAACGCGGCAGCAAGGGCCCGCGTATAGGACAGTACCGCTCGAAACCAGGAGGGGCTCCATGACGCTCGCCTCGTTCCGCTCCTGATCCCGCTGCAAGTTGAGCAGATTGAACTCCCCGGCGACGCTCAGGTTGCGACCGCGCCCCTCCCAGGACGCCCGGACAGCTTCACCGTGGCGAGACGTGGCCCCTGGTGGTCCCTCAGGTCGCGACCTGTCCCGCGAGGAAGGGACAGCAGAAGCAGCCATTGCCAGCCCGAAAGGGAACGGCCATGATCCCGCCGGGGGACTGGAGAGGTCATGTCGAACTGGTCACGTCGCGGGTTCATCCAGGCCGCCGCCGCCGCCGGAATCGCCGCGGCGAGCAGGCCTATCCTGGGATGCTCCCGACCGCGAGAGTCGCCCTCCGAGTTCCGGACCCTGCACTTCGACCTGTCTCGGGGCAACTCCGGCGCCAGGTATTCACTCGACGTCGGCGTCGACGAGTATCCCCTCGTCCCACACGACACCCTCTCGCGGCTTCAGGCGCGGCGGGCCAACGGATTCCTCGGCGCAGTTCCCGACGCCCAGCTCACCCACTTCGTCGCGGGAATCCGGTTCCCGGCCGATGCGCCGCAGAGCTTCACGGTGACCCGGGAGCACCCGGACCGCGACGGGAGGCGGATCATGGCGCTGGGCGGCATTCACGTGCCTGCCGCCGGGGTCGAGGAAGCCCGGGTCCTCAAGGGACCGGAGTTCGCCCTTCGTGGCCCCACGTGGCTTCGGTTGGCCTCGAACGATTCCGCGCTCGCGAACACGACGGACGAGGATCTCGTCAATCCCGACAAGGCGGCGCTCTGGGCCGTCTATCACCACCCCGAGCTCATCTGCCTCGACAAGACCGCCGCCGCCGTCGTGGCGAATCACATCCTCGGCAGCCAGGCGCTCGCGCGCCTCGCCGCGGTGATCGCCGACCTGGGGGACCCACAGCCCAATCCCGACAGCAAGTATGGAGGCTGGGTCGAGGCCCGCTGGGCGTACGCCCTCGACGGGAAGACCCGCGTGTTCCGGCAGGACGAGCAAGGGAACCCGGCCCTCGACGACCAGGGACGGGTGCTCTACGAATGGGACTGGTTCGTGCACGACCTCGTCCTCGCTGCCGCAGGGCGCGTCGTCTCGGAGGCGCTGCGGTCGGTTCGAAACGATTTGGTCCTGGTCGACGACGGGTCCAGCTCCGACGTGAAGCCCGGTCGCTTTGCCATCCTCGCGGGGACCCACGCCGACGCGGCGGTGGAAGCCGCCGCGAACCAGGCGGGTTACTCGTGGGGGACGGACCACGCCAACGAGTGGAGGTGGGGGCAGCGGGCGAGGGAAGTGTCGATCGGGGACGACCGGAAGGCCCATTTCACGGTCGACAACGAGTTCTACCGGCACGTAGGGGTCTTCGCGGCCTTCGAGGACGTCGACGGGAACATCCGCTCCCTGAAGGATCTGGGCATTCCGCAGGGTGCGCTCGACTACGAGTACATCCAGTACCTGGGGCTTCTCCCCGCTCCCGAGCGGATCTGCGGAATCCCCCTTCACGGAGACCACACCGTCACCGGGAACTGGGACGTTCCGGTTCCCGCAGGCGCCTCCGGTGTTCACCTGCTCGTGGGAACCCTGGCCATGTCCGACGGGGACTACCGCTCCGAGTACCGCGGGGTCATCGTGCCCGGGCTCGCGATGACGGCCACCTTCGAACTCGCGCTGCCGGCAATCTGCCTGGCCGTCGGGGTGGGTGGCGCAATCGGTGCCGGCTTCAAGTTCTCCCTGAAACGCTCCCTCGGTCCTCCGATCATCGTCGGGGTGGCCCAGGCGGCGGCGGAGTACGGGCTCGACAGGCAAGGAGGGGGCGGCCTGTACTGGGGCGTTGCCTACAAGGTTGGAAGCTTCGCCCTCCGGCAGATCTGCGGGCGGACGTTCTTCGCCGCGCTTGCGTTTGCCGTCGGGGCCGCATGGACGAGGAAGGCGATCCCGGTCTTCGGCATCGGGCTCGCGCTCGCCGACGTCGCCTCGACGGTTGCCGAGATCGGCGAGACCTCGTCCGACATCGCCCGGTCCTCCTGCTGCGGGCGGACCCGGGTGCTGGTGCGGAACCGGCTGGCCATCACCGTCCATCACGACCCCCGGGACTTCGAGTGGCCGGCGGTCACCAAGGCGGTCCGGGTGGTCGTCGCCTGCTCGAACTCGAAGATCTTCACCTACGACTTCCCGTTCGGCATCCAGGACCACCAGCGAAAGGTCTGGACACGGGACTTGGAGGTGCCCACGGGAGGGAAGGTCAGGGTGAAGATCATCCTCCTGTCGGACACCGACTGGATCGCGGGCCAGGGCTTCGCCGAGGTGCGAAACGTCGTCCCGACCGGGCGATCCGACGTTCCCGTGGACATCACCATCGAGGAGAACGTCGTTCCCCTGGACGCCACGACGACCTACTCGCACCGGATGAAGATCCAGGTCGATCCGGACGGGCGCCGACGCTGGGTCGCCACCGTGGCGGCCCCGCTCGCCTCCTTCTCCTGCGCCGACCGGGCCGGAGCGCTGTGCGAGACCGGCGTGATCTCCCTGAACGACGCGACCGGCCAGCTCGCCTACTCGTTCCTCTCGGCGGGCGGCGGGCTCGAGATCTGCGGCTCACCCGCATCTGCCGGCGTCCAGGGATGGCAATTCCAGAACGTGAACCTGCGCGTGACCGCGCTCGGCCAGGACCCCGAGGAGACCCTTCGCCAGGTGCCGTGCGGCAGCCCGCAGACCGCGCACCTCCTCTACGACCTGCTCGGCGCCGCCGACGGTCCCCAGTACGCCATCGTCCCCACCGCTGGCGTTCTCACCCTTCGCCAGGTGGACCTCCCCGTCGGCCCCGGCCTCTTCCCGGACTGGGCCGCGGCCCCGTGCTGGGGGCGCTTCAGCTCCCGCAACCTGCGAACCTCGGCGTTTCATCCGATCAGCCGCTGCGTGATCGGCATCGTGGACGGCAAGGACAAGCTGGAGGTGCTCCGGCTGGCCGAAGCACCGGTCGCCGCGGCGGACTGGAACAAGGCCCCGCTGGCCGAATTCGCCTCCGGTCCCGGGATCCTGAAGGGAAACCTCGGCGGCGTGAAGGCCGTCGCTCCCGTCCAGAACGGCCGCGGCTTCCTCGCCCTCGAGCAGGACAACAGGCGGATCCAGGCCCTCGACGACCAGGGACTCCCCGTGGACTACTTCACGGCCCGGGCGACAGGCGACCGCTGGTGGATCCCGCTCCGCGACGAGACCGGGTGGGTGCAGTACCTCTCCATGAGCGTGGAGCCGGTGGGGTTCATCTACGTGCTCTCCTCGGCCGGGGCAGCCTCCCGGGTCACCGACTTCCGCCTCGACATCTACGATCCGCGAGGCAACTGGATGGCCCGGACGGTGGGTGTCGCCGCCGCCCAGATCCTGGTGGATCGCTGGAGGAACCTCTACTCCATAAACCAGGAGGCTCTGGTGGTGCCCGGAGGCCGGACCGAACCCTCGGTGAGCCAGTGGATCCCCTCCACGCCGAGACCGCCCGCATCGAGCCTGCGGAGCGGAGGTGGCCGATGACGGCCCTTCGCTTCCCGGTGGCCGCGGCTCTGGCCCTCCTGGCGGCATGCTCGGGACGTCCAGTTCCTCAGGCACTGACGGGCGTCCTGCTGACCGAGGAGGACTTCGCGGCGGACCCGCAGCTCCGCGCCACCCTCCAGGACACCGTGCTCGTGCAGTTGCACCGCGCCGATGCGCCGAACGGGACGGAATCCGGCCCGGTGAGCGTTCCCTACGCCATCGGACCGGACCCGGCGTCCGTCCTGTTCTGCTGGGACGACGAGGACGGGGTGCCGCACGCGGCGACGCTCGTCGACGTGGGGTCGAACTCCGTGGCGGCCCGGGCGCTCCCGGGCCAGGCCTGCTCCCGGGCCATCGTCCCCCCCGGCGAGTACTCGCTCATCCTACAGCGGGGAGATCCGAACCGGACGGACCCCGCCGACGAGGTCGTGTTCATCCGGCTGGACGCGGCAGACGGGCCTGCGCTCGTATCGAACAGTTGCCAGTACTGCCGATTCCTCTACGGGACCTTCACGAAGAAGTCGTTCGAGAACGTGAGCCTGCACCATGCCCTCTTCTGTGGAGCCACCATGAGCCAGTGCGGCCTCCGCGGAGTCGATCTCAGCGACGCCGGGAACTGGGGCTGGGGCTGCGGCAGCGGGACCCGCGACCGGGTTCGCTGGACGGGCACGACCATCACGAATTCGAACCTCGATCGATTCGCGTCCCTGTTCACCGACTGGAACACAGTGACCTTCACCGGAGTCAGCCTGAGGGACGCGCGGATCTGGTACTCCACCTTCACAAACACCAGCTTCGTCGATTCCTGGCTCGAGAACGTGTCCCTGCGAACCCTGGAGGGGACTCCGTCCACGACCTTCGTCGACACGACCTTCCTCCTGGGTGGCCTTTCCGGCGGCGTGGACGACGGGGGAGGAAGCCCGGTCAAGTTCTCCTTCACCCGCGGGAATCCCAACGGCGTCCTGTTCAAGGGCACCGCGATCGGCCCCATCGACCTCGGGCGCACCGAGTTCGAGGGTGGCAAGTGGATCGGCGTGGGCCTCTCGGGGCTGTTCCGGGGCGGCCACTTCCTGGGCACGAGCTTCGACACCTTGTCGATGTTCAACGTGACGTTCGATGGAACGGTCTTCGACGGTTGCTCCTTCTCGGTGGTCGTCGATCGCCCCTCGTCGGGTTCCCCGAAGTCGTCCTATTCCAGGCTCGCCTTCAGGAACATGAACCTCGTGGCCCAGTACCTGGTGGAGCCCGATTTCTTCCGGGGTGGAATCGACTACACCGGGTCCGCTCTCACCTACGACCTCGCGCCGCCGGTGGGCACCTGGAAGGGCGTGACGTTCACGAACGCCCAGGTGGCGGAAGTTCCCCGGGACGCCTTGAAGGGCCGGGATCTGACGGGGTGGCAGGCGGGGGGGGCCACGTTCACCTTCACGGGAGGCGCGCCCGACCTCTCGGGCAGCGTCCTCGTGAACGCGCACCTCTACGGGTGGCAACTCCAGGGCGCAGCGCTCGTGGGAGCGAACTTCACCGGGACCGACACCACCGGCTGCCGCTTCGACAACGCAGACTTCACGAACGCCGTCATGCCGGGCGTCTCCCTGAAGAACCACGACCTGTCGAGGGCGACGATGGTGGGCGCGAAGCTCGACTGGGCCAACCTCTCGGGCGCCTCGGCGGCCTGGCGGGACTTCACGAATGCCAGCCTGGTCGGGATCGTCGCGGACGCGAGCACCGTCATCACCAACTTCCACGGGGCGACCTTCCGGACCACTTCGGCCTCCGGCGGTGCGGACCTGAGGGAGGCCAACCTCTCGACCGCGGACCTGTCGGGCGCGTTCTTGTCAGGTGCGCTGCTCGCGGGCGCGAGAATGGTCGGCACGGACTTCACCGGCGCCGACCTCGTGGCCGCCAACCTCTCCGGCAACACGACCGTCGCCACCAACGCCATCTTCCGGTCCGCCAACCTCGCGGGCGCGGACTTGAGCGGCGCCAACCTGGGCAGCCTGGGGTGCCCGGAAGGAGCCAAGTGCGCCGCCCGCCTGAACGACGCCTGGATGTGCGGCGCCAACCTGGCGGGGACCGACCTCCGGGGCGCCATCCTCACGGGCGCGTACCTGCCACCCTTTCCCATCGGCGACGAGAGCAGTCCCGACTACTGCGCTCCGGTGAGGGGGATTCCTATCACCGATGGCACCACGACCTGTCCGAGCGGGAAGTTCCCGGCACAGCCCGCCTCCGGGTGCTCCTCGGACGACTGGAGACCCGGCACCCCTCCACCCGTCACCTGCTGTGTCTCCCGGAGGCTTCCGGACGGGAGCTGGTCGAAGTGCCCTCCCCGCCTGAAGAAGGGGGAGGCCTGCACGCTGAACTGTGACTGCCAATCGAAGTTGTGCCCGGCGGCGACGAAGAAGTGCCAGTGACGGCTCAGGCCCTTGGTGCGGTGGGCATCCCTGCCCAACGCCAGTACGAGTCCCGAGCGACCTTCAGGAATCTGGCGGCGAGGGGGGAATCTGGAGCCACTGGCGGAGGCTAGATTGGATGGTCTCGTGCCGCCCCGTGCACGCCGTTACACGACCCGGCGGCCGAGGGAGGAGATGCTCGCCGACTACTGGGACGTGCTCGCAGGGATCTACTCCCCGGAGGCCTTCTTCGGCCGCGTGCGCCGCGTCTCGCGTTCGCTCGACAGGTCCGGGCACCGGCTCCGGCAGCCCCTGCGCCACGTGGTGCGTGACCTACGGTCGTTCCTGCGCATCGCCACGCAGTTGGGGTTCCGGGAGGCCGGGACGCGCCGGGCCTTCTGGGGGGCGATGGCGGACGGCCTCCTCCACGACCCCCGCGCCTTCAAGATCACGGCCTCCCTCGCAGCGCTCTACCTGCATCTCGGCCCGTACTCGAGCCGAGCGGTCGCTCGCCTCGACCGGGAGATCGCGACCGCGAAGCCCGCCCGTCCGGTCTCTCGCGGTACGACTGCCGCTCGCGCGTAGGCACCGTCTTACATGGCTCGGCCGCTTCCCGGTGACGCTCTACCAGGAGCAGTGGACCAAGCTCCTCGACCTCGCCGACGACATTCGGAGCTTCATCAAGGAGAACGAGTCGAAGTTGAAGAAGAAGGAGTGACGCCCCAGGCGGGGCGCCTGCGGGGGATCAACTGAGGTCGCCTTGACAGGTAACCACCGCGCCTTAACTTAGAGTGTGGCACCGGTGATGATGGTGCCGAGCTTACCGATGTATTGAGCCATCCTACCTTTGGCTCAGCCAGCTTCCCGGCTGGCTTGCTGAACGACGAAGTACTCGCTCCTCGATGGAGCTACGGTGCCGGCCGCATTGGCACCCGACTGATGGTCGCAGTCCCCCTACCGAAGTCCCGAAGTCCCGAAGTCC
>CAIOAK010000059.1 GCA_903855945.1 uncultured Anaeromyxobacter sp.
CGCGGTTCGGTTCTACTTCGGGAACACCCGCTCCTGGATCCGGGCCCCGGTCGCCGGGTCGATCCCCTCGAGCTCCGCCCATGCGACGGTGGGGATCGGCCCCAGGCCGTTCTTCGCCTGCACGAAGATCCGGCGAAGGTCTGCCGGGCGACCGTTGATGGTGACCGAGGCGAACGGGCATCCCCCGCGCAGGGAGAGCGTCACGGGCCTGTCCGGCCTGGCCTTCAGGATCACCACGTAGCCTCCTCCCGATCCGGCCGGTCGCACGGAGAAGCCGTAGGCGAGCTGCCTCTCGACCGGCTTCAACTCCTCGCGGCGCCCGTCCTCTGCCAGCATCTGCCACTCCGCCCTGATCGGATCGCGCGTGTCGAGGGTCCCGTCCGGCGCCTGGCGGGCCAGGTAGACCACCTCGTTGGCGTTGGTGTTCCGGGCGATGCGGAAGAGCTCGGGCGGGCACGTCGCCGCGCCTCCCGCCGAGGCGGCGAGCGCCAGGACCATCGCGAGGAGCATCACCTGGACGATCGGTCCGCCACGTGGTTTCCACCAGCGGTATATTGGGTGCACCGGTCATCCGTGGAGGTAGGGATATCTCGAACCGTCTGTCGCTGACGTTGCTGCTCCTCCTCACGCCCGCCGCCGCGAAGGGCTGGATCTACCCGGAGCATCGGGACATCACGACGGAGGCCATCTCCCGGCTCTCTCCCGCCGACCGCGCGACGCTCGAGGCGCTCTGGCGCGATGCCCGGTCCGGGTACGCGGCGAAGCTCTGCGAGCCGCTCTCGGCCGGCGACCAGGGGCTCACGCCCGCGTGCATCGACTTCGCCGCCTTCCCGGCCTTCTCGGGAGACCACTCCTGCAGCCCGAAGGAGGTGCTCGAGGTGATCCTCCCGGGCGACTGGATCCTGGACGTCGCCCGGGTCAGCGCCGAGACGAAGGAGGCGCTCGCCGGCACCTCCTCCCGCAAGCAGAGGAAGAACGCCGCGGCGACCAACGACCTGAACCTCGAGGTCGTGGATCCGCAGTACGCCACCCGCGCGGGCGCCAACCACGCCCACTTCCTGCTCCCCCGGACGAGCGATGACCTGCGCGCCTACGTCGTCGCCTCCATGTCCGAGGGTGCGCCGCTCAACGCACTCGGTCTCCACGTGCAGTACCACGTCGCCGCGATGGGCCTGGCGCAGCGGCTCGCCTCGGGGGCGATCCCTCCCTCCGAGCGGGCCGCCGCCGCCCGCGACATCGTCGCGCTGGAGGGGTTCGCCCTCCACTGGCTCGAGGACATCTACGCCTCCGGGCACGACGTGGGGACCTGGGGCAGCGATGCCTGGCGCAAGGGAACGCACGACTACTACGACGAGTTCGGCATCGACACCGTTGACTGGCGCGGTCGGACCGTGGTGGCGTTCGGCGACGCCCACATGTCCCCCGCGGATCTGCAGCGCGCCTCCACGGCGGTCGCGGACAGCTTGCGGCAGCTCGCCGGCGCCCTGCGCGCGGGGGACGAGCTGGGGAAGCTGTCCGAGGCATGGGGTCCAGGGCCCGTCGCCATCCGCGCCTTCGACTCCTGCAAGGAGACGGGCCAGCCCAGGCCGGGTGGATGGAACGTGGCGGCTCCCCTCGCCGAACAGGTCGAGCGGATGCCCCGCCCGTCCATGGGGCCGGGGCAGGTGCACCTGCCCCGCTACCGCGACGAGCTCGGTCCCTTCCTGGGCGCATACGGGGCGCTGTCCGGCGGGGTCGGCTGGGGACCGGGACCGAGCGCCGTCTTCGCGGGAAACCTCGGCGCCGGGTTCCGGATCGGGTACGGCGCGGACAGCCTGACCGGTTCCATCGGCACGGGAATCCTCTTCCTCGAGGCGGGCATCGAGGCCGACACGTCCGAGCGGGCCGGATGCGGAGGCATGGCGGGCTGCGAGACGGCGGGAACCGCCGCCCTCTTTCCCCAGGTGCCGGCCCGGATCGGAATGAGCTTCGGGATGCGACTCCCCTTCTGGATCATCCCCGGCGACATGCTCCTCCTCGGGCCGGTGCTGGCGCTCGCCGCACCGTCGGCGTTGAACCGGGTCGTGGTCGAGGCTGCGAGCGGCGGGCTCATCCCGCTCGAGCGGAGCTTCGAGACGGGAGCGGGGGTCTTCCAGATCGTGGCCGGGCGTGAAGCCCGCGCCGTGCTCTTCGGCTACGTCGAGGATCTGATGGGCGTCGTTCCCGTGGGGGTCCTGCCCGACGGGACGCCCCAGTACGGAGCGGTGAAATTCAAGTCGGTGCAGCTCCAGTTCCCGGTGCTCGAGTGGACCCCGTTCCGGAGCTTCGCCACGCAGCTCACGTTCGCGGCGCAGATCCAGCTCGGGTTCTCGGTGGGCATCCCGACCTCCACCCAGGTGATGTATCCGGCGGGGGGCACATTCACGTCGTCGCCCGGCTGGTCGGTCTGGTTGCGCGGCGTGTTCGACGGGCGCTACTTCTTCGGCTCCCGGGAGGATCTGCAGAGCGCCGAGTGATTTCATCGGCCGGGGCGCGACGCCGGCAGCTCCACCCGGAACGAGTCGATCGGGCTCAGGGGATCCTTCCACGCCTCGCCCGGCACGCGCACCGGGATGGCCCGCCCGGAGACGCCCTCGGGGCCGAGGTCGAGCAGCACGAAGTTCCTCACCCCCTCGACGAAGACGGCCGAGCCGGCCACCCGCTTGTCGGCCTCATGGAAGAATCGGCCGCCCGATCCTCCGCTCACCACGAAGTCGACGGGACGCCCCTGGAACCCCGGCCGGACGATCCGCTCGTACGCGTGGATGTGGCCCGAGAGGACGAGCGCAACCGGGTGGCGGTCGAGGATCTGCTCCACCACGAGCCGCTTCACCCAGGGAACGCCCCCCTCCTCCTTGCCCGACGAGAAGGGGGGCATGTGGAGCAGCACGATGGAGCGGAGCCCGCGCCGGTCGGCGTCGGAGAGCCGCTCCTCCAGCCAGGTGAGCTGCGGGCCCCCCTTCGGCATGGGATCGGTGTCTCCCAGCAGGTCGTCGCCGGTGTCGAGCACGAGGAAGCGCCAGCCTCCGAGGTCCACCTCGTACCAGAACTGGTCGGCCGGGAGCTCCGGCCCGCCGGGTGGCGAGAGGACCTTCGCGAACTGCTCCCGGTCCACCTGGTGGTAGGTGTCGTGGTTGCCCCGGGCCGCCAGCACCGGGACCCCGGCCGCGCGGAGGGGCGCGGTCTCGGAGAGCCAGCCGTTCAGGTCGGGGAGCGGGCGGGGCGGCGCGACGGCGCCGAGCAGGGTCTCGTGGATCGCGGCCGGGAAGGGGATGATGCTGAAGAGGGAGACCCACGCGTAGCCGCGCACGTACTGGGGCCAGAGCGGGACGAGGTACTGCCAGCCTCCCCAGTCGGGCATGTGCCCCGCGGGGAGGTGGTCGATGGCGTCGCCCGCGAAGAGGACCAGGTCGGGCTTCTGGGCCAGGATGCCGGCGATCACGGCGTCGTGGACCGGCGAGTTCCCCTGCGAGTCGCCGTAGACCGCCACCCGCAGCCGCTCCGGCGGTGCGACCGGGAGCGGAGCGCTGCCGCGGCCGGTGGCCGGGTCGAGCAGGTCGGGACGGACCGCCGCGTGGGACATGGGACCGCAGGCGGCCGCGAGGAGCAGCAGGGCGGCGGCGCATGCGGGGCGAAGGGGCATTCGAGCGTTCACTCTCAGTGTACCAGGATCGCCTTGGGATAGGCCACCCGGAAGCCGCAGCCCTCGAGGGTGCGCTGGGAGGCCGTGCCGGGTTCGGTGGCCGAGGCGGCGAGGTCGCAGCCCACCGAGGCGGCCCAGGAGAGCCGGGCCCGGACGAGCGCGCCCTGGAGCCCGCGACCCCGGTGGCCGGGGAGGATGCCGGCCCCGGAGAGCCAGGCGACGCCCTCCTCCGCCGACGAGAGGGCGACGCCGGCCGGTGCGCCGCCGTCGAGGAGCAGCCAGGGGACGTTTCCCTCCGCGCGGGCCATGCAGCGGAGCGCCTCCCTCTGCTCGTCCGACCGGGTCGCCTCACCCAGGAAGGAACGGGAGAAGACCTCCACCCAGCTCACCTCGTCCGGGCCGGAGGCGATGCGGACGTCGGCCTCGGCCGGGAAGGCATCGGGTGGCCGGACCCACACCTGGAGGAAGCGCTCCAGCTGGAAGCCGCGCCGGCCGAGCTCCTCCGCGAGGGAGGGATCGGTCCAGGGGGAGAGCTCGATCCGCACCGGTCCCCCACCCAGCCCCAGGTGGGCTTCGATGCGGTCCACGTCCCCGTCGGTCACGGGGACGCCGAGCCCGACCCCGACGGCCGCGGAGAAGGGGGAGCGGGGCCCGTGGCACACCGAGAGTCCGCCTGCCACCTCGATGGCAGGGGCGCCGGTCCCCCTCGCGGCGCGGGCGCGCTCCAGCTGCTTCCCGAACGCCCGCTCGACCCGACGGGCCAGGACGATCGCGGCCTCCGGGGAGGGCGCCACGCGCGGGTCCTGGCTAGGGCTTGACGCCCAGCTCCTGGAGGACCCGGGTCGCCCCGGAGATCTGGCTCGTCACCCACAGGACGTAGCGGATGTCGACCTGGATGGACCGGGTGTTGACCGGGTCGAAGAGCAGGTCGGAGGCGATGGTCTCGTAGGTGCCGTCGAAGAGCAGCCCCACGAGCTTTCCCTTGGCGTTCAGGACCGCCGAGCCGGAGTTGCCGCCGGTGGTGTCCACGTCCGACAGGAAGTCCACCGGGACGTCGCGGAGCTTCGGGTCCACGAAGGGCCCCTTGCCGGTGGCGAGCACCTTGGCGGCCGCGTCGAGCAGCGCCTGCGGGGCGTCGAACTCGGGGTCACCCTTCTTCGCCTTGGCCACCACGCCCTGGAGGGTGGTCTGGGGCAGGTAGAACACGCCGTCCTGGGGCGAGACCCCCTTCACGGTGCCGAAGGTCACACGGAGCGTGGAGTTGGCGTCGGGCGCCACGAGGCCACCGGCCTTCTCCAGCATGGCCTGCATGTAGACCGGGCCGAGGCGCGACATCGCGCCGGAGCGGGCCTTGGCCGCCTCGCGCACCTGCTTGTCGAGCGGCGCGAGCGCTGCGGCCAGGTCGAGGAAGGGGTCCTTCGCGGCGAGAACCTCGTCGGGGGTCGCGTCGAAGAGCGCCAGCCGGGACTTCGCGTCGGCGAGCTTCGAGGGGCTTCCGTAGAGGGTGGCGAGCCAGGCGTCCACCTTGACCTTGGCCTCCGCCTCGGAGAGCGCCGCGGTCAGCCCCACGATGGCGTCGAGCGCCTCGATGCGCTGCGACGCCGGGAGGGCCGCTGCCTCGAGCAGCGCGTAGCGGAGGAGCGCCCGGTCGGCGCCCAGGTCGAGCGTGCGCTGCATCCGCTCCATGCCCTCCCGCTGCTGCTCCCAGTTGCGCTGCTGGAACTCGGGCTCCCGCTCGGCGTCGGCCTTCCGCTTCTCGTCGGCGTGGCGCCGGAGCGAGCGGGCCGAGGAGAGGAGGGAGGAGTTGAAGTAGAGCGCCTGCAGCGTGGCGTCCCGCTCCCGCAGGGTCTCCCGCCTGGCCTGAAGGTCCTCGAGCGCGGTGACGACCCCGCCGTACTTCTTCTTCCGGGAGGAATCGGCGTCGATCCAGGCGAGGAACTCGGCCTCGGCGGCAGCCTTCTTCTCGAGCAGCTTGCCCTTCTTCGCGCCCTCGAGGACGCCCTGACGATTCTTCATGCTGTTGGCCATCCCGCGGACGCGGAGGGCCACCTTGATCTCGGTCTCCTTCGAGCCCTTGGAGAGCTCGGCCAGGATGGCGAGCATGTCGCCGTAGCGCTTCACGACGCGCGGGTAGTCCCACTCCAGCGTCTCCCGCATGGCGCGGGCGGTGACGTGCCGGGCGGTGCGCCCCGGGTAACCGGCCACCACCACCACGTCGCCGGGGCTCGCGCCCGCGGTGTCCACCGTCAGGTAGTGCCTGGGCTGGAAGGGGACGTTCGACTTGTCGAACGCGGCGGGCTTGCCGTTCTTGCCCACGTAGGCCCGGTAGAAGGCGAAGTCGCCGGTGTGGCGGGGCCAGCGCCAGTTGTCGGTCTCGCCGCCGTAGTTGCCGATCGACGAGGGGGGGGCGTAGACGAGCCGCACGTCCTTCAGCTCGACCTGCGCGATCTCGAACCACTTCAGCCCCTCGAAGAACGAGGCCACCCGGCAGCGCAGCCCGTCCTTCTCGCAGGCGGCCGTGAGCTCCTTGGCCTTCTTCTCGATGACGAGCTGGCGCTGCGTGTCGTCGAGGGCGGCGTCGAGCTTGCCCACCATCTCCTTCGTCACCTCGCGGACCGCCACGGTGACGAGCACGCGGGAGCCGGGGCCGGCCCAGGCCTCGTCGGCCAGCGTCGGCGCGAGGAAGCCCTCCTTCACCGTGTTCTTCGCCGGGGTGGCGTTGTACTGGAGCGCCCCGGTGACGCAGTGGTGGTTCGTGATGATGAGGCCGTCGGGGGAGACGAAGGAGGCGCTGCAGCCGCCCAGCGAAACCACCGCTCCCATGGGCATGCCGGTGAGATCGGCGAAGGCCTTGGGATTGCCCTGGAACCCGAGCTTCTTCAGCCGGGGCGCGAGGTCGACCATCTGCTGCGGCATCCACATGCCGCCATCGGCCGGGACGACCGAGGGGGCGAGGGCGAGGACGAGGAGCGCGAACGAGGTGGTTCTTCTCACGGTGACCTCCGGACGGCGAGCGAGGCCCCGTACAAAGCACGAATCCCTGCGAAAGGGGAGGTCAATTGGCGGGGGCGCGCGCCGCCGCCGCCAGGTCGGCCGCCAGCGCCGAGAGCCCCTTTCCGAGGGCCGCCACCGAGGCCGGAACGTCACCGGCGGGGCCCCGTTCCCGCAGCCGGGTCTCGCCGTCGATCGGGCGGCCGCCGCGCGGCGTGACCCTCCATCGGGCGATGACGGTCGCCCCTCCCGACGCCTCTGCCTCGAAGCGGATGAGCTCCACCGAGGCGGACACCTCCGGGGGCGAGCCGAGCGGCCACGGCCAGCGGACGACTTCCCGGGCCGGTATCCGGGCGCGGAGCTGCTCCGAGAGGGCGCGGGCGACGAGTTCGTCGAGCGGGGCGGCCCAGCGGTCGCCCGTGGCGTAGGCCACCTGCTCGGGCCCGACCCGGGTGGCCACCTCCGGCCGCGACAGGTAGGGCGGAAGGGTCAGGGGGCCGAGCCCCAGGGCGGGGATGGCGGCGGCGGCCGACGGCGTCCCGTCCACGGGGAGGGTGAAGTAGCGCGACGTGTCGGTTCGCGGCCCGAAGCAGCCGGGCAGGAGGGCGAGCGCGACGACCAGGGCGAGTGTCCTCATGGCTTCCCCTCCGGGCGGCCGCGCACGATCTGGCTGGGATCCCGCTCCAGGCTGTCGGCCAGCACCCGGAGCGAGCGGGCCGCCTGCCCCACCTCGCGCAGCGTCTGTTCCAGTTGCGCCGGTACCGGAGCGCCGGGCGCGATGGAGAGCTTCACCTCCCGGAGCGTGCCGTCGAGCTGATCGAGCGCGGTGGCGAGCCGCTGCATGGCCCCCCGGGCGTCGCCGGCCACGCCGGGCAGCTCCTTCTCGAGCGACCGGGCCGCGTCGCGGATGGCGACGAGCGCCCGGTCCATGCTGGCGATCGTCCGCGGGAGCTCCTTCCCCGCCTGGTCGATCCGACCGGAGGCCTGGCTCACCCCGCGGGCCGCGGCGCGGAAATCCGCGATCAACCCCTCGAGATCGAGCGCCTGGAGCTTGCCGAGCACCCGGGCCGCGTCCGACTGGAGGGCCTGGAGCCCGGGCTCGACCTGGACCGGGATCACGGGGTACGGGAGCGGGAAGGGGGGCGGCTCGGGCGGTCGGGCGTCGGCGATGATGTCGAGGTCCACGTACCGCCGCCCGGAGAGGAAGCTCTCGAGCTCCAGCCGGGCGCGCAGGCCGTGGGCGACGAGCGTCTTCACCACCTCCGGGTCGCCGAGGTCGGTGGTCTCCCCCATCTCCTGGATGCGCGACTGGTTCAGCTCGATCACCACCGGAATGTAGAGCCCCTGCAGCGGCGCCTCCGGTGAACCGATGGAGAGGTGGATGGAGGCCACCCGCCCCACCGGGACTCCCCGGAACTTCACCGCCGAGTCCCGCTCCAGGCCGGCGATCTCCTGCGAGAAGACCACCACGAACCGGACCTTCCGCTGGAAGACCCGGCTCCCGCCGAGCCAGACCGACGCCGCGACACCCAGCGCCACGGCTGCCAGGACGAAGGCGCCGACCCGTCGGGGATTGAACCTGCGCGCCATGCCGCCTCCTCAGGAGGGCGAGGGTTCGAGCCCTCGTCCCCCGGCAAAGAAGGCCCGGACCTTGTCCGGACCGTGATCGCGAAGCTCGGCGGGGGGTCCCTCGGCGATGGCGCGCCGGGCCTCCCCGTCGAGGAAGAGGGCGCGGCTGGCGATGCCCACGATGCTCGCCACGTCGTGCGTCACCACCACCACCGTGGTTCCGAGCGCGTCCCGCAGCTCCCGGATGAGCCGGTCGAGCCGCCTCCCGGTGGGCGGGTCGAGGCTCGCCGAGGGTTCGTCGATGAAGAGGATCTCGGGGTCGAGCGCGATGGCCCGGGCCAGCCCGGCCCGCTTCTGCATGCCGCCGGACAGCTCCCAGGGGTGGAAGGACTCGAAGCCGTGGAGCCCCACGAGCGCCAGCTTCAGCTCCACCACCTCCTGGATCCGGGCGGCGGAGAGCTTCGTGAACTGCTGCAGCGGCAGTGCGACGTTCTCCGCGAGCGTCATCGAGGTCCAGAGCGCGCTCCCCTGGTAGAGGACGCCCACCCGGCGCAGGAGCCGCTCCCGGTCGGCCGGGCCGGCGCGCGTGAAGCTCTCCTCCCCGAAGAGGACCTCGCCGGCGGCCGGCTCCTGCAGCCCCAGCATGTGGCGGAGCAGCGTGCTCTTGCCGCAGCCGCTCCCGCCCATGACCACGTAGATCTCGCCGCGCCGGATCTGGAAGTCGAGCCCCTCCATGACGACCCGATCGCCGAAGGCCATGGTCAGGTTGCGCACGGTGAGGATCGCGTCCGTCACGGTCACCACCCGAAGAGGAAGAAGACGTACTGGAAGATGCCGCAGGCGGCGATGATGGCCACGACGCCGGTGACCACCGCCTTCGTCGCCGCCTCGCCCACCCGCTCCGAGCTCCGCTCCGCCTCGAGCCCGCGCGCCGTGCCGGTGAGCGCGATGAGCGCCCCGTAGACCGCCGACTTCACGAGCCCGCCCACGATGTCCCCCTGCGTGACCGACTGCGCGGTCTGGCGCAGGTAGGAGGCCACCGCCTGGTTCATCATGGTGGTGCCGACCGCCGCGCCGCCCAGGATGCCCATGAGGTCGGCGAAGAGCGTGAGGAGGGGCATCATGAGGGTGATCGCGACGAGCCGGGGCACCACGAGGAACTCGACCGGGGAGATGCCGAGCGTCCGCAGCGCGTCCACCTCCTGGGTGACCTTCATCGTGGCGATCTGCGCCGCGTAGGCCGCACCGCTCCGCCCGGCCAGGACGATGGCGGTGATGAGGGCCGCCATGTCCCGGGCCACCGCGATGCCCACGATGTCGGCCACGTAGTACTCGGCGCCGAACCGGCGCAGCTGCGTGATTCCCACGAAGGCCAGGATGATCCCGACGAGGAAGTTCACGAGCGCGACGATGGGGAGCGCGCCCGGGCCGGCTCCCTCGAGCAGGAGCCCGAGGTCCTGGCCGCGGAAGCGGGCCCGTCCCGTGACGAAGCGCCCGAGCGCCACGGTGGTCTCGCCGACGAACGAGGCCACGTCGCGAACACGTTCCCGCCACCCGAGCGCCCGCCGCCCCAGCCGCTCGAGCCATCGGGGCTTCGGGGCCTGGCTCGACGGAGGGGGGAGCGCCGCCTCCTGCACGAGGGCCAGCATCCGGACGAGGGGCGGAGGGAGCCCCTCGTGGTCCACGGGGAGGCCCCGGGCGCGGCAGGTCTCGAGGACTCCGAACAGGAAGACCACGAGCCCGCTGTCCCAGCCCGCGATGCCGGAGGCGTCCACGCGCAGGGCGGTGGCGCCCGCACGCTCCAGCTCCCGGGTCACGTCCGCGGCGGAGGGGAGGGTGCCGGCGAGACGCCAGGTCCCGCGGAGCCGGAGGAGGAGGGTCGAATCCCCCTCGCGCGACGCCTCCATCGCGGCCAATGCCTCGGTCTGATCGCCCTCGCGAGCCATCAGACCGAGCGTAGCACTCCGCGGCGGCTCCTACTTGATGCCGAGCTTGTCGGCGCCCTTGTCCACACCCTTGTCGACGCCCTGGTTGGCGGCGCCCTGGACGGTGGGGGCGGCGGCGGCGCCCACGGAGCCGGCCTTCTTGGCGCCCGCGTCGACGGCCTTCTTCGACTGCTTCTTCCCCTCGGTCTTGGCGGCGTCCTTCACCTGCGCGCCGGCCGAGGCGCCCTGCGCCTTGGCCGCGTCCACGGAGGTGGGGATCTGGGCGAGGGTGAGGGCGGGCACGGCGGCGGCGGCGACGATCAGGGTGCGCAGGGTGTTCTTCATCGGTTCTTCTCCACGAAGAGGGTTCACGGCTGGGGCCGCCTCTTAACGGGAGGGGCGGGCTCGCACCACCCGGAGTCCGTTCGGGACGCGATCGGGGTTGACCTCGCGCCGCGCGGCGGATTGGATGGGGCCACATGCCCAGCACAGAGCTCTCGTTCGCGAACCGCGCCGCGCACCGCGCCTGGCTCGAGACGCAATCCCGCCTCCCGGCCGGCTTCCGGGTCGGAACGGCCCGCCTCGAGTTCATGCCCGTCGAGGCGCCGAAGCCGGCGCGGATGAACCTGACCCTCCTCGCGGTGGACGAGCCCACGCCCTCCTTCGCCGCCAAGTTCACCCGCAACGCCTTCCCGGGCGCTCCGGTGATCGTCGGGCGCCGCCAGCTCGCCGGCCCGCGTCTCTCGGCCTGGGTGGTCAACAACAAGGTCTCGAACGTCTGCGCGCCGGGCGGCGTGGAGGCGGCCGAGGAGGTCTCGGCCGCGGCGGCCCGCCTGCTCGGCGTGGCGCCGGCCACGGTCTTCCCGAGCTCCACCGGGGTCATCGGCTGGAGGCTCCCGGTGAAGGCGATGGTGGAGGCGCTTCCCGCGGCGGTGGAGGCGCTGCAGTCGGAGAGCGTGATGCCGGCGGCCGAGGCCATCCTCACCACCGACCTCTACCCCAAGGTGCGGCGGGCCGCGGTGGGGGAGGGCAGCATCGTGGGCATCGCCAAGGGGGCCGGGATGATCGAGCCCGACCTCGCCACCATGCTCGTCTACATCCTCACCGACCTGGCGGTGCCGCGCGACGAGCTGCGCGCGGCGCTCGACGAGGCGGTGGACGGAAGCTTCCAGTGCATCACGGTGGACTCGGACACGAGCACCTCCGACACGGTGGCGCTCGTCTCGTCGATGCGGCGGCCGGCGCCCGATCCCCGGGCCTTCCGGGAGGCGCTCGCGCGGGTGGCCCGCGACCTCGCCGAGGACGTGGTCCGCAACGGCGAGGGGGTCCACCACGTCCTGCACGTGGTGGTCCGGGGCGCCCCCGACGTGCGCGCGGCGCGCGAGATCGGGAAGGCGGTGGTCAACTCCCCGCTCGTGCAGTGCGCCGTGAACGGCAACGATCCCAACGTGGGACGGCTGCTCGCCGCCATCGGGAAGCAGGCCGGGCACGTCGGGCTGCCCCTCGATCCCGCGGCGGTCCGCCTGCGGCTGGGGGGCGAGGCCATCTTCGAGGGGGGGGCCATGCGGCTCGACCCGGAGCGGGAGCGGCGGCTGCACCATCACATGAAGGAGGCCGAGCTCTACGCCTCGGTGCCGCCCCCCGACGGACTCACCTTCCGCCCGCCCATCGACTTCCCCCCGCACGAGCGGTCGGTGGAGATCGAGATCGACCTGGGGCTGGGCGCGGCCTCCGCCGAGGTGCTCGGCGCCGACCGCAGCCACGAGTACGTGACGGAGAACGCCGACTACCGGAGCTGACCGGCCGGAGCCGGGGCCGCGTCGAACTCCAGGGCCGCGCCGTCCGGGCTGGTCGTGAGGAGGAGCTTCCCGTCCGTCATCGCCCAGGACGAGACCAGGCCGAGCTGGCGCAGGTACGGCTCGGAGATCGAGCCGGGCGGGCAGATCGCACGGGTCGTGGCGATGGTGCCGATGGAGAGCGAGGCGCCCTCGAGCTTGTAGGTCCCCCGTCCGCGGTTGCAGTCGGCCTGGGTCGATGCCTTGCCGTCGGCGGAGAGCTCGAGCGTGTATCGCGCCGGGTCGCCGGGCACGACCACCGCGCCGTCCTTCATCCGCATCCGGGCGAGCTGCCACAGCCGCCCGGCGGGACCGGGTCCCGCTGCGGCCGAGCCCGGGTCCAGGGGGTCGGTGGCCACCGTCGCGACCGAGACCGGCGTCACCACCGGTCCCTTCGGGGTGGCGTCGATCCGGTACTGGACGGTGGAGATGCGGGACGGGCAGCAGAGAGGATCCTTCGGGGAGTAGCGGGCGAAGCTCGCCGAGAGGGACGAGGCCGAGAGGAGGCGGGGGGTCTGCGCCGATCCGTCCGAGCGGGAGTCCATCGGTCGGAGCGACAGCGTCCCCGCGAACCGCCCCCCGGAGAAGACGAAGGCCTGGTAGCCGAGCGGCCGGCACATGCCGTCCGACCCGGAGCGCGCCATCACCACCTCCGTGTCACCGAGGGTGACCGAGGCGCCGATGAGCTTCCAGCCGGCGGCCGCGACGGCGCGATCGGCGTCCGAGACCGGGGCGCGCACGTCGCCGGAGCACTTCTTCTCCAGGAACGGGTCGGGGTCGAGGTGGGGCGCGAGGGAGAGCTTCGCGCCCGGCTTGTTCCACGCCTTCGGCGTGGCGGTATCGAGCCAGGTGGCGTTCGCCGCGTGGGCGAGATCGGCCCAGCCGGCCGCGACGAGAAACGTGACCACGATCGACGCCGCGCGTGTCATGCAGTTCGCCTCCCCGGGCGACCCTTCGCCCCGCCCAGACTGTAGCCCGTGGCGCGGCGCGGCGCACCGGCCCGTCCGGGCCTCACCCGGTGATATCCTCCCCCTCCCGGTACCCCGTGGCCATCCCCGACCTGCACCTCCCCATCGAGGAGACCCTCTTTCGCGCCATGAACGTGGACGGTGGCCCGTTCCTGGACGGGCTGGCGCGGCTGCTCTCCAGACCGGCCTTCGGTGTGGCCTGGGCGGTTCTGCTCGCGGCCACGCTGGTCGTCGTCGCGCGCGCGCGCGCGGGGCGGCACCCCTGGGCGTGGGCGTACGCGCTCGCCGCGGCCCTCGCCATCACCGACGCGCTGGGTTCGCAGGTGGTCCGCCCACTCTTCCCCCGGGCCCGCCCGGCCTACGCGCTCCCCCCGGGCACGGTGCGCTTCCTCGCCCCCGCCGCCAACGTGGGCTCGATCCCCAGCCTGCACGCCGCCAACTTCTTCGCGATGGCGGCGGTGGGTTCGGCGGGGATCCCGGCGCTGGCGCCGCTCCTCTATGCGGTCGCGATCGGGGTCGCATGGAGCCGCCTCTACGTGGGCGTGCACTGGCCCGGGGACGTCCTCCTCGGGGCGGCGTGGGGGTCGTTCTGGGGCCTCTTCTGCATCCTCGTGCTCCGGAAGATCCTTCGGAGGGGCGGGAGCTAGCGGGACCACGCCCACACCGTACTTCCGGGCCAGGAAAGCCCCCTACACGTCGGGAACTGCGGCCACCTCCCCCTCGGGCGTACCGCGGGCCGAGGGGAGGACCAGGTTGAGCAGGACGCCGACGTAGGTGGCGAGGGACATCTCGCCGATCTCCACCGGACCGAGGTGGATCTTGGCGCCCCCGATGCCGATGACCAGGATCACCGAGGCGATGATCAGGTTCCGGGTCTGGGAGAAGTCGATCCGGGCGTCGACGAGCATGCGCACGCCGGCCGAGGCGATGATCCCGAAGAGCAGGATGCAGATGCCGCCCATCACCTGGGTGGGAATGCTCCGGATGAGGGCGCCCACCGGCGGGAAGAAGGAGAGGGCGATGGCGATGACCGCTGCGCCGCCGATGACCCAGACGCTGAAGACCCGGGTGATGGCCATGACGCCGATGTTCTCGCCGTAGGTGGTGTTGGGCGGGCCGCCGAGCAGGCCGGACACCACGGTGGCGACGCCGTCGCCGGCGAGCGACCGGTGGAGACCGGGGTCCTTCACGAGCTTCTGTCCGACCACGTTCTCGGTGACGATGAGGTGGCCGATGTGCTCGGTGATGACCACCAGCGAGATGGGGGCGAGCGATAGGATCGCGCCCCACTGGAACTTGGGGAAGGTGAAGTGCGGGACGGCGAAGGCCCGGGCGCTGGCCACGCCGCCCAGGTTCACCTGCCCCACGGCGAGCGCCACCAGGTAACCGCCCACGATCCCGATGAGGATGGGGATGACCCCCAGGAAGCCCTTCAGGAAGACCGCCGCCAGGATGGCGATGGCCAGCGCGATGAGCGCCACCCGGAAGTACTCGGGGTGGTAGGTGCCCGTGCCGCCCTGCATCGCCATGACGTTCACGGCGACCCCGGCCAGGCCGAGCCCGATGACCATCACCACCGGCCCGATGACGATGGGCGGCAGGAGCTTGTCCACCCAGCCGGTCCCGAACTTGCCGATGGCGAAGGCCACCACGATGTAGATGAGCCCCACCGTCACGCAGCCGCCCATGGCGATGGCGACGCGCTCGTCGGGGGCGATCTGCCCCGGCTTCACCGCCAGGATCCCGGAGAGGGCGGCGATGAAGGCGAAGGAGGAGCCCAGGTAGGCCGGGATGCGCCCCTTGGTGATGAAGATGTAGAGGAGCGTCCCGACCCCGCTCGTGAAGAGCGTGACCGACGTGTCGAGCCCCACCAGGAACGGGACCAGGACGGTGGCCCCGAACATCGCGAAGAGGTGCTGCAGGGAAAGGGGCAGCGCCTGGAGAACCGGGAGCCGCTCACTGATACCAACGGTGCGTGGTGTCATGGGTTCTCCGGCGCTGGGGTTTTCAGGCTGGGATCAGTGGATGTTCCACTGGAGCATGGCCTGCGGGGCCGAGACGGTGTGGCGGGGGGCGCCGTCGAACAGGACGTAGGAGTGGAGGTACCACTCGACGCCGGCATAGAGGACGTTGCTCTTGCCGCCGAAGGGGGCGAGGACGTCGACCATGAGTTCAGGCTGGAACATCACGTCCATGCCGCCGGTGGAGTACTGGTACATGTCGAGGAAGCCGGTGAAGAGGAAGGGAACCGGTCCGAGGTTGAAGGGCACCGTCCAGTAGGGGCTGAACTGCCAGGTGTTGGTGTAGATGGTGCCGCCGGCGCCGGGGGCCAGCCAGAGGGAGCTGTACCGGTAGTAGAAGGCCATCCCGATGTAGATGTTGAGCGGCAGGAAGAGGTCGACGCTGGGCCCGACCAGGTAGGCGGCGAAGTTGCTGCCGACGTTGATCTCGCCACCGACGCCCCAGTTGCCGAGGAAGCCGAAGGCGGGGGGGGCCTTCGGATCGATGAACTTGTTGACGAGGATGCGCGGGTGCCACTCGGCGTAGATCTTGGCGTTGCCGGCCGACTCGGAGGGGGCGAAGGGATTCATGAACTCGCCCTGGTACATGTCGACGAAGGCGAAGCTGTCGCCGTACTTGAACTGCGTGTAGTTGTTGATGGTCACCGTGAACATGCTCTGGTTCTTGGTGAAGTACCCGAGCTGGGCGTCGGAGAACCCGCCGCCCCAGAGCAGCTGGACGTTGGTGGTGGTGAAGAAGTTGTCCTCGGTCGGCTTGGGCGGCGCCTCCTCCGCCACGGCCGGCGCGGCGACCACGAGTGCGAGGAGGGCGGCGAGGAGCGGCAGCTTCTTGCGAAGAGCGGTGTGGAACATGTTCGTGTGGACCCCGGGTTGGAGGAAAAGAGGCGGCGAAAGCTAGATCGTCCTTCTGACGTTGTCACCCGAGATCGTGCATCGGCTTCGTGGTAATTCTCGGGAAGGAGGGCTCGCGTGAACGTCGTCTTCATCTCCCCCCACTTTCCTGTGAATTTCTGGCAATTCGTGGCGGCCCTGCGGGGAGCCGGCGCGACGCCGCTCGCAATCGCCGACGAGCCTTTCGACCGGCTCCGCCCGGAGCTCCAGGGGGCGCTCGCCGAGTACTACCGGGTGGACGACATGCACCGGTACGACGAGATGGTGCGGGCCGCGGCCTTCCTCACCTACCGGCACGGCAAGATCGACCGGATCGACTCGATGAGCGAGCACTGGCTCGCCTCCGAGGCCCGGCTGCGGGAGGACTTCAACGTCCCCGGCCTCCGCCCCGCCGACCTGGCCGTGCTCCAGCGCAAGACCGGGATGAAGGGGCTCTTCGAGAAGGCCGGGGTGCTGGCCGCGCCGGCCCACCGGGTGCGTGACCCGGTGGAGGCCCGCGCCTTCGTGAAGAAGGTCGGCTACCCGCTCGTGGCCAAGCCCGACATCGGGGTGGGCGCCTCCCGCACCTGGCGGATCGAGACCCCGGCCGAGCTCGAGTCCTTCCTGGGAACGCGGCTCGAGGTGGACTACGTGCTCGAGCCCTTCGTCGAGGGGGACATCGTCACCTACGACGGCCTCGCCGACCAGGACGGGCGCGTGGTCTTCGACGCCTCGCTCCGCTACAGCCGCGGGATCATGGAGGTGGTGAACGAGGACACCGACGTCTGGTACCACGCCGCCCGCGACCTGGAGCCCGACCTGGTGGATGCCGGCCGGCGCGTGGTCCGGGCCTTCGACCTCCGCGAGCGCTTCTTCCACATCGAGTTCTTCCGCCGCCCCGATCGCTCGCTGCTCGCACTCGAAGTGAATGTCCGGCCGCCGGGCGGCCTGACCGTGGACATGTGGAACTACCAGAACGACGCCAACCTCTACCGGGCCTGGGCCGACCTGCTCGTCCACGGCAACGTGCGCCAGCGCTTCGAGCGCGCCTACGTGGTGGCCTACGTGGGCCGCAAGGACCGCTACCGCTACGCGCTCCCGCTCCCCGAGATCCTCTCCCGGTATCATTCACTCCTGGTACACCACGAGCCGGTGAACGACGTCTTCAGCGCCGCGCTGGGGAACTACGGATTCATCCTGCGGTCTCCGAGCCTCGCCGAGCTGGCGGACGCGGCCGCCGACATCCAGGCCAAGGCCTGAGGAGGAGGCGGGAATGCAGCGCGAGAAGCACCGCTGGGCCAGCCCGGCGCTGGGCCAGGAGATGGAGATCGAGATCTACGGCCACGCCGGCCGCCCGGTCCTCGCCTTCCCGTCGCAGGACGGGCGCATGGGCGACTTCGCCGGCTTCGGGATGGTGGAGGTCTGCGCGGACTTCATCGAGAACGGGCGCATGCGGCTCGTGGCGCTCGACGGGATCGACTGGCAGAGCTGGACGAACCATGCGATCCCCCCCCCGGAGCGGGCGCGCCGGCACATCGACTACGACCGCCACGTGATGGACGAGGTGGTGCCCTTCGTCCGGAAGGCCACCGGCCGCGACACGATGTGGGTCACCGGCTGCAGCATGGGGGCGTTCCACGCCTCCAACTTCTTCTTCCGCCGCCCGGACGTCTTCGACGGCGTGATCGGCCTGTCCGGGCTCTACTCGGCCCGGAGCTTCGTGGACGGCGCCTGGGACGAGGCCATCTACTTCAACAGCCCCCTCGAGTACCTGCCCGGCCTCGCCGACCCGGCCTACCTGGAGCGCTACCGCCGCGCCAAGATCGCCTTCGCGGTGGGCCAGGGGAACTGGGAGCACGACTGCCTGGCGGACACCCGCGCGCTGGAGGCCATCCTGCGCGACAAGGGGATCCCGGCCTGGTTCGACTACTGGGGGCTCGACGTGGCCCACGACTGGCCCTGGTGGAGGAAGATGCTGCCCTACTTCCTCGACCGGCTGTCGGTGTAGGCGGTCGCGAGACGAGATCCCAGGAAGGCGATCACCGCGTCCCGCTTCAGCTTGAGCGTGGGCGTGACGAGCTCCGGGTGCTCGGCCGGCGAGCCGGGGATGACGATCAGCTTGTGGGGCTTCTCGTAGTCGCTGAAGGCGCCCAGCGACGACCGCGCGATCGGCAGCAGCGCCTCGGCGGCGTCGCGCCCCTCGGCGGAGAGCCGCGCCAGGAAGTCCGGGTCCACGAAGACCGCGGCCGAGACGAAGGGGCGCCCCTCGCCGAGCAGCACCGCGCCGTGGAATGGTGCGGTCCCGGAGATGGCCTGCTCGAGCGGCTCCGGCGCGAGCTTCTTGCCCGTGGAGAGGACGAGCAGGTGCTTCTTTCGCCCCTCCACCCGAAGGAAACCACCCTCGTCGATGCGGGCCCGGTCGCCGGTGCGGTAGAAGCCGTCCGCGGTGAAGGCCCCCTCCGCGTCCTCCGCCTCCAGGTAGCCCGAGAGCAGGAGCGGCCCGCGCAAGAGCAGCTCTCCGTCGTCGTCGAAGCGGACCTCCTGGTCGGGGGTGAGCACGCCGGCGCAGCCGGGCTGTCGCGGCCCGTCGAGGAGGTTCGCCGAGACCATCCCGGCCGTCTCGGTCATCCCGTAGAGCTCGACGCAGGGGATCCCGAGCCCCTCCAGGAACCGGAAGAGCGCCGGGGAGGCCGGGGCCCCGCCGGAGAAGAGCGCGCGGATCCGCCCGCCCAGCTTCTGGCGGAGCGGCCCGCCCACGAGCCGGTCGGCCACCAGCGTGAGCAGGCGGTCCAGCGGATTGCGGCTTCCCTCCACGCGGACCCGGATGCCGGCCGCCAGCGAGGCGCGCGCCAGCCGGCGCAGCGGGACCGGCAGGGTCTCCACCTTGGCCTCCACCGTCGTCCGGAAGCGGTCGTAGATGAGCGGGACCGAGAAGGCGTAGGTGGGGCCGAAGCTGAAGGAGCGCTCGATGTCCTCGCGCCGGAGCACGAGCAGGAGCGTGTGCCCCTGGGCGAGCGCCAGGAAGAACTGGTCGTGCCCGGCCACGTGGGCGAAGGGGAGGAAGTGGACCCCCAGGTCGTCGGGACCGGTGCCCACCGAGGAGTTGCCGGCGTCGATGGCGTGGACGATGGAGCGCTGGGGGAGCCGCACGCCCTTGGGACGCCCGGTGGTGCCGCTCGTGAAGATCATGAGGAACGGGTCCTCGGGCCCCACGGCGTCCACGAGCGCGTCCCAGGCCGCGTCGTCGAGCCGCGCCGCCCCGTCGCCGGACACGTCGCCGGCGGCCAGGACCCGCACGCCGGGCGGGACCGCGGAGGGCGGGATCGGCTCGGTGCTCACCACCGCGACCAGGCCGGCTGCGGCCAGCTCGCCGGCGGCCGGGGCCAGCTTCTCCCACTGGGAAGGGCCGGAGACGAAGGCGATCCGTGGTTTCACTCGCAGTGCAATGGCGCGGGCCGGCTCGCCGGCCAGGCTGGAGAAGAGGGCCGCGGGCTCGGCGCGCAGCGCCTGGGCGCCCAGCGAGATCTCCTGCCAGGCCGGGGAGTTGTCGGCCAGCATGAGCACCCGCTCTCCGGCGCGCAGCCCGGCGGCGGAGAGGGAGGCCGCCGCCCGGCGCACCCCCGCCTCGAAGGCCGCGAAGGTCACCTTGCGGGGCGGCTCGCTCCGCTTCCCGGGCTCGAGGATCCGCAGGAAGGTGGCGTCGGGGCGACGACGGGCGATGCCGCGCAGGATGGCGGGCAGGGTGCGGTCGGAAAACCGCCGGATCGTGAGCGTTCGGGTGGTCATGTGTGCGGGCGCCCTGGGACGGAGGGACCACCATGATACGCCCCTGTCACCGGCGCGTCATGAGGGCTACACTCCCGGCCCAGTGGACGCGGAGGGGGCGAGCTACGGGCCGAGGGAGTGCGGGAGCTGCCGATGGTGGCGCCCCGTGCTGGAGGATGCTCGCGGACCGATCGGACCCTGCCGGTACGGCGCCCGTACCGGGGACTTTCCCGGCACCGCCCCGGTCTGCGAGAACTACCTCGGGCGCGGCGTCGCCATCCCCGCGGCCCCGTCCGCGCCGCCGGGCGAGGGACGCCGAACCCCCGCCCCGCGCCCTCCGGCCATCCACCGCGCCCCGCCACCCCCGCTGCCCGACGAGGTCCTCGACATGACGCGAGAAGAGTTCGCCCAGGCCATCCGTGATGCGCTCCGGGAGGAGGCTCCCGACGTCCCGCTCGCTCCCCGGTGGGAGGGAGGGACACTCGTGGTGAAACCGCGCGACCCGGCGCTCCAGTCGAAGGAGCTGCCCGTCGACGCCCTGTTCCACAAGGTGGTGATGGTCCGGGACCGGCTGCGGGTCCTGGAGCAGAAGGTGAACGCGCACTCGAACCTCTCCGACGCCGAGAAGGTGGAGATGCAGGGGTACGTGACGAAGTGCTACGGCAGCCTCACCAGCTTCAACATCCTCTTCCGGGACGAACGGGACAAGTTCGTCGGCGAGAAGACGGGGTAGGCACGACTCCTACCCCCGCGCGGGCGTGCTCGTGGTGGCCGGGATGGTGGCCGGGGTCGGCGGGATGGTGGGGGGCGGGGCGCCGGCGGGCGCCGGCCCGTGCGCCTTGGCGGCGGTACCCTTCTCCTGCCAGCCGCCACCCAGCGCCCGGTACAGGTTGATGAGCGCCACGAGCTGGTCGCGGTTCGTCTGCGCCAGCGTCAGCTCCGAGCTGAAGAGCGACCGCTGGGCGTCCAGGACCTCGAGGTAGTTCGAGACCCCGCCGTCGTAGCGGAGCCGCGCCAGCCGCTCGGCGTTCTTCGAGGCGACGACCTGCATCTCCTGCTGCGCCGCCACCTCGCCGAGCTTGCGCACGCTGACGGCGGCGTCGTTCACCTCGCGAAGCGCGTTGATCACCTGCTGCCGGTAGGCCGCGACCCACTCGTCCATCACGGCCCAGGCCGCCTCCTCCTGCGAGGCGAGCCGGCCGCCGGTGAAGAGGGGGGCGAGCAGGCCGGCGCCGATGCTTCCGACCAGGCCGGTGGGAGAGAAGAGCGTGCCCATGGACGGGCCGGCGAAGCCGATGACGCCGTCGAGCGAGAGCTTGGGGAGCCGGTTCGCCACGGCCACGCCCACGTTGGCGGTCGCGGCCTGGAGCTGGTTCTCGACGCGGCGGATGTCGGGGCGCCGCTCGAGCAGCGCCGCGGGGACCCCCATCGGCAGCGCGGGCGCGATCTGCTGCACCGGCGCCTGGGCCCGGGCCACCGGTCCTGGCGGCCGGCCCAGCAGCACCCCCATCTTCCCCTCCTTCAGGGCGATGGCCCGCTCGGTGGCGGGGATGGCGGCGGCCGTGACCGCGAGGTCGGCGCGGGCCTGGTTCACCTCGAGATCGTTGCCCACGCCGCCCAGCGAGCGCGTGGTGAAGAGGTCGAGGGTGTTCTGGCGGGTGACCGTGTTCCGCCGCGCCACCTCCAGCTCGACGTCGAGCTCCATGAGCTCGGCGTAGGTCTGGGCCACGTCGGCCACGAGCGCCAGGATCACGCCACGCCGGAACTCCTCCGTGGCGAGCAGCTCGGCCCGGGCCGCGTCGGTGGCGTTCTGCACCCGCCCCCAGATGTCGAGCTCCCAGGACATGCCGAGGTTCAGGGCGAAGGCCCCCGAGGCGCCCTGTCCGGGGACGTAGTTCTGCGCGGTCTGCTGCCCGTAGCTCCCGGAGGCGCCCAGCCCGAACTGCGGGTAGAAGTCGGCCGCGGCGACCCCGACGAGCGCCCGGTACTGGGCCACGCGCGCGGCGGCGATCCGGAGGTCCTGGTTCGCGAGCAGCGCCTCGTCGATGAGCGCCTCCAGCTGGGGATCCCGGTACATCTCCCACCACGGGAGGTCGGCGATGGAGCGCGCCTCGTCGGCGGAGAGCGTGTAGCGCCAGGCCTGGGGAGCGGGGGTCTCCGGGCGCTGGTACTTCGGCCCCACCGCGCAGGCGGAGAGGGCGAGGAGGGCGACGGCGGCGAGGGCTCTCGTCACGACTTCCTCCTTCCGAGCTTCTCGATCATGACGAAGAGCGCCGGGACCAGGAAGACGGCCAGGAAGGTCGCGACCAGCATGCCGGCGAAGACCGCGATCCCCATGACCTTGCGGCTCTCGGCGCCGGCTCCGGATGCGCGCACCAGCGGCAGCACGCCCAGGATGAAGGCGAAGGCGGTCATGAGGATGGGGCGGAGTCGCAGCTTGGCGGCGCTCAGGGCCGCCTCCACCGGCTCCATCCCCTTCTCGACGTTCATCTTGGCGAACTCGACGATCAGGATGGCGTTCTTGGCCGCGAGCCCCACCAGCATGATGAGCCCGATCTGGGCGAAGATGTTGTTCACGTAGCTGTCGCTCGTGAGGCGGGCCAGGTAGAGCCCCAGGAAGGCTCCCAGGGCCGCGAAGGGCGTGCCGAGCAGCACGCTGCCGGGCAACGACCAGCTCTCGTACTGGGCCGCCAGGATGAGGAACACCATGATCATGGCGAAGACGAAGACGACGGCGGCGGTGCCCTCGGCCTTCTTCTCCTGGAACGACACGTTGGACCACTGGTAGCCCATGTCCTTGGGCAGGACGGCCGCGGCGGCCTCCTCGAGCGCCTTCATGGCCTGCGCGGAGCTGTAGCCCACCGCCGGAACGCCGGTCACCTCGGCGGACCGGTAGAGGTTGAACCGGTTCGTGAACTCGGGGCCGGAGGTGGGCTTCGTCTCCACCAGCGTGTCGAGCGGGATCATGTCCCCCTTCGGCCCGCGCACGTAGAAGAGCCCCAGGTCCTTCACCGACTTGCGGTACTCCGGCTCGGCCTGCAGGAAGACCTTGTAGACGCGCCCGAACCGGTTGAAGTCGTTGATGTAGTTGCCCCCCAGGTAGGAGCCCATGGTGGAGAGCACCTCGGTGAGCGGCACGCCCACCTTGAAGACCTTGTCCCGGTCCACGTCGGCGAAGACCTGCGGCACGGCGGCGCGGTAGACGCTGTTCGCCATGCCGATCTCCGGGTGCTTCTTCGCCTCGGCGAGGAACTTCCGGAGGTTCTCGGCCAGGTACTCCGGCGTGCCGCCGCTCCGGTCCTGGAGCATGAAGGAGAAGCCCGATCCGGTGCCCAGGCCGGGGATGGGTGGCGGGCCGAAGGCGAAGACCGTGGCCTCGGGGATGCCCACGAAGAGCTTCCCGTTGAGGCGCCGGATCACGTCGAATACCTGCTCCCCCTTTCCCTTGCGCTCCCCCCAGGGCTTCATGGAGACGAAGAAGAAGGCGGTGTTGGAGGCGTAGGCGCCGGAGAGCAGGCTGAAGCCGGTGATGGTGGTCGTGTAGGCCACCGTCGGCTCGGCCATGAGGATGGCCTCGGCCTTGCGGGTGACGGCGTCGGTGCGGTCGAGCGACGAGGCGTCGGGCAGCTGAACGGCGGCCATGAAGTAGCCGTTGTCCTCGTCCGGGATGAAGCCGGAGGGGATGCGGCCGGCGACGAGGACCGCGAGGGCCGCCGTGCCCCCGACGAGCACCGCGCTCCGTGCGAGCTTGCGGGTGAGGTGGCCGGTGATGGTCAGGTAACCGCCCGTGAACCGGTCGAACACCTTGTTGAACCCGTCGTAGAACGGCTGCAGGAAGGAGCGCTTCGTCCCCTTGGGCTTGAGCAGCAGGGAGGCGAGGGCCGGCGAGAGGGTGAGGGCGTTCATCGCCGAGAAGAGCACCGAGACGGCGATGGTGATGGCGAACTGCTGGTAGAGCTGGCCGGAGATGCCGGCGATGAAGGCCACCGGCACGAAGACCGCGCAGAGCACGAGCGCGATGGCGATGACCGGCCCGGAGACGTCCTTCATGGCCTGTGCGGTGGCCTCCTTGGGCGTCATCCCGTGCTCGATGTGGTGCATCACCGCCTCGACCACCACGATGGCGTCGTCCACCACGATGCCGATGGCGAGCACCAGCCCGAGCAAGGACAGCGTGTTGATGGAGAACCCCAGCAGGGGGAAGATGATGAAGGTGCCGATGAGCGAGACCGGGACGGTGAGGAGCGGGATGAGGGTGGCCCGCCAGTTCTGCAGGAAGACGAAGACCACCAGGATGACGAGCAGGATCGCCTCGAGGAGGGTCTGGACGATCTCCTCGATGCCGGCCGAGATGGCGAGCGTCGTGTCGAGCGTGACCGCCTGCTTGATCCCCGGCGGGAAGCTCCGCTCCATCTCGGCGACGGTCTTCTTCACCTGCTCGGCGACGGCCAGCGCGTTCGATCCCGGGGTCTGGTAGACGGCGATGACCGCGGCCGGCTTGCCGTCGAGCCGCCCCTGCGAGTTGTAGAGGAGCGATCCGAGCTCGATGCGGGCCACGTCCTTCAGGCGGGTCTGCGAGCCGTCCGGGTTGGAGCGGACGATGATCTCGCCGAACTCGCCCGCGTCGAGGAGGCGCCCCTTGGTGCGGACCGCGTAGGTGAACTCGGTGCCCTTCGGGGCGGGGGGACCGCCGATCTGGCCGGCGGGGAGGAGCACGTTCTGCTGCTGCACCGCGTTCGACAGGTCGGCGACCGTGAGCCCGAGCGTCTTCAACCGGTCGGGGCGCACCCAGATGCGCATGGCGTAGTCGGAGCCGCCGAAGAGGATGACGTCGCCCACGCCCGAGATGCGCTTGATCTGGTCGTTGATGTTGATGGCGGCGTAGTTCGACAGGAAGTTGTTGTCGAAGGCCCCGGACGGAGAGGTGAGGGTGACCAGCATGAGCGGGAAGTTGAGCGACTTCTTCACGTTCACGCCGTAGGCGCGCACCGCCGAGGGCAGGGAGGCGGTGGCCTGCGACACGCGGTTCTGGACGAGCACGTTCGACATGTCCAGGTTGGAGCCGACGTCGAACGAGACCTGGAGGCTGTAGGTGCCGTCGTTCGCGTTCGTGGACTTCATGTAGATCATGTTCTCGACGCCGTTCACCTGCTGCTCGATGGGCGCGGCCACC
The DNA here is from genome assembly GCA_903855945.1 of uncultured Anaeromyxobacter sp. Lineage (GTDB taxonomy): Bacteria > Myxococcota > Myxococcia > Myxococcales > Anaeromyxobacteraceae > CAIOAK01. The sequence goes on from CAIOAK010000059.1 coordinate 24,779, forward strand.
GACGACTCCACGTCCACGGCGCTGGCGCCGGTGTAGGTGGCCTGCACCTGGATGAGCGGCGGGGTGATGTCCGGGTACTGCGCGATGGGCAGCCGGGTCAGCGCCACCGCCCCCATGATGATGGTGACGATGGAGATCACCATCGCCACGATCGGGCGACGGATGAAGAAGGAGCCCATGGCTCACTTCCCCCCGGCGGGCGCCGGGGACGCCGCGTTCGCGGCGAGCTTCGGCACCACCGTCATGCCGTCGCGCAGCCGCTGGATGCCTTCGGCCACGACCCGATCGCCGTCCTTCAGCCCCTCCTCGATGATCCAGTCGCTCCCCACCTTGGCGCCCACCTTCACCTTGTGGGTCTCCACCTTGTCGTCCGCGCCGACGACGACCACGGTGTAGGTGCCCTGCAGCTCCTGCACGGCCCGCTGGGGCACGAGCAGCGCGTTCTTCGCCACCTCCGACTCGGCCCGCACCTTTCCGTAGAGCCCCGGGCGCAGCGTCTTCTGCGGATTGGGGAAGGCGAGGTCCACCCGCAGCGTACCGGTGGTGGGATCGACGGCGCGGTCGATGAAGAGGAGCTTCCCCGGGTACGGGTGCACGCTGCCGTCGGAGAGGATCAGGACCGGCGGGCGCTCGGCGGGGCGCGATCCGCCGGTGGCCATCGCCCTGGAGAAGCGCAGGTAGTCGGCCTCGGGCAGGTTGACGCTGGCGCGGATGGGGTCGATGGACGAGACCGTGGTGAGCAGCGTCGGATCCCCCTTGCCCACCAGGTCGCCCACCTTGTGCTCCGCCTTCCCGGCGATCCCGGCGATGGGGGAGGGGATGCGGGTGTAGGAGAGGTTGAGCCGGGCTCTCTCGAGGTTGGCCTTGGCGGCCTCCACGCCGGCGGCCCCCGACTTGCGGGCGGAGACGGCGTTGTCGAGCTCGGCCTGGCTCACCGCCCGCTCGGCGGCGAGCGGCGTGAACCGCTTCACGTCGAGGTCGGCCTTGGCGAAGGCGGTCTCCGCGCTGGCGAGGCTGGCCTGGGCCTGGGCGACGGCGGCCAGGTACTGCTGGTCGTCGATGGTGAAGAGGAGCTTGCCCTTCTGCACCGCCGCGCCCTCGGCGTAGTCGATGGTCTCGAGGTAGCCCTCGACGCGCGCCCGGATCTCCACGTCCTCGAGCCCCCGGATCTGGGCGACCAGCTCGAACTCGAGCGGCGTGTCCTTGGCCTGGACCTTCACCACCGGCACCTCCGGTGGCGGCATCGCCGCCGGCGTCTTGTCCTTCGAGCAGGCGGCCACCGCGAGCGCGAGCGCAAGGGTAGGGAGCAGGGCGGCGGGAGCGGGGCGTCGCATGGGGGCCTCGGCGGGTCGTTGATGAGCGCAGTTTATAGCCGCTTGCACCGCGAACTTCCTAACGAAGTGGGCGCTCCGGCAGCCCGTGCTCACGCTCCCGGCCGCCGGCCCGGTAGGGTGGCCCGGCCCGGTCGCGGAGCCCGGCCTCCGCGCGGAGGACTGGCCCGGAAAGGGGACATCGCGGTATTGGACGACCATGCAGACGGCCGCCCTGGCAATCGCGATCCTGCTCGCCGCAAACGTTCCCGAGGTCGAGGTGGCCGGCGCCGAGGCCGGTGCGGTCCGGGTGAAGAGCGCCCCCGACGCCTGGGGCGGCCCGCGCACCGGCCTCGAGCCCACGCTCTCCGACCGCGTTGCCGACTACGACATCCGCGCGGTGCTCGACCCGGTGAAGCACACCATCGCCGGCACCGAGAAGGTCACCTGGCGGAACCGGAGCGCCGTATCCATCGGAAGCATCTACCTCCACCTCTACCTGAACGCCTTCGAGTCGGAGGGCTCCACCTTCATGCGGGAGGAGCGCCGCCACGGAGCCTTCCGCTCCGAGGTGGAGACGAAGGAGGGGGAGTGGGGGTGGATGGAGCTCCACCGCGTGGAGCAGGGCGGCCGACCCGCGGCGTGGACCTTCGTCCACCCCGACGGCGGCCCGGAGAGCGACCACACCGTGGTGCGGGTGGACCTTCCGGAGCCGGTGCCGCCGGGGGGCACGACCACCCTCCGGATCGACTTCTTCGACCAGCTCCCCCGGGTGGTGGCTCGGACCGGCTGGTTCGACACCTTCCACATGGTGGGGCAGTGGTACCCCAAGGTCGGCGTGCTCGAGCTTCCCGGCGAGCGCGGCGCCACCCGCCCCCGCTGGAACGTCCACGAGTTCCACCTGAACAGCGAGTTCTACGCCGACTTCGGAGCCTACGATCTCGACGTGGTGGTCCCGGAGGGCTACCGGGTGGCGGCGAGCGGCGTGCCGGTGGGCGCCCCGGCGAAGGGGGCGGACGGCGTCTCCTTCCGGTTCCGCGCCGAGGACGTCCACGACGTGGCCTTCACGGCCTGGAACGGCTTCGCGCCGCCCCTCGTCGGCTCGTGGAAGGGTCCGGGCAGCCCGGACGTCCGCATCGAGGTCTGGTATCCGCCCGAGCTCGAGCGATCGGCGAGGGAGGCGCTCGAGGGGACGAAGGACGCGCTCTCCTACTTCTCCGGCACGCTCGGTCCCTACCCGTATCCCCGCGTCACGGTGCTCGTGCCCCCCTTCAACGCGTCCGAGGCCGGGGCGATGGAGTACGAGACCTTCTTCACCACCATGGGGTCGAACGAGTTCCCCTGGAACGCGGGTGGGCTGACCCGGTACGTCACCGTGCACGAGTTCGGCCACGGCTACTTCATGGGGCTCCTCGCCTCCAACGAGTTCGAGGAGCCCTTCCTCGACGAGGGGATGAACGAGCTGTGGGACGCGCGGATGCTCGCCGGGGAGAGCTTCGAGGTGCGCCTGCCGGCTCCCGCCCGCTGGATGGGCTTCTCGCTGCCCGCCATCTCCACCTGGGACCTGGAGCGCTTCAGCGGGACGGGCCGATTCCAGGCCGACCCGATCGCCGGCAACTCGTGGAAGCGCTGGTCGGGCCAGAGCTACACCCTCGTCTACTCCCGCACGGCGCTCGCCTTCCACGACCTCGAGCAGGTCCTCGGCACGGAGCGCTTCGGGAAGGCGATGAAGCTCTACTTCGAGCGCTGGAAGTTCCGGCACCCGTCCACGGCCGACCTGCGGGAGGCCTTCGTGGAGGCCGGCGCGGACCGCGCCTTCATCGAGGGCTGGTTCGACCGGCAGGTCTTCGCGAACGGCCCGGTGGACGACCGGATCCTGACGGTTCGTGCCGAGGAGATCCTGCCCGACGTCGGCGCCGTGGCGGTGGACGGCAAGCGGGCGGAGCTCACCGAGGAGGCGCGGAACAAGGACGTGGAGGGCGCGCGCGCCTCCTGGAAGAAGGAGCACGGCGCGGCCGATCCGGCGAGGCCCGGGCCGTTTCCGTGGAGGAGCACGGTCGCGGCGCGCCGCTACGGCGTGGGGGTCCCGCAGGTCGTGGTGGTCACCTTCGAGGACGGAAGCGTCGAGCGGATCGACTGGTCCGCTTCCGAGTCCTGGGGGCGGTGGGAGTTCATCCGTCCGGTGAAGGTCCGCTCGGCGCAGCTCGACGGGGATCGCAAGGTGTTCCTCGACCTCGACAAGCTCGACGACGGCCGGACGCGCGAGGCGAAGCACGCCATCCCGGCGCGGATGGCACTCTCCCTCGGCGGGTGGTTCCAGTTCCTCCTGGCGTTCCTGGAGGCCATGTGAAGACCCGCGAGATCCTGGGGCAGGGGCTGCGCCGCGCCACGCGCTGGCGTCTCCTCCTCCTCTGCGCGCTCTTCACGGCGATCCCGGCCGCGCTCGCCACCGTACCGGTCTGGCGGTTCCTGGACGGGATGCTCGCCCACGCGCCGCGGGCCGAGCTCCTCGCCCGGGGTCTCGAGGGCTCGTGGCTCCCCGACCTCGCCCGCGCCCTGGGGGAGAGCCCGCAGGCGCGCGGGATGCCCGGCTGGATCCTGAGCGCGCTCGGCGTCGCGTTCCTGCTGGCGCCGGCGCTCGCCGGGGCGGTGCTCGCCGAGGCCGGCTCGGGCCGCCCGCTCCCGTTCCGGCTGCTCCTCACCGGGGCCGGGCGCTATTTCGCCCGGATGGTTCGGACGGCGATCGTGGGGGTCATCCCGCTCGGCGTGGCCGGGGCGATCGTGTGGGCCATCTCGAACCGCACCTCGAGGTCGGTGGCGAGCGCCGTCACCGAGGCCTCCGCCTCGGCGAGCGTGCGCCTCGCCATCGCCGCCGGTGCGCTGGTCCTCGTCGTCGCGCACCTGACCCTGGACGCCGGCCGTGCCGGATTCGCCGCACAGCCCCACCGGAGGAGCGCGCTCCTCTCCTGGTTCCGGGGGACCTGGCTCGTGGTGCGCCACCCGGTCCGGTCCGCCGCCATCGCGCTCACCGGGCTCATCCTGGGGCCCGGGCTCGGCCTCCTGGTGATGGCGGTCCGGGAGCGGCTCCCGGCCGGGCCGGGATGGGCCGTCGTCGCGGGCGTGCTGCTCGCCCAGGTCGCGGCCATGGCGGTTGGATGGGGTCGGGCGGTTCGCGTGGCCGCGCTGGTCCGGCTCGTGCGGGACGACCGCGAGGCGCGCCTGCTCCGCCGGTCCCCGCCGCCCCTACGGCAGGCAGGCGAGCAGCGCGATCACGAACTGGGGGAGCAGCACCTCGGGGACGAGGTAGGCCTCGCCCTGGAGGGTGAGCGTGCCGGTGGCGGCGGAGGCGCCCTTCCCGGGTGAGCCCGGGCAGCCGATGGGTCCGGTGAGGGTGCCGTCCCCCGCCGAGGCGAGGTCGATGGTGCAGCCGGCCGGATCGAGCCGAGCCATGAAGCGCTTCCGGCTCACGGTGGCGTCGACGCCGCGCCCGCCGAGCTGGCCCTGGATGGCCAGGATCCCGTCCCGTTGCTCGATCCGGAGCCGGGTGCCGGGGCCCTCGAGCTTCCCCTGCGAGGACTGGAGCCGGATCGGCCCGCCGCTCCAGGTCCCCGTCCAGGCCCCGTCGCCGGCGTAGGTGAGGTGGACGCCCGCCCCCTTCACGCGCCAGGGGCCGTAGGTCACCGCGCTCCCCAGGCCCCCCGAGGAGAAGGCGATGCCCCCGGTCACCACGTCGGACTGGCCGGGAGATGGTTTCACCGTGGGTGGATAGGTCATGAGGGCCGCGGTGGGGGTGCACGCGGAGAGGACGGTGGCGAGGAGCGCCGCGGGGAGGGGGAAACGCCGCATGGGACCTCCATAGCCAGGGGGCCCGCCCGGCGCTCACCCGTCGAGGAGGCCGCGCTTCTTCGCGAGCGCCCCGAGCCGCTCCTTGATCCGCTCGAACCGCTTCGTGAGCGTGTTCACCTTCACCTCGTCGCCGGTGCGGGAGAGGACCTCGGCGCACTCGCCCCAGGAGAGCTCCTGATCGATGCGGAGCGCGGCCAGCGCCCGGTCCTCGAGCGAGAGCGACTCGCGCAGCAGGAGCAGGTCCACGCGCCGCTTCTCCAGCTTCACGTCCGACTCGGTCACGACGGTCTGGGCGACCCGGGAGGCCTCGCCGGTCTCGAGCCGCCTGCGTCGATTTCGCCAGGGCTGCTTGCGCAGGTCGCAGGCGACGTTCCAGGCGATGCGATAGGCCCAGATGCGGAAGGGCGCAGTCGAACGGAAGCGAGGCATGCCGCGCCACAGGTTCTCGGCGAACTGGCCGAAGGCGTCGCGGGATTCCTCCTCGTCGCCCAGGATCGACCTCAGGTAGCGGAGGATCTGTGGACCGTAGGCCTTGATGGCGGCCGTGGCCGCCTCCTCCATCTTCCCGTCGGAGAGCAGTTCCTGGATCCGCTTCTCGACCGCCTCGCCGTCCACCGCCACGCGTCCTCCCCGCCCCATCCGTTCCACTGGAAACATACCCCAGAGGGGGACGGAAGGGATTCTCCGTGACCGCCGGACATGGACCCCCTTGCGCCGGGGGGGCGGCGCGGGGGAGATTCGCGCCATGCAGGTCATCCTCGCCTTTGCCGTCCTCGGCCTTCTCCTCATCGGGGGCGGGTGGCTGTTGCGCCCCATGGCCCCCGCGCGGCTGCGCGGCGTCCGCAGCGGCGCCGTCGTCGTGCTCCGTCCGCCGCGCTGGCGGAACACCATCCTCGCCGCCATGGCGGTGGGTCCGACATTGCTCGTCCTGGTGGTCGCCATGACCGCGGCTCGCCAGAAAGGGATGGGCCCGACCGGGGTCGCGGTCGTCGCCATGACGCTCGCGGCCGGCCTCGCCGTCTCCGCCTACTTCCTCCTCGCCGAGCGCAAGATGCAGGTGCGGGTGGACGAGCGGGGCGTGGTGCGTGTCGATCCGTTCCGGCAGAAGGGCATCGCCTGGGGCGAGGTCGAAACGATCGCCTACAACGGCGTGAGCCGCTGGTTCTACCTGACGGGGCCGGGGGGGGTGCGACTCTGGGTGCCCGAGAACATGGCCGGGATCGGTGACTTCGCCGAGGAGGCGATGGCCCGCCTGCGCCCGGAGGTGCTCTCGGCCGACCCGGTCACCCGCGAGGCGATCGAGCAGCTGGTCGCCGAGACCCGCGCCGAGGACGAGGCGGACGGGAAGGCGAAGGCGTGAGCGCTCCGGGCGGCGGCAAGCTCTCGGGGACCGCGGCCAAGGTCGGCGTGGCCGTGAGCGCCTTCACCGTGTTCACCGCCGGCTGGGTGGCGATGCGCAGCGAGGACTGGCGCGTGATCATCGCGGTCTCGTTGCTGGCGCTGGCGGCCGGGATCGTCGCCTCCAGCCTCTCGCGACGCGGACGCTGAGCCGGGCGCATCGCCCGCGTCGGCCTCTACGGGACGAGCGGGAAGGTCAGGCGGGCGTGCCCCACCTTGGTCGCAGCGTCCGCGGAGATCACCCGACCGCGGAGGACGTGCTGCGCGCAGGCGACGAGCTCGTCGGAGGCGCTGCCCTGGACCTCCACCGGCGCATCGACGATCCGGATCTCGCCGGGTCGCGACTCGAGGTGCAGGATGAGGAGCGTGGGAGACCCCACGTCGTCCTCCCGGTCGGTCCCGGTCCGGCTGACCTTGCCCCGGCCGTGGCGCGACTGCGTCTCCTCGTCGAAGCACTCGGCGATCTGTTCCTGGAGCTCGGCCAGGTACTCCGCCACCTCGGCACCGACCGCCCCGAGCTTCGCGGCGCGGGAGGCGAGGGGCACGGCGCCCCAGGTCCCCTGCTCGGGCTTGGGCGGCGGCGGGTCGAAGACCGTGGGAGCCGCCGGACCCTGGGCGTTGGGGGCTCCGGGAAGCGCCTTGAGAGGCGGCAGGGGCTGCAGCTTGATGTTGGACGGTGGAGGGGAGGAGCTCCCCCCGCCCACCGATGACATCAGCCCGTCGAACGAGGAGGACCCGTCCATGAGCAGGATGGCTGCGACGCAGGCCGCGCCCAGGACGACGATGCCGCCGGCGGCGATGAGCAGCTTTTTCACGGCACCTTCCTAGCTCTTCTGGAGCGCTGCTTCGGCCTCGGCCAGCACCGCGGACAGGGCGGCGTTGGAACGCCCCATCCTGGCCACCGCGGACCGCGCCTGGTCCACGCACTTCTTCGCGCCGTCCCGTGCCTCGGCCAGGGCCATCCGCGTCTCGGGCGACTCACCCGAGTTCATCGCGCTGGTCAGGTAGAGGAGGGGATACTGGCAGACCCGCGTGGTGTCGACGGGCCAGCGCTCCGTGTAGATCGCGTAGTTCTCGGCCTGGGCTGCGCCCAGCCGCGTCCGGATGTCGACGAACCGGGCCTCCGCGGCGGGATCGGCCTTGGCCGCCGCGTTGAGGCGCGCCACCACCGTCGTGTTCCTCACCTGGAGGTGGAGGGCATTCGCCTTCCACCGGACCGCGACCACCTCGTGGGTGGCATCTCGCGTGGCCTTCCAGAGTGCCTGGTCGGCCGGCGTCCCGGGGGGAAGCGGAAGCGGGTCGGGCTGCTGGGTGGACGGCTCCTCCGGCGGCGGGGCATCGGCCCCCGTCGCGGAGCCCGCCAGGGTCGCCAGCACCACTCCGACCATCGCTGCGCGTCGCATCTCGCCCCGTTACCAGTTCGTGAGGACGTTCAGGTTGAGCTGGATCTCGGACTCATCCTTGGCGGCGGCCGGGACCAGGTGCGCGTGGACCCGCATCATCCCGATGTTGATCCCCCGCTGGTGCTCGACCGAGATCACCTCGACCTCGATGTCGCCGCGGTCGGCCACGTCGCCGGAGGAGTGGTACTTCTTCCCGGCCTGCGTGACCATCGAGAGGCTCGCCTTGACCAGGTCACGGTGAGTGTAGGTCTGGACGGTGATCGGGTTCTTGATCACGAAGGTGACCGGCGCGAAGGACTTGAGCCCCTTCGGCGTGCCGTCGGGCTTCACGGTGAAGCTCACGACCTTGCCTTCGCGCTTCACGGTCATCGTGCAGTTGAACTGGCCGGTGACGGCTCCGCTCACGTCCCCGTTGCAGTTCATGTCGGGGCTGTTCGTCGGCTCCGCCGCGCGCGCGACGGGCGAGAGGAAGGCGGTGACGGCGAGGAGCAGGAAGAGGCGGATCATGGTTTCTCCAGGAGGCTGGGTGAAAAGTGGCGGTCGATGCCGCAAGGAACAAAAATAAGAAGGGGATGAGAGTCTAGCAGAAACCCGCCACTTGCGGTGAAAATGACTCTGGCTAGAAGCGCTGTTCTTGCTTTAGATACAACGAAATGTCGCGATATCGCCGCGTCCCGCGAACAGGGGGCATGCTAAGATCGACTTGTGAGTGTCCCATCCCCATGACCTCCCCCAACCGACCCCTCCTCGCCGCTCTCGCCCTCGTCCTCCTCGCCCCGAACGCGCGCGCCGCTCCGCCTCCGGCGCCCACCAGCCCGGGAGCCGGCGCCGTGGCGCCCACGGGCGCCCCGAAACCCGCCCCTCCCGCGGGCGACTGGCGCGCCGCCCGTTTCGGGATGACGCCCGAGGAACTCCTCGCCGCCTTCCCGGGGGAGGCCTTCCGGCTCGAGCCGGAGATCAAGCTCGACGACGGCAACACGGTCTCGATCGGGATCGACGGATTCGCCATGGACGGGCTCACCTTCCGGGTGCGCTTCGTCTTCGCGCTCGGGAGGCTCGTGCTCGTCAGCCTGCGCACCGACGCCCGCACCTACGTGGAGCCCGTCGCCTACGACCGGCTCCGCGGGGCGCTCGTGGCCCGGTGGGGGGCTCCCGTCGAGACCACCTCCAACGATTCCTTCATCGACATGCGCCAGACCCGCTGGAACGTCGGGACCGTGCGTGCGGACCTCAAGTACATCCCGGGCGTCATCGCGCTGGTCTACTACCCGCGCCCCGGCGACCGGTAGCCGAGACCGTTCACGCACCGTACCTGCGCCGCCTCCCGCTTCCTCCGGAGGAGCTCGCGCCCCACGGCCACGTCGTCCCGGGAGTAGTTGGCCGGGTGGTGCAGGTGGTAGACGACCGCGCGGTGCTTCACGCTGGCGAGCGTCACGCCGGTGGCGAGCAGGCGCCACTCCACGTCCACGTCCTCGCCGACGCCGGCGGTCCGGTAGTCCTCGTCGTAGCCGTCGATGGCCTCCAGATTCGACCGGTGCACGCCCCAGTTGCAGCCCCAGATCCCCCTCGGGCGGCCGCCCTTGGCGGAGAAGGGGATGCGGAGCGCCTCCTCGATCCGTTCGCTGTCGGAGCGGAGCAGGCGCAGGAGGGACGGCGGCATGCGGACCCGGCCGGATAGTACACTGTCAGTGAATTCAGGCCCGAGCATCACGCGGCGCCCCACCAGGGCCTCCCCCGGTACGGCGGCGCGACGGTAGGCCGCCACGAGCCCCGGGTGGGGAACGCAGTCCCCGTCGAGGAAGACGAGATACGGGTTGCGGCTGGCGCGGATGGCCGCGTTCAGGATCCGGGTCTTCCCGAACCCGTCGTGGGGCTGGCTCACGTGGATCAGCCGGTCGCCCAGGGCCGGGCGGAATCCCTCCACGGTGCGGGCCATCGCCTCGAGCTCCTGGTCCTCGGCGACGACCACCTCGAAGCCGTGGTCGGTCTGGCCGGAGAGCCCTTCCAGCACCAGCCGGAGGAAGTCGTGGCGGGTGTGGACCGAGACGATCACGGTCACGAGGGGACGCGGGTCCGGGTGCACCGCACCACGGTAACCGGATCCGGCGCGGCGGCAAGCCGCCGGCTCCCCCGGCCCCGCCGGACGGGCGTGCTAGGCTGGACGGGCATGGCGCGACGCCACGGCCCCCTCGACACCCGGGCTCCTCCCATCGAGTCCTTCCCGGCGTCCCGCCCCGTCCCCGGGGCCCGCTTCACCATCGTCATCCCCTCCTGGAACAACCTCCCGTACCTGCGACTCTGCGTCGAGTCGATCCGGCGCAACTCGTCCTTCCCGCACCAGCTGGTCGTCCACGTGAGCGACGGCTCCGACGGGTCCCTCGAATGGGTCCGCTCGGAGGGGCTCGACCACACCTGGAGCGCGACCAACGCCGGGGTCTGCTTTGCGGTGAACGCGGCGGCCGCGCTCGCCCGCACCGACCTCATCGCCTACATGAACGACGACATGTACGCGTGCCCGGGCTGGGACGCGGCGCTCTCCGCGGCGGTGGATCGCATCGGTCACGAGCGGTTCATGCTCTCGGGCACGATGATCGAGCCGGGGGGCAAGACACCGGGCAGCCTCGTCCCGCACGACTACGGCAGCGACCCGGAGACCTTCCGGGAAGGGGATCTTCTCCGCGACCTCGAGCGGCTCGTGCGCCCCGACTGGTGGGGGGCCACCTCGCCCCCGACGCTCGTGCACCGGCGGATGTGGGAGCTGGTGGGCGGCTACAGCGTCGAGTTCCACCCCGGGATCGGCTCCGACCCCGACCTCGCGATGAAGCTCTGGCTCGCCGGCGTCCGCGAGTTCCGGGGCGTGGGGACGAGCCGGGTCTACCACTTCCGTCACCGGACGCTGGGGCGGGGCATGGTGCTGAACTACGGGGCGAAGCACTTCGCGCTGAAGTACGGCCTGCCCGTCAGCTACTTCCTCCGGGAGCAGCTCCGCTGGGGGCAGGAGTGGCGCGGACCGCTTCCCGAGCCGGCGCGCGGCGCGGGCTGGCGCTGGGCGCGGCTGCGCGCCTTCCACTACCGGCTCCGGCCGTAGCGCTGCGGAAAAGAAGAAGGGCGGCGCCGGGTGGCGCCGCCCTCCGTTGCTGCGGTCAGTTCCTGGGCGGAACCGTTACGGAACCACGAGGCTCGTGCGCATCATCTCCGAGTCCTCGTGCGAGTTGATGTGGCAGTGCCACACGTACGGACCGGAGGTCACGGCCTCGTACACCCAGGCCGAGGCAGGGCCGGAGCAGGCCCCCGCGGGGCATCCCGCCGTGCCCGGGGCGTTCGCGCCGACGCCGTTGATGGCCGCCAGCGTGCCCGTACCGGCGCCCGCCCAGCGAGCATCCCAGTTGGCCACGATGGTGGTCACCTGCGCAGGCGAGACCTGGACGACGTCCTTGAAGCCGCCCTCGATGCTGGCCGGGGTGACCAGTACAGCGGTTCCCGTGAGGTACGCCTTGCCACCGGCCGGAGCCGTGGTCACGTCGGGGACCACCACCATCTCGCCGCCGGGCGACGGGCCAGGCTGGCAGGTCGTGGCGCCGCAGAGCGTGGTCTTGTAGCCGGTCACGCTGAAGTTCTGGCGGCTGACGATCTGGTGCTTCACGAGGTGCGGGTGCATCGGGTGTGCGTCCACGGTGAGGTTGATGAACTGCCAGGTCTCCTGGGTGCCCAGGTTGGGCGTCTCGGTGACCTTGTACTCGAAGGGCACGCCGTTCAGCTGCATGCCGAGCGGCATGAGCGTCACGCCGTCGAGCCGCTCGTTCAGGTACACCTGGCGGACGATCTTCTTGCCGTTGTTCGTCGCCGGCAGCGGCGCGGTGCGCAGGTCCACGAAGGCGAAGTCCTTCATGAAGGCCGGGTTGGTGGGCATGCAGATGTTGGCGTAGGTGCCGGTGGCGGTCTTGGTCAGGTTCGCCGCCATGTTGGTCGGGTTCCAGGTGATGGTCTGGGCCGGGACGGCGGCAACCTTGCCCTTGGCTGCAACCGCAGGGGTGCAGGACCGGACGCCCGGATCGACCGCGCCGCTCGCCAGCGTGTTCACGCCGCGGACGTCGAACCGCATGATGAGGTTCAGGTCGGGGAAGGGCGACCCGGCGATCTGGGGAGTCAGACCGGCCGGGAACGGGGCCGCAGCGGAGTTGGTCATGTAGACGTCGAAGTCGGCGCCCACGGCGGCGATGGTGGCCGCGGGGGCCGCGCTGAAGTTGACGAGGACCTCGTAGCGCTCACCGGGGCACATGGTGAAGGTGCCGCCAGCCTTTACGGCGGCGGGAGGCGTGACCTTGACCGGAGCCTGCAGGTAGCCCTGGTCGTTGGCGATGACCCAGAACGGGAGGTTGGGGGTGACCGCAGCGCCGGGGGCCGGGGCTGCAGCGCCCTTCGCCACGGCCTGGAAGCCGACCGTGTAGCAGCGCGAGTCGGAGCCGTCCACGATGCGGAGGCGGTACCAGCCCGGAGCAACCGTCTTCTTGGGCCAGAGGACGCCGTTCACGAGGGCGTGGTCGCCGAAGTACTCCGGAACCCAGACCGGGTGCACGAGCGGGTTCACGCCGGAGGTGACCGACGTGGTCCCGGGGGCGAGGCAGACGCCGCCGACGCCGAGAGCCACGCAGGCGGCCGTGCCGGCCAGCGGGATGGCGGGAGGAGTCTGGCCGAGGCCGTTCGAGAAGTTGATGCTGCCGTCCTCGTTGAAGGCGCGGTCCTGGATGGCGAGGAAGAGGTCGTACAGCGGCTGGCCGAGGTTGTTGCGCGGCTCGGTCACCGGGTCGAGCCAGGTGTACTCGGAGCCGGCGGGGACGTAGGTCGCGGCGGTGGGCAGCCCGGCGGGATGCGTCCACGAGGACAGGGCACCGTGCTTGAGCGGCTCCTTCACGGGGAAGAACCCGGCCGGTCCGGCGATCACGTTGTGGTGGGTCTTGCCGAGCGAGTGATCGTGGAACCAGATCGTCGCCTCCTCCTGGACCATCGGATACGTGTAGACGTCCGAGTTGCCGATGGGGCGCTTCATCAGGATGTTGGTCGGGCTCTCGAAGGCCGGGTTCACGAAGTTGTTCGCCACGCCGGCGTACGCTGCAGCCGACGCCAGGTTGCCGAACCACTTCTCGGCGAAGCCGTCGGTGGAGGGGGGGACCTCGCCGCCGTGGAGGTGGGTGACCCAGGAGTTGTCGGGCTGCTGCGGGCTGCCGAAGTTGTTCACGCCGTCCGGAGGAAGGGTGGTGTTGGCGAGGGCCGGGTCGATGCGGACCTTCACGCCCATGAATGTGCGGTCGATGGCGCAGGGCCAGTCAGCGGCCTCGGGGTGGGGGCAGAGCACGTGGTTGTTGGGGAACTCGTTCGTCCACTTGACGACCACCGGGGTGCCCTTGTTGGCGCGGATGCTGATGGAGGGCCAGGTGGCGACGTAGTTGTTCGCCGACCAGCTCGACGGGGTGCCGGGCGCGAAGACGCCGGCCGTGGTGAGGACCTGGGTGACGGGCCCGCCGCTGTTGTTGATCTGCCCGACGCCCCAGATCGGGGTGAAGAGCGGGTTGCCCGCGGGGATCTTGCCGCCCGCCGAGCAGTAGCTGGTCTTGAACGTCCCGGTCGCATCGGCCGGGCAGGCGCAACCCGCCGCGTTCTGGCAGGTGAGGCCCGTCCACTGCATGCCGTTCGGAACGGCCGGGCCGACCGCGGGGTTCGGGAAGAGGCCGGCGGTCGCGAGCCCCTGGAAGCCCCACGCCTCGTGGAGGCCGATCTCGTAGTAGTCGGCGCCCGCGTACTTGGCGGTGTCGGGCGCGTAGTCGGGGGGATTGAGCACCTCCCAGACGAACTTGGTGCTGGCGGCAGGAACGACGGCCGGGAGATCGGCGAACGGGACGAGCGAGCCGCAGCCCGCCCAGCCACCGGCGGAGCGCTGGGCGGCGCCCGAGTTGTCGCACGCGAAGCTGCTCCCGGCGACGTTGCAGGTCTTCAGCGTGGGGAAGAGCCCCGCGCCGTTGCCGTTCGACGCGCTGGCGACGCACTGCCCAGGGTAGGGATAGCTCACCTGGTAGTTGCTTCCCGACGGGCCGTTCGGGTTCTGGATCGGGAAGGCGGCGTTCGCCGCGGCCGTGTTCGTGTTGGAAGGCGTGAAGACGATCTGTGCGCTGGCGGTCGCCGCCCAGACCATCGCCGAAACTGCGAGACCTGCTCTCAGGAACTTCATCGTGTGGTTCTCCTTCGGGTCGGCGCGCCTTGTTGACGAAGCCGCAATGTACGGGCCTCTTTTGACAGGACAGGATGTCGCAGGCATGTCGGGCGAAGGGGGGACATGGGAATCACAAATTAATTGATTAATATCAAAATTTGATAACCTTATTGGACTGTCATATGGGCAATTTGCCCCAGTATTCACGGGCATTTGATGCGAAACACCCAAGAGTACGGGATCATACGTATGTGAGCCCCGAAGTAGAGAACTCTGGACGATCCACATCGACTACCCTGATTCAATGTCATTGGAGCGGGGTACCAGCATCGATTTTTATATGACAAAAATGTCACAGCGAACGGAACCTTACGCCCCAAATTAGACCGTGCGTATCAACATCCAGGAGCATGAAGAGCCGGAGGGTTCGCACCCGTCGGCGGGTTCACGGAAGGTGACACACGGTCCGTCGAGCGACGGAGTGGACCGCGGCGCGTGAACCCGTTATCGATCGGCCGCCATGATCCTTCCGATCCTCGCTTCACTCATCGTGACGGCATCGCCGCCGGCTCCCTCCTGCACCGGCACGCTCTCCGGATCCGTCCGGGCCTCCTTCACCTGCGCCGCCGAGGTGGTCCGCGACGATCAGGGGCACGACTTCCTGGTGATCGGCGTGAAGGGCGACATCGAGGGCGTCCCCTCCTTCGTCCCCGGATCCTTCGACGTCACCGGACTGCTCCGCCCCGGGGTCTACACCCTCGAACAGCTGGGGTTCGGAAAGGCGAGCGTAGCGGCCGACGACCGGACCCTCTACACGGCGACCAAGACCACCGGCCAGCGTGGCGAGGTGACCATCTTCTTCTCCCGCGTCGATCCCGCGCCCGGCGGCAAGGGTGCGCCCCGCGTCCGGGGCACCTACCGCGCTCGCCTCATCCCGGCGGGCGGTGGCAAGAAGGGAGAGGTGATCGTCTCGGTCGACTTCGCGACCTGAACGGGCAGCGCGCCGGCCGCAGGTTGAGGTAAGGTGCCCCACTCATGGCGCTCGTCGAACTCGAACCCCAGTCCCGAGGGACCCGCAAGGGCGGACGCGCAGGTTCCGTGTTCATCGGCCTCGTTCTCGCCGCGATCGCCGCCGGGGTCGGCTACTGGCTGGGGCGCCGCGATCCGCCCCCCTCCCATGTACCAGCCGTGAACTCGGCCGCGCCGCTCGCGCCCCCGGTCGCGCCGGTCGCCCCGACCGGTGCCGCACCGGCCGCCGC
>CAIOAK010000060.1 GCA_903855945.1 uncultured Anaeromyxobacter sp.
CCCCTCAGCGACGGGGACGCACCCCCGGGCCGCCGGCACCATCGAAGGCGACTCGAGCGAGCTCGCTTCGAGGGGAGATCCGGGCGGAACGACTTCGCGCCTCGACCGTGACCGCCCGCGGGGGCCTCGCCGCCGCCCTCCTGTGCGCAGGCGGCCGGGGGTGGCCCCGGCGCGGGGCGCATCTGAGCGGGCGCCGGGAACCGGGAGTACTCGAATCACGGTGTTCCCCGGCGCCATCCGGCCGATGAACACCCGAGCCGCGAAGCCGGCACCCCTCAGCGACGGGGACGCACCCCCGGGCCGCCGGGGCACCCCGGAAGGGCCGCGACGACCGGCCCCCGCCGGGCGGTCACCCGCCGAGGACATGCCTCGCGATGACGAGCCGCTGGATCTCGCTCGTCCCCTCGTAGATGGTCTGGACGCGGGCATCCCGGAAGTAGCGCTCCACCGGGAACGAGTTGACATAACCATAGCCGCCGTGAATCTGGACCGCCTTCGACACGGCCACCTGGGCCGCCTCGCTCGCGAAGAGCTTCGCCATGGCCGCCTCTCGGCCAAACGGCCGGCCGGCCTCCTTCAAGGCCGCGGCCCGGAGCGTGAGCAGACGTGCGGCGTCGTGGGAAGTCTGCATGTCGGCGAGGGCGAACGAGACCGCCTGGAATCCGGCGATGGGCTGCCCGAAGGCCTGCCGCTCCTGGGCGTACCGGACCGAGGCGTCGAGCGCGGCCCGGATGGTCCCGGTGGCCTGTGAGGCGATCCCGATCCGGCCGCCGTCGAGGGCAGCGAGCGCCACCCGAAGTCCGTGTCCGAGTTGCCCCAGGATCGCGGACTCGGGCACCTCGCAGTCCTCGAAGGTGAGGCCCACCGTGGAGGAGGACCGGAGCCCCATCTTCTCCTCGTGCTTCCCGACGACGAGGCCCGGGGTCCCTCCCTCCACGAGGAAGGCGGTGATCCCCTTGTTGCCCGCGCTCACGTCGGTCCGGGCCCAGACGATGATCACCCCTGCCCGGTCGCCGCTGGTGATCCACTGCTTGCTGCCGTTCAGGATGTAACGGTCTCCCCGGCGTTCGGCGCGGGTGGCCATGGAATTGGGGTCGCTGCCCGCCTGCGGCTCGGAGAGGCCGAACGAACCGGCGAGCCACTCTCCCGACGCCAGCAGCGGAAGGCAGCGGGACTTCTGCGCCTCCGTCCCGAAGCGGGCGATGGTCTCGCCCACCATGTTCGTCACCGCCATCGTCACCGCGAGCGAGCAGTCGGCCCGCGCGAGTTCCATCACGGAGCGGGCGTAGGCGATCGCGCCGGCCTCCGATCCGCCGTGGGCAGCCGGGACGTTCACCGCGAGCAGACCCAGAGCGCCCAGTTCCCGGATGAGCTCCTCCGGGAAGCGCCCCGTGCGGTCGGCCTCGGCGGCGGCTGGCTCGGCCCGCTCCTTCGCGAACTTCCGGGCGGTTGCCGCGACCGCTTCCTGGATCTCCGTTCCCTCGAACCGCACCGTTCGCCCTCGCTAACCCTTCAGCACGCTGGCCGCGATCACGAGCCGCTGGATCTCGCTCGTGCCCTCGTAGATCTGGGTGATCCGGCTGTCGCGCCAGTGTCGCTCCACGTCGTACTCCTTCACGTACCCATACCCGCCGTGAACCTGGATGGCCTTCGAGGTCACCCGCTCGCACATCTCGGACGCGTAGAGCTTGGCCATGGCGCTCTCGGCGCTGTGGCGCACGCCCCGGTCCTTCATGTCCGCGGCGCGCCACAGGAGGAGCCGGGCGGCGTCGATCTCGGTGGCCATGTCGGCCAGCATGAACTGGATGGCCTGGAACTGGGTGATGGGCTGCCCGAAGGCCTTCCGCTCCCTGGCGTAGGCGATGGCCTCCTCGTAGGCGGCCTGCGCGATCCCGAGGGCCTGCCCGGCGATCCCGATCCGGCCCCCGTCCAGGGTCTGCATGGCGACCTTGAACCCCTCCCCTTCCCCACCGAGCCGGAACCGCTCCGGGAGCACCATGTCCTCGAAGAAGAGGGTGCAGGATCCCGACGCGCGGATGCCCACCTTGTCGTCCGGCTTGCCGCGGCTGAACCCCTTCACGGAGGTGGGGACGAGGAAGGCGCTGATCCCCCGGTGCCCCTTCGAGCGGTCGGTCATCGCGAAGACGATCACCACGTCGGCCTGCGGCCCGTTGGTGATGAAGTTCTTCGTGCCGTTCAGGACGTACTCGTTCCCCTTCTTGACGGCCAGCGTGCGCATCTCGGCGGCGTCCGAGCCGCTCATCGGCTCGGTGAGGGCGTAGGCGCCCAGCCGCTCGCCGCGGGCGAACGGCACGAGGAACTCCTGCTTCTGCTCGTCGGTGCCGAACTTGTGGACCGGGTCGCAGTAGAGCGAGTTGTTCACGCTCAGGATGACCCCGGTGCCGGCGCAGCCCCGGGAGATCTCCTCCATGGCGAGCGCGTAGCTCACGTTGTCCATGCCCGCGCCGCCCAGCTCGGCCGGGATCGCCACCCCGAGGAGCCCCATCTCCGCGAGCTTCTTCACGGCCGCGGCCGGGAACTGGTGCTCGAGATCCCACTTCCGGGCGTTCGGCCGGAGCTCCGCGTCGGCGAACTGACGGCAGAGCTCCCGGACCTGGCGCTGCTCCTCGGTGAGCTGGACGTCCATGGATCTCCTTGCGGCCCCTACGTTCCCTGGAACCGGGCCGGGCGCTTCTCCACGAAGGCCTGGAGCCCTTCACGCCCGTCGGCGGTCCCGAAGAGCATGCCGAAGGCGTCGGCCTCCATCTCCTGCCCGGCGGCGAGCTGCGGCTGCGCGGTGCAGCGGAGGATGCGCTTCGCCGCCGCGGTGGCCCCCGGCCCCCTGGAGGCGATCTTCCGCGCCTGCGCGAGCGCGTATTCGAGAAGCTTCTCCGGCGGGAGGACCTCCAGCACGAGTCCCCAGGCCTTGGCGGTGGCGGCGTCGGCCATGTCGCCGGTGAGGATCATCTCCATGGCCCGGGCGGGCCCGACGCGTCGCTGCAGCCGCTGGGTGCCGCCGAACCCCGGGATGATCCCCAGGTTCACCTCCGGCTGGCCGAAGCGCGCCTTCTCGCTCGCGTAGATGAGGTCGCAGGCCATGGCGAGCTCGCAACCCCCACCCAGCGCGAACCCGTTCACCGCCGCGATGGTGGGGATGGAGAGGGCTTCCAGCCGCTCGAAGGTGCGCTGCCCCGCCTCGGCGAAGCGACGCGCATCGAGCGGCGTGAGGGCGGACATCTCGGCGATGTCGGCACCGGCCACGAAGGCCTTCTCCCCGGAGCCCGTGAGGATGAGCGCACGCAGCGTGCGATCGGCCTCCACCTCGCCGAGGAGCAGGCCGATCTCCCGCACCGTCCGGGTGTCGAGCGCGTTGAGCGCCCTGGGCCGGTTCATCGTGGCGATACCCACTCCGTCCTCGACCCGCCACAGGATGTTCTCGAGCTGCATCGTTCCTCCCGTCCGCCCAGGGCGGCTCACGCGTACTGGTGGAAACCGCGGCCGCTCTTGCGCCCCAGCCATCCGGCCGCGACGTATTGCCGGAGGAGGGCGGCCGGCCGGTACTTGTCGTCGCCCAGCTCCCGGTGGAGCACCTCGGCGATGAAGAGGCAGGTGTCGAGGCCGATGAAGTCGGCGAGGGTGAGCGGGCCCATGGGGTGGTTGAGCCCCAGCTTCACCCCGGTGTCGATGTCCTCGGGCGTGGCCAGCCCCTCCTGGAGGGCGAAGCAGGCCTCGTTGATGAGAGGGATGAGGACCCGGTTCACGATGAATCCGGGCACGTCCTTCGACGTCACCGTGGTCTTGCCGAAGGTCTTCGTGGCCAGGTCGGTCACCGTTCGCCAGGTCTCGTCCGTGGTCTGGAGGCCGCGGATGATCTCGATGAGCTGCATCACCGGCGGCGGATTCATGAAATGCATGCCGATGAACTGGCCGGGGCGCCGCGTGGCCGCCGCGAGCTGGGTGATGGAGATGGAACTGGTGTTGGAGGCCAGGATGGCGTGCGCCGGGAGCAGCGCGTCGAGCTTCCGGAAGAGGTCGATCTTCGGCTCCACCCTCTCGATGATGGCCTCGATGGCGAGATCGGCTCCGGCGGCCGCATCCACCGAGTCGGAGGGCGAGATGCGGTCGAGGATCGCGTGGCGGACCTCGGCGGTGATCTTCCCCTTCTCCACCAGTTTCTGGAGGGACGCACCGAGCTTTCCGTGCGCCTTCGCGGCCAGGCCGGGAACTCCGTCGATCAGGGTGACGCGGAGGCCGGACTGCGCCGCCACCTGGGCGATCCCGCTGCCCATCTGCCCTGCGCCTACGACTGCGACGCGATCGATCGCCATCTCGACGCTCCTCTCGGGGGTCCGGCCTTGATACGGAGGAAGGACCCAACTTGTCAATCGGTCCGTGCCCCCGTTCAGCGGATCGCGAGGACGACCGGACCGCCCTCCGAGATGGTGATCGGCACGCCCTGCGTGACCGGTGGAGATCCCTGCCGGGACAGGCGGATGAGGACTTCGTAGGTCCCGTCCGAGAGCTTCACCGGGTGGCTCACCTGCGTCGGCGCACCGTCGGGGAAGCGGTACTCGGCATGGCGCACCATCCGGCCGTCGCGGCGAACTTCCACGTCGAGGAGCCGGACCTCCGGGGCGGCCTCGAGGGCGTAGACGAGCGTGACGTCCCGCGGAGCGGCGCGGAGGAAGAAGAGGCCGATCCCGGCGAAGCCGACGAGCAGGAGGAGGCGGAGCGGCGACCTCACTCCTCCCCGTCCTCCGTCTGCTCCTTGTGGCGCCGCTGCTTCACCCGGACCTTCACGGGCGGGACGGGACCGTCCTCGGAGGCCTTGAGCCGCATCTCGGCGTGGACCTCCACCGTCATGTTCTCGATCGACTTCAGGATCTCCCTGCGGAAGGTCTCGTTGTCGAGGAGTCGCCGGATCTCGTGCCCCACCACCCGCAGGACCTCGTCCCGGGCCCCGGCCGCCTGGGAGACGAGATAGGTGGCGAGGTCCTTCGGCAGCTTCCACTCGCGCGCGACCTTCCGGGCCCCCTCCTCGGTGAGGAAGAGGGCGCCCACGCCGGTGAGCACCGCCTTGCGGACGAACTCGGCCATGAAGCCGACGGTCCCGGGTCCTTCCGGGGCCTCGTCGGGCACGTCTGTGGGGGACTGGGGCTTCTCCGGGTCGGCCATCTGGAAAGCCTACCCCATCAGGCGCGCGGCGTGGCGCCGATCACGGGAAGGCGCGGAGCCTTCATGACCTGGACGCTGATGGCCCCGGCCACCTGCCCGGCCACGGCGATGAACGCCCGGGCCTGAGGTCCGTCCGGGAGGGCCACGACCACCGGCACCCCGGCGTCGCCCCCCTGCCGGACCGCCAGGTCGAGCGGGATCTCGCCCAGGAATCGCATCCCCATCTTCTCGGCGGCCAGGCGGGCCCCGCCGTGGTCGAAGATCGGCGTCTCCCCCCGGCAGTGGGGGCAGATGAAGGTGGACATGTTCTCGACGATCCCGAGCACCGGGATGCCCACCTTGTCGAACATGAGCTTCGCCCGGATGACGTCGGCGAGCGCCATGTCCTGGGGCGTGGAGACGAGCACCACCCCGGCCGCCTTGACGTTCTGGGCGAGGGTGAGGGGGACGTCGCCGGTCCCCGGCGGAAGGTCGAGGAGCAGGTAGTCGAGCTCGCCCCAGTTCACGTCGCGCAGGAGCTGGAGGAGGGCGCCCGTCACCATGGGGCCGCGCCAGATCATGGCCTGGTCCGGATCCACGAGGAATCCGATCGACATGAGCTTGAGGCCGTGGGCCTCGATGGGGTCGAGCCGGTTGCCCTCGACGGTGCGGGGTCGTTCGGTCACGCCCGTGAGGAGGGGGAGCGACGGGCCGTAGATGTCGGCGTCGAGGATGCCGACCTTGGCGCCGGCGCGGGAGAGGGCCATCGCCAGGTTGATGGTGACGGTGGACTTCCCGACGCCGCCCTTCCCGGCCCCCACCAGCACGATGTTCTTCACGCCGGGTGTCATGGACGACTGGGCCACACCGGGGGAACCGCGAACCCGGGCGCCGAAGCGCAACTCCACGCGGGTGGCGCCGGCGGCGCGCAGGGCACCCTCCACTGCCTTCCCGATCTCGTCCTTGAGGGGGCAGGCGGGGGTGGTGAGCTCCACCTCGAGGGACGCCGTCCCCGCCGAAACCTGGAGGTCCTTCACCATCCCCAGGCTCACGATGTCCCGGTTGAGCTCCGGGTCCATCACCTTCCGAAGTGCTGCCATCGCCGCGTCGAGGGTGATCTCCATGGTGGCGGGCTATAGCCGCTGGGGCCCCGTCGGTCAACGAGAGCGCGACGGCGGGCTTCGCACCCGCCCCCCGGTCGTGACAGGATGTCCGCGTGCTTCGCGTGATCCGGCTCGAGGGTGACGTCGTCCGCTCCGGAGGCCGGGAGCTGGCCGCTCCCGGTGGCACGCTCTGGGTGGACTGCACGCCCGAGCCCGAGAACCTCGACTGGCTCGCCGGCCGGTTCGGATTCCATCCCCTGGCGCTGGAGGATGCCGCCCACGCCGGCCAGCGATCCAAGTTCGAGGACTATCCCGGGACCGCCTTCGTGGTCCTGCACCGCCTTCACTCCGCCCAGGACGGCGAGGAGCTCTCCGACCGGGAACTCCACTCGTTCCTCCAGCCCGACTCGCTGGTGACGGTCCACGACGGGCCGATCGCCGAGCTGGACCAGGTCTTCGACCGGGCCCGGCGGGATCCGGTGGTCCTCCAGCGAGGTCCCGACTTCGCCCTCTACCTCGTGTACGACGCCATCACCGATGCCCACTTCCAGATGGCCGATCAGCTCACCGACGAGGTCGAGGTGCTGAACGAGGAGACGCTCGAGGACCCGCGCGAGCGGGAGGTGGTCATCCGCATCAGTTCGCTCCGCCACCGCCTGGCCCACCTGCGCCGTCGCATCGCCCCGCAGCGGGAGGTCCTGGCCGCGCTCGCCCGTCCGGGCCAGTCGGTGGTCCACGACCGGACGGTCGTCTATTTCCGCGACGTGCAGGACCACGTGGTCCGGATCACGGAGGAACTCGACGTGGCCCGCGACCTCGTCTCTCAGACCATGGAGATCTACCTCTCGTCGGTGAACAACCGGCTGTCGGCGGTGATGGCGCGGATGGCGCTCGTGGCGACGATCTTCCTGCCGCTGGGGTTCATCACGAGCTTCTTCGGCATGAACCTGCCCGGCACCTCCTGGATGGGGGGCTGGTGGGTGGTGGGAGCCACGACCCTCGCCCTGCCCGTGGCCATGGTCCTGCTCTTCCGACGGAACGGGTGGTTCTAGGCGCCCGTCCCGGGTCGCACCTTCACCGTTCCTTCCTGACCAACGTTACCCTCGACCTCGATCTCCACCGGCAGGAACTGCTGGATCACCTCGGCGTTGGTGAGCAGGTGGCGAGTCACCTCCGAGGTGGTGAACACCGTGCTCCGGTCCACCTCGGGGGGGCGGGGAACGAGGCCGCCCGCGACGAGCGCCGCCGGAACGAGCAACTGGTCGGAGAGGCGCGGATCGACGGCTCCGTGCCCGTCCACGAATCGAGCGAAATCGCCCACCGCGGTGTCGGCGATGGCGTCGGGGTCGGGAGCACCCGCACCCGTCGCGGCGTGCCCGGACCGGGTGCGCTCGAAGCGAGCCACCACGATGAGGTGGCTCCCGCGTGACGGCCCCACGGGCATGGGCAGCGCCCGCACCTCGCAGGCGACTCCGCGGTCCCGCATCTGCCGGTCGGCCCGCTCCGCCTGGCGTTCGGCCACCGAGAACTCCACGCCGGCGGCGAGCGAGACCACCTCCGCCTCCACGAGGGTCCCACGGTGACGGAGGTCGAGGGGAGGCATGGCGCGAGGGGGATGGACCGTGGCGGAGAACTCCCCTCCCCCCTCCGGATAGAACCCTGCCCGCTGGAGCGAGAGGTCGAACCGGAACCCCAGACGGGCGACCGCCGGGGCCCAGACGAGTGCGAGGTAGTGGAAGGAGGGAGCGTGGTCCTGGTGGGTGCCACCGACGAGCGTGACCGCGGTGGGGGCCCCGGCGAGCGCCAGCGGCCAGCAGAGCGTCTGGAAGAGGAGCGGCGCCGACCCGGCCGTTCCGATGTTCACCTCCCAGGTGGCCCGACGCGTAACCGCCTGTGGTTCCAGGGATATCTCCATCGACCCGACGGAGTCACCGGTCAGGATGCCCCCGCACAGGCCGGCGGTCGCGCGCGCCGCCGCGAGGTGCTGCGGGCGGAGCCCCGGCCGGGGGCGGTCCCTGCGGGCGCCCGTGATGCGGAAGGGGCGCCCGGTGACGGCGGACAGCGAGAGGGCCGTCCGGAGGATCTGGCCTCCACCCTC
>CAIOAK010000061.1 GCA_903855945.1 uncultured Anaeromyxobacter sp.
ACGCCATCCGGCCATCGTGCGTGAGCGACCCCATCTGAAAAACAAGCTTAATGTCAATGGGTTACGCGGCGCACGAAATTCCAGGATCAGGACTGAACCTCCCGGAGCGCCGTTCCCCCTGTTATTTCGCGGAGATGTATCGTGTGCCTTCGGCAAGCGTGCGTGAGTCGCGGGGCGGCACCGGGGTAGGGTCCGAACCTGTCGAGGGACAGGAGGACTGGGCCATGGGGACGAGGAAGCTGTCGGTCGGGGTAGAGCGGCTGGGGAAGCGAATCGAGCGGTGGCAGCGGGCGCCGCGGCGGCGGTCGCAGATGCCGGAGGAGCTCTGGACGAGGGCGGTGGCGCTTGGAAGGAGGGAGGGGGCCTACCGGGTGGCGCGGGGTGTGCGGATCAACCTCGGGGGGCTCAAGAGGCGGATGGCGGCCTCTGTTGAGGCGCCGAAGGGGTTCGTGGAGTTGACGGGGGCGGAGATCCTCGGTGCCGCTCCGCCGGGGACAGGCACGGTGGTGGAGCTGTCGGACGGGACCGGGATCCGGGTGACGGTGCGGCTTCCCGGACCGGTCGACCTCACGGGCCTGGTCACGGCCTTCCGGCAGCGGGGAGCATGATCCAGATCACGCCGCAGATGCGGGTTCTGGTGGCGATCGAGGCGGCCGACTTCCGGTGCGGCATCGACGGGCTGGCGCAACGGTGCCGGGGAAGCCTGGGAGCGGACCCGTTCACGGGGACGGTGTTCGTCTTCCGGAACCGGCGTCGGACGGCGATCAAGTTGCTGGTGTACGACGGCCAGGGATTCTGGCTGGCCCACAAGCGATTGTCGAAGGGGAAGTTCCATTGGTGGCCGGAGGCGGGCGACCGGGTGGGCGCGGTGCTGAAGGCGCACGAGCTTCAGGTCTTGATCTGCGCGGGGAACCCATCGACGACGCAGGCCCCGCCGGAGTGGAGGCAGGTCGCCGCCGCGTCGGCGTGAGGGAATCGACGGGGACGAGGAGAAAGGCCTTGCACGGGCCGATCAAGGGATCATGGTGCGGAATGGATGAGCAACTGGAACCGACACGCATCACCGGAGCGGCGCGACGTGGCGCTCCCGGAGCTCATCGGGATCGTTGACCGGGCCAGAACGGCGCCGATCGACGAGGCGGACCACACCACGCTCCGGACGGCAGTCGACACGCTGGGCTTCCTCACGCAGGAGCTCTCGTCGAAGGGGACGACGATCGAGCGGTTGCGGAGGATGCTGTTCGGCGCGAGCACGGAGAAGACCAGCCAGGTCGTCGGGGAGACGCCCGGCGACGCCGAGGCCGGGGGGCCGCAGAAGGCGAAGCCTCCTGGCCACGGGCGCAACGGCGCGGCGGCCTATCCAGGCGCCGAGAAGGTCAAGGTACCGCACGGCACCCTCCACGGCGGCGGCGGGTGCCCCGGATGCCAGAAGGGAAAGATCTACCCGCTGGGGCCGGCGGTGCTCCTGCGCATCCGGGGCATGGCTCCCCTGGGAGCGACCCTCTACGAGCTCGACCGCCTGCGCTGCAACCTGTGCGGCGAGGTCTACACCGCCGAGGCACCGGCGGGCGTGGGCGACAAGAAGTACGACGAGACGGTGCCGGCCATGATCGGGAACTTCAAGTACGGGGTGGGCATGCCGTTCACCCGGGTCGAGAAGCTGCAGAAGGGCTTGGGGATCCCGCTGCCGGCGGCGACGCAGTGGGAACTGGTGGATCGCGCCGCCGGGCTGATCGAGCCCGCCCACGCGGAGCTCGTCAAGCAGGCCGCGCAGGGCGAGGTGCTGCACAACGACGACACGACGGCGAAGATCCTGGAGTTGATGGCGACTGAGCCTGCCCCGAGTTCGTGGACACCTCCGATGTGAGGGAGACTTGGTCCATGAGGAAGCGAAGGACGTTCACAGAAGAGT
>CAIOAK010000062.1 GCA_903855945.1 uncultured Anaeromyxobacter sp.
CTGGGACGCAGCTGACGTGCGGGAAGAAGTGCCGGCTGCGTCGGCGAGGCCAGCAGCAGAAGAGGGAGCGCACGGCGAACCTGGCGGCGGTACGGGCTCTGGACCGAGCGCGCACGAAGAGGACCCGGGCGCGGGAGGCCGCCGGGGAGGGGTATTGGCCGCGGATGTCACGGGCCAGCCTTGGCGCGGAAGGGCGCGCAGCCATTGAGGAAATGATCGAGAAGTTGGGACAAGATCAGCGGATGTCACGGGCTAGCCTCCGGCGGAAAATGACGCGGATCGCGCTAGGAATGGCCCTGTCAGCGGCCGCACCTGGGACATCCTGGGGCGATGTCACGGGCCAGCCTCCGTGAGCAAAGGCGCGCTGGGAGCGGTCGGGAAGCCGATTTCCTGGGACACCGTCACGGGCCGGTCTGGTCAACCGCACGGGAGATCGCGCACCGTCCCCGGGCATGACGAGCGGGATGAACGCGAGCTTCGAGGTGTCGCCCAACGAGTTGTTGGGCTCGATGTGCGCGATGCGGCTGTGCGTGCCCAAGGCGCAGGAGCGGATGGAGGAGTCGCTGTCGAAGCTGGGGCAGTTGACGCCGGTGCAGGCGTGGCGCCGCGGCGGCGGGCTGGAGATCTTCGACGGGATGAAGAGATGGCGCGCGGCGCAGGCTTTGTCGTGGCCCGCGCTGCGGGTTGACGTACACGATCTCGACGCGGCCGGGGCGAAGGTGCGGCTGCTCTCGTGCAACGCGGCGAATGGGTTGTCGAGCCTCGAGGTGGCCTGGCTGGTGCGCTCGCTGTACCGGGAGGACGCCCTCGGCCAGCCGGAGATCGCGCGGTTGCTGGGGCGGGACAAGAGCTGGGTGTGCCGCAAGCTGATGCTGGCCGAGGGACTGTCGGACGAGTTGACGGCCAACGTGCGGCTGGGGTTGGTATGCGCGAGGGCGGCTGTGGAACTTGCCCGGTTGCCGCGCGGCAACCAGGACGCTGCGACGAAGGTAGTGATGCGCCGTGGGCTGACGACGCGGCAGGCCGCGCGGCTCGTCGAGTCGCTGCTCGGGGCGCCGGGAGCGGAGTGGCCCCGCCTACTCGAGCAAGCCTCGTCGCCGTCGGCGGCAGGGCCCAAGGGTGGGGTGCCCCGTCGCACGCCGGGCGAGCAGTTGGTCGCCGACGCCTGGGCGATGAAGAGGCTCGCTGCGCGCATGCACGTACGCCTGCTGGAGCGCTCGCTGACGAGCCTGGGCGAGTCGGGGTGTGCGGTGGCGTCGCGCGAACTGGGGGACCTGCGAGGGTCGATCACCGCCTTGCTCCGGACCCTCGACAAGCGCCTGGACGCACACGGAGTCGACGATGTCACCGCTTGACGAGCAGTTCATCTACGACGTCGTGCGCCTTCGCCGGGAGGGGATGACGAAGCGAGCCATCGCCCGGGCGCTGCACATCAGCCGCAACACGGTGAAGCAGGTCATCCAGCGCCACCAGGAGACTCGGGAGGCGGAGCACTCGGCGCTGCCGCGCGCGTGCAGCCAGCGTCCAAGGCCTTCCAAGCTCGACTTCTTCCGCACCCAGATAGACGAGTTGCTCGAGAAGTACCCGGACATCACGGCGCAGAGGGTCTTCGAGATTTTGCGGGAGAAGGGCTTCGACGGGGGCTACACCGGGGTGAAGGTCCTGGTACGCACGATTCGCCCGAAGAAGCCGCCCGAGCCGAGCCTCCAGACTCCGCCGCGCGTCCCCGGGGAGATGGGCGAGTGCGACTGGTCGCCCTACGACGTGACCTTCACGCACGCGCCTCCCCGGACGCTCCAGGCCTTCGGTTACACGCTGCGTTACTCGACCCGGAAGTTCTACGCCTTCTTCGAGAGCAACGGTCTGCACCCGTTGATGGACGGCCACCTGCACGCCTTCGAGCGCTTCGGCGGCGCGGCGCGGCAGTGCACCTATGACAGCCAGAAGCCGGTGGTGCTGCGCTGGGAAGGCCAGCAGCCCATCTTCAACCCGCGTTTCATCGACTTCGCCACCTTCTACGAATTCGTGGCTGTGGCCGTCCGCCATGCGCCCAACCGAAAGCCCCGGGTCGAGCGGGCCTTCTGGGAACTGGTCCTGAGCTTCTTCCGGGGGCGCAGCTTCCGGGATCTCGCCGACTTGAAGGCCCAGCTCGTCCAGTGGATGGACACCATCGCCGACCTGCGCCCCCTCAAGCGGATGCGGCAACGCACGCGACTGGAGCTCTTCGCCGAGGAGCAGCCGCTCCTGCGGCCGCTGCCCCGCCACCCGTACGACACCGCGCGCGTGCTCTACAGGCTGTGCGACATCGAGGGCTTCATCGCCTGGGAAGGCAACTGGTACTCGCTGCCCTACGAGTACGTCACCGAGATCATCCCGGTACGCGTCACCGAGAACGAACTCTTCGTCTACAGGGCCGACCTGACCTGCATCGCCCGGCATCCGCTCTTCCCCCGTGGCGCGCAGCAGTACTCGATCCTGCCGGGGCACCGTCCGCGCCAGGCCGAGCGCGGGGCCGATCTCGACCAGCTGCGCGTCGCCTTCGGACAGATCGACGAGAAGGCCGCCGCCTTCCTCACCGCCCTCGAGAAGGCGCAGCCGCGCTCCGCCGGCTACCACGCGCGCCAGGTGCTCGCCCTGCGAGAGATGTGGGGCAGCGAGGACCTCGTCGCCGCACTCGAGCACGCCACGGCCTACGGCGCCCTCGAGCACCGGGCCGTCGAGCGGATCCTGCTGGCGCGCGGCACCCCGCGCCGCCTCGAACAGTACGTGGCCCGGAACACCGCCCTGAAGCTCGACCCCGAGAGCGCGGCCGGCGCACGCGACCTCGCCGAGTACGACACGCTGCCCGTCCCGGGCACCGTCCCCGACGCGCCAAAGGGAGCAACGCTGCCATGTCCAAGCGACGAGACGAGCGAGACCCCGGCCCTGAAGACGAACTCCGGGGGCGGATCCGGCAACACCTCAAGCGCCTCGGGCTGACCGACTTCGACCTCGAGGCCCACCTGCGCTGGGCCCGCGAGAGCAGGGCCACCGAGCTGGAGAGCATCGAGCGGCTGTTCGCCGCCGCCGCGGCCTTCAAGCTCTCCCGCAGCATCGAGTGGCGCTTCGGTCGCAGCGGGCTGAAGGTTCGCAAGTCCCTGGCCGCCTTCGACTGGGACTTCCAGCCCAAGCTCGACCGCAGGACCGTAGAGGGGCTCTTCGACCTCTCCTTCGTCGCCCGCAACGAGGACGTTCTGGTGACCGGAAAAACCGGGACCGGCAAGAGCCACATCCTCCAGGCTCTGGTGCTCAAGGCCTGCGAGAAGGAGCTCACCGTCCGCTACACGCGCTGCGTCGACCTGGTCGATGACCTCTACGCCGGGCTCGCCGACGGTACCTACGAGCGACGCATGCGCGCCTGGGCGCGCGCCAGGCTGCTCGTCATCGACGATGTCGGCCTGGGCCAGCTCAAGCGCCGCGGCGACGAGCCTACCGCCGCACACATGCTCTTCACCCTCCTCGACCGGCGCTCCCTGGAGACCTCGACGGCCATCACCTCCAACCTCCAACTCTCGGCCTGGGGCAGGTACCTGGGCGACGCCACGCTCGCCGGGGCGGTCCTCGACCGGCTGGCCGAGAAGGCCATCCGCATCGACATCGACGGCCCCAGCTACCGCCAGCACCTCGCCCGCCAGCGCGCCGGCGGCCGCCTCCCCGTCGAGCCCGAGGAGGCTGAAACATGAACCGAAGCGAACCCACCCCGGCCAGCTTGCCCACCCAGACCGACCTCTTCTGGGCGCCCGAGCGCGCCATCCTCGCCGCGCTCGACGCGAGCCTCATCCTGAGCATCCGCTCCCTCAAGGCCACCCACCCCATGCTCGAGGACCCGGACGAGGCGCCTGACGACAGCGACCCCGTCCTGCTGTTCGCCGAGTCGATCCTCGCCACCGCCAGGAGCCTGCACGAACTGATCTCCGGCTACGACGGCCTCGTCGAGCGGCTCACTCGCGTCCCTTCCGACCACGCCGCCCGGGCTTCGCACTCCTCCAACTCCCACGACTACAACATCCCCTTCTGACCGTCTCGGCCGGGCCAGCCAGTTCACCGCCGGGGGCGTAGGACCGCCTCCGGCGGTGGCGTCTTGACCGCCTTGACCGCTC
>CAIOAK010000063.1 GCA_903855945.1 uncultured Anaeromyxobacter sp.
CCCTCCGTGCCAACATTCGGTGAGACCATTTCGTGACCGAAAGATCTGAGCAGGGCGGGGAGGCAGAAGCGATGCCGATGAAGGTGGACCCAGCACCGGATACCCCCGAGACGCCGAGCGTGGAGGTCCCCGCGAAGGCGACACGGCGGACGTTCACGACCGGCTACAAGAAGAGGATCCTCGAGAAGGCCGCTTCCTTGAAGGGCTCTCCCGGCAGGATCGGGGCTTTGCTCCGGGAGGAGGGCCTCTACACGTCCCATCTAACCGCCTGGCGTAAGGAGCTGAGGCAGGGGCGGCTGGACGGGCCGGGGGTCAAGCAGGGGCGCCCGGTCCAGCATGACAGCCGGCGGCTGCTTCGGGAGAACAAACGTCTGCAGGAGCGACTTCGGGTGGCCGAAGGGATCATCCAGGTGCAGCGAAAACTATGCGGGCTCTTCGGCCTTCCGACCGCCGACGAGGAGCCGCGCAAGTGAACACGGCGGTAGCCGAGATCGGAGAGCTGGGGGCTTCTCGCCGCCACGCCTACCGTGCCCTGGGTGTTTCGCGGGCGACCCAGGAGCGATATCGGCGTCCACGTCCTGCGCGGCCACGGCGGCCGCGGCCGAGGGCCGCCCGGGCGTTGACGGGGCCCGAGCGACAGGCTGTGGTGGAGGTTCTGAACTCGCCGCAGTTCGTGGACCAGCCGCCGGCGGAGATCTACCACGGCCTGCTCGACAAGGGCGTCTTCCTCTGCTCCACGCGGACGATGTACCGGATCCTGAAAGAGGAGAACGGGTTGCGGGAGCGCCGGGCCGTTCGCAAGCATCCTCCGGCGCTTGTCCCGAGCGCTTCAGCCACCGGGCCCAACCAGGTCTGGGTCTGGGACATCACGAAGCTCAAGGGCCCGATCAAGTGGCTCTACTTCTCGCTGTACGTGATCTTGGATCTTTTCAGCCGGTCCATCGTCGGCTGGCTGCTGGCGCCCCGGGAGTCCTCGGCCCACGCCGCCCATCTGATCCGTGAGACCTGCCATCGAGAGGGGATTCACCCCCAGGTCCTCACGCTTCACAGCGACCGGGGCGCCCCGATGACGAGCAAGACCGTCTCCCAGCTCCTCGTCGACCTTGCGGTTGATCCCAGCTTCTCCCGACCTCGGGTGAGCGACGACAACGCCTTCGCCGAGGCGTCCTTCAAGACCCTGAAGTACCAGCCCGAGTTTCCCGACTGCTTCGCCAGCATCGAAGAGGCCCGGGTGTTCGTGGCGCGGTTCGTGGCCTGGTACAACGAGGAGCACTATCACTCCGGCCTCGGCGGCCTCACCCCGGCCTCGGTTCACCGTGGGACCGCCTCCGACATCCTCGCCCGCCGCCAGCAGTTCCTCGACGGCGCCTACCAGGCTCACCCCGAGCGGTTCGTGAAGGGGCCTCCCATTGTCGCCGCTCTGCCGGAGCGGGTTTACCTCGTGCCTCCCAGGGCGAACGAGCCCCCGGCCGAGGCGACGACGCGGGAGGTCGGCGCCCCCTTAGGCCGGCCCACGCCCCCCGCCTCCCCGGCCTTCCTCCGGCGCACCTCTCTCGAGCTCAACGCTGCGGAGCCCATCGACACCATCCAGCAACCCACATGCGAGTCAACCTCGCCGGAACGCCTGATCCCAGACTCTCCGCATCTCTCGCCAACCGCCGAGTCCGCGCCGTGTTGAAGCCCGCCGTTCGCCCCGACGGCCTCGACGCGCCGCAGCCTCCGCGTCGCAGAGTCAGGCCTGGCCATCGCTGGCTCCCTCCTCCGAGCGCGAGTGGGTTCTCGGTCTCTTCGACCAGAAGAACTGAACCCGCCGTAGGGCGGTGGAAAGCTGTGGGAAACCGCGCCCGCCGAGCCTCCCTCGTCACCAGAACGCTCGCCGGCGCGGTTTTCCAAGGGCGGAGGAAAGCCGTCCCCGAGGTCTGCTCACTCGTCGAGCCTCGCCTCGGCTTTCCTCGGCCCGGCAGCTTTCCACGGCCCGGTCTGGCTGCCTCGTGGGGGTCCCTTTCGATTCCCACGATCCCGCCGCCGCCTCCGGCGCTCCGTCGAGATCGTCGCCCGTCGATCCCCCCAGTTACCCATCGAGCACCGGTTTCACGCCCGGCTGCTCACAAGTTTCAGCACCGATTTGGTCTCAAACCCGTTGACACGCTCCG
>CAIOAK010000064.1 GCA_903855945.1 uncultured Anaeromyxobacter sp.
CGACTGTCCCGACCCCGCCGTGGTGGACGACGGCGGACATCCTGGGGAAGAGCCGCTCGAACGGCGCCTCCTCGATGGCGTGGATCTCCGGGGGGACCTCGGTCCCGTCCAGCGCCCCGTGCCCGGTCAGGAGGACGCCCCGCTGGCCCGAGAGGCGGAGAGCCTGGGCGACGGTCTTGGCCAGCTTCCGCGGGTCGTGGCCGAAGATCGAGCCGAAGCCGACGAAGACGGGCGGGGGCCCGTCCTCCAGGAACCGGGCGAGGGGAGGCGGGGGAGTCCATGACTCGAGGCCTTCGATGAACCAGTAGCCCGTCACGTGGGTCCTCTCCCCCAGTCGCGGGCGCGCGGCGAGACCGCCTCGCTGTAGCCGTGAAGCGTCACGACCCGCTCCGCCCGCATCCGGGCCTGCGGGGACTCGAGCCACGGCAGGGGAGAGAGCCCGAGCGTTCCGGCCCGCCACGGACCATTCACGCGGTCGGTGACGCGAACTCGCGGAACCCGGCACGGATCTTCGTCCCGCGTCTATGGGTCGTCAGGAGCGACGGGAGTCTCACCGGCTACGCCGGCGGGCTTGCCGCGAAGGAGTGGCTCCTCGCTCACGAACGTTCCTCAGGAGGTTGACGGGGATGGGCAGCGCCCCCATCCTCTCCCGGTGTCGAGTGTCTCTCCCGCTCTCTCGCATCGCGCACTGAAGGATGCGGGCGGAAGCTCACATGCGCGAGGCGCCGCGGGGCAATGCGAGGGTGGGAGGGCGTGTCCGTGGCGATCCCGGCGTTGACGTCCTTTCACTACTATCACGCGGGTCTCCGCGTGAGGAGCGAGTTCCCCGTGCCCGACTGGGACCGGTCCGAGAGGGCGCAGCTGTTCGAGGAGCCTGACGTCGTCGTCAAGACCCGGGCCGATATCCCGCTGGTCGATGTTCCGCGGGTATCGGCGACGGAATACGTCTTTCGAATCCCCGGGGTCGGCACGTACTCGGTCCGGGACGGGCGCGAGATCGCGATCTCCGCCGAGCCCGGTGCGGACGACCGCGAAGTGCGGCTCTTCCTCCTGGGAACGGCGTGGAGCGCGGTCTGCTACCAGCGCGGTCTGCTCCTCCTCCACGCCGGGGTCGTGCAGTCGGGCGGCGGTGCCATCGCCTTCTGCGGGAAGTCGGGGGCAGGGAAGTCGAGCGCCTCCGCGTGGCTGGTCGGACGGGGATGGCGCCTCCTCGGTGACGACCTCTGCCGCTTCGAGACAACGCACGACGCTGCGATCGTCTACCCCTCCACGCCGCGCCTGAAGCTCTGGCGCGAGGCGCTCGAGGCGATGAGCTGGCCCGCCGAGGGCCTCGAGCAGGATCACTTCCGGCTCGAGAAGTACCGCTCTTCCCTTCCGGAGATCCAGGGCCCGACCGGGTTCGAGCCCGTTCCCGTCCGCGCGATCTATCTGCTCGAGTGGGGTGACCTCGATCTGACGCGGCTGACGGGCGCCGCGGCGCTGCGGCGCATCGTCGCCGCCGCCACCTATCGCCCCGACCTGATCGACGGCATGGGCCGCCACGCGGCCCACTGGGAGCGGTTCCTGGAACTCGCCCGGAGGACGACCGTCTGGCAGTTCAAGCGTCCGCGTGATTGGCAGGCCGCGGACGAGGCGATGGAAAGCCTCCTCGTTCACGCCCGGCGGGCGCTCGGGGAGGGGGAGTGAGCGGACTGTTCGGAGTCGTCCACCTGGACGGCCGTCCGGTCGAGGGGGCCGACCTGGATCGGATGAGCCTGGCTCTTGCCCACCACGGCGCCGACGGGGTCGCGATCAGGGTGAGCGGCCCGGTCGGCCTGGGGCAGCGCTCCCGCTGGTTCACGCCTGAAGACCGGCTCGATCGTCCGGCGCTCCGGAGCGCGGACGGCAGCCGCCTCCTGGTCGCGGACGTTCGGATCGACAACCGTCGCGAGCTGCTCGCCGATCTCGAGGGGCAGACGGACCGTGGCGGAGGCATTCCGGGGGAGACCGCGCAGGGCGGGGACGCGGGGCTTCTCCTGGCCGCGTTCGATAGGTGGGGCGAGGAGTGCGTCGACCACGTCGTCGGCGTCTACGCCTTCGCCCTCTGGGACGAGCGCGAGCGCCGGCTCTTCCTGGCGCGTTCGCCGATCGTGGCTCCCGCGCTCTTCTACCACGAGGCCCCGGGGCTCCTGGCCTTCGCGACGATGCCGAGCGGCCTCCTGGCCCTCCCCTTCGTACCGCGTGCGCTCAACGAGGCGAAGCTCGCCAGCGTGCTCGCGGAGAGAGGCGGCGTGCGCGACGAGACTCTCTACCGCGGCATCCTGAGCCTCCCCACGGGACACGTCCTCGCCGCGGGACCCGAGGGCCTGAAGCGGCGCTGCTTCTGGCAGCCCGATCCGAAGCGCGAGATCCGGTTCGCTCGCGACGAGGAGTACGTCGAGGCCTTCCGGGAGCTTTTCGAGCGGGTCGTGAGCGACCACCTGCGCAGCGCGTCCCCCGTGGGGGCCATGATGAGCGGCGGGCTCGACTCGTCCGCCGTCTCCGTGACGGCGGCGCGCCTTCTCGAGAAGAGGGGCGAGCGGCTGGCAACCTTCACCGAGGTCCCGCTTGAAGAATTCCGGGGTCCGGTGCCCGAGGGCCGCTACGCCGACGAAACGCCTTACGTGAGGGCGATTGCCGGTACCTGCAGGGGCCTCGATCTCAACCTGGTCCGGGCCGAAGGCCGGACCTTCCTCGACGACGCGGACCGCCTCTGCCGTCACCTGGAGCATCCATTCCGGAACACCTCCAACCGGGTGTGGCTCGAGGCGATCCTCTCGGCGGCGCGGGATCGCGGCATCGCGGTGCTACTCGACGGTATGCAGGGGAACCTGACGCTGAGCTGGGACGGCGGCGGGCTTTTGCCGGGGCTGCTCTGGAGAGGCCGCTGGGGACAGGCAGTCCGCGAGGCCACTGCCATGGCGAGGCGGGGCACGGCACGGTCCCCCCTGCAAGCCTTAGTCGGCCGGGGGCTGATGCCCCTGTTGCCGGAGCCGGTGCGGCGAGGCGTGGACCGCCTGCGAGGCCGCTCCCCGTGCGGGAACACGGATTCCTGGAGAATCTACTCCGCCATCAATCCTTCGTTTGCCGTCGCGAACGGCGTGACGGCTCTAGCGAGCAAGGAGAGTCACGCCTGTCGCTTTGGTCCCCCCCCGGACACCCGCGAGATCCGGTGCCGCGCGCTTGCGGGCCAGGACGGTGGCCCCTACCTTTCGGCGTTCCGCTCCTGTTTCGGCATCGACCTCCGATCGCCGACTGCCGACGTCCGGATTGCAGAATTCTGCCTCGCCCTGCCGGAGGATCAGTTCCTCTTCGACGGGGTGCCACGCTCGCTGATCCGGCGCGCCATGGCCGGCCGTCTTCCCTCCATGGTTCTGGAGAACCGGCTGCGCGGCTTGCAAGCGGCCGATTGGTTCGAGAGGTCAACCAGCGTGCGCGGCCAGATCGCTGTAGAACTGGAGCGTCTCGAGAGGAGCGAGCTCGCGCAGCGCGTTCTCGACCTGGAGCGGATGCGGCTGCTGGTCGAGCGGTGGCCGACAGCGGGAGGGCCCGTCGAGTCACTGATGGTCGACTACAGGTACGTCCTGGCGCGCGGGCTGATGGCTGGAAGTTTCCTCCTCTGGTTCGAAGCGGGGGGGGCCGGCCGGACTCCCGGCGGTGGGTAGGTCCTCGGTAGCCGGAGGGAGCGGTTTCTGGTGGACCGGGAACTCGTGGGGTTACCATCGGCCAGGATGACGGCAACGATGAAAGTGACCAGCCAGAGCATCGTCCGGCGCGGGCGGGATATCCCCTTCAGCGAATTGGACGACGAACTCCTCGCCATAGACGCGCAGGCAGGCTACTGCTACTCCCTCAACGAGTCGGCGGGGCGAGTCTGGAGCCTGATCTCCGTGCCGATCGAGGTCTCGGAGATCTGTGCCCGGCTGCGGCTCGAGTACGTCGTCGACGAGGCCACCTGCCTGACGGAAGTGCTCGGGCTGCTGCAGGGCCTGGCCGAGGCGGGCCTCGTGCAGGTTGGAGATGCGCCTGCCCTCTGACGCTTTCCGGCGGCGCTTGAAGTCCCGGCTGGCGCTCGGCGAGGCCGCGGCTCTTCTCCTCCTGGCGCGGGTCGCCGTAGCGCTGGTCCCGTTCCGCACCCTCATGTCCCTCGTCTCACGGCCGCCGCGGCGGAACGAGGTGTCGGGCCGGGAACGCAACCGTGCGAGGCGGGAGGTCTCCTCGGCGGTGGCGAGGGCGAGCTGGCACTTTCCCGTCAAGACCACTTGCCTGCACCGGGCCATGACGGCGCAGTCCATGCTGCGGAGGCGTGGCGTCGGCGCAACGCTCTTCTATGGGGCGGCTACCCTTCCCGGGAAGGGGCTGACCGCCCACGCCTGGGTGAACGACGGCGACAGGGGCGTCGTGGGCTTTGAAGAGGCCTCGAGGTATACTGTGCTGGCGCGGTTCCCGGAACCTGACGGGCGAGTGGTGAACCAAGTCTGAGACCGGTTGAGGAGGCGGAAGTGGAAGAAAAGAAGCTGGACGCGGCGACGAAGCAAGAACCGGCACCCCGCCCGTGGGTGACGCCTTCGTTCGAGCGCCTCCCCCTCGGCGAGGCGCTCAGCGGCTCGGGCGCGGGAGCGGATGACTCGGCTTTTGGTTATTCCTAGCCGGACCGCGTTCCCCCGGCGGGCGACCTCGATCGCGCCGCGCTGACTCCCGGACGGCGGGATCGAATGCCATCGGAGTCGATTGCGCTTTCCTCTTTATTTTACGGTCCCCTCGTGTCCGTGGTCATGTCCGCCTACAACGCTGCTGCATATCTCGAGGCGGCCATCTCTTCGGTTCTCGGCCAGACGTACCGGCACCTCGAGTTCATCGTCGTGGACGACGGCTCGACCGATGCCTCGCGGGACATCCTCCTGGCCTTTGCCTCGCGGGATGCCCGCGTCCGGCCCCTCTTTCTGCCCCACGGAGGGCTCTCCCGGGCCATCAACTCTGGGATCGCCGTCGCGAAAGGGGAGCTGATCGCTCGGATGGACGCGGACGACGTCTCCGTTCCGGAGCGCTTCGAAGTGCAGGTCGAGTGGATGAGACAGACAGGCGTCGACATCTGCGGCACCGGCGCCAGGGAGTTTGGCGAGGTCCGGGGCGGCCGGAAGCACGGCATCTTCCTGAACGCCGCGACGCACCGGGGCACCTGCTACGAGATGCTCTTCGGCGCGGGAATGCTGCAACCGACCACGATGATGCGAGCCGACCTGGGAAGGCGGTTCCCCCTGGACGAGAAGGCGTCCTGCGAGGAATACGAGTTCTACGTGCGCATCGCTCCCCGCTGCCGGATGGGGAACGTCCCCAGGATCCTGCTCAGGTATCGACGTCATCCGGGGCAGCGGAGCGTCCTCGACGGACCGGCGATCGACGAGGACCTGTCCCGGTACCGGAGGCCTCACTTCTTCAACCTCTTCCCGGACGCCCCGGAGCAGGACTACACCGTCGTCGCATCCGTTGCCGAGAAGAAGCCCTTCTTCACCATCGCGGAACTGGCGCGTGCCGGCGAGATCCTGAGCCTCCTCGCCGAAGAGGAGGACGCGGTCCTGCGGCTCCGCATGGCCCGGCGCTGGTGGGGGGCCTGCCTGCGGTCAGCGTCAATGGGGCCTGACGTCCACCGGCTCTACCACGAGGTCCAGCCTGCGCTGCACGTCCCTCCGCAAGGGGATCCCGAGCGGTTGCGCCTCGCCTGCGGTTTCGGGCCCGGATCCCCGAAACCCGCCACGGCGTGAATCGGTCGGGCTCACTCAGGGACTCCTCGGCCATCTCCCAGGCGAAGTACTCCGATCCGCCCAGGAACGGGACGTATTCGTGTACGACGAACAGGAGCCGTGGCATTCGTTCCCCTTGATGCCTCAGACCTTTCGCCCCCCTGCCCGTTCGATAGCGGGAAGGTAGGCCCTCCGCAGGATCTCCCGGGCCACCTTCCGGCGGTCGGGGAGTTCCTCCCGACGCGCCTCTGGAGGGCGCGGCATCGAGAGCGCCGTACGGAGCGCCGCCCGGAGCGCGCCCGGCTTCCCGGGCTCGTAGAGAACTCCGTCGACACCGTCCTCCACTCGCTCCTCGATTCCCCCCATTCTCGGTCCGACCACGGGGATGCCGGCCGCCCGGCCCTCCAGGACGACGAGTGGCCCGGTCTCCGGCTGGACCGAAGGGACTACGAGAACGTCGGCGCCGGCGAGGGCCCGGAGCACCTCGGCCCGGGGCCGGTTCCGAGCAAAGCCAAACCGGCCATCCGTCTTCGTCTCGCGGGCGATCCGATGAAACTCGAGCACCGCCCTGTGGTTCGGTGTCGAGACGAAGACCTTCACGTCGATGTCGAGCGACGGGTCTTTCCGCACCTCCTGGATGAGCACGCCGAGACCCTTCCCCCTGCCCAGGTGCCCGATGAAGAGGACGACCGGGCGGCTTCCGACTCTCCGCTCCCGCCGCTCGACTCTGACGGCATCCGCCGGGACCGGCTGCGGTACGTGCGAGATGCGGACGCGGTCGACGCCATTCCGGGCGAGTAGCTCCTCGACCCATTTCGAGGGCGCCACGATCCCGTCGATGAGATGCAGGAACTCGCGAGTTGCCTGGATCCTGCTCGCGAGGTGGCGCCACCTCGCGAGCCTGGCGACGGATGGGCCGAGATGCGCGGCGAGCGCAGGCCCCCCCTCGGTTGTCCGGAAGGCGCGTGCGGAGAGTCCGGCCAGAGCGCAAGGCACGCCCTGCGCCTGGTGGCAGCAGGCCAGGCACCGGTGCGGTTCGAGGTTCCCGTCGCAGACCTTCCTGCCCATCAGACTCAAGTCGCCCCGTGGACAGGAGTATCCCGTGTCGTGGTACGTGAAGACCACCGGTAGCTGCATCAACTTCAGCAGCTTGACCGCCGCGAGCCCGGAGGCGCGCAGGTTGGAGTGAATGTTGACGAGCCCGACCCCGGATCGGCGGGCAATCTCCGACAGGGCTCGGGCCGCGTCGACGCTCCCCTCGCCGTTGGCCTCGCCCAGGAGTTGACGCCCGGAGACGGCCGGCATTACGTAGCGGAAGGCGCCTCCGCCGTCCCCGGGTGTCACCGCTTCCATCCCCGGCGCAGCTATGATGCTAGCGACTCCCTCTTCCGCGAGACCGGCCGCCAGCTCCCCGACGTACCGCTCGGCCCCCCCGGTCGGGTCGGGAGCCCAAGTGCCGGCAACGTGGAGCACGCTGAAGGTCCCGGGGGCTCGATCCGCGCCGATCCTTGCTGGGATTCCGATCATCTGGCCGTTGATCTTAGCCCTCGGCAGGCTCTCTCTTCCGGCCCGGAGGCTTCTTGCGGGTCCGGAGGAAAGTCCCTATGCTGAATCGAGAGCCACGGTGGGCGATGACCTGATCCGCCAGTGCAGGAAACCCGTGGAGCCTCCAAGCCATGAATCGCGCCAAGGGTGTCCTGACGATCGCTCACAGCCGGCCGAAGTATCTGAAGCAGGCCGTGAACCTGGCGCGTTCCATCCGACTGCGCACCCCGGACGTCCCCCTGGCGGTGGCGACGGACCTCGACCCAGCCGCATTCGAGGGACTCTATGAACACGTCATTCCCTGGGACTTCTCACGCTGGCCCGGCGTCGTCTGCAAGCTCGATTCGTACGCCATGTCTCCGTTCGAAACGACGTTGTTCGTGGACGCGGACTGCCTCGCGGTCCGTTCCGTACAACTGGTGTTCGACTACTTCGCAGGTCAGGACTTTGCGGTGTTCGGCAAGAACGAGGTCACGATGCGGTTCTTTCGGTCGCCCGCAAGGATCCGTGCAGTGGTGCCGTCACCGACCTACCCGATATTCAACGGTGG
This sequence comes from uncultured Anaeromyxobacter sp., assembly GCA_903855945.1. GTDB lineage: Bacteria > Myxococcota > Myxococcia > Myxococcales > Anaeromyxobacteraceae > CAIOAK01. The sequence goes on from CAIOAK010000064.1 coordinate 7,855, forward strand.
GTTGTACTACTTCACGAAGTCGCCGCAGGCGGAGAGGATCTTCGCGAATGCGAAAGCACTCTTCAAGATCTACTCCGAGCTTGACCTCGCGTTCATCTACCACCTCAGCAGCGACCGGAAAGGCATCGAAAGTGTGGAGCCCCTGATCAGTCTCGCGATGGCGAAGGCTGGGCTGAAGGCGACGGACGATCCGCGGCTCGACGTGATGTTCGTCCCGGAACCTCCGCTGTTCCGGATGGAGATGGACATCCTGGCCGGCGAGTGCTCCTTCGTTCGGCGCGGGCGCATGGTAAGACCTGTATTGCCTCATTTTGTCGGTCTCAGCGATTCCACGTATGTCTACCTCCGCGAAACGCTCCGCCTCGAGGCGGCGTTTCGCGCACGGGGATTCTCGCGGTGGCGCGACGGCGTCGCCCGTGCCCGTGCGTGCACCATGTTCGTCCTTTCGAGGCTCCGGGCGCGTTGCCGGGCAGGCCAGCTTCGTTCGTTCCGATGAGGGTCGCGGTGTCCCTGGGCGAGATGTCCCCGCGTGGCGGTCCCAAGTTCACGCTCGACCTCGGGAAGTACCTGGTCGGAGTCGGTCACGACGTCACGATCGTAGCGGAGAGGGAGGGTGCCTGGTGGCCGGAGGTCGCTGCCCGTGGAATGTCCGGCTACTGCCTGCCGGAAAGGCGCCATGCCCGTTTTGTCCGCCTTGCCGAGGAGCTTTCCGCCGATCTGAACTCCCGGGCGTACGACGTGATCGTCGTGAACGTCAGCCCGCAGAACCGCCTGGCACAGTGCGCGATCCACATGGTGGCCGACCGGACGCCGGTCCTCTATGTGCTTCACGGGGACTGGTCGTTCCTCTATTCCCACGCGGCCACGGACGTGGCGGCGTGGAACTGCGCCGTCGGCGTGAGCCCGAAGGTTCACCGGGGCGCGGTGGCCTGGTTTCCCGGAAAGCCGGTCGTCGGCATCTCGAACGGGGTGGAGCTGCCGACGGAAGCCGACCTCCTGACACGTGTCGGCTGGGAG